>JBMNCP010000086.1:0-4490 GCA_049366795.1 Desulfobacterales bacterium
GGATTCGACCATGCCGGAATGGCCAGCAGAAGGGCGATCAGAATGCCGGCAATGGCTGCAGCCCGGATGTTGTTAAAACTATGCACGGTTGGTCTCCGGTTCGGATTTCATAACGCCCGAATCGGGCATGATTCCCATCATCTCTTTCGCCTCGTGTGGGTATCCGAAAGCTCGATCCGGGAACTCTGCGCGCAGGATCCTTTACCTCGCGCTTTCGAAATCTGTTCCTCACGCCGCCGGTCGTCAAGCCTTGCCGCCGGTTCACGAAATCGTTCCGGCGGCACCAGAAGCAGGATCGATTCCATCAGGCATAGGCGTAGGAAAGGCCAAGGATCACGGCGAATACCGATCCATGGCATTTCCGATTGATTCGGTCAGGAATTGAGTTTGGAGAACATACGGTATGGTCATGTGTTTGGATAATTCGCTACCTCGACGAGATTTCCGTCCGGATCCCGGAAGTATATCGAAACCACGAGTCCAACGGCGCCGGTCCGTTGAACCGGGCCGTCCACGACTTCCACACCATTGGCGCGGAGATGCTCGAGCCATTCGGCGACAGGCTCGCGGCTGACCAGACAGAGATCCGCGGAGCCGGGGGTGGGGTTTGCCGCCTTCGGCTCGACCTCATTTCCGTGCCGGTGCAGATTGATTTTCTGGACTCCGAAAGAGAGGGCCTTCCTTTCGGTCCCAAAGGTGGTGATCCTCATGCCGAGCACCTGTGAATAGAAAGCGCAGGTTGCTTCCACATCCTTGACGGTCAATACGATGTGATCGATCGATTCGACTTTCATGGCAGCGTGCCTTTATCGGGGGGACGGGACATGAGGCCGGCCAGCGGCGGTCCGCAGACGAACGTTACGATTCCCAGCGGTACGGGTAGTCCATCTGGGCGGCGATCCGGTCGCGGGCGAGCGCGCCGGCCAGTCTCGACACCAGGTGCAGGCCGAGGTCGATGGCCGACGACACTCCGCGCGCGGTAATGATGTCACCCGCGTCGACGATCCGCTCCCCGGTCACCGTTCCGCAATAGGGTTCCAGCGCGCTGTAGGCGCTCGGATGGGTGGTGGCGCGCCGACCGTGCAGGAAGCCCGCGGCCCCGAGCAGGAGAGCGCCCGTGCACACCGATGCCTTCAGCGGTACAGGGCCGGCGGTTTTCAACCATTCGAGAAAACCGGTGTCGCGCTGGAGATCCCGGGTGCCGAGCCCTCCGGGCACGAACAGCAGGTCATGGGAATCCAGCGGTTCGGCCACGGAATCGACCTCGTACCGAAGTCCCCGGTCATCGGCGACCTTTCGGGTCATCGAGCAGATACGCCATTCGAAGTCATCCATGATCCTCATCGACCTGAGTCGGGTCACGGGATCGTAGAATCCGACGAAATCCAGAGACGTCATGCGGTCGAATACGACGAATGCCGCTTTCATGGCGCCTGCCTTGTCAATGTTTGAATTCGAAAAGATCCCGAAGGAGATTCACCTTGGCAACCTTCCGTTCTCAGGGATCCTCGTTGCAACGTTGCCATCACCGTCCGGTTGCCTCTGCCGCCAGAAACTCTCCAACGGGCTTGCCGTCGATGAAGAGATCCTCGATCACGCCACGCCCGTCCTTGACCCGCACGAGGACGTAAGTATCGCCACCCGGCGGGCCGCGGCGGTTGCCGTACTTCCGATAGGCTGCTTCGGCCCGAGGCGCTTTAGTTTCTTCCATGAAAAAGCGGTCGAACGGCAACCGGAAATTCGCGGCGGCGGGGCCCGAGCCGGTGGCATTCAGATATTCCACCCTCAGGAAATCGCCTTTCCCAGGTGGTTCGCCGGATATCTCTCCGTATTGCGCGAATCCCGTCTCATCCCTCAGGAGCCTGACATAGGCCGGCGCGTGCGATTCGAGGTTCTCGTCCTGTCGCAGCTCGGCTACGGTATCGGCATAGTTCAACGCCACGTAGCGGCCTCGAAACGCATCGTAGGGGTCCACCGGCGCAGTGCGGAACTTGTAGGTTTCGCCGGTTCGCAGGATGTCCTCGTATTTCCGGATTTGACCGAGCGGCACGGCCAGTTGCGCAATTACCGCCGCTACAAACAGGCTGAAAATCAATCTCGGGTTCATTCCTTCACCGCCCCTTTACGGCGTACCAGCATCAGGTTCGACGTCAGGAATCCGATTCCGATGCCGATAAAGGCCGTCCCGCGAACCACGAAACCGAGGTCGCCGTCGAAGAACCGGCACAGGATGACCGCCGCCAAAACCGCCATTCCGGCGTTCACCACGCCCAGTCTCCGGCCGCGGAACCCGATCACCAGCGTCCCGATGCCGAGGACAAAGAGGTACAAATTGAACAGGACCGCGCCCATTACCTCGGCGCCCATCATTGCGGCGATCCATCCGACGACCGTCATGACGGACACCGCCCCGAGCATAACCTCTCCCCATGCCCGCTGCCGCCAACTCCATATCCACAAGGGCAGTGCCGCTGCCGGAAAGACCGCCGCCGCCGACAGCCGCAGGCCGCCCGGGAGGGCTTTTACGCTTTCCCGGTAATGGTGCCAATCCGGGTGCGGCCACGCATCGGCGAAGCTCAAAATCAGCGCGAGACCCACCGCGCCCAGAGCGCCTGCGACCTGGAGCGGACGCTGCCGGGCCGTAGACGCCCCGGCCCACCATCGCGATCCGGTCAGATACAACACCGTAAAAAGTCCGCCAAACACCACCGGCCATGCGTGCAGTTTCCCGCCCGCGCGCCCTGTGGCGAAGCCGGTTCCGATGCCGACGGTGAGCGCCAGCACCCATAAGAGCGTCAGCGGCCTGGGGTGATACCGGTTCGTCCGGCCCGTCCACCACACGAACGGCAGGACAGCGCCCAGCAGCGGAAAATACCATAGACTGCCGCCGGCCTGGTTCGACACAGATCCGGCCCACACCGCGATTCCGACCATGTAGAGCATGGCCGGCAGGGTCGACCGAAGCAGATAGGCAATCGGCAATGCCAGCAGCGACCAGGTCAGCATGAACTCATCGAACCGGCCGCCCAGGTTGTAGGTCTGCGCAACCAGCGAGATGGACAGGCCGATCGCGAGCGTTTGGGCTGTTCCGACCCCCTCGCGCCATGCCGTGCTCTCGCGGTCGGTCCACAGCAGCCACGCTCCGAGCAGAGCCGTGACCGCCAGTGGAGCGACCGAAATCGCCGCCCGCATCGGGCGGGACAACTCCTCCCAGTTGTGGGCAAGCAGCAGGATGATTCCGCCGCCGATCAACGCGGCGCCGAGGATGCTGAACAGGACGACCGCCCAACGCTTCACGGTCCGGCCGGCCAAATCGGAATCACCGTAATGCCGACGGATTCCTTCCGCTTCCCCGGGTCCTATCACTCCCTGGGCCACCAGATCGGGCAACTCCCGATAGAGCCACCGCACATGGTTCGCACTCTTCATTGGAACTCCGCGTCTCTTTTTCTCCAGGCGCCACTTTCGGCGGGTGGCAAAAAGTCATCTCCTATTCCCTGGTCCGATCGACAATCCGGTTCGTTTTCTTCATGGCCTGGCCGGAACATCATTCACTTTGACGTCTGCAGCTGCATCAAGCCTGTTGCAAGCTTGGATTTCGATGGTTGTCAATTTTTGGCATAGTTCGATCCCTTTCATCGAAGTGAGTTCGGTGCAGTTGTAAAGATCCAATTCCTCAAGCTCACGAAGTCTGGATATGCCATCGAGAGATTTCAATTTTCTGGATGTCAAATACAGCTTTTTCAACCGCCTTAGTTTTGTGATCGGCATCAAGGAGTCGAAAGGGTAGTTCTGGATATTGAGATATTCCAACGATTCGATTTCCGTAATGCCGGTAAGGCCTTTTTTCCAGGTCAATTTGGCGACTCTCAGGTCTTTGAATCCGGAAAAATCAATTTTTTGCGTTGACAGAAATTGCATTCCCAATACTTCCAACTGTGTCAATGATCCGATGACCTTTACATTCCTTGCCTCCCAGCAATAGACTTCAAGGCTCCTGAGAAAGGTAAGATCCGATATCAATGAAAGATCCCTGACCTTGAACCCAAATGCGTCGGTCAGCCTCAGTGCCGACAAACTCTCCTTCAACATAAAGGTTTTGAGATCCTTGTCCCATCCGGCCTTGAGGATCAGTACCTTGCCGATTCCATGCTCATCGTCTCTGATTTCGTAGCCATTCATAAGCGCCCATCCATAATGGATCCTTCAACTCCAGCGTATCCGATTTCGTTTTAGGCGTAAGTTCGTTGTTGGACGGCGTTCAGATGCTATTACGATCCATGGAGCGTTCACCCGGCCGTCAGCGTGCCCGTAGCCGGCAAGGCCAGTGCGCTGTCCAACCCCATGACGAAAAGCCAGACACCCGTCTCCGCCGGACGTCGGCCGGCCACAAGCTGGAGGTACAAGGGGGCCAGCAACAATCCGCCATACATGTTGGCGCCGGTAAGTCCCGTCGTGATCGTCGCCGCGGTGAAGATTTTTCGGCTGTT
>JBMNCP010000086.1:4590-31686 GCA_049366795.1 Desulfobacterales bacterium
TGTTGACGGCAAAGTGTCGGTCGATCGTGCCAGCCCCGATCTCGAGCGTGGTATCGGGTGTTTATCAGTTGCTCCTTCTGCCAAAGGATGGAATTCATCCTATTGCTCACTAGTGTCCACATCGTGGCGACGCAACGTTTGGTAACCCGATGCAGGGGAGGGCGCTCGCGCAGAAACGCAAGCGACTCCGCATCCGGTCGGGGCGATGCGCCGCCCCGGCCTACGTCCTCTTGGCGATGACGGCAAACTCGCTCGAATTATGGTCGTAAGGGGTTCCGGCGACGTCTGAATAAATCGCCTCGATGAAAAATCCACGGTCCACAAACTCCTTCTCGAGTTCTTCAGGAGCGAAGTATTGCAGCCAGTTGTACACCATTCGTGTGCGTTCCGATTCGACAATCGTGAACTTGTCCAGTACGATCCTTTCTTTATCGTATTTGAAGGTGTTCAGGAAACCGTAGTACTTGTTCGGCGACCAGAATCCGTCGAGGAGGTTCACTTCGTAGATCGCTTCCTCCTTCCGTTGGTTATACGCCGCCAGCGAATACACATCCAGGAGGACCCAACCGCCGGGTTTCAGGAACCTGTAAAATTTGCTCAGAATCCCTTTTCTTTGGACAGGGCTGAGGGCGCAGAAGTCGCACATGATCATCAGGACAAGGTCGAACCGGTCGTCGGTCTCGAAGTCCAGGTAATTCTGCGTCACGTAGTTGATGTTGAGCTTTTCGCGGGCCGCTGTCTTTTTTGCGTACTCGATGGACCTTTTCGAGAAATCGATGCCGGTCACCTTCGCTTGGCGCCTGGCCAATCCCCTTGTGTACAATCCCGGGCCGCAGCCGAAATCGACGATCCGGGTCGCCTTGCCGATGTTGAAGCGGGTTGCGATCCATTCCACTGATCGATTGATGAACCGCGCATTTCGCGAAGAGACGTCGATGGTGTCGTCGAGATGATACGACAGCATCCGGGCCGACGTATGCTCGTCGGTCCACAGATCACTCGCCGTGTAAAACTGGAACGGTTCGGGCCGTTCGTTGATCTTCTCCAACGCTTCAAACATTCTCTCTCCTAAACGCCACGGAACGAACCAGCCCAGAGCGGTCTGGCAGGAGTGCGGCGTCGTCAGGCTGCCGACTGGAGCAAAGTGTCAAGACTTTTGCGCGACAATGAAGACATGTTTCTCCGGATATTGATCATATTCCAGATGCCGACAGGAACATCCGGTCTCCTCCAGCGTGCGCAGGATCGCCGGGATGCCTGGGGCGGCATGATACAAGGGCTGGCCGAAGCACGGGTTCGTGACTTCTTCGGGGCTTTCGACACCTCCGGTCGTAAAGATAAGGGCACCGCCCGGGGTCAACCCGCCCAGGACCTTTCGAAGCACGTCCAATTGCCTTTGAAGGGGAACATGCCAAATACTGTCCCAGGCGGAGATGAAGTCATAGCGTTTCGGGAGCTTCCAAGTACAGATATCCGTCAGATAAAACCGGACTTGAGGATGATGCCTCCGCGCACGCTCGATCATCTCCTTCGAGATGTCCAGACCTTCGACCCTGAACCGTCGGCGCAGGAGCAGATGGATGATCCGCCCGCTGCCGCCACAGCCGATATCCAGCGCCTCACCGGCTCTCGATACGAATTGCAGGGCTTGCTCGTGCTGCCAAATACCGTTCTCATAGTTGAAATCGGGGCAGTCCCAATGGGAGGCAATTTTGTCGTAGGCTATTGCGGTTTGTTCAGGTGTCATGGGCAAGGATCGAGCGATGTCCGTAAAGGTTCGGCAGGGTTGTGGGGAATCACCTTTGGCCGCAATAGGGACTGTGCGCCTCCGTCAGGATTCCGGGCCGTGAGCACGTGATGACGGCGTGTCTTTCAGCACGGATGAGAGGAGCAGGCTGAATCCCGTCAACCAGGCGATAAACGCCGCCGCGTGTCCGTACTCCCACCGGGAACGCAGCCGTTGATACGCTGACGGCACCGATTCCGATGCCGTTTCCATGACGCGCCGCCACTCGGCATTCACCGGCGCGACGAGGATGAACCACAGTACAAGGGAGAGCACGATGCTAAGAGCACCAAACAACGTCAGGCGAAATGGTGGCCGGCCTCGAACCCAATACGTCAAAACCAGCGCGGAGAAAACCGCCGCTACCTGAAGCGGTCCTCCGATCAAGCCGAAAAGCGGGTAAAGGGTACTGGTCACCGCAGCATACATTTCCGGGTCATACCGCATCTTCGGCGGGAGTTCGAGCACGTGGGCGCCTCCCATGACCAGTCCGAGCGCCGTGAGGATCAATGTAATGAAACGCCAGATTCGAAGCATGACCACCCCGGTTGGGCAGAATGGGTAGAGTATATCGCCTTGATCTACTTTCAGTCCGCGAGCGTCGAGGGGGATCGCATTTTCGGTCGACCGTGACCCGCCATCATTCCCGCGAATCCAGGAATTCCTCGATCAGTCGCACCGTCTGCTCGGGGTATCGGGTGTTCGTCTGTGTCGCTACCATTTCGCCAAGATACTCCCCGTGCCCGCCTGGCAGGATCAGCAGTCGCGCGCCGGGAATCAGGCGGGTCAGCTCAACGGCATGCTCGGGCTTCACGATGTCCCGGTCTCCAAGGACGATCAGCGTCGGAACGCCGACCGAGCGAACCCGATCGTCGGGCACATCCTTGAAATTTCGCATCCTGACGGCATCCTTGTCGTGCATGATTTCGAGTTGGCGCACGTCCGGGTTGACCCGGAGGAATGCGTCCTTCAGCGGTTGCGGCATGTTCGAAAAGTCCGCCCGCTCCATGAACTCCCAAATTTGGGGATAGGCGCCCTCCCTCTTGGTCATGGACGAGGCAAAGACCAACTTTCGAACAAGCCCGGGATGTCGTATGGCGACCTGGAGTGCGACGCTGGCGCCGTTGCTGAAACCCATGATGTCCGCGCTTTCGACATTCAGGTAGCGAAGGAGGGCGGCAACGTCATCCGCCGAGGACTCGAAAGTAAAAGGTGCATCACGATCGCTCGTTCGACCGTGCCCCTGTTCCTCCAAGGCGATAACCCTCCGGCTGCGGGCAAAAATCGGCAGCACCCTGCCGAATGTGACGTCGATCGTCGACCCGCCGCCATGCAGCAGAACCAGCGGGATCCCTCCCCTGCGGCCATGAACCTCGTAGTACATGGCAATTCCGTTGACGGGGGCATGACCGCTTTCCAGCCCCTTCGATCGATGACTGTGCAGGCTCTCTCCCGAGTTCGTGGCGCAACCGCAACTCACCAGCAGAATGCCGAGCAAAAGTATCAAACCATGAATCCTCATGCCAGGAGGCGTCCTTGCGGTATCGGTATCAGGATCGAAATCGGTATCGGAACCGAGGTGCCTATGATTTGTATTCATTGGATCTTACAATCGTCGCAATGATTTGATTGCGCTGTCCTGCTTCTGCATTTCTCTCGAACCCTCGAGACCTCGACCCCTCTGCTCCTTCACATTTAGCTCCTCCCGTAAATTGTCAACACGACGCCATTGGCGTGGGCACGAAATTCCCCGGCGGGTCACCGGGGCGAGACCCCGCACCCGCCGGCAGTCGCTCGCAGCATTTGTGGGTGTGACCCGCGCGGGTCATTCGGTCGAGGAGTAAAGATGAAACGATGGAGGCTAAAATTCGACTTCGGACACCTGGGCTTCACCTTCGATCTTGCCAGCCGTTTCTGATGTCCGCGCCCATCGATCCTGCCGCGTTTGAAACTCGGGCCGCCGGTGTTATCCACCTGCGGCCCGATCTGGAGGCGGGCAAGGGGAAGGGAATAGGGTCAGCGCACGACCTTTTTCCGCTGCTGAAAGCGGTCGACCGGATGCGCACCCTCGGGTTCGAATCGGTAATCCTGGCCATTTTTTTCGATATACTGCCGGATCACCTCCTGGGAAGGTACCCATGAACCATTGACCTTCTCCTGGTGCGAAAAATAACGATGGTCGGACGGCAGTTTATCCACCGGCACATACGAGGTGCCCTTGGCATTCCAGTCCGCCTGCTCGGCCAGAATTTTTCGCACATAATCGAAATTGCTCTTCATGATCAGAGGGGCGGGGGTCTCATCCGGCAGGAACTCCTCGGGATCGCGTTTCTCGTGGCTCTTCATCAGTTTGCAGGAGGCCTGGAGCTGCCCGATTTCCATGTCCAGGTGCTCCTCCCAGATCTTTTTGATGTCCGGATCCTCCTCCTGCTCAGTGAAGGAGTGATAGAGATAGCACTCGCCGTACTGGTGCATGACGTCGCGCATGAACCAGCTCATGGTCGGGTCTTCCAGCGATTCGTAGTGGGTCACGTGCTGCTCCTCTACCATGGCGATTTCCTGGTACAGGCCGCGTCCCACCTCCGTGTCCGCGCGGTTGCCGACATTCATGTAAAAGTTCATGGTCTGCTGCTCGGCGGCGACGATGGTCATCACGTTGAGCTTGGTCCGGATATCGGCCTTGCTGGCGTCGTAGTGCTTTCGGATCTCGTCAAATGGGTGACGGTGCTCGGCAATCGTGGGCCGACCGATCGTAATCTCGGTCATGCCGCCGACGAGTTCCTCGGCACGGATGCCCTGGGTCATCTCCAGCAGATCCGCATAGCGGTAGAGATGGTCGAAATCTTCCAGGAGCGCGAAATCCAGTGCGGCGCGAACCACCTTGTCGGGTTCGTTCTGGGCCAGGAAGGCGGTGAGATCGACGGCCACCTGTTCGTAGCCGATAGTGACCTCCAGGGCCGATTCATCGGCCGGTACCAGCCAGTTGATCACCTTCTGCTGCTGCTGCTCGATCCTGCGCGTCAGGGCCAGCTTTTTTTTGACGTCCGGATCTTCGATGTGCCGCGCGAACTGATGACTGAACAGCGCCGCTTCGATTTCGGCACCGTTCATGATGATCACCCGGCAGCGGGTATAGGGGGGCACCGACCGCTTGTCATAGGGGCGGACATTGATCTTGGCCCAGTCGCGAAGCTGTTTTTCCACCGGTGTGCCCTTTTCCTTCAAGGGGTTGAAACTCATGGCAAACTCCTTTCTTGTCTGGCGTGGATAGAATATTACGGACCGGGCGGACGGTGTTCCGGATAATCGCCCGTTCCGTTATAGGGATCGCCGCCGCAGAAAAACCCATGGCGATCCTGTTAGGGGCACTGATGGCTGGATCTTATTCGTGAGACATGCCGGAGGTGGCCCGACCCCCAAGTCACTACCACCGAGCGGGAGTGAACGATTCCGATGGACCCTGCAGGCCGGAGAAGCGGCGGGCGGACCGCCATTGCCTGGGAAAGGTAGCGTGAAAAGCAGCCTGCATTTTCTATCACTATCAACACGTCCGGGGGGATACGGCCAATGGGGTGGAGAGCGTATAACCACTGCTGATCCCCTGTATGCGGGGAGATGAACGGACTGTCGGGGGTATTGGTGCGAGGCTTGAAACGGGGGGAGGGTCTCCTAATGCATCACGCGGGCCGTTTCAGACCCGCGTGATTCAAATGGGACGCCGGGCGAGATCGTGACGGCTTGCTACTCGATCACCGTGACTTCTTCGACATTGATCACCCGCTTGCCGTTCGATTCCTCCAAGGACCCGGTAATCCTTACATCCTTGCCGACCATTTGGGATAAATCCTCGTCTCCCTCTATTGCATAGGACTCGTTGACGGATCGGAGGGCATACCCATCGGCCGTTTGCTCGACAACGCCGGTCACCTCAAACTGCTCGCCGGTTCCCGCCACTCCGGTCTGCTGCCCGGATTCGGTCCCGGCCTGGGTCTTCGTCTCATCCCGCGCCATGTCTACCGACGTGGCCGGCTGCTGCCCTTCGGTCTGGGCCTGTTCCATTTCCCCTTTCTGTTCAGTCTGGCCTGTCGTCATGCCCTGTTCTTCGGAGCAGCCATAAAGCGAAAGGGTGGCGATGAGGACGAGCATTAAGCTGATGCTGAGTAATTTCATTTTTGACTCCCTTGTTAATAATTGGTTCCTACGATCTCCCGGTTATACGGGTAACCGATGGCTTTCCAGAACGACATGAATAAGGTTGCCCGCGCGAATCGCTAAAAATGACGGGGTTTGTGGCTCGCGAATTCCTCGTGCTCCTCAGAGTGCGCAACTTTTTCATCGTCGATAGAAGCGTCCTTTGTGCGCCTTTCCGCGGATGTCAGAATATCGCGCTGGAATTCCTCTGTGCTGGCTTCGTGTTCGAGGCGCGTGTCCGGCGATACCGCGGCCGAGGGAGGTGTAACGGCACCGGGTTTCCACTCGGCTCGGGGAATATCATGGGGTTCCGTCTCGTACCAACGGGCTCGATGCCTCGAAGGGGAGGTATCTTTTTCAGTCATCTTTTTAAAGGCATAGCCCGCGATGCTGCCCCCCAGCAGGGCCAGACCGATGCCCATCGCCGCAAACAAGGCGGGGTTATGGCTGACCGCTTCATCGAGGCTGCCCGACTGGTTGCGGGCATCGGCCAGGGACTGCCGCAGGAAATGCCAGGCATCGTCGTAAAGCCGGCCGGGCGCCAATCGCTCTTCGACCTTCTGCATGGTCCGGTCCACGTTCTGCCGCGTTGCCTCAGCGCATTTTTCAAGCTCTTCCGCTGAGCTGGTTTCGTCGCAGTGCAGCCGCGATTCGGGCCCGCTCACGATCCGGGATTCTGTGCTTAAGGGATCATTCATTGTGCGTCCTCCTTCCAAAGGATGACCATCGGTGGCGGGGTTACGTTTTGCTTGCGTATTGCTTGGCCAAATCCTTGTCACGTCGCAGCGATGCAGTGGTGCGCGTGGGGGCCAGATTTCGGGATTTGAGGTTGCTTCGGCCCTTCATCAGAAACACCACCCCGACGATGACGACTACACCCCCGACGATCAGTGCCGACAGCCAAGGCGCAACCACATTGGAGAGCGCCAGAACGGCCGCATGCAACAGCACCAGAAAACCGGCGAAAACCACTGCCCCGCCCACTGCCAGGGAAATGCCCCCCGATGCCGCCTGGTTGATCTTTTCGGTAATTTCCGTTTTGGCGAGAAGCACTTCCTGTCGGAAAAGTTGCGTTACGTCACCGAGCAGGGTTGAAAACAGGGATGAAATCGAATTTTTCTCAGAGTTTGCCCGCTTGTCATTTACGGTTTCCATTGATTTGTCCTCTTCTCATGCGTCTGGACCGGCAATAACCGGTCACCGACATTATGGTATTGTTTTGATGACTTGTGCTATGGGGCCGACATGGTATGCGGGTGCCGGAAGGACTGTATCCAGGCGGCGATGGATCCCATGAAGAAACTCCCGGAGCCAGCATTTTCCGGCTTGGGCCGCTGAGCCTAAGGGTCATCACTTGGTGTCCCCTATCGCTGCATGCGTCTCTCCCAACGTATCGGCCACGTGGGCGCCGCGTTGCCCCATGGCCCGTGGACGGCCGCGCGTCGTATCGTGCGCCGTCTGATGCTCCATTTCGGCATTAAGCTCCGCCCCTAGCAGGACCGTGAAGGCAGTGATGTAAAACCACATGAGAAGAATGACGACCGCCCCGATGGAGCCGTAGGTCTCGTTGTAGCTGCCGAAATTCTTCACATAGAAGGAAAACAGGAGGGAAGCCGCCAGCCACAGGACGATGGCGGCGGCAGCCCCCCAGCTGACCCAGCGGAACTGGGGCTCGTCGCGATCAGGGGCATACCGGTACAAAAGGGCGAGCGCGCTCATGCCGAATACGGCCAGCAACGGCCAGCGCAGGACGCTGGTGAGAACCCGGGCAACCTCGGAGAGCCCTAAAAACCCCAAGACAGCGGGGAAAACGACGACGAAGCCGATCGCCACGATGGCGAACAGGATCGCGGCCAGCGTTAGCCCGATGGCGATGGTATTCAGCTTGATGAACCCGCGCTGATCTTCTTCATCGTAGACGATGTTCAAGCCGGTGATGAGCGCCTTCATCCCTTTGGCCGCACTCCAAAGGGCCAGCAGGAGGCCGAAAAGCGCCCCCAGGCTCAGGGCGCCGCCGGCACCTGCGGCGAGGCGCGACAACTGGTCCTGCAAAATGGACATCGCTTGCTGTGGCAGAATGTGCGACAGTGCCGCAACCTGCTGCTGGATCTGACCCGGATCTGCCACCAGGCCGTAAATGGCGACCATCGCGCCGATGGCCGGAAAAATGGCCAGCAGCATGTAAAACGCCACGCCGCCGGCCACGATGGACAGGTTGTCCTTGCCGATCTCCTCTTTGGTCCTGAATAGAATGTCCTTCCATCCGGACTTGGGGATCTGCCCGGGTTTGGCGGCCTGCCGCCCTCTCGATTGCCCCGTCATGACGCGTCTCCTTGCCTACTTGGTAAAGATGACCCACAGGGCGTGCACGATGCCGGGAAGGTAGCCGAAAATCGTGAGCACCACGTTGATCCAGAAGTGCTTGCCCAACCCCACTTGCCAGAAGACTCCCAACGGCGGCAAAATGATGGACAGAATAATTCGAAGGATGTCCTTGCCGCCCTCGAAGCCTTTGGCCTTGGGATAGGTCCCGGCGCCGCCGGGGTGGTGATCGGTAGTCTTCATGTGCACCTCCTTATAAAAATAACTGTAAAAGGGCCTGGGATGCCCGAATCCTCGTTTGCTTTCGACGTTGCCAATGAGGCAAAGATGCGGCACGATCGCGGATTCACCTATAAGCTCTTCCCCGCATATGCCGCGCGTGAACTCCTTATTCGAGCCAGTATTTATCCGGGTGAGCAGGGTGGGGAGCGACGCGCAGGAGGTCAGGAACCGGGCGCATTGCCTTCACTGTCGCGCGGGGTGCCGCCGCCCGGCTCAAAGCCGGGGAGGATGATGTTGAAAAACGCATTGCGAATCAGGTTGGCGATCACTTGCCAGGTATCGGCCTCGGGATCTTCGATGGGACCGCTGATATCCGTCTTGGTCGCCACCCGATCGCTGGACTCGTTCTTCAAGATTTCCGCGATGCCTTCGATGACGCCCTCGTACAGTTTTTGAAACAGGGGCTGCTCGCTTTCTTGTCCGGCATCGTAAATCTCTAGATCCTTGAAGAACGGCTTGACGTAGCCGTCGACACGTTGGTTCTGGACGTGGATTTCGGTGAAAAGCGAAAAGCGGCCTTCGGTGACATCGAAGTTGGCATAGGCTCTCAGCATATCGTTCAATGCGGCGGCCTCCGTTCCCACGATGCGCGCGTAGAGATCGAAATCCGGACCGTCGGCTTCGGGACGAAATCGGGCAAGAATCCTGGTGTCGCCGCTCGCCATGAACCTGCCTTGGATGGCGGCTTCAGCGGGGCCATCCCGAAAATGGTTGGACAGGTTGGTCACACGCACACTGGTTTGCCGAAAAAAAAGATAATAGCTCGAATCTTCGACAATATTGACGAAACCGAGCTCCCCGGTGAGCCGGAAATCATCGATCCGCATCCGCAGTTCCGTTTCCTCGCGGTCCTTCGCGACGACAGCGTCGCCACCGTCGGCCGGAGCGCGAAGGCCCTTGCCCGCCCCACCGGAGTGCCGGTAGGCGATCCGGGCTTGATCGATCCGGACTTCTTTCAATCGAACGATTCTCTTCCGTGGCGCGTATTCGATATGACCCTCGGCGGTTGCATGTCCGCCGCCGATCTCGAGCCGGTAGCGGGCGGCGATCGGTTCGAAATGTCCCAGGTCGATGTCCCGGACAACCATTTCCGCCTCCAGCGCTGGATGAGGTTCAGCCAGTAGATTCGCCCGTCCCTTCACTTCGGCGCGCCCTTTGTCAAAAACTTGCGCCGTGAAGCTGAAGGGGGACGGATAGACGCCTTCCGCGGAAAAGACATTGCGGATGTTTTCGGTCGTCAGTTGAATCGCACTCAGGGTGACCGGCTTTCGGGGGTCCGAATCGATGTAAGTGAAACGGCCGTTTTCAAGCACGACCCGATTCATTTTCAGGGGGTAAATGGCACGGACGGCCGCCTGCCAGCCGCGCTCCCGGAGGCGCTCTTCATCCCTGGCCTCCTGCTGCAGCTGCCTCCGATTGATATGAACGTCGGGCGCCTCGATTCGAAAATCGGCCACCAGCCGGCCTCTTAGAAGGGCCCGCCAGTGGACACTGGCCTGCAGGCGCTCGATACGCACAACCGGCGGGTCCGGATGGGCCGTCTGAACGAGGGCGAGGTCGTTCAGCGTGACGGTGAACCCGAAAGGATTGAAGTCGAAATCCTTCAGATCGACCTGGTAATCGTTCAGCGCACGGTTGATGTCATTTTCCATTCGCTGCCCCAGGTAGTCGTCGAGGACGAACGAGGCCGCAAGTGCAATGACGATCAGGACGGCAATCGCCGCGCCGCTCCAAGCTGCGATCGGGGTCCAGCGTCGCATGGCATTCTCCATTTCCGAATCGGACACGCTCGTGCCTGTACAACCCATTGTGGATGGACACGAGCCTAGCGCGCCTGCGATGCCGGGGCAATGGGGGGAGTCGGGTATTGCAGGTCCGAAACAGGCGAATCCGCGAACCGTGGCGCCCGCTGCAAAGAACGAAGGCTCCTCGCGGAAGGCCGCCGCTGCCACGCCTTTACGTGGGAACCAGCAGAAAAAACGGGGAGCACGGCTTCGAATGACGAGCATCCCGAAACCATGCGTGGCAGAATGTTAAAACAGGTGAGGTGATTACCATCAGGTTTGACAGCGGTCACCCGCCCCCATAATTTTCAGTAATACGGCCTTTCTCTCTTTTCCGATGAGCTCGGAAGGAGGTGCAGGGGTAAAACCATATTGTCATTCCAGCTTCGGCGGGGGATACAGTCGATAAGAGAGGGTTCAGGGCTTTCGTGTTCGCGTAGTTGATGGCTTCAGGATTCTTATCGATTCCGTCCTTGATCGGGCAAAAAAAAAGAAAAGGAGTTGCCACCCATGCGTTTGATGATGGTCTTGCCGATGATCATTTCAATTGCCGTACCGGCTTCAGCCCGTGATTTCCGTATCGAGGGCACCGCCGGCACCGACCTGGCGGCCGTGCACATCGCCACGTTCGATGAGCCCTGGGCCATGACCTTCCTGCCCGACGGCTCGCTATTGGTGACCGAGAAAAGAGGGGTACTGTGGCATGTTGCCAAGGACGGGTCGAAGACAGAAGTGCACGGCTTGTGGGACGTCGCCTATGGCGGTCAGGGTGGCCTGGGCGATGTGGTGCTGCATCCTGATTTCGAGCGAAATGCCTATGTATACCTGTCCTATGCCGAAAGCGCGACTGATACCGCGTCCATCGGTGCGGTGGTGGTCCGCGCCAAGCTCGATCGTGAGAACAGTCCACTCAAGCTGACTTCGGTGGAAAAGCTCTGGGTTCAGGAGCCGAAGGTTACCGGAAGAGGGCACTACAGCCATCGCATCGCCTTCGGCCCGGACGGGAAAATGTTCATCACCTCGGGAGATCGCCAGAAATTCACACCGGCACAGGATTTTGACGGCAACCTCGGCAAGGTACTGCGCTTGAACGACGACGGCACGGTGCCCGATGACAACCCGTGGCAGGATCGTGGCGAAATCGCGAGGCAGTTCTGGACCGTCGGCCACCGCAACATACTAGGCATCGCTTTTGACGCCGAAGGACGATTGTGGGTTCACGAGATGGGCCCGCGACACGGCGACGAGTTGAATCGGATCATTCCCGGTAAAAATTACGGTTGGCCGATCGTATCGCAAGGCGACCACTACTCGGGAATCCCGATCCCCGATCATGACACCCGTCCCGAGTTCGAGGCTCCTGTAACGTTTTGGGTGCCCTCCATCGCCCCGGCCGGTCTTGCCATCTATGACGGGGACCTGTTTGCCGATTGGCAGGGCAACGCGCTCATCGGTGGACTTGTCTCCCGGGCCCTTGTTCGTGTCCGCCTGACAGGGGATAGCGCCGAGGAAGTCGAACGCTTTGAATGGGGCAAGCGAATCCGCGAGGTCGAACAGGGGCCCGAAGGGGCTTTGTTCGTGCTCGAAGACGAATCCGGCGGCCGCCTTTTGAAGTTGACCCCCGATCGATAGCCACCTTTCGGCAGGGCGGCGCGGCGTCCACACTTCTATAGCTTTCCGAAGGTACGACCCGATAAGGCGACCAGCGGAGCCGCGGGGAGGGCCCGTCGCTCCGCGACGATGCCGAGGGCCAGGATGAGCAGACCCAGCACCAGGAAGAGGGGCTGCAGAAAAGTGCGCAACCCTACCATCCAGACCTCCGTCAGGATGAAAACCACGAGTACGAGACCCGAGCTCATGGCCAGCAGCCCCGCCCGGTGGAATCCAAGCCAGGTGGCCCCGGCGGCGACGCTGGTGCCCAACCCGATCGCCACCAGGAGGACCAGGCCGGGAATGAAGTAATCCGAAAACGGCGAGCCCTGCAACCAATCGAGCGGCAGGCCCGCACCCGAGCCCGTGGGATCGGAGACCAGCTGGACCCCGCCGAGGATGGCGGAAAGACCGACACCCGCCTGGATGAGCCCCAGCAGATGCCAGAGGTGCTTGGGATGGGAGTTGGTGGACATGTCTTGCCTCCTTTTCGGTTTCTGCGGCCTTTCCCGGCCGCGCGCCAAATACGTCACATCATGAGTAGTCGAACCGATTCGACGACCATCTCCGGGCAGGGACCCAGGCCGTACCGCGGCACCATGGGTCCCTATGCGCTGAAGCGCCATGGGAGCCCTCGCTACCAATGAGAGCCCTGTGGGCCGATGCGCCCCGGACCCAAGCTGGCATCGCCGGATTCGGGAATCAACCCTGGGGCACACCGTATTTATCAGGTAGGCGGTCTACTCACTCGGGGCGGGACAGAAGAAAAACGCGCAGATTGGTTTTAGCGTTGAGGATGCCGACCTTGCGGCGGATGTTGCGCCGGTGAACCTCGATGGTTTTGGCGGAGAGGTTGAGGAGGGCGGCGATCTCCTTGGTACGCCGGCCTTCCATGATGAGTTGGGCCACCCTCGCCTCCGCGGGGCTCAGCGTGTGCAGGCAGGCGGCCAGACGCTGGGACAAGGGGGCGACGAGGGCGTTGATACGGGATTCCAGGACCCCCAGGCAGGCGCGCTGCGGTTCGTTCAGGGCGGAGGCGCCCAACGCCCGCACATAGGGCTGGATGGTTTCCCGGACATTGCGCACGATCTCTTCCTCGAGCGCCCGCTTTTCCCGGTCCATTTGTTTCAACAGCACACCCAGGGCGATGTTGGCCTCTTCCAGGTCGCGGCGTCCGGCCTCCAATTCCCGCGATCGCTGCTCCAGTTGCGCCTGGATCGTGCGCCTTTCGATGATGCCCGCCAGGGTATGGGCCACCCCTCCCAAAAATTCCTCGGCGCTGGGGCTGCGGCCGCGCCCTTCCGGCAGATAGAGCGTCACCAATCCCAGCACGCGCCCGTCTCCCGCAACGATGGGCACGCAATAGTGCCCATGGGGGGACATGCCGTCATAAGCCCAATCGTGACGCTCATCGACACGATCGGCGAACACCAGCCGGCCGCTGGCGGCCGCCCGTCCGCAAAGGCAGCGGCCAAAGGGCACGCGGGCGCATTGGGTCGCCATGGCGGGTCCCAGGCCTCGTTGGGCCTTGAGTTCGAGAACCCCGCCGGATTCCGGCACCAGGAAAATGGCCCCTTTGTTTGCCAGGGCCAGCCACGGCAGGGAGGTGATTGCCTCGATGAAACGTGCCAGCGTGTCATCAAGGGGTGCGTCCTCGAGGGACATGGTCAAAAGGCGGTTGAGGAGGGACTGGGACTGGCAGCGCCGCTGGTGCTCCTCCAGAAGGCCCTGCACCGCGCGGCCTTCCTGCTCCAGCTTCCGCACGCGTCGACGCAAGGCGGAAACGTCGGCGGGCGGCGGTCGATGGTGGCGGTCTGGGGCGGGCATCGCGTTCCTCCTCTCGGACGGGGGGGTATGGAGCCAGCGCGTGCTTCAAGACCGGCTCGGCATCCGCCACCTTATCGAAAGAATTGTGGCGCTGGACGTAGAAGCACGCCACCGGCCACACCGGATCGGTTTTCTCTCCGACGACTGCCACTCGAGAGGTCGCACGGGGCCCCAGCGAGCACCAGGCTACCGGTACGCCGTCGAGGAATAGCCGGGAAGACCCATCTGGATTCCCGCCTCGACCACCCCGTGCGTTCGACTAAACGTTTAAAGGAGGTCCAATCAACTCCATGCCGTGGGCGCGCCACAATTCAGGATCCTGGGGGGGCATCGCATTGGCTTTGGTGACTTCTCGAAAGAAAGCTTCCATTTTCCCCGCCGGCATGAAGGCAATCAGGATTCTGCCACGCCCACCCCCCGTAAACGCATAAGCATGAGGAATTCTGCGAGGGGCGAATATCGAGTCTCCAGGCGCGAGTCTGATTCTTTCCGGTCCCACTTCCAGGATAAAGTCTCCCTCGACGGCATAGAACCACTCATCCTGCTCGTAATGCAAATGCTTGGCAGGGCCGCCTTTTTCGTGAAAAGTATTTTCAATGATGAAAACGTCATTCCTGTCCGTTGGCGTTACCTTGAAGGTAATCTCGCTCACGCCGAGGCCCCGATGCTCCCCAAACTGGTCTTCGTTTGCAGCGACAAGAAGTGCAGAGGCTCGACTGGTTTGCGAATCCAGAAAGTCATCCATATAAGACTCCTTTCGGTGGATTGTTTCATGTCGTCGACTTTGTCCGTGGCCGCCCATCGGCGCCCTCCGGCGGCCGCCGAACGCGCGATCCCTGACGGCAATTCCTTCGCATATGTTGGTCGACGCGATATGCTCTGTCTTTTTCGGCGCTTGTCAAGAGTGGTGCCACCGGCCGAAACGACAATCATCCGATGGACG
Source organism: Desulfobacterales bacterium (assembly GCA_049366795.1). GTDB lineage: Bacteria > Desulfobacterota > Desulfobacteria > Desulfobacterales > UBA5852 > CALNZV01. Next base: position 19,376 of record JBMNCP010000086.1, read on the forward strand.
GAAGATCCTGGAATGCGGCGCTGCTGGCGGTGGCAAGCACTATCTGTGGACCCGGGTCGCCATACGCGTTTCTCGGCGGGGTCGGCAGAGGCCCCAGACGTGGTTCTCGTCGCTTTATTGGCGCAGGCGGGTCAGCGCACGACTGCTGATTGTCAAAAATGTTCCCCGTTGCTTCCTTCCTGTTTGCGGCCGACCGTAATCAAAGTGGGAAACGTGACATGCAGCACACCGTTCACGTACCTCGTATTCATCGCGAGCCTGTCTTTTCCGACGTCCGCTTCGTACTTCCGGAATATGGCTTCCCGATCTCCATCCGACGGAAAGGACCGGGCCAAAAGACTTTCGGCAGTGACCTCCCAGGCATAAAGATGCCGATTCTCCACCGCAAGCCCTTGTGAGATCATGATGTCAGAGATCTCCCCGGAAGTAAGAGCCCTGGTGTGCGAAGGGTCTCTTTCCAGCTCGATTTCATTGAACGCCTGCGCCTTGTTCTCGGGTGGCGCCGAGTCGATTACCACGACCTTCCCGTTGGGCGCGCACACCCGCACCATCTCCTTCAGGACCCGGGCCGGATCTTCGAAATGATGGAATGCATATCTCGAAATGACCATCGAGAAACGGTTGTCGGCGAAAGGCATTTCGGCCACGTCGCCATTCCGCCACGTCACATTGGAGATCCCGGAGGTTGCCTGGAGTTGCCTGGCCTGCTCCAGCATGGACGGCGTAATGTCGATTCCGGTGACGTGTCTTGCGTACCGCGCGAAAGCGCAGGCGAGAACTCCGGGACCGCAGGCGACATCGAGAACCGTATCCCGATCGGTCACGCCAGAAACGGCAACCGCCTGCCGGATCGCATCCTCCGCCGACCTGTGGGATGTTTGGAAGAGGCGGGCCTGCCTGGTGAATTGATCCTGTATCCTGTCTTTGTGAGAATTCATGCGTCACTCGTACCTTTGTTGAGATTATTTCCGGTCAATCTATCCCTCTGAAGTGGCTTCGGATTGCCAAATGCCCGGGTAGTCAAGAACGAAACCCGAACGATTGACTTTGAGATCGGCGACAAACCGACCGCCGGCGCTTTCGTATCGATAAGCGGTCTCTCCCATACGGCGATACTGCTGTGGGAGCGGTTCGAGCTTGAAGCTCGGGAATCGCAGCCAGGCCGCGTTGACCGCTGCCGTCTCCCCGACGGCCAGGTTCAAACGGCGAATGGGAAGGAGGTTGGTCGACGGGCTGAAGTTGAGGTCTATGTCGATACAGCCCGTAACCGCGGGTTTCTCAATCCCATTCAGCCACCAATGACGGGCGGGATCGGTTGCGATTCGGATGTCGATGGCGGTCGTACCTATCCAGCCTTCGACGCTCGCGGAGAGGGTCCGCCAATCTTTATCACAGACAATCAGATAATCCAGACGGCAAGGCTGCCGCTTTTGTGAGATTACCGCGGTGCCCTCCAAATGCCAGCGCGAAGCATCGGCGAACAGCCGGCAAGATTCATGACCGGGCAAGACCAAACCGCGCCAAAGAACAGATTCAGCCACCGGGTCGTTTCGATTGGGGTCCGTCATCATGAAACAGGCTCCCAAGGTTGTGTTTTCCCTTGACCCTGAAGGTAGCACCAGACAGTTCGGAGAAGAGCCACTTTTCAAGGCTCGCGCCTCGGGTAGGCGACAGTGCGAAGTACCGCCGGCTGAAACCGTTTGTCATACCTCGACCTGAATTGACGATACGGCACGGGCAGAGCCTCCGGCCATGAGGCGGGAGATTCTGCCATCGTCTATATCGAGGACCACCCGAATGACGCTTGGCGACGGAGGCTGCATCAACCAGCCCTGTTCAATGAGCACCTCCCGGTCCTCCACCCCGAGACGATCGTGGAGAAAGCACGCGAGCGGGCCTGCCGCCATTCCCGTTGCGGGTTCCTCGGGTATTCCGAACCGTGGGGCGAACATTCGTGCCCCGGCATGACGACCCTGCATCTTCGTCGTTGTCGAGAATACGTAGTACCCGATCAGGTCCAATGCATCACTGAGGGATTCGATCAGGGGAAGGTCCGGTTGTAGTTCGGCCACCGATCGCTCGTCAGGCAACGGGACGAGAAGGAAATTGTTTCCCGTGTTGACCACGAAAGGATCGACTCCGCGCAGCACCTGCGTTTGTTCGAGCCCGAGAGCGTCGAGGATCCTGCCTCCCAATTCAGACGCAACATCCACCTGGCGGTACCTCGGGGCGCGTTGCTCCATGAAAACGGTTTCACCATCTACGACGATGTCCCTCCGGCCGTCTATCGTTTCTTTGCTGAGGTGTCCTTCACCGACGATGCCAAGTTGTCGCAGGAGAGAAAATGTGGCGATGGTGGCGTGCCCGCAGTGGGCAATCTGTTGCGTCGGCGTGAAGAACTCGAGTTTGATGGTTGCGATGTCCGACGCCGAAACGAAGGCGGTCTCGGACAGACCGACCTGCCGGGCAACCCTCAGCTTCTGTGCCGGGGTGAGGGCATTCGCATCAACCACGACGCCGGCGGGATTGCCGCCGGTGGCGCCGTCAATGAAGGCATTTACGATCTGAACTTCGATAGACATGCGATGTCCTCCAAATGAGGTCCGGCGTCCGAGTTCCGGGTGCGGAACGAGGCCTGAAGGTGACGAAGATCATCCCAATGTAGCCATCCATGATCACCGCAATGGAGCCGAAAGGTCGGCGCAATTGGCACCGGGGGCAGGGCTATTGAGGTGGACCAACCCCTCGGACGGTAGTTTCCAAAATTGTAAAAAGCTGCTTGTCAGATTTTTTCAATGTGTCCTTCCAACCCTCAAATTATAGGTTTATTGATTCCCATTCTTTTAATTCGATAGGTCAGTGTTGTCGGTTTGATCCCGAGAAGCTCTGCTGCCCCTCCACGTCCATGGACTTTCCAGCCACTCCTGCGCAGAGCGTTTATTATGTTGTCACGCTCCAAACGTTTGATCTCAGCATATGCAATGATATCGGTGTTTCCTTCTGCTTTTTTTTGTAGAATAACCTGGTGGTTCGACATATCTCTCATGGGATTGAGTGGCAGATCAAAATGTAGCGTGTTGGATTTTGCAATAATCAATGCCCTTTCAAGGACGTTCTGAAGCTCCCGAACATTCCCGGGCCAGTCATAGGCTTGAAGTTTGACAATGTCGGCTTGAGTCAGTTTAAGCTTGGGCCGCCGCACTTTTTTTGCCGCTACTTCCAAGAAAAACTCGCAGAGCAAGGGGATATCTTCCTTGCGTAAGTCTAGCGGAGCTATTTCAATAGGGAAAACGTTCAGGCGGTAATACAGGTCATTACGGAACCGGCCCAACTTAACCTCATTACTAAGATCACGATTTGTCGCCGCCAAAATACGCACATCTACTTTCCGTATCCTGTCCTCTCCTACGCGTTCATATTCACCTTCCTGCAAAATGCGCAACAGTTTGCCCTGCAGTTCAAGTGGAATCTCAGCGACCTCATCGAGGAATAAGGTTCCGCCGGAGGCAGCCTGGAACTTACCAACCCTGTCTTTAACGGCATGAGTGAAAGCACCTTTGACGTGGCCGAAGAATTCACTTTCAAAGAGCTCTTTTGGTACTGACGCGCAATTCACCGTGATAAGCGGCCGAGCCGAGCGGGTGCTTTTTCGGTGAATTTCCCTGGCCACCAGTTCTTTGCCGGTGCCGGATTCGCCTAAAATAAGCACACTGGTGTCGGTGCCGGCCACAAGTTCGATTTGAGATAAAACCTTGCGTATCGGCTCACTACGGCCGATTATTCTTTCATGATACTTGGCTTCTTTCACCTCTTCCTTGAGAAATTTTGTTTCAATCTCCAACTGGGTTTTTAGGTATTTTATCTCTTGAAATGCCCTCGCGTTGGCGATGGCGACAGCGGCGTGGTCCGCGATCATTCTGTGCCAGACGAGTTCTTCTGCTACCAGGCTATCGCGCGTGAAAACGCCCAGTACCCCGAGAATCTCACTTTTATAGACAAGCGGCTGTCCTTCAAAACCAATTATCCCTTCCCGTTTTGCCCAATCGGCCCGGGTGAATTTCTGAGGACCAGTGATACCGTCTGTGACCTCCATCGGTTCTCCCGTGGAGGCAATACGACCGATTTTGCGTCTGCCGATTGGTATGCGCCGGAAGTCGTCATCTAGGTTAGACCAATTTGTACTGTGGTTGACCATTGAATGGCCTGCACTGGCCACTAAATGGAGGCAGCGACCATTATTTAGACACTCTCCTTGCATCGAACAGGTGGAACAAGCGCCACCGGCCTCGATTAGCCAGATCCGTACCAAGGCTACATGAGGCAGCTTGGCAAGTTGGTGCACGGTTTTTTCCAGCAAGGAGTCTAGAGACCGTTCCTGTGCCATCTCCAGAAGGAGCCGTTTAAAGGAATCGAGCTTATTCTCGTTTTCTGCGTTCGACACCATAGGATTGCTGATAACAAGTTTTTGTTAAGATTCAACCAAAATTTGTTAATTACGAATTTCCGTTGTGGCGATCAAAAGCGACGATGCCATAAATAGTATGAAATCAAAGTATTGAATCATAGCCCTGCATGGGCATATTTTTTGTTTATCAGCGGGCTGAATCCCAACCATTATACGACGTGGCCAGGCCTGCCTGCGGTTACCGCTGTTACAACCGCAAAAACAGGTCGCGCCTTCCGCGAAAATTCAAGGAGGCTATATAATGAATACAGTTACCATCGAAGATGGAGTTGAAATTTATTACAAGGACTGGGGCTCCGGTCAACCAATCGTCTTTCATCACGGCTGGCCTCTGAGCAGTGACGACTGGGATACGCAAATGCTTTTCTTCGTCGGGAGAGGCTACCGCGTCATCGCCCACGACCGGCGCGGCCATGGCCGGTCGAGCCAGGTCGCCAGCGGCCATGACATGAACCATTACGCAGCTGACGTCGCTGCTATCGCCGAGCATTTGGACCTGCGCAACGCTATCCACATCGGTCACTCCACTGGGGGCGGCGAGGCGGCGCGTTATGTCGCCCGCCACGGCAAGGGCCGCGTCGCCAAGCTGATCATGATAGGTGCCGTGCCGCCGATTATGGTGAAGACATCGGCCAACCCAGGCGGTTTGCCGATTGAGGTGTTCGACGATTTCCGCCAACAGCTCGCCGCCAACCGCGCACAGTTCTACCTTGATGTCGCGAGTGGCCCTTTCTACGGCTATAACCGGCCAGGTGCAAAAGCATCCAAAGGAGTCATCAATAACTGGTGGCGCCAGGGTATGATGGGCGGAGCCAAGGCACATTACGACGGTATCAAAGCCTTCTCAGAGACCGATTTTACCGAAGACCTTCAGGTGCTCGATGTCCCAACGCTCATCATGCACGGCGAAGACGATCAGATCGTACCGATTGCCAACTCCGCGCTTCTGTCTGGGAAGCTGGTGAAGAACGGGACACTCAAAGTTTACCCAAAATTCCCCCATGGCATGTGCACCACCCATCCCGATGTGATCAACCCGGACATTCTCGCGTTTATCGAAATGTAAAGCTGAAATCTAAAGGGAAGTTCAAACCGCCGAACGAAGGATAGCGTGGCATGGAGACGCTGAAAGGCAGGGTGGTGATCATTACCGGTGGTGGCGGTGGGATCGGGCTCGCGGCAGCCCGCAGCTTCGCCGCCGCCGGCGCCAAGGTTCTCATCACCGGGCGTCGCGGGAACGTCGTCGATGAAGTTGCGGCCAGCGAAGCTAATATTGAGGCTCTCGTTGCCGACGCGAGTACTCCGGCTGATGCGCAACGCACGGTTGCGAGGGCGTTGGATCTCTGGGGTCGGCTGGACGTTCTGGTCAATAATGCCGGTGCCGGCGTGCCGTTGGCGCTCGCGGAAGCGACCATCGAGCGCATCAGGGCCATCTATGCCGTTAACGTGTTCGGTTCGACTCTGATATCCTCGGCGGCGATTCCGCATCTAGAGGTCACCCATGGTTCGATCATCAACATCTCAAGCAGCCTGGCGCAAAAACCGGTGGCAGGATTTGCCGATTACGCGGCGAGCAAGGCCGCTATCGAGCAGCTGACCCGTTGCTGGGCGCTGGAGTTGGCCCCCAAGGGGATTCGGGTGAATGCGATCGCGTCCGGACCCGTGGAGACCGCATTTCTCCAGGAGCGGATGGGGCTGTCGCAGGAAGCCGCCGAGGCGGTCAAAGCTCAAGAGAAGAACCTGATCCCTCTCGGACGCCGCGGGGAGCCCCATGACGTCGCCTCGTGGATCGTCGCCATTGCCGCACCGTCCGCGTCTTGGATCACCGGCCAGATCTTGGGGGTGGACGGTGGTTTCTCGCTTGTTTGAGCAGCGGGTTAAAAGAAGGGGCGGGAGGATCAGCCATGAAGAGAAAAATACTTTCACTGCTTCTGCTTTCCCTCATGACAGGTGTGGCGGCAGCGCAGCAGCCGGATGTCAAGGCACTCATGTCGAGAGATCTGACAGACATCCCCTCCAAGGAAGTCCAAATGATAACCGTGGAGTACCCGGCGGGCGGCGAGGACCCTGTGCACCGCCACTATGCGCACGGTTTCATCTATGTGCTGGAAGGCGCTGTCGTAATGCAGGTGAAAGGAGGGCCAGAGGTAACGCTGGTGCCGGGACAGACCTTCTATGAGGGCCCCAACGATGTTCATGTTGTGGGCAGGAATGCGAGCAAAACCAAACCGGCCAAAATGCTGGTACTCTTGGTCAAGGACAAAGGGACTCCAATATTGGTGCCGGTGAAGTGACGGCCGGTATGTTCTCCGCCAGGAACTCCAAGTGAGAAGTGTAGATCCGTTCCGTTCGGACATTTCCGGCTGTCCCTCCCGGAATTGCAGGCGGACGAACAGGGGTAAAACACGAAAAGCATGCATGAAAGGAGCCGATAATGAAAATCGTTGTTATCGGTGGCAGCGGACTTATCGGGAAAAAGCTCGTAAACATCCTTCGTCAGCGTGGCCACGAGGTTATGGCGGCGTCGCCCTCCTCGGGTGTCGACACCGTCACGGGTGAAGGACTGGACCAAGCACTCGACGGCGCTCAAGTGGTCGTCGATGTAGCGAACGCGCCCTCATGGGAGGACAACGCCGTTCTGGCTTTTTTCGAGACATCCGGGCGAAACCTTCTCGCCGCGGAAGGCGCCGCGGGCGTAGGCCATCATGTGGCGTTGTCGGTGGTCGGCACCGACCGCCTTCTGGCGAGTGGCTACTTCCGCGCGAAGATGGCCCAGGAGAATCTGATCAAAGCCTCTCCGGTTCCTTACACGATCGTCCGCTCAACGCAGTTCTTCGAGTTTGTGGGCGGCATCGCCAAATCGGCGACTGAAGGACAAACGGTGCGACTTCCAAGGGCCTTGATGCAGCCAATAGTGTCGGATGACGTCGCCGCCTTCATGGCCGACGCGGCCCTCGGGGAGCCATTGAACGGCACGGTCGAGATTGCCGGTCCGGAACCGATCCATCAGGACGACCTCGTGCGGCAATTCCTGAGCGCAACCGGGGACGCACGGAAAGTGCTTACCGATCCCAAGGCGCTCTATTTCAACACGGCTGTGGACGATGAAAGTCTAATGCCCGGCATAAATCCACGACTCGGTCCGACGCGTTTCGAGGACTGGCTCAGACGCAACGCCTGACACGCTGCCGTAAACTCTGCACGAGTGTCGTGGCTGCAATCCACACCTGCCTGGAGCCGGGTCGCCACCTTGGGGTGTGAGGTTGTTGCGCGTGCATGCCGGAGGTGTGGCCCTCGGTTTTCCCAGTGGGATTTAGGGTTGCACAGGGTGTTTCTAGGTTCTTTGATCGACGCCAGACGTAAAGGGTTTACCCATGATCAAACAAACTGCTGAACACCGACGCCTGGCGGAATATCGGGACAAGAAGGCCAACTGGAAAAAATGGGGCCCGTATCTCAGCGAGCGCTCATGGGGCACGGTGCGGGAGGATTACAGCAGCGACGGCAACGCCTGGGATTACTTTCCCCACGAACACGCCCGCAGCAGAGTTTATCGCTGGGGTGAAGATGGCCTTGCCGGTATTTGCGACCGATTCCAATACATCTGTTTTGCACTGGCCCTGTGGAACGGACGAGATCCGATTCTCAAAGAACGCTTGTTCGGTCTTGCCGGACCCGAAGGCAACCACGGCGAGGACGTCAAGGAATACTACTTTTATCTGGACGGCACCCCGACGCACAGCTACATGAAGATGCTCTACAAATACCCACAGGCCGCGTTTCCTTATGCCGCCTTGGTTGAGCAAAACCGGACCCGCGGACCGCTGGATTTTGAATATGAATTGCTGGAAACCGGGGTTTTTGCGGAGAATCGATACTTCGACGTGACTGTCGAGTATGCCAAAGCCGGCGAGGAAGATATCCTGGCCTGCATCACCGCCATCAACCGGGGGCTGGAGACGGCGCCTTGCCACCTTCTGCCGACCCTGTGGTTTCGCAATACCTGGAACTGGGGATATGAAATAGGCCCGATGGGTGATGTGCCGGGCAAGCCGCAGTTACGACAAATCGATGCGCCGGAGAATACAGCTGCGCTCCAGGTCGATCACCCCGCGGGCGGGACTTATTACCTGTATGCGGCCGGATCTCCGGTTCTGCTTTTCACCGAAAACGAAACCAACAGGCATCATCTTTATGACCGCGCCAACCATTGCCCATATGTCAAGGACGCTTTTCACCACTATGTGATCGATGGGCGCGCAGATTCGGTCAATCCTGCCGGAGAAGGCACCAAAGCCGCTGCATGGTATCAAACCGCTCTATCCCCAGGTGAATCTTGTGGTGTTCAACTGCGCTTGTCGCGCAGCGCGCTGCCCCAGCCCTTTGATACGTTTGAGGATTGTCTTAGACAACGCAAGTCCGAAGCCGACGAATTTTATAACGCCGTGCAGAAATCAGATTTAAGCGATGATGAGCGGGAAATCCAAAGACAGGCGCTGGCCGGCATGCTCTGGACCAAGCAATTTTTCTACTTCAACATCGAACAATGGCTGGACGGCGATCCGACCATGCCGCCGGTGCCGGAATCGCGCCGCACGGGACGTAACGCTGAATGGGTGCATCTAAACAATTTCGACATAATTTCCATGCCGGACAAGTGGGAGTATCCCTGGTATGCCGGCTGGGATCTGGCCTTTCACTGTATTCCATTAGTACTGGTGGATTCTGAATTTGCCAAGCGCCAGCTCCAGCTAATGGCCCGTGAATGGTACATGCATCCCAACGGCCAACTTCCAGCGTATGAATGGAACTTCAGCGACGTCAATCCACCCGTGCACGCCTGGGCCGCCTATCGGGTTTTCCAGATCGACGCCAAGCAGCAGCGCAAGGCCGATTACGATTTTCTGGAAAGCATTTTTCACAAATTGTTACTGAACTTTACCTGGTGGGTGAACAAAAAGGACGTCGAAGGCCGTAATGTATTTCAAGGCGGATTTTTAGGACTGGACAACATCAGCGTCTTCGACCGCAGTGCCTCGCTGCCCGGCGGTGGTCGCCTGGATCAATCCGACGGCACTTCCTGGATGGGATTTTTCTGTCTGGTCATGCTGAAAATCTCATTGACATTAGCCGGCAAAAATCCTGTCTATCAGGACAGTGCCAGCAAGTTTTTCGAGCACTTCCTGCGTATCGCCAGGGCAATGACTGGGGAATACCACGGTGGGTTGAGCCTATGGGATGACGAGGACGGCCTGTTTTACGATGTGCTGCACCTGCCCGACGGCCAATCGCTTCGGCTAAAAGTGCGCTCGCTGGTGGGGTTGATACCGCTTTTGGCCGTCGAAACCCTCGATCCGGAGCTCATGAATGCCATGCCTGTCTTTGAGCGACGATTGGACTGGTTTTTTGATAATCGAATCTATCTGAGAGATGAGGGGAATGTTGCTTGCATCCGGTCGAAAGGCGAAAAGGCCCGTCGTCTGCTTTCTATTGTCAATCGCAACCGCCTTGCACGTGTGTTGTCATGTATGTTCGATGAAAATGAATTCCTGTCCGATTACGGCATTCGTTCGGTATCGAGATTTCATCAGGCACACCCGTATACGTTTTATATGGACGGCAAGAAACATTCGATCAGCTATCAGCCGGCCGAATCTGAAAGCACCCTTTTCGGCGGAAATTCCAATTGGCGGGGACCCATCTGGTTCCCCATCAACTACCTGCTGATCGAAGCCTTGCAAAAATTCCATCATTATTACGGCGATAGCTTTCAAATCGAATTCCCAACAGGATTGGGCCGCATGCGGACTCTCGGAGAGGCGGCCTCCGATCTTTCCAGACGTTTGATCAGTCTTTTCTTGCGCAACAAGGATGGCGTACGCCCTATTTTCTGCGGCCAAGAGCTATTTCAAGAGGATCCCAACTGGCAAAATTTCATTCTTTTCCACGAATACTTCCATGGAGACAACGGTGCAGGTCTGGGGGCAAGCCATCAGACTGGATGGACCGGCCTGGTGGCCAAGCTGATCCAGCAGTCGGGCGGAACCTTCGATGACTTTGCTGGCGACTAAACCTTTATCCACCCGGGTGCATCAGTGAAAGATCACCGTTTAGCATTCTACTCCCGGAACTGACCGACAGGTTGTCACCAAATCCCTAAAGTTCAAAAAAGGAAACCAAGTTCTGTAGAGGAAATCATGCCATGAGCGAAATACAATTTCCCGAGGTCGTGATGCCTCAGTGTCCCGTTGAAAAGATCCTAAAAGGTCAGAAGGCACTCGTAACAGGCGGCAGTTCAGGTATCGGCAAAGCAGTTGCGATCGCGCTCGGTAATGCCGGCGCTGAGATGGTCGTCAACTATGCGCATGGCGAAGACAAGGCCAATGCGGTCGTGGAAGAAATTCGCAAGGCCGGCGGCAAGGCATATGCCCATAAGGCAGACGTGTCAGACGAAAGCCAGGTCCAGGCGATGTTCCAGAAGATGATTCAGAGCTTTGGAACCATCGACATCCTGATCAATAACAGCGGGCTGCAGTGCGATGCACCAGTTGACAAAATGACCTTGGATCAATGGAATCAGGTGATCAACGTGAATCTGACGGGTCAGTTTTTATGCGCGCGGGAGGCTGTTCGTGAATTCAAACGCCGCGGCGTGGTCAAAGAAATCTCCTGCGCAGCTGGAAAAATTATCTGTATGAGTTCGGTGCACGAGATTATTCCCTGGGCCGGTCATGTGAATTATGCAGCTTCAAAAGGCGGGGTGATGATGCTGATGAAAAGCATTGCTCAGGAAGTAGCGCCGTTTCGCATCCGAGTGAACAGTATCGCTCCGGGTGCCATCCGTACGCCTATCAACACTGCAGCATGGGAGACGCCTGAAGCATACGAAAATCTGATGAAGCTGGTGCCATATCGGCGCATTGGTGAACCTGAAGACATCGCCCGCACCGCAGTTTGGCTGGCTTCCGACTACGCCGATTACATCACCGGCGTCAGTTTGATTGTCGATGGTGGCATGACGCTGTATCCGGGTTTTGAAACCGGAGGTTAGCTAATGAGTCAAACCAGACTGGGATTTATCACTCGAAAAACGATCCTCGCGAACTCATCCTTCAAGAGCATTATATCGACGCCGCTGCCGTGGGAACACACCCGCAATCGGAACACTACAAGCGAATCATCCTGAACGAAATCATCTCCCTTCTTTAAGCGCGTGAGGTCGTTTTGGTCAAAAAAATCTTGCAGGTGTGGCGTCCGAACCTAAAATCACGACCAACTGCGCAAAGGAGCGTTCATGAAAATGAAAGTGCTTTTCATCGTTTCGAATACTTACGTCATCGGTCCGAACAACAGGAGGACCGGCAATTTCTTGCCGGAAGTCGCGCATCCGTATGCAGAATTCGACCGAGCGAAATACCAAATCGACTTCGCAAGCCTTACCGGAGATACCCCGTTTCTCGATGCCCTCGATCTAGCAGATGACCCGGACAATTTGTCTTTCCTGATAGGAAAAGGATGGGCCTCGATGCAGAATGCCAGGAAACTGTCGGACGTGGACGTCAGTCAGTATGACGCCATCTTCGTCCCTGGCGGTTTGGCCCCGATGGTCGATATGCCCGACCACCCGCTCCTCAAAAAAATTGTCAAAGAGACCTACGAGCGCAAAGCGATCGTTGGGGCTGTTTGTCATGGCCCGGTGTCATTGCTGAACGTCAAGCTTAGTGACGGCACCTATCTACTGAACGGGAAGAATATAAGTTCATTTACAAACGAGGAAGAGGAAAACTACGCTAGTGTCCATCCACGGGAATAACTAGTTGTAATGCATAAAAAAAGCGCATTTTGC
>JBMNCP010000087.1:0-1500 GCA_049366795.1 Desulfobacterales bacterium
GCCGCAGTATTTTATTCCGATCTTCAGCTTATGTGATCCCCTTTCTCGATTCCGCAGAGTTCCTTGGCCAGGCGCTGTTTTTCCTTCAGGTTGGCCAGGCGGCTGATCATGATCCGCTGTGCCTGGGGCGAGCCGGCGCCATGCATCGATTCGGTCAGATACCCCACAGCGGCCGTGCCGAGGGTCAGGTTCTCGATCAGGCGGAGGATGCGCATTCTGTGCTCCGTGGGAACATCGGCCCGTGTCTTGTAATATTTTTCCATCCACTTGCCGACTTCGGGCGATCTGAAATCGGCGTCCGAGGGGAGGGTGACCATCAGGCCGCCGGCGATATCCTGGGCGATACGACCGATCTCATAGGGGAAGCGGGTCACGTTGTGCTTGTGAATATTGGCCAGAAGCACATTGACCAGGTAGGTGCCGCTCGGCTCCTTGTGCCCCTCGGAGGCGCAGGCGATACAGCCGCAGTAGAGCGTCTCGTTCAAGTGGTTCATCTCCACGATTTTATCTTTGACGTGGGATGCCCGCTCGGCGCCGTTCATCTCGGCGATCGTCTGGGTGGCCCCGATGAGCACATCGCCTACGCCCACCTTGCAGGCATAGCTCTGGCGGTGGTAGGAGGCGAAATTCTCCACCAGGGCCGTGGAAAAATCGTATTCCTTGTACATGAAAACCCGGTCCCAGGGGACGAAGACATGATCGAAGACGACGAGCGCCTCGTGGCCGCCGTAATACATGTTGCCCCGGTCCATGGTCATGCCTTCCAGCTTCCGGGTGTCACAGGACTGGCGGCCCAGAATATAGGTGATGCCCTCGGAATCGCTGGGAATGGCGAAAGAGACGGCATAGTCCTTATCCTCCTCCCGCATGGTGATGGTGGGCATGATAATGATCTCGTGAGAATTCAACGCGCCGGTCTGATGGGCCTTGGCGCCGCAGACCACGATGCCGTCGGCTTTCTCTTCCACCACATGAAGAAACATGTCCGGATCGGGCTGCTTATGAGGCGGCAGGGACCGGTCCCCTTTCGTGTCGGTCATGGCGCCGTCACAGGTGAGATCGTTCTCCTGGACATATTTGAGAAATTCGATAAACCGCTTGTAGTATTCCGTTCCGTATTTGGCATCGATGTCGTAGGTGACGATGGAAAGGGCGTTCATGGCGTCCATGCCCACGCAGCGCTGGAAGCAGCACCCCGTTTTTCCACCGAGCAACCGTCCCATCTTGCTCTTTTTGACGAGGTCGTCCACGCTCTGGTGGATGTGCGTGAAGCGGTTGACGGGTTTGCCCGTCAGATGCGAGGCGGCGACCATGAGATCTTCGTATTCCGGCCGATGGGCCAGCTCGTAGGTGGCGGCCACGGCATTCATGGAAGGGCGGATAATAGGATCGTCCACTACATTCTCTACCTTCTTCCCGAACATATACACGTTCAGGTTCAATTTTCTTAAGCTTTCTTCGTATTGCTTGGCGTTCATTAAAGCCATTGAAAAACCTCCT
>JBMNCP010000088.1:0-91363 GCA_049366795.1 Desulfobacterales bacterium
GGCCTCCGGTAATTTTTCCGGAGGGGTGTATTGATTGACCCCGGATGTCATCCGTTCCTTGGCCTGGCGGTCGTAAATCTCCCTGGCTCTGGCCGCCACCATGGACTTCGGAAACGGCCCCTCCAGATGAGCTATTCCGGCCGATCCGATCTCAGCCCATACCGACGGTGCCGTTCGGGGTTCCGTTCCAAATTTATCGATTACAGGTCGTTTTCGGCCCGTTCGAGGGTCGTTTCGATCGGTTCGGAGGGGTTTCGGGGGGTTTGGGCTTCAATGACCATCCGGAGGTGTCCAGCTCGTTCGTGTGTCCCATGATCGTGGTGTGTCAGACGGCGATAGCAGGGCGCCCAGGACCACTTCGTTCGGCTCGATACGAACATCCATGAAGATCCACACGAGCAGGGCGCCGATGCCGGTCATATCGTTGATGGTCACGGCGGTTGTCGCGTGCTCGTGCTCGTGATCACAGCCACGGCATGGCAGCTCGGCCAGATTCCGCCTGGCGGCCTCGGCCAAGCATTTCAAGTATTGTGAGCATTCCGTGTTCCGCATCGACGGCCCTCTGAAAAAGGGAGAATGGCTGAGCCCTCGCGTGAAGGCTCAGCCCCGACGTTTCACCACAAGGCCGCGTCGTCGCCACGCGCTCCAGGACCATCCCGGAGTTATCCCCCGCCGTAGCGGCCGCCCCGGTAATAAACGGCCACTACGGCAGGGAAATTGGTTTGGCGGGACGACCGGACCCGGCATGGCCCGAAGCCGGCCGCCTCGCCGTTCCGGGTTTCAACCCATCGGGAGGTCGGCGTACCCGGTGACGCCACGTGATGCCGGAGCCCGACGACTCCGGCGTCCCTTCCGCCGCGTCCAGTGGGTCCAGGCTGCCGGCCGAACATTTGCCTTTCACCCTTGGCCACCTCGCGCGGCGGCGGGGTTACAACAATCCGCGCTTCACCTCTTCCGCCAGCGTCGTTACGGCCAGCTCCGGGACGCCGGTCCGTTCAAGCAAATTCAGGCGTTGAAGTTCGCGGTTGAGTTCTGCGATTTCACCTTGCCGTTTATCTTCCTGTAAATCTTCGCGGCCGACCTCTTCGAAGATCGCCTGGATCTCTTCCCGGTCGAGCACCGTCGAGGGGATGAGCATACTCCCCGCCGTGTTGTTGGTCGGGTACGCCGTCTGCCCGCCGATCTTCCTAGCAAGCCGCGCGACTTCTCGCATCTGGTCTTTTTGGAGACTCGCCTTCTTCTTCCGAATCGCATGGTGGAGTTCTTCGATCTTCTCAACTCGCTGTGGCTTGCCCGCCGCGATTGCCGCCACCGCTTCCTTCCGGGCTTTCGTGACAAGGGCATTGAAGGCGTCCAGTTCACCTTGGATCTCCAAAATTCGGGCGCTTAATGCCGCCTGTTCTCCCGGTTCGGAGCCGTCGAGGATCGCCCGCTCGTACTGCTCTTGAAGCTTTTGCTTCGCTTCTTTCAACTCCCCTTGCCGTTTGTCGCGCCTGGCCTCCAGGTCGGCCACCGCCCGGATCGCCGCCTCAACCGGGTCCTTGCCTTTGGTTTTGAAAAACTTCGATAAGATGTCCACTTTTCATCTCCTTTCATTACCGGACGTGCCCGGTCCGTCTGTGGGAAATATCTTCGAAGATCTCGCCATCGAAATCTCCGCGCTGTCCGGTCGGGTCCTGGACTTCTCCGTTGATTCGCCGGTCCAATTCGGTTTTTGCCGCCTCAAGGCCCGCCTGCGCTTTCTCAACTAGATGGCCCGCCTGCTCGTCGGGCAGGGTTTCCCGGGCATTGCCCCGCTGCCGCCGCTCGGCCCGCCATGCCCGCAGCTCGGCCTGGACCCACTCCAGGCGGGCTTGGAGTTCTTCGAGCTTCGGCAGCATTTCATTTTGAAGGCGGGCCTGCCGTTCGCCGGGGACTTCTTTTTCAAGAAGTTCGTGAGCCATCAGCTCGCTTGGGCTCATTACGATGTCTTCGCGCTTTTCCATGGCTACTTCTCCTTTTCTGTTTTTGACCTCTCGGCCATCAGTAGTAATTCCGAATATGCGGTATCCTCGTCGCAAATCCCTTGGAGCAGTCCAGCTTCAACCGCCTCTTCAGCCAGAAGCGGCCGACCATCGAGGTACGGGCGCAACCGATCGGGGGGGGTGCCGCTGTATCTCGAAACCAGTTCGAGGTCCGTCTCATATTGCCGGTCTGCGAGGGTCTGGAGCCGTTGCAGCTCGGTATGGGATTTCAAAAACTTCCGAGGCGGCCAGAGCATCGGCCCGCCGTCGTATTTCCGTGGGCTTTGTGAGTTGACGACCACCATCGGCTTGTGGCCGTCACATGTGTGGATCATCATGCCGAAGCCGCCGGTGATCGCGCCCGAGTCGCCGCGTGTCGCATGTGCGGCTACCGCAGGGATTACCACCGTGCTCCTCGCATCCCGGACGAAGGCGCCCACCGGCATGACCGCCTTGGCCTGGAGGATAAGCCGCTCCAGCAACTCGCCGGCCAGAAACGTCCCCCCTGGCGAGTTGAACACGACTTGCAGGGCCGCCAATGTAGGTAGATCGCCTTCGACCTCGGCCAAAGGTGAAGCGATTTCATCATCCACCGGCCCGTTGACGTAGAGCACGCCTATCCACCCGTGGGGCTCGGCTTTCATGGTGTAGGTCGCCTGCCTTGGCCTGGTCGCGGCTTTCGTTCGAACCGGCGTCGGGGTCGGCGTCGGCCCCAGGTCCAGCGGAGCGGCCGGCCGTAAGGGACAGGCAGCGTAAAACTCGCATCCGGGGTTTTTGCAGGGGTCTTGCCTCACCATAGCGGGATCCTTTCGGGTTGGGGTTGCTTCCTGCTCGCCCTTGGCCGCGGCGGGGCTTTCGGATCCCGCAGCACGCCCAGGCCGCCATAGCATACGGGGTCTACCATCGCAGCGGCGTATACTTCTGCATCGAGATAGTGATTTTGCCCGCGCACATGCTGCCAAACATAGCGGCCATCCTTGCCTCTTCGCTTTTCCTCGGCGGTAATCTGGCGGGCATAATCTTCGGCGGTTTCAGCGTGAAGATAACAAGCGCCGGGATCTCCGGCCTTTATCTGCATCCGGGCGTGAAAAACATCCTTGAAATAAGCGGTATCCACAATCCACAGGCGGACACCGCCAGGGATAAGAGCATTGGGCCTGCCGGGCAGGTTTCCGATAGTGGTCAGCTTCATTTTGCCGATCATCTCCCGGGCTGAACCCTTCACGCCAACGGCCGTGTTGCGCCCGTACTGTGCTATCCAGCGATAGGCCTCTTCGGTCATCGACCGATCGCCTTCACCCTCACCGCCTCCCGTGTCTACAGCGGCACGCCAGATTTTTGCGCGCTCCTCGCCGCCCTCGATTTCGTAAGTGTCCTCGTAAACCAGTCTCGTGATGTCGGCCCAGGTGAGCAGAAATCCATATCGGATCAACCACGAAGTTGAATCCCTCGCCCAGGCGCGCACCACGAAGTAAAAACCTGATTTCTGACAATCAATGCCGGCGGTCAGGGCAATGGCGGCGGCGGGCACGACCAGCGGCGGGTATTCGCAGCGCAGCTTCAAGATGTCGCTTTCGGATTTCTCCTCGACCACATCTTTCCACTCTTCGCCAAGCCAATCATTCGTAAACGCCCGTAACTTGTCGTATCGCTTGAAGTCGGACAGGTGCGCTTCAAGGAATTTGCCCGCGATATCGCCCCAGCGCAACCATGGGCTGTACAGGCTCGAAAGCCGGGCGGCCACGGACTCCAACTCCATGCCCTCGTCCCTGAAGGCGTCGAAGAGGTCCTGAATCGGCTCGTCAGACCGTTCCGGCTCGGCTATGCTCATATCGAACCAGCCGGCGCCGTTTTCCGGCGAAAGCAGCCAATCTTTATAGCTGTCATCGATGTGCTCACTACAAAAGCGGCATTCGTAGACGGCGGTTTTTTTGGCGTGGTGTATTCGTTGGATCTTGCCCAGGGTTTTATCGTCATCGAATTTGATCTGCGCCCATTCAAGGGTTTGCAGCCGCCGGCAATGCGGGCATGGAACAAAGTATTTTAAAACCACTTGGCATCGGGCCTCCTGCTTCGTGATGTTGCCGGATTCTGTCGTTGGTGAGCTCACGTCGACCACCTTTCGAATGTCAAAAAAGGACTTGAAACGCTCTTCTGACAAGTCCATCGGGTCGCCATGATCCTTGATCGTTGGCGGCCATTTGTTCACCTCATCGCGGAAGATGTTCCGGCAGGGCTTTTGCGATAGAGGCGTTGGTGAATTGCTCCCGGCGATGTGCAAAACCATCCCAGGGAAGGCCATTTCGGTAAGCTGATACTGCCTCGGGTCAGCCGGTTTTTTAGCCTTTAATGCTGGACAGGCCTCAATCATGGGCTGGATCCGGGTCCGGCTGACTTCGCGCCCCTGATCGTCGGTAGGATAAACGAGCAATGTCGTGAACGGATCCTGATGGATGGAGTACGCCAGGATGTTGTACAGATTCTGAGTTTTTCCGAGCTGGGTTGCCCATTTTAAGACGATCTGGTGAATGGTTGGCCTCGCGTACAGGTCCAGGATGTCGCGCGCGTATGGCGTCCGCTGCCAGCGATAAAGCCCGGGCTCTCGGCTGTATTCGGGCATAAGGCGGATATTGGCGTTGCACCAGTCGGACACAGATAGCGTTTCCGGCGGCCTCAGTGCCGCTTGCTCGCATGGCCACAGTTGGCAATCATCCGTTGGTGGCATTCGGATCATCCTTCAGCAGCGGGTTCGGGCGGGAATAGATTTCGAGAATTTGCAAGCTGTCCACTTCAAGCAGCCGCTGGCATTCCTTCGCGTCCTTCCCAGCGATTCGCAAGGACAGCCGGCGAGCCCTACCCAGCAGGGCCTTTTTGAATTCGGTCGCCCGATCCGTCAGTAGGCTTTCAACCTGGTCTCTTGGGATCAGCTCTCCGGTTTCCCGCTGATAAGCCACCTCGGACAACTTCGCGCGCCAGCGGCGGAATTCGATGTCCCACTTCGTCTTTTCGTTAACCTCACCGGTTTCGACAATGTGTCCAGCTCGATCACCGTGGCGCCAAGCCATCACCTGTTCGGGGTCAAAGGAGCCATCCGGTTCAATTGGGAATCCCGGCTCCTTTTGCCAGTTGTAGATAGTCCCCCGAACCACCCCAAGGATTCGAGCCAAGCCTGCAACGCTATTAACGGTCCCCTGCGGGCTCAAATCGGTGAATTTTGGAGTTGTGGACACTTTCTGTCTCCCTGTTCAAAAATGTTCAATTGGTTTTGACACCTGCACGCGGTCGAACATCGCGCTGGCCGTAACCGTTACGCGCCGATCCCCAGGAAGGACCCAACGACCGCGCAGAATGACTTAGGTTCGACGATCTCGCCCCGGCCCTTCCCTCGGTATGGACGCTTGCCCGTTTCACCACGCCATCCCTTGAGGCGTTGCGACTACATGACACTTCGCCCGAGTCAGATCGTAATAGTCCAAGGCTTCCCGGATCCGTTCGGCCCAATCTCGTTTGATCGGACAGTAGACCACATGGAGGATCGGCCGTTTCCCCTCCCGCCGTTCCAGTCGGAAGGGTCGATCCTCAAGGCTTATGGTTCGTTGACAGGTCATCGTGTGTCCTCCTACCATTCGCGGTCCAGATGCCGCCCGGTCTCCGGCATATCAATCCCGGCCGCTGGATGGTCGGATCCTTTGGGCTCGGTGTGCCGTCTGTCCTTCCCTTGCATCCGGAGCACCTGGCACATGCCCGCGATCCGGGAGGCGATACGGTCGTCCAGGACCTGAGCGATGCCGTCCAGGGACAGGTTCGAGGTGATCATCGTTCGCCGCATCGAGGTGTATCGATCATCGATGATGAGATAGACCGTTTGCCGGACCCAATCCGACGCCTTCTCCGCCCCGAGGTCATCCAGCAGCAGGACAGGCGCTTCGGCGCATCGGGACAGGATGGTCTCTTCCGATCCTCCACCGCCGTTAAAACTGGCTCTTATCTGTTGGAGAATCCGAGGTATCGAGATGAACAACGGGAATCGGTCGGCGGAAGGGACGGTGTACTTCCGGAGAGGCGGGACGTGGTGATGGTCGTCGCGGATGAGGACGACAGGATCCGCCGTCAGAATCGAGTGCCGCATGGCCGCGCTCAAGAGATGGGTCTTGCCGGTTCCGGCCGGGCCGGTAATGTAGAGTGACCGGTCGCTCTCGGCCGCCTGGCGTATGGTGTCCGGGAAGTCGCTCACGTCCGCCAGAGCAAACCGTCGCGGGATTCCCCGGCCGGCCATGTGATCGAGGATACCGCACTCCAATTGGTACCGAGTGAAGACCCTGGCGCATCCCAGGCAAGGCTGTGTCAGCCAGCCGCCGCCGTTATCCCAGCCGGAATTGAGGCACCATCCGAGGTCGGCGCCGCAGTCCTCGCATTTCTGAGCCGGAGGCATATGCTCTTGGAACAACTCCACCACTTCCGGACCGTCGGCGTCGTATGGCTGCGCCCGGCAGATCTGGTAGGCGCCCTCCAGGTCATTCTGAGCCAGCTTCGATGTAAGGGAGGTCATCATACTTTCCCGGCGTCGCTCTCGCTGCTCCGCCTCTTCCCGCCGTCTGGCCGTTAGTATTTCGTGATAGCCGTTTTCCATTTTCGGTCTCCATCATCCCCGCGTCGATGCGGTCGAATTGTTTCCGTAACTTTTCCGTGGATAGGATATTCGCGCGCCAGAAGCAGCCTTCCGCCTGGCACCAATCGATTACCTCCCGGATCCGATCCGGGCCCCGACCATCGAGACGGATCATCAGGTCGATGTGCTTCGCCCAGGATTGGATATTTGGCTTTTTGAAATCTGGCTTCCAAGACAGGATCGCATCGAGAAGATGAGCGGAAAGTCCGATCTCGGTAGAGTCGGACGTATAAATCTTTTCTTTCTTTCCCTTCTTTTCTTTCTTTTCATTCTTGTTAGTCGTCGCTTGCTCGTCGCTTGCTCGTCGCCTGTCCGTCGCTTGTCCGTCGCTTTGTTCGTCGCCCGAGTCGGAATTGATGTCAAAAACTGTTGATTTTATTAGGGTTGCGATAGTTCCTTTGTTCGTCGCTTTGAACGTCGAAAATCCCCACTTTTCGAGATTTTTTTTCGCCGTCCGATACTGCCGCTCTGTCAGGCCGATCGATTTATAATCCCCGACAAGAGCCTGGCCCGGTTCCAGCCCCAGGGCGCTGAATGCCGATGTCCGTTTGGCCCGGTATGCAATCTGAGCGAGTAACAAGAATTCGTTCGGGCGCCGCATCAGCTCCAGGGTGTCTTCGGATCGGATCAGCTTCAGGTAGCCGCAACCATTCACCGGTCGGACTCCCGCCCGCCGACTCGCTGTTCGTGGGCCGCGATGTCGTTATCTGACCACCTCTTGCAGCCCTCTGAAATAGCTTTCGGCGCCGGGAAGGATCCGGCCCGCACCCACCGCCAGATGGTGGTACGATGGACGCCGTAGCGCTGTGCAACTTGCTTGTCAGTGAGATAGAACGTGGTCTGATTGATCTTCATTGACGTGCCTCCATTTGCTGTAAGTAGCATCTGGGAGCAGTGTTACAGGAAGTAAAAACCAGCCGTCAAAGACCTTATAATACGTACAATTAGGACCCCCATAGATGGGGGGATTCGGAAGGGAAATCAGGGAAGGATACCGGGGAATTTCCGTTTTGAGGTCTTTAAATACCGTTTGAGATGCGAGACGACAGCCTCGTGTGATTGGATACCGTACTTTTTGGCGACCATCTCTAACGCCGCTCGCTTGTTCATGGGCTCGCAGCCCGAGCCATTGATCGCGCACAAATAATCGACGAAGATCATAAACTCGTTCATTTTCGCATGGCGCCTACCATCGGTCAGCCCCATATCCCTGGTAAACGCAGCTGCTTTTCTGTCCTGCCGATCCGCGCTTTCCTGGTAGGCTTTAGTCGCGTCCGCATACCGACTTGCAAGCCCTCGTAAACGCCGCAGTTCTTCAAGGTCCAAAGCCAACTTTATAAGGTCGCGCAGATCCATTTTGACAGCGACCTTTTTTTGAAGCCGATCATGTTCGGAGCATTCCCTGTCTTGCGTGAATTTTTCGACAAAAAGGATTAAGTCGGACTGTTCGCAGGATGCAAAAATATCTTCGATTGAATCGTATTCAATTTCATCCCCGGTCGCCTCTTCGATCCGCGCTAAACAGGACAGAAACGCTTCTGTTTTCCAGTCGCTCATGATGCGGCCCCCTTCCGGATCGGCGTCACCGTCGCGGCCTCAGCCGGAACCGTGTTGACAAATCCCGCCCATGCCTCCATCAGCTTCCGCCGTTTCAAGAACAGATCCCCGCGCCGGTAGGCGGCTTCCACGGCGGATTCGATGGTATGCGCCAGCGCCATTTCAGCCACTTCTCGCGGGAAGTTCGTGCTCTCCGCGCACCAGTCGCGGAAGGTAGACCGGAAGCCATGGGGAACCGCCTCAACCTTCATCCTTCGGCAGACCGCTGATATGGTCATATCGGACAAGGGACCGCCCCGGGCGGCCGGGAATACATAAGGGGATCCGTGAAGGCGGGGAAGGGACTCCAGAAGCCGCATGGCATCGTCCGTCAGTGGGACCCGGTGTTCTCTCCCGGCCTTCATCCGGGTGGCCGGGATGGTCCAGATCCGCTCTTCGAGGTCGATCTCTTCCCAGGTGGCAAACCGGACTTCCCCGGATCGGCAAGCCGTGAGGATGATCCACTCCAGGGCTCTGGCCGCCATGCCCTTCCGCTTCCGCAGCCGCCGCATGAAGGCGCCTACCTCGCGCCAGGGTAGGGCGGAAAAGTGATTCTTGGTTCGGACTTTTGAAGGCTTCGGCAATATCGCGTCGAGGTGGCCTTTCCAGCGGGCCGGGTTGTCGCCCCTGCGGTATCCGGAGACGGTCGCCCATGCCAGGATATTCTCGAGCCGCTGGCGTAGCCTGGTCGCCGTCTCGGTCCTGGTGGTCCAGATCGGTTGAAGGACAGACAGGATATGAGGGAGGTCCACTTCGTTCACCGGCAGACGGCCTATAACCGGGATCGCGTACCGTTCGACCGATGAAAACCAGTCCTTCGCGTGTTTTTCGCTTCGGAATTCTGTGGATTTCTTTTTGTGACAGTGGCGGGCGGCTTCCTCGAAGGTGATAGCAGCTTTCTGTGACCGCGCCAGAGCCCTCCTGCGGGCCTTTCTCTGTTCGACCGGATCAACCCCTTGCCGGATCAGGTCTTTCAGCTCCCTGGCCCTATCGCGGGCGGCTGCAAGGGATATCTCGGGATATCCGCCCAGGCCGATGTTGCGGCGTCGGTCGCCTATGGTGGTCCGTAGCAACCAACTTTTCGCCCCCGTATCCTTGACAACCAAGAGCAAACCGGGGATAACTCCCACCGCATGACGGCCAGGAGTCGTTAACCGCTTGATTTCAATGGCTGTCATCTCTTTGGCGACCTTCGGCATGATAGATCCTCCCCCATCATTTTGTTGTGCCAAGTGTTGTACCAAAAACAATACTATCTTATAAGACGGGTTGCAACAAGAAAATACAAGAAATTTGATAGAGGCGGAAAAGGGGCAATCAATACGGGTACTTAAAGCGGCGGAAGAAGACAGATTGCAACGGCAGGGCGGGGGGCTCTCTCTCCGCCATTTTTCCCCCCCCGATGTTCCCCCCGTCAAAAGGCCCGCCACGGATGTTTCGGATATTGTCCCGGTCCTGCCGGCAACGTTGGTCCAACCGTCATCCCCGGATGGCCGGAAAACCGGCCCGCGTGGGACCGTCGACCGGTGAAACAGCCCTTGCCGATCGATCGCGCTTTTATTATCTTGTACCGACCGATCGGAGCGATCCCCGCCGCCGATCGAAACAGATCCGCACGGCGGCCGGCAGATAAACATGTCCTATCTTGTGCTTGCCAGAAAATACCGCCCTCAGACATTCGAAGACGTTGTCGAGCAGGGCCATGTCACCCGAACCCTGGCCAATGCCATTCGAGGCGGGAGGGTGGCGCACGCGATTCTGCTGACCGGACCCAGGGGAACCGGCAAGACCACCGTGGCCCGGATATTGGCCAAGGCCATGAATTGCAAGGACGGTCCGACCGCCGTACCCTGCAACGCTTGCACCTCGTGCCTGGAGATCACCGATGGGAGGTCCGCGGATGTTTTTGAAATCGACGGTGCGTCGAACAACAGTGTGGACCAGGTACGGGAACTGAGGGAAAACAGCCGATACAGACCGGTATCGAGCCGGTTCAAGATCTATATCATCGATGAAGTCCATATGCTGACCACGGCGGCCTTCAATGCGTTGTTGAAGACGCTGGAGGAGCCGCCGGATCATGTGCTGTTCATTTTCGCCACTACCGAACCCCACAAGATCCCGATCACGATTCATTCACGGTGCCAGCGATACGACATGCGGCGAGTGGGGCTCGAACCAATGGTCCGGCACCTGCAGTCCCTCAGCGGGAAGGAGGGGATCGACCTGCCGCCGGAAAGCCTGACGCTCATTGCACGCGAGGCAGGCGGCAGCGTTCGGGACGGACTGAGCCTTCTGGACCAGGTGATGACCTGCGCCGACGGCCGGATCACCCACGAGCAGGTGGTCGAGATTTTAGGAGCTGTGGATCGCAAGGTCGTTCTGGAAATGGGAGAGGCATTGCTCAACGGTCGCCTTGACCATCTTCTGGTAGGCCTTCAGATGCTTCACGACCGGGGGCACGACCTCCGAAAGCTTTATGGCGATCTGTTGGAGCATTTCCGGAATCTCCTGGTCTTGCGTCTGGGAAGTGCGGCGGACGGGCTTGTGGATCTTCCGGGTCACGAGCGGGAGGAAATGACCCGGCTCGTCGAAAAGTGCAGCGCGGCGTCCGTTCATCAGGTGTTCGAATTGCTGTTTCACGAGGAGACGGCCATCCGCCTTTCCTCGCAGCCGAAGTTGGCCTTCGAGCTGGCGTTGATCCGGATCTGCCGCATGCGGCCGGCGCTTTCGATCGATGAGCTGATCGAAAAGGTGGACCGGCTGAGGGATGCAATGGCCGGAAACCGGGAGAGTCCTCCGATGGAGGCACCCGGAAATCCGGGCTCCCGACCCCCTTCTCCACCGGCAGGCCCGCAAGCGGCGGCGGCCGGCCCGACGGCCTCCTCACACACGGCGGAACCGTCCGATCCGCCCCGGAGCGCCGCCCCGGTGGCATCCGGCGGGGCAGGGCCGCCCGATGCGGGCTGGGGCAAGGTTTGCGCGCAGGTCGCCCAGGACTACCCGGCCCTGGCCACCAGTCTGAAAAATGCGGCCATCCTGAATGTTGGAGAAGATCGAATCGAGATCCAGGTGGAAGGCAGCGCCTTCGTCCTGGGGCGGATCAAACGCAAGGCCAACCTCGAGGCGGTGGAGGCGGTTTGCGCTGAAGTCTTCGGGAGGCCGATGTCGCTCGTTCTGCATGAAAAAGGCGCAGGCCGCCAGAAGCTGGCGCAAAAAAAAAAGCATGAGCAGCAGCTCAAGAAGTCGGCGCTTTCGCATCCAATGGTTGCCGATACCATAGAGTTGTTCAACGGCAAGGTCGTGGACGTCAAAGTCGTCGATCCGACGGCGGAATCCTGAGGAAGCCGGGGCGTTTACGCCCGATCAAGGAGAAAACCGATGAAGAACATGATGAAGCAGGCCCAGAAGCTCCAGGCTAAAATGCTCCAGATGCAGGAGGAGATGGCCAACAAGACCATTGAAGGATCCGCCGGAGGGGGCATGGTGAAGGTGGTCGCCAATGGCCGCCAGCAGGTACTTTCCGTGACCATCGACCGGGAGGTGGTCGACCCGGAGGATGTGGAAATGCTTCAGGACCTGGTGTTGGCGGCGGTCAACGATGCCCTGACGAAATCCCAGGAGATGATGGCAACCGAAATGAACAAGCTGGCCGGAGGGATGAATATTCCCGGCCTGTTCTGAGCCGTTTAGGCAGGCGCCATCCGGAGACTATGTTGCGATGCACTACTATCCCGCGTCCATACGGAACTTGATCCGGGAGATTGCCAAGCTGCCGGGTATCGGAGAGAAAACGGCCGAGCGGCTGGCGCTGCATCTGCTGAAGGTGCCCAGGGCTGAAAGCGAGCTCCTGGCCAGAAGCATTCTCGAAATCCGAGAGCGGACGCGAAGGTGTTCCCGGTGCAATGCGTTGAGCGATGCCGATCTGTGCCCGATCTGTTCGGACCCGTCCCGTCTCCAGCAACAGCTCTGCGTCGTCGAGCAGCCGGGGGACATGATCGCCATCGAGAAATCCGGTGCTTTTACCGGGGTCTACCATATATTGAACGGCGTACTGTCACCCATGAACGGAGTGGGCCCCGAAGAAATCCGCATCCGGGAACTGTTGGACAGGGTGGACAGCGGCGCGATCGAAGAGGTGGTGCTCGCCACCGGGACCAGCGTAGAGGGCGAGGCCACGGCGGCTTTTTTGGCCGAGGCGCTGGAGAGCCGCCCCCTGCGGGTCACGAGAATTGCATCGGGGGTCCCTGTGGGAGGCGATCTCAAATACGTCGACCAGGTCACCCTCAAACGAGCGATGGATTCACGCCATGCCTTCCACTCCAAATGAAGCGGATCTGTTCGAATGCAGGATGTGCGGCGACTGCTGCAATGGTTACGGCGGCACCTATGTCACCGAGGCCGACATCGAGCGGATTGCCGCCTATATCGGCTCGGATCCTTCGATCGTGAGATCCCGGTTCTGCCGCATGTCCGGAAGCCGGCCGCTGCTGGCCCAGGGAAAAGACGGCTATTGCATCTTTTGGGATCGCGTTTGCACGATCCACCCGGTAAAACCCCTGATGTGCCGGCGTTGGCCCTACATTCCGGGCGTTCTGGCCGATCCCTCCAACTGGCGGGCGATGGCCGGCTCCTGCCCGGGCATTCACGCCGATGCGCCGCTTTCCCTCGTTCAGGAAACGGTTAGAAGGAAGCTGGCGGCCGAGACAGCCGGGGAGGAGCCCAGCCGGGAGGATCCCTGACGTCAGCGCCCATGCCAATCACAAGCTTCAGCTCGACAGGCAAATTCCATTGAACTCACCCGTTCGCGTCGGCATCCTGGATTCCGGTATTGGCGGTCTTCCGGCAGCCCGCAGGCTGATCGACCGGTTTCCGAATGTCGCGTTCCGTTACCTCGGGGATACAGCGCGGGGGCCATATGGAATGCGAAGCGTGGAAACCGTCCGTGCATTCGCACTGCAAAGTCTTACCCATCTCCTGAAGATGGGATTGGACTGCGTCATCGTCTCCAGCCATACCGTCTGCGCATGTGCGGGCCGGGTGCTGGTCGAAGCCGCGGGGGTTCCGGTGATCGACATTCTGAATCCCACGGTCGATCGGGCATGCCGGCTGACCCGGAAGGGTCGCATCGGGGTCCTCGGTTCGGAAGCCCTGGCGTCATCGGGTGCTTACGAATCAGCCATCCGCCGGTTGCGGTCCACTGCGCTCGTCCTGACACGACCGACCCCGATACTCGAGCCCATGGTGATCGAGGGACGTCTCAAAAAACCCGAGAGCCTGCTGATCGTCAAAAAATACCTGCTTCCGCTCCGGCGGCGCCAGATCGACACGCTCATCCCTGCTTGCGGGACCTATGCCCCTCTTCAGCCGGTTCTTCAGCGAAAAGCGGGAAAACGGGTTCAGGTGATCGACCCGGTACACGGCCTCCTGGAGCGGATGGAGAAGGTGCTGGAAGGGATTACCCGCCCGGGGGAGGATGGCCTAGTCGAATCCAGGCCGCGTTTCTTTGTAACGGATCTCCCGCCCTGGCTCGAGGCGGCGGCGCGGCGTCTGTTCATGGGGACCCTAAAACTCGAACGGGCGGCTTGATCGATGGAGAGCTTATCTTTCAGGACCGCTTCGCGCCGATTTGTTCGCGGGATGGGGGAAAAACCGTCTTAAACCGGAACGACATGATTCGGACCGACGACCAGCAGATTGTTCGGCAGGGTGGATTGAATGCGCTCCATCTTGCTCCCGAAGACGATGTCCCGAATCAAGCCGTGGCCGTAGGCTCCCAGTACGACCAGGGCGTCATGGGGGATTTCGTATAGGTTGAGTTCCATTTCCCCTCCATCGAAAATGCGCCAGCCGTCCTGAATCTTCCCTATCTCCTCCTGGGAGAACATTTCCTCGAGGCCTTCCAGATAGTCTTCTTTCCGAAGGCTTTCACTCTGGGTGAAGACGCGGAGCGGAAGTCCTGATCGATCGCTCAGGCGGATCCCTATCCGAAGCGCCTTCCGGGCATTGACCGATCCGCCGAACATGACGGCGATGCTTTGCCAGGGCTTGAAGTTGGCGCTGGTGATCAAAACCGGAAACCGGGCTGAATTGACGATCCGCCGGACCCGGGGACCGATGTATCCCAGTCCGATCTTGGACGAAAAATCGCTGACGGTGCGGGGAAGGCACATAAAGTCGTAATCGGTGGAGATGTCGGGAAGCGTGGAGGCCGTGAAATGCTCGGGTTCGACGTATCGGACCTCGAGGCCGAATCCGGCGGCGAGATCTTCCACATGCCCTCTGGCGCTGCCGGGGTCCGTCAGATAGGATTCATCCAGATCCACCTGAACCACGTCGTTGTCGAAATACATGAGAAATTTGGTGTGGGTGGGTACATAAACGACGGGTACGGCCCCGATCCGGCTGCAGAAGTAAAGGGAGCTCAAAAAGGTTTCCCGGCCCAGGGGCGTGTTTCGGAAAATATGCAGCAGCTGCCTTTGCATGGAGACCTCCTTCAGGATTTCAGATGGGCGGTCTGAACCATCAGCTCCTTGCGGTATTGGTCCAGCAGGGTCGCTTTCGAGATGAGGCCGGCAAACCTGCCGTCGACGACCACCGGCATGCTGAACAGACCCTTGGCGTCCATTTTGGAAAGCACGTTGCCCACCTCCTCGTCGAGCTCGATGGTTTCGGCGGTGCGGTCCATGATCTGACCCACCAGCACGGTGTCATAGATGACCGGGTCGAATAGAAACGGCCGCACATCCGCCAGGTCGACCATGCCCAGAAAGCGGCCGGTATTGTCTTCCTCCACGGCGAAAAGGTTCCGCCGGCTGCGTTTGATGACATGGACAAAATCCCTCAGGAGCAGATTCGGCGAAACCGTGATGCAGTCCGTTTCAATCAACTCGGGGACACTTAGATCCGCGAGCACGCGGGCATCCGTCCCCGGGCGCAGGAGTTGGCCTCTTTCGACGAGATCGCGAAGATAGATCGATGCCGGCTCCACCGTGCGGCAAAGGGTCGTCGACAAGGCCGACACGATGATGAGCGGCAGTATGACCTCGTACCCTCCGGTAATCTCGACGATCAGGAAAATGCCGGTAAGCGGCGCCTGAAGGATTCCGCTGACCATCCCCGCCATGCCGAGAAGTGCGAAGAAGCCTTCTCCGGCCCAACCGGCCTCCGGCCAGATCATTGCCAGTGCCCTGTGATACGTGAGTCCCGCAAAGCTGCCGATTACCAGGCATGGGGCAAATATGCCGCCGGAACCTCCGGAGCCCAGCGTCAGGGAAGTCGCCAGAATTTTGGCCAGCATGGCGACGGCGACGACCGCCAACCCTTGATGAAACCCTCCCTCGATCATTTCCCGGATGGCGTGATAGCCTTCGCCCAGCACCACCGGGAGCCAGAGTCCGATCAGGCCGACGACGGCCCCGCCGCAGGCGGCCCGGATCCATGGCGGCAGGCTGAGCCTTGCCGATTGGCGATTCACCTGGCGGATGGCCCGTGTCAGCAGAACCGAAGCGATCGCAGTGATCACGGCCAGTCCGATGCTGGCCGAGGTGTCCAGCAGATCGATGTGGAACTGGTGATGGGAGAAGGCGATCTGGTTGCCCTGAAGCAGCCGGCTGAGTTCGGTCCCGGCCACCGCGGCGATGGCGATGGGGATCAGGTTGATCGCCGCCCATTCTCCCAGGATGACCTCCATGGAAAAAATGGTGCCCGCGATGGGGGCGTTGAAGATCGCCCCGATGGCACCTGCTGCGCCGCAGCCCACCAGGAGGATCCGCTGGCGGTCGTTCATCATCAGGTACCGGGCGATGTTCGATCCGATGGCGGCGCCGCTCATGACCACCGGGGCTTCGGGTCCCGCCGAACCTCCACTGCCGATGGTGAGGCAGCTCGACACGAGGCGGGAGAAGCTCGATCGGAGCCGGAGCCTTCCGCCGAAACGGGAGACGCTGTAGATCACTTCCGGAACTCCGTGGCCGGCGCCCTCCCGAACGATCTTGTACAGGAACAGTGAGGACAGGGCCGCTCCCGCGGCCGGGAGGACGAACGACCAGACCCGGCCCCTGTAGGGCTCGAGCCATCCCAGCATCGCAATCAGGGAGCGGTTCAGCGCGATGGCTGCCAGACCGCTGCAGATGCCGACAATGGCGCCGCAGACAATCAGGAGCAGCCGGTCATCCCTTTGGAAAAACGGCCAGGTGGATGGGTTTCTCCATGTCGTTCGTGCGCGCATCGTATAATCAGCCGGGCCTTCCGGCCGCGTCCAATGGCCCCTCGACATCCGCCACTTTGCGGAAGAGGGCCTCGGCGGTCGGCCGGTTTTTCAACAGGGCGACGAAGTCGCCCATGCGGAGGCAAAAGGAAAGGCGGGACAGGAGGTGCAGATGGATTTTCACCCCGGGGCACAGCACCAAGAAAAGCACGTGGACAGGCTGGTCGTCTATGGCACGGAAGTCGACCGGATGGTTCAGAAAAAAGGTGGCGATCCGCGGCGTGTTCGAAATCACGGCGAGCGGGTCCCTAGGGTGGGGAATGGCGACTCCGTTGCCGATGCCGGTCGAGGTCAGACGTTCCCGCTCGATCAGTTTTTCGAGCAGCAAGCGCTGGTCGTCCGGGGAAATGAAGCCAAGACGGTTCACCGCGGCCGCGAGCGTCGAGGGTACATCGTCGCCTTGGATGCCATGATGGACTCCGCCGCTTTGCATGGCTGCGCTCAGGGTCGGTGGGCACTCGGCCTGCAGGCAGGCAGCGGCCTTGTCGCTCCCCAGCCTCAGGAGCAGGTGGTGATCGGACGCCCAGCGTTCGAGGGCGTCACGGTTGAACACGCAGGCCTCACCCCGCATAACCAGGGGGATCCGTCCCTGCCGTACCCACCGCTCCACCTTCTGAACCGGCAGATCGAGGCACCGCGCGATTTCTTCGATGCGCAACTCCATAAGTGACTCCTGAATAAATTAAAACCTGAAAGCTAACGGGTCTTTTCGGATGATGCAAGGTATTTCTGCCTGGATGGGCGGCGAGGGGCAGGGTGAAGTCCAGGAGCGTTGCCGGGAGCCTGGCGATGAACCAGGCAAAAGGGCCGCCCGTCGGGGCGGCCCTTCATGCGGGTGGAATTCGGTATCGAAGTCCGAAGCGCTGGCTATGAGGCTTCGGCCCCGAACCCGGCTTTGAGGTATTCCCGGTTCAACCTGGCGATGTTGACGACCGAGATCTCCTTGGGGCAGGCAGCCTCGCAGGCGCGGTGATTGGTGCAGTTGCCGAACTCCAGCATGTCCATGGTCTTCACCATGTTCAAGGCGCGTAGCGCCGCCTCAGGGCGGCCCTGCGGCAGTAGCGCCAACTGGGAAATCTTCGCACTGACAAACAGCATGGCCGATGCGTTGGGGCACGAGGCGACGCAGGCGCCGCATCCGATGCAGGCAGCGGCGTCCATGGCTTTTTCGGCGATTTCTGCCGGAATGGGAATGCTGTTGGCGTCCGGGGCGCCGCCCGTGTTCGCCGACACGTAGCCGCCGGCCTGGATGATGCTGTCGAAGGCGCTTCGATCGACCATCAGGTCCTTGATGACCTTGAAGGCCCTGGCCCGAAAGGGCTCGACGGCTATGACATCTCCGTCGTGGAACTTCCGCATGTGAAGTTGGCACAGGGTCATGGCCTTTTCCGGGCCATGGGCAACGCCGTCGACCATGCACCCGCACATGCCGCAGATGCCTTCCCGGCAGTCGTTGTCGAATGTAATGGGATCCTTGTCTTCATGGGTCAGCCGTTCGTTGACCACATCGAGCATTTCCAGAAAGGACATATGGGTTTCCACATCCCGGACCTGGATCGTCTCGAACCGCCCCTTGTCACCGGATCCTTTCTGCCGCCAGACCTTGAGCGTTATGTTGATGGTGTGTCCCATTTTTATTTGTAGCTCCTTGTTGTGAGTTCAACGTTCTCGAAAGCCAGCTGCTCCTTGTGGTATGCGGGCTCCTTGTTGAACCCGGTGTACTCCCAGGCGGCCACGTGACAGAAGTTCTCGTCGTCCCGCCTGGCTTCGTTTTCCTCGGTCTGGTGTTCCTCGCGGAAATGGCAGCCGCAGGATTCATTCCGCTTTAGGGCGTCGAGGGCCAGAACCTCGGCAAACTCCAGGAAGTCGGCCAGGCGACCGGCCTTTTGCAGGCTCAGGTTGAACCCGGAGGTGGTCCCCGGCACCTTCAGGTTTGCCCAGAAATCCTCCCGCAGACCTTGAATTTCGGCGACGGCCTTTTTCAGACCGGCCTCGTTTCTGGCCATGCCCACGTAGTCCACCATGATCTTCCCGAGATCCCGGTGGATGTCCCGCACCGTCCGGTTGCCATTGATGGACAGCAGCTTTCGATCCAGTTCCCTGGCCTCCTTCGCGGCATCCTTGAACGCCTGGTGGTCGTCGCAGACATCCGAGGGGCCGTTTCCGGCCAGAAAGGGACCGATGGTGTAGGGGATCACGAAATAGCCGTCGGCAAGGCCCTGCATGAGGGCGCTGGCTCCGAGCCGGTTCGCGCCGTGGTCGGAGAAGTTGCACTCGCCAAGGGAAAAAAGTCCCGGGATGGTGGTCTGGAGCTCATAATCCACCCAGAGGCCGCCCATGGCGTAGTGGGAAGCCGGGTAGATCATCATGGGGGTTTCGTAAGGGTCGTCGTCGGTGATGTTCTTGTACATGTCGAAGAGATTGCCGTATTTGCGGCGGATCACTTCCTTGCCGTCGCGGCGGATCGCGTCGGCGAAATCCAGATAGACGGCATATCCAGTGGGGCCCACGCCCTTTCCGGCGTCGCACTGCTCCTTCGCGTTTCGCGATGCCACGTCTCTCGGGACCAGGTTGCCGAAACTGGGGTATTTTTCCTCCAGGTAGTAATGTCGGTCCTCTTCGGGAATCTCGCGCGGCGGCCGGCGGTCATCCGGATTCTTCGGCACCCATACCCGGCCGTCGTTGCGGAGGCTCTCACTCATCAGCGTGAGTTTGGCCTGATAATCGCCCGTGTGCGGAATGCAGGTGGGGTGGATCTGGGTAAAGCAGGGGTTGGCGAAGAGGGCTCCGCGTTTGTAGGCCTTGAAAGCGGCTCCCACGTTGCAGGAGTCCGCGTTGGTGGAGAGGTAGAAGACGGTGCCGTATCCGCCTGTCGCTAGAAGGACCGCATCGGCTGCATGGCATTCAATCTCACCGGTGACGAGGTTCCGGACCACGATGCCGCGGGCCCGGCCCCCGCTGACCACCAGGTCCACCATTTCGCGGCGGGTGAACATTTTGACCTTTCCGGTCGCAATCTGCCGTGACAGCGCGCTGTAGGCCCCCAACAGCAGCTGCTGGCCGGTCTGGCCGCGTGCGTAGAAGGTCCTGGACACCTGGGCGCCGCCGAAACTCCTGTTGGCCAGAAGGCCTCCGTAGTCCCTGGCAAAGGGCACGCCCTGGGCCACGCACTGGTCGATGATGTTGGTGCTGACCTGGGCCAAGCGGTAGACATTGCCTTCCCGCGCCCTGAAGTCGCCCCCCTTGATGGTGTCGTAAAACAGCCTCCAGATGCTGTCGCCGTCGTTGGTGTAATTCTTGGCGGCGTTGATGCCCCCCTGGGCGGCGATGCTGTGGGCGCGTCGCGGAGAATCCTGAATACAGAAGGTCTTGACGTTGTAGCCGAGCTCGGCCAGCGTGGCCGAAGCCGAACTGCCCGCCAGACCCGTGCCGACAACGATCAGCGTGTATTTTCGTTTATTGGCCGGATTGACCAGCTTGGCTTCGAACCGGTACCGGTCCCATTTGTCCTTGAGCGGGCCGCCGGGTACTTTTGATTCCAGATGCATGGAGATCCTCCTTAGGCGATGAACGAAACGTAGATCGGCAGAAACCCGAAGCCCAGGGCAAAAATCAGGCTCAGCACGATTCCGACGGTCATGATGGCCGGCATGTACTTGGGATGATTGAGGCCGAGAGTCTGAAACAGGCTCCAGAAGCCATGGCTGACATGAATGGCGACGATGACCATCGCCAGAATGTAGAGACCGACGTAGACCGGATTCTGGAACGACGTCTGGACGATCTGGAAGACGGTGGTCCCGGTCTTGTCCACGAAAGTGAAGTTCATCAGGTGAAAGATGAGGAAGACGAGAATGAGAATTCCCGTGTAGGGCATAGTGTCGGATCCCAGGGTCCGGCCTCCCGGACTCTTGAAGGTCCGATAACGGTCCGGCCGGGCCTGGCGGTTTTGAAGAAACAGCAACAAGGCCGTCAGCACGTGAATGGCAAACAGGGTGATCATGACGGCTTCGGCGATTCGCAGCACCGGTCCCAGGGACTGGAGATGCTCGGCGTAGCTGTTGAACAGGTCCGGCCCGCCGTAAAGGGTCAGGTTGCCGGCCAGATGCGCCGCCAGAAAGCCGATGAAACTCATCCCCGTGATCGCCATCATCAACTTCTTGCCGATGGAACTGCCCAAGGTTGTTGTCAACCAGCTCATACGTTCCCAATCTCCATTGGCTATGGTTAATTTTTCAAGGCGATCCGGGACGGCGGGATCGCCGCCGGAGGGATCACCGAATGATAATCTGGACAATGGACAGGATGCTTTGAAAGGGTATCAGCGAGTGCAGTTTTCAACATCAAAAAGAGTCCGTCGCGGAATGAGGCAAAATAAAAAAATAAGATTCATCTGTTAGTGGGATTGGTTTCGCTTGTCAACAAATTTCTGCCGCCACCAATGATCCCGGTGCCCTTCGAGCACCGAATCGCAGAGCCGGCGCCCGAGGGCCGTCCGGAGTCGACGCCGGGCGTTCCGGATCCAGTCGTCCGGTCCCCTGTGCCCCAGATCGGAGAGGGACTTGAGCTCCAGGATCAGGGACAGTTGATCCGCGTCGTGGGCGAGTTTTGCCTCGAGCGTGCTCCCGCTGTTGAACTCCTCGATCAGGTCCGCCAGTTCGGCTCCGAACGGCAGTTCCCGCGTCATGTCGGCAACGGCCTCAGGTTCGTCGGTGGTGACGTAGAACTTCTGGAGATGGTTCATATCGCCCAGGCGGGCTTCCGGAAGATCGTGCACGAGGCACATGGCGAGCAGTTTCATCGGGTCTGCATCCGGCTCCAGGCGGGACATCACATAGGCGATGAAGGTGGTGCCGTACACATGCTCCGCTACGCTTTCGTCACCACAGCCCAAGTGCCGGTAGCCGGAGCGGATGAGATCCTTCAGGCTCCGGGCTTCGAAAAGCAGGTCCACGACGGATTTCACGTTCAATGCCCCCCTCTGTTGGCAGGAAAGATGGCCGCCTATGGCGCGGTTTCCACCTCGACGCGTTTTCTTACCGATCGGAGGCGGGAATTGCAAGCTCCGGTCTCCCCGCGTTCTTGACAAAAGGCCCGGGTTCAAATAAACCCGGGGGGCGAATTTGAGGACATCGCCTCCGGCGGTTGAGCCCGAGGCCTCGAGAATCGTTTTCCCGGCTGCTGTTTGAATAGAAGCGATATCATTGAGGGGCTTGACCTGGAGGTCGGGCCGGAAGGTGTTGGTGAAATGGCTTCTAATGCGGATGCAGGCCGGGAGCCGTTGATGCCCCTGAAAACCGACCTCTTCCCTTGCCCCACCCACGGGCTTCCCAGACGGTGCGCCGCCGAGCGTCGCGCCCCGATGACATTGAAGGTCTTGACTTCAAACTGGTTGATAATAAAATGAATCGGCATTCGAGGATGCCGGACTGTCTTTCCTTATTTCTCGGGAGAATTTCATGAATGCAGATCCCCTAGATCTGGTCCGCATGATTGCCGGAGCCGGAGTCGTGGTGCAGCTGGTCCTGTTGCTGCTGATCCTGTTCTCGATCGTTACTTGGGCGATAATCCTCATCAAATACCGGTATCTCCGCAGGGCGTTCAGCGAATCCGGCGCCTTCATCGAATTTTTCTGGAAAAGCAGGGACCTGACCGATGCCTTTGCCCGTTCAAAGCAGCTGCAGGGATCTCCGGTGGCAAGGGTATTCCGGGTGGGATACCTGGAACTGAGGAAGCTCAGCCAGCCCCCGGCCGGCGGCGAGCCCGCGCCGGGCGCCCCGTCCCTGGCGAGTCGGTCCATCGGGGTGACCAATATCAAGCGGGCGTTGCGAAGGGCCATCAACACCGAGATGACCCGCATGACCCAGATGATCCCGTTTCTCGCCACGACCGGCAACACGGCGCCGTTCATCGGACTTTTCGGTACGGTGTGGGGTATCATGAACTCCTTCCACGGCATCGGACAGATGGGGTCCGCCAGCCTCGCGGTCGTGGCTCCCGGTATTTCAGAAGCCCTGGTGGCTACGGCCGCCGGCCTGGCGGCCGCCATCCCCGCCGTTATCGCCTTCAACTATTACATGGGGAAGATCCGCACCCTCGAAACCGAGCTTCAGAGCTTTTCCGCCGACTTTCTGAACATCGTGGAAAGGGACATCCTGTATCGAAATGGAGGCGGGCAATGATGACCGGCGGGGGAAACAACGGATTCATGTCCGATATCAACGTGACTCCCTTCGTGGACGTCATGCTGGTGCTGCTGATCATTTTCATGGTTACCGCGCCGATGATGGTCCAGGGCGTCAATGTCGACCTGCCGGAGGTCACTGCCAAACCTCTGGATTCCGAGGAAGAGAATCTTGTGGTCTCCATCGATGCGGATGGAAGGATCTTCATCAACGAATTGCAGGTGGCACCGGAGGGACTTGCGGACAAGCTCGGGAAGGTGCTGGAGGGCGGCAAGGAGCCCGCCGTCTACCTCAAGGCCGATAAGAGTATTCCTTACGGGGTCGTGGTCGGGGTGATGGCGGACATCAAGAGCGCCGGCGTGGAGAAGCTCGGTATGGTCACCCTGCCCGGGGACGAAAAGGAAGAAGACCGGGCCGGCCGCAGCGACAGGCAATGACAAAAGACGAACTGCAATCCCGGGGCCTGCCATTCGAGAGCGTGGATGACGGCCGCACCAAGGCGCTGATGTTCGGAATTTCGGCTCTGTTGCATGCCGTGGTGTTTCTGGCCCTGATATTCATGCCGGATTTCGGCGATGATCGCTATCTGGGCAGCCGCAGCATCACCGTCAGCCTGGTTACGCTTCCGGGGCCGGGCGGCGGCGGCCCTGCCCCTGCTCCGGCGCCCGAACCGGCTCCGATTCCCCCGGCTCCGGAGGTTCAGGAGCCCGCGGCGCCTGCGGCACCGGAACCGGCTCAGGTGGAGACGGCCCCGCCTCCGCCGGAACCCCCTGCGGATGCGATTTCCATTGCGCCGAAGGAAACCGCCCCCCCGGTCAAGGAAGCGCTCAAGAAAAAAACCAAGACGGGCCGGAAGCTTGAAGTGACCAAAGCCACTCCGCCCGCCAAAACGCCTCCGAAACCCCAGGCCAAACCCCCGGAACAGGCGCCGGAGAGACGATCCGAATCGGTATCCAGCGCCATCGCGGCGCTTCAGAATCGGGTGGCCGAGCAGGAGCGCCACGGCAGCGGCGCCGCAGGGGCATCCGGCGGCGGAGACGGCACGGGCGCGGGGCCCGGCGGCATGCGGCTCATCGACATGTACAGGGTCGAAGTGGCATTGACCGTCGAACGCAACTGGGCGTTCTCGGAACACCTTGCAGGAGGCGGCAAGGCGCTGGAGACACTGATCGTGTTCCGTGTGCTCCCCAACGGAGAGGTCACCGATTTCGAATTCGTCAAGAAATCTGGGAACCGTTATCTGGATGAATCCGCCTATAAGGCCGTGATGAAATCCAGCCCGTTCAGTCCGCACCCGGACGGCATCCGCCGACCTTACGTGGAAATCCCGCTGAGGTTCACCCCCAGCGGCATCCGGTGATCGGCACCGTACGCAATGGAGACCCATACCCAATGATGGAAACAAAATCGCGTCACCCAGGCGGCTATCGGATCGGGAACAGGCTCATGACCGTGCTTCTGGCGGTTGTGTTGGGCGTGCTGACGGCGGCACCCCATTGCAGCGGAGAATACAACTTCATCGACATCAGCAATCCCTTCTTGAGGAAGGTTCCCCTGGCGATACCGGAATTCAAGCCGCTGGCATCCGGCCAGGCCACGGAGGCCATGGCCGTGGAGGCCGCCAAGATCATGGAGAACAGCCTGCTCTTTACCGGCTATTTCTCCCTGGTCGACCGGGGCGCCTTTCTGGAGAATCCCAAGGAAACGGGGATCGCGCCGAAGAACATCAACTTCAGAAACTGGACGGTGATCGGGACCGAACTGCTGATCACCGGCGGCGTCAGCGTCACCGGTGAGTCCGTGGAAATGGAGTATCGATTGTTCGACACCGTGGGCGGGAAATACGCCCTGGGGAAGCGCTACCGGGGCAACATCAGGGACCACAGGCGGATGGTGCGGAAGTTCTGCGGGGAGGTCGTCTACTTCCTCACCGGCCATTACGGATTCTTCAACAGTGAAATCGCCTTCGTCTCCACCGGCCCGGGAAACAAGGAACTCTTCATCTGCGAATTCGATGGTCGAAATCCGGCCCAGTTCACCCGGACCAAGAACATCACTCTCTCTCCCGCATGGTCATCCGACGGCAAATGGCTGGCCTACACCGCTTACGGCAGCGACCGGCCCTTCATTTACATCAAGCACCGGAAGCACAAACAGGGATACAGCATTCGAAACGACGGGCTCAATATCACCCCCGCATGGGTGCCCGGAAAAGCCACCTCCATCGAAGAGATGAAACTTGCGGCGACACTCTCGTTTGCTGGAGATCAGGAAATTTACCTGTTGACGGGTAATGGGAAAATCATTAAAAGGTTGACGAAAAGTTGGGGGAGTGATGTTTCTCCCACCTGGTCGCCGGATGGAAAGAAATTCGCCTTTGTATCCAGTCGATCCGGAACGCCGCAGATATACATGCAGGAAATGGAATCCGGGGCCGTGACCCGTCTGACCTTCGAGGGGCGCTACAACACCCAGCCCAGTTGGTCGCCCAATGGAGACAAGATCGCCTTTTCGTCGATGGCCCAAGGGCGGATCGACATCTCGGTGATCGGCGTCGACGGAAAAGACCTGGCTCAATTGACGCAGGGCGCGGGAAACAACGAAGCGCCCACCTGGTCTCCGGACGGCAGCATGATTGCATTCAGTTCCACACGCGAGGGACCGTCGCGGATTTTCGTGATGACCTCCTTCGGTACGGACCAGCGGCGCCTGCTTGCGTTGCCCGGCGAGCAGACCAACCCAAAGTGGTCGCCCAACATGGAGTCCTACTAATGATCCCGGTAGATAAAAAAGGAGGAAAGATGCAAAGGAAATTGTGGATATGTCTTGCGCTGATTCTGTTGGTACCTGGACTGCTGTTGACGGTTTCCTGCGCGAAAAAGACGGCGGCCGACACCGATACCGCCACCAAGATGGAAGAGCCCAAACCCGACACGGCCGCCGCCGATCAGCAGCGGGCGCTTGAAGAAGAGCGTCTCGCGGCCGAAATGCGGGAGAAGGAAGCCGCGATGAACCAGTTCATGCGGGAGCATGTCTATTTCGCGTTCGACAGCGCCGCCCTGAGCCCGATGGCCCAGGACACGCTGCGGCAGAAGGCGGCTTACCTGAAGGAAAACCCGGGTGTCTCCGTGACCATCGAAGGCCACTGTGACGAGAGGGGAACCAATGAGTACAACCTGGCTCTCGGTGAGCGCCGGGCTGAAAGCGCCAGGTCCTTCCTGGTGGATCTCGGCATTTCCGCCAGCCGTATGACGACCATCAGCTACGGCGAAGAACGTCCTGCGGACCCGGGTCACAACGAGGAAGCCTGGTCCAAGAACCGGCGGGCGCAGTTTGTCATCAACTAGGATGACGGATACCCGGCACGACAAGGGATCATGACGACCGGTTTTGCTCACGGAGTCAATGGGTTCCTCCAATGGTTCGATGGATGCCCGCCTTTCCGGCGGGCATCTTTTTTGGATGGATCGTTTCCGGTGAAAGGTAGGGTCCGAAGATGAAGCACACGCACTTGATCGGCGCCCTTTTGGGCGTTCTGTTGACGTATGGCTGTGCGCTGCAGCAGGACGTGGTGACGCTGGACAACCGGACGCTGCGGCTGGAAAACCAGATGTCCAGCCTGCAGAAACAGATGTCTCAGCTCGATTCCGGCCTGACCAATTTCGGAGAAAACAAAGCCCAGTCGGAACAGGATCTCCGAACCCAGAATGCGGAAATCCGGGCAACGCTCGGCCGATTGACGGAACAGGTTCAGGAACTCAGGGGCAGGGTGGAGGAAGGCGACTATCGGCTGACCCAACAGGTGGATGTCCTGGAGCGCTCCACCCGCCAGATGGAGGAACGGGTGGCCAAGCTCGAGTCCTATCTCAGCATGGAGACGAGGCGCCCGGCGGCGACTCCGGAGCCTCAGGCCCAACCCGCCAGACCGGCCAGTGAATCCGAGACGATGTACGAGGAGGGGCGCCAGCTTTTCGAGAAGGGCGACAACGAGGCCGCCCGAAGGAAGTTCACCGAGTATCTTCAGAAGTTTCCATCGGCCGACCAGGCGGACAACGCCCAGTTCTGGATCGCTGAAACCTATTACCGGGAAAAGTGGCTTGAAAAGGCCATCCTGGAATATCAGAAGGTGATCGAGACCTACCCCAAGGGCAACAAGGTCCCGGCGTCGCTTCTCAAACAGGCGCTGGCCTTTTCGGATCTTGGGGACAAAACCAACGCGCGGCTCATCCTCGAGGAGTTGATCGCAAAATTTCCCCAATCGAACGAGGCCGGTGTCGCCAGGGAGAAGCTCAAAGAGCTGTAAATGGTATCGACGGGTCGAATTCGGGTGCTCGGAGTGGATCCGGGCCTGGCCGGCACCGGTATCGGCATCGTGACCGGCAGGGGCGTGCGGGTGGATGGCTTTGCCTTCGGCAGCATCACCACTTCCGCCGGGGTGGCGCTTGCCGACCGTCTGGATTGCATTTATCACCGGCTGCTCGATGTTCTAAAAAAGGAGCGGCCTGACCTGATGGTGGTCGAAGATATCTTCTCGCTGGAGGCTTATCCCAAATCCGGCATCCTTCTGGGAAAGGTTGCCGGCGTCGTCCTTCTGGCGGGTTGCCACGTGGGCGTTCCGGCGGCCGAAATCCCCGTGCGGGAGGCCAAACACATTCTGACCGGCAACGGCAGCGCCACCAAAGTGCAGCTGGAAAAGGCGGTGCGCCATCAGCTGTCCATGAGCGAGCCCATACGCCCCTTTCACGCATCGGATGCGCTGGGCCTCGCCCTCATCGGACTGTTCCGATACGGAGACGCTGCCGGGCGCGCCTCCCTGTGCCGCTTGGGCGCCGGCGCTGGATCCGGCGGTAACGGAGAACGGATGTCGTGATCGGGTATATCGAAGGGAAACTTCTAAAAAAGGAAGAGGACCGGATTCTGGTTCTCGCCGGTCAGCTGGGATACGAAATTCTGCTTCCAACGATCGTAATGGATACTTTCAGAAACCGCCAAGTGGGTGAAAACATCTCTCTGTATATCTATTTTCACCAAACGGAAAGGCAGCCCAAGCCGGCGTTGATCGGTTTCAACCTCGAAGCCGAGAAGGAATTCTTTCAGACGTTTCTGACGGTGGAGGACATCGGCCCGCTCAAGGCCGCCAAGGCGCTCACGCTTCCGATCCGGGACATTGCCCGGGCGATAGAGACAAACGATCTTGCGGTCCTGCGTCGACTCAAGGGCATCGGTGCTCGTACCGCCCAGAAGATCGTCGCGTCCCTCGGCGGCAAGATGGAGAAATTCGCGTTGATCCGGAAGACGGAAACGGCCGAGGTTCCCCAGCCGGAAGGAGACTTTGTCCAGCAGGTCCTGGAGGTGTTGATCCAGCAGCTCGGGCACAAGGCGCCGGATGCCAAACGGATGATCGGAGACGCGCTCAAGCGCAACAATCGAATCGCCACTCCCGAGGCGCTCTTTGAAGAAATCTACCGGGGTGAGGGTCAGCCATGAGCGACGACATCCTGAAATACTCCTCGTATTCGAAAGGGATCGTCACCGAATCGGAGACGCCTACCGATCAGGATCCCGATATTCTCTCTCTCCGTCCCGAATGCCTGGACGAATATGTGGGTCAGAAGGAAACGGTCGAAACCCTCAAAATCGCGATCGAGGCCGCGAAGCGTCGAGGGGAGCCGATCGACCATGTTCTTTTTCACGGCCCGCCGGGTTTGGGAAAGACGACCCTTGCCCACATCATCGCCAATGAAACCGGCGGCGGGCTTACGATCACTTCCGGTCCCGCTCTCGAGAAGGGTGGAGACCTCGTCGGTCTGCTGACGCACCTGGAAGATGGCGACATCCTTTTCGTGGATGAAATCCACCGCATACCCAAAACCGTCGAGGAATTTCTTTATCCGGCCATGGAGGATTTCGCCATCGATTTCGTCTTCGACAAGGGGGTGCACGCCCGCAGCCACCGCTACCGACTTCGCCGATTCTGCCTGGTCGGGGCCACCACGCGGGTCGGACTGCTCTCGGCGCCCCTCAGGGACCGGTTCGGCATTTTCCGCAGCCTCGACTTTTATGACGAAGATGATCTGGTGCGGATCACCCGGCGTTCGGCCGCGATCCTGACCGTGCCCATCGATGCGGAGGGTGCCTCCGAGCTGGCCAGGAGGTCCAGGGGGACCCCGAGGATCGCCAACCGCCTGCTGAAGCGGGTCCGGGATTATGCCGAAGTCAAAGGAGACGGCAGCGTCAACAGGGAAACCGTTTCGGCCGCGCTCGCACTGGAAGGCGTCGACGCGCAAGGGCTCACCAAGCTCGACCGGCGCTATCTACAGACCATTATCGAATTTTACAAAGGGGGTCCGGTGGGTATCGAAGCCATCGCCGCCACCCTTCAGGAGGAGTCGGATACGCTCGTGGACGTGGTCGAACCCTACCTGTTGAAGATCGGGATGCTCATGCGGACATCCTCGGGGCGAAAAGCGTCGGTGTCCGCCTATCGCCACCTGGGCTATCCAACGCAGCAGGGAATCTTCTGACGGACGGGATTCCACGGGAGTAACGAATGGCGAATCGCACGCGTGAAAAGCCGACCAGGGCAAAGGATCCGCACTCCACCGTGCTTATGGTCGACAGCAGGGGCGAGGTCCGCACGGTCGAGAATTTCGGACGGAAAATGAAGCTTGCGATATGGCTGATTCTTCTGTCGCTCGGCCTGTGCGGAGTGATGGGTTTTTTTTACACTCGGCAGACCGCTGAAAATCTACAGCTTCGAAGCCGGCTCGATGACCTCCGAAGGCAACTGGACGATGCCAGGGCGGAAAACGAGCTGCTCATGGCCCGGGTCGTCATTGCAGAGGCTTCCGCGCCGCGTGTGGAAGACGGGGAACCGTCGGCCGTCGTCGACGCCGGCGGTGCCGAGACGCCGATTCCGGCCGCGGCCGAACCGGAGGGCGCGGCGGCGGAGGGCCCCGTTGCGGCCGTTGAGGCTTCCACCGCGGAAGCGCTCTCAGTGCCCGAAGTGGACGTCGGCAACTTCGAAGTGCGCTATCGGGCCGATCGATCCAGGCTCGAGGTGGCCTACGCGCTTCGCAACGTCGGGGAGGGTCGGGCGGAGGGACGGTCCGTTGCGGTGTTGACCACGGATGCGGAAGGCGACAACCAGGTGGTGACCCTGCCTCGGGTGTGGGTGGAGAACGGTATTCCGAACGGCCGGCGCGGCCGGCGGTTTTCGATCCGTCGCTTCCTGCGCGTGACGCTCGACCGGCAGGTGGAGGCCGAAGGTGTCCGCATCGAGACGGCCGAGGTCTTCGTGTTTTCATCGAGCGGTGAACTCCTGACCCGAAAGACCTTCCCCGTGGACCTGCAGCTTCCCGGCAAACCGAAGGCTGCCGTCCAACCCGGTGCGCCTGCGGCGGAATCGTCGGGTGCCGTACCGGTTTCCGCGGATATGGACCCGGTTCCGGTCGCCGCTCCGCCTGTCGGAAATGCGAGAGCCTCGGAGGTTCTCGGTGGCGTTGAAAGCGCCGGGGGCTCTCTCGCGCTCCCAAATGACGGTCCCAAGGAGTAGGAGATCTCCGTTGAGCCAACCAAAACAGCTTTCGATCATCGACGAAGGGCTTCGGGTGGAAGGCAGCGTGTCATTCGCCGGATCGCTTCTGGTCCGGGGCCTGCTGAAGGGCAAGCTCGACGGCGATGCCGTCACCATCGCGGAGGAAGGGGAGATCGCGGCCGAAGCCACCGTCAAGAGCATGACCGTCGGGGGGCGATTCACCGGTGACCTGCGTGCCCTCGAATCGCTGGTGATTCTCCCGACGGG
Source organism: Desulfobacterales bacterium (assembly GCA_049366795.1). Taxonomy (GTDB): domain Bacteria; phylum Desulfobacterota; class Desulfobacteria; order Desulfobacterales; family UBA5852; genus CALNZV01. The sequence continues at coordinate 30,527 of JBMNCP010000088.1, forward strand.
AAACTGCGAGGGCAGCATCGAATGCCGTCAGCTCGTCGTTCAGGAAGGGGGGCGTCTCAACGCGCGGATTCAGTTCCTTGAAGGCGCGGTGTCCTCCATGGAAAAGACGCCATAGAGCGGGAAATGGTCCGACGGGTAGCGGCCGTCGACGCGTTCGGTGATCACCCGGCGGTGGATGGGGACGAGCGGACCGCGGAAAAGAATCCAGTCGATGTGGCCCGGGCTCCCGTTTTCCCCGAAGCCGTGAAACGTATTCGGGTGAGGGGCTGGGAAAAGATTTTGAAATCCGTCGGGGCCGGTGGTCAGCATGCGGTGGCAGACCGAGTCGGGGCCGGTATTGAAATCACCGGCAAGGAGAACCGGCTCCTCCGCTGGGACGTCTCGCAGGCGATCGAGCAGGATGCCGGCCGAAGCTTCCTGAACGGCCGGCTCGAAATCGAAATGGCTCGTTGCGACCCACAGGCGCCGCCTGTGGTACGTGAATCGGCCGAGGGTGCATTGCCGCGGCCATGCGCTGTCCGGAAACCGGCTGGGTATGTCCGGCGTCGGGCTCAAAAAAAAGTGATCCGAGATTTCGCATTGCCAATCCGGGTTGTGGAAAAGGATGGTGTTCTGCCAGAAGGCCGGCGCCGGAATGCGCTGGCCGATGCACCGGAACCCTGGGAGGCGGGATTTCAGAAAATCGATCTGAAAATCGTTGGCTTCCTGAAAGGCATAGAAGTCCGCGGGAAAGCGGTCAAGCAGTCGCCCGACGAGGTTTTTTCGGCAATCCCAGCGGTTGGCGCCATCGTCTGCGAGACCGAACCGCAGGTTGAGGGTTATCAGCCGAACCGTCACGGCGCGATGTCCCCAACGGCCCTTATCCGGTCGGCCTCGAACCCGTGAATCCACGGCCGTGGATCCATGGTGACGGATTTGAAAGCATCGAACGTCAAATCCCCCGACGTGATGCCGAGCGGTGCCTTCAGCGTCTCGAAAATTTCCAGGTAATTGGCCAGAATGCGCCTCGACCATGCAAGCTCGAGACGACCGGCAATATCCCGGATCGCCTCCCGGGTCCCTTCAATCTCGAGGAAAGTCCCGTAGGGCAGACTGTCGAGACAGAGGACGGCGTCATCGATCCTGAAGGATTCGCGCCATTTTTCATAGCGCTGGATACGCCGGAAACCCAGGGCATCGAGAATCCGATCCGCGGTGGCGAAGTCGGAGACCGCCACTTCGAGTTCACGATGGACCTTGAATTGGTCGTCGGATGAAGCCGTCGGCAGCTTGACGGTCATCCGTGACCGGCGGTCCCGGCGCAGCCGCAGCAGCACGCGTTTTTCGAGGAGACTGCCGGCCGCATCGTCGTAGCGGTGGTTGGTTTCGAAGCAGCGCCCTTCGGCCGCGGCGCCCAGATCCATGATCCGATGGCGAAGATGCGCTTCCTGATCGACGTAAAACTTGACTTCAATCTCGATTCCCGTCACGCGGGTCTCCGTTCTCCATCAGCCTGTGGCGCCGTTTGTCCACAGGCTGCTGTTCGACGCTTCCCTGGGTGGGGGCAACCCCGACGGCGGCTGATCGATGATTAGGTGAATTCGGCCCGGCTGTCAAACCATCGGCATTTTGATCGGCATTTTCGCTTGACAGGCGAGCATATTTTCTTTAATAGCTTCAGATTCTGTTCATCAACAGGGAGTGAAAACCGTGAAGAAATACACTTACAGCGCAAAGCAGACGGACAACGAGGGCAAGTGGTGCGTGGTGGACGCCGAAGGAGCCGTTCTCGGAAGGCTGGCCACGACCGTCGCATCCAGGCTGAGAGGAAAACACAACCCTTTGTATACGCCCCATGCCGACACCGGCGACTGGGTGGTTGTGATCAATGCTGAAAAGGTCAATCTGACCGGGAGGAAGTGGGACCAGAAGACCTACTACCGGCACACGGGGTACATCGGAGGCATCAAGGCCATCACGGCCAGGAAGCTCAGGGATAAGCGCCCGGAGGACCTGGTCCGCTTCGCCGTCAAAGGCATGCTGCCGAAAAACCGCCTCGGGAGAAAGCTTTTCAGGAAGCTGAAAGTCTATGCCGGCGATGCCCACCCGCACGAGGCCCAGCAGCCGGAAACCCTCGAACTCAAGTAATCCACCGCCGCCGGCTCGGGTTTGCCCGCGGGCGGCCACCGCAGGTTCCAGGACAACAGGATACAGGGAAAAATGAATCAGGAGAACAGCTTCTACGCCACCGGAAAGCGAAAAAGTGCCGTCGCCAGGACATGGCTGGTTCCCGGCAACGGGACGGTAACCGTGAACGACCGGCCCATCGAGGATTACTTCAAGCTGGAGTCGTCGCGTATTTCCATGCTTCAGCCGTTTCAGCTGACCAATACCCTGGGGCAGTACGATGTGAAGATTCGCGTCCATGGCGGCGGAATCACCGGTCAGGCCGGCGCGGTCCGGCACGGGATTACCAAGGCGCTGATCATGGTCAACCCGGATTTTCGCCAGTCGCTCAAGAGAGCGGGGTTTGTCAAACGCGATCCCAGGACAAAGGAAAGAAAGAAGTACGGTCAGAGAGGCGCGCGCGCCCGGTTCCAGTTCTCCAAACGGTAAGCCGCTGTCCTTCCGTCTCTTCCTGGAGGGCGGGTCCCGCTCCGCGCGGATTCGCCCTCTTCGTGCTTCCATCCTGCGCTCCTTTTCGCCACCTCGTATTAGCTCTTGACCGTCCCCACATTCCCCGGTATGCATTGCGGCTTGAGCGGCTACGCGCTGTCCGTCAATGGATCTCACTTTATAACCATCCGAAATTTATAAGTTAATGATTTTTTGCGCAGAACGTCAGATTTCGATTGACAACCATTTCCTTTCTTGACAAAAAAGGTCGGGAAATAACCTGACAAATTTAGTCGAGAAAGACGAATGTTTATCACCCAGAAAAACCAATACGCTCTCAAGGCCATCGTGGAACTGGCAAAACACATGGGGGCGGGGCCCATCAAAATTTCCGAGATCGCGAAGGCCCAGGCCATACCGATGCGATTTCTCGAAGTGATACTTTCCCAACTCAAGGGAAGCGGGTTCATTGATTCCAAAAGAGGGTACACAGGCGGCTACTACCTGATCCGTCAACCGGATGAAATTACCGTCGGGCATGTGATCCGGTTCCTGCAGACCGGTCAGACTCCTTCGGGGGAGTGCCACAAGTGCATTACCGAAAACGAGTGTCCCTTCGACGCTGAGTGCGCCTTCGCGGCCATGTGGGACCGGGTCAATCGCGCGGTGTTCGAGATCTTTGACGAGACCACCATCAAGGATCTGCTGGATAATGAAAGAAACGGCCCAGGGGATTAGGAAGCGACTTTTCGATTTTGTTGAACCCTAACAAGGACGTTGGAGATGGAGAGAGGAAAAAGGATCTGGAAGTGGACAGGGATGGTTGCAGCGGGGGCCTTCGTACTGCTGGTCGGTGCGGGGGCCTACGGGGTGACGCCTCCCGGCGGACCCGAGTTGACGAAGAGGGCGGACATCGTCACCATCGACGACATGCAGAAGTTCGGACATCTGGAGCGGCCGCCGGTACTTTTTCTGCACGATCAGCACACCCAGACGCTCAAGGCGGAAGGAAAGGATTGTTCGGCCTGCCATCTGAAGGACGAAAAGGGACGGATGTCCCGCAAGTTCAAGAGGCTCGAAGATACCGATCCGACCCTGGTGATGAATGCCTACCATGACAACTGCATTGCCTGCCACACGGAAGTGCAGGCCGCGGGACGGAAGAGCGGTCCGGTCACCTGCGGTGAATGCCATGTGAAGTCGCCCGGCGTCGTCTCCGATCGGCAACCGATCCAACTGGACAAGTCCCTCCACTATCGCCACCTCAAAGCCGCCAAGGCCGAAGAAAAAGACTGCGGACTGTGCCATCACGCCTATAACGAGCAGACCCAGGCCCTGTTTTACGACAAGGGAAAAGAGGGCTCCTGCCGTTACTGTCACAAGGAAGTGACCGAAGAAAACCGCATATCGATGCGGGAGGCGGCCCACATGGACTGCGTGTCCTGTCATCAGGAAACGGTTGCCCGGCAGAAGGATGCCGGGCCGATCGAATGCGCGGGCTGCCATTCCACGGATGCTCAAATGGCCGTCGCCGTCGTGGAAAATGTTCCCCGCATGGAGCGGAACCAGCCGGACCAGGTTTTCGTCAAGGCTGGAAAGGATGTCCAGGTCCGAAACGGCTCGAGCCCGCTTCGAGCCAACGCCGTGCCGTTCGATCATCTGAAACACGAGCAGTACAACGACACCTGCATCTCCTGCCACCATGCCAGCCTGGATTCATGCAACAACTGCCACACGCTTGCCGGCCACAAGGACGGTGATTTCGTGAAGCTGGCCGACGCCATGCACGTGATCGGAGACAATGCCAGCTGCATCGGGTGCCATGCCGCCTCCCAGAAGGATCCTAAGTGCGCCGGATGCCATGCTTTCATGGAAACCGCCCGTCAGCAGGAAGTCACCTCGGCCTGCCGCCAGTGCCACATGGAGGCGGCTCCGCCCGCCGGCGAGCTGACCGGATCGGATGCGGAAAAGATGATGGCCGCCGCGCTGCTCGACGCCCGGACGCCGGTCTCCGGAACCTATCCGGATGCGGAAATCCCCGAAAAAACCTTGATCGACCAGGTGCACATGCCGGAAACGGTGAAAATAGACCAGCTATCGACCGCCTATGAGGCCGTCGAAATGCCCCATCGCAAGGTTGTCAAATCCCTGGTGGAGAAAATCGGCGACAACAAGCTGGCGGCCAATTTTCATCCCGATCCCGGGAGCATCTGCCAGGGATGTCACCATCACAGTCCGGTTTCCCGGAAGCCGCCGCAGTGTGCGAGCTGCCACGGTGCGCTTTCCGACGAAAAGAACCTCCACGCACCGGGGCTCCTCGGGGCCTACCATCGTCAGTGCATGGGCTGCCACGAGCAGATGGAGTTGACCAAGCTGAATGAATGCTCCGCGTGCCACAAGGATAAAAAATAGAAACCATCGGTTGAAAACGGGTTGAGGGAATCATCATGACCATTTCACGGAGAAAGTTTCTAGGTTGGGTCGGTGCCGCCGGCATGGGCGTGGTCGCGGGCAAGAGCGCCCACGCTGCCCCCAACAAGGATTTCGAAGGCTATCCGAACAGTCTTGCCGTGCTGCACGATGTCAATCTTTGCATCGGCTGCCGTTCCTGCGAGGCGGCCTGCAACAAGGTCAATGGGCTGCCGGCCCCGGAAAAGCCCTTCAAGGATCTCACGGTTCTTGACGAGAAGCGCCGGACGACGGCCAAAAACTACACCGTCGTGAACCGCTATGACGGCGTAGGTGAAAAGGGAAGCCCGCTCTTTCGGAAAAATCAGTGCAATCACTGCCTCGAGCCGGCTTGCGCTTCCGCCTGTTTCGTCAGCGCTTTCAGAAAGACCCCGGAGGGGGCCGTTGTCTACGACGCCTCCGTATGCGTCGGATGCCGCTACTGCATGGTAGCCTGCCCCTTCGAAATACCGACGTACGAGTACGACAAGGCGCTGACGCCCAGGGTGATGAAATGCACGATGTGCCATGACACCCGGCTTACCAAGGGGCAGATCCCCGGATGCGTCGAAGCCTGCCCCACCCAGGCCATGAGTTTCGGTACCCGGGAGGACATGATCAGGCTCGCCAGGGAGCGGATTCGGAAATATCCGGATCGATACATCGACCACGTTTACGGCGAGCACGAAATGGGCGGTACGAGCTGGCTGACCATCTCAGGAGTCCCGTTCAGCGAGGTGGGGTTGCGCGAAGACCTGGGCACCACCGCCGCGCCGAAGCTGACCTCCGGCGCCCTCGGTGCGGTGCCGATCGTGGTCGGCTTGTGGCCCGTCCTGCTGACCGGGATTTACGCGATCAACCAGCGGAAGGAGAAGATCGCCGCCGAGGAGAAGGCCCATGCGGTGAGGGAGGCCCTCGCCAAGGCCCAGGCGGAGGCTGACAGCGCACTGGCCAAGGCCAAGGAAAGCGCGGAGCAGGCCAAGGAAAAGGCCGTCGAAAAGGCGGTGCAGGATGCCCTGGCCGAGGCAGCCAAAAAAGCCGAAGAGGAAGCGGCCGGGAAGGCCGAGGCCGCCGCCGCGGAATCCGACGGGACCGAAGCCGGCGAAGCGGATGAAGCCGGCGGAGCAACACCTCAAGACGGATCGGCCGACGGATCGGCCGAGATCAAGCATACGGAGGAGGAGTCCTGATGTCCGAGACCAGAACGACCGCAAACGGCACCCTCTTCACCCCTTTCAATATCATCGCCGGCATCATTCTGCTGATCGGCGGGGTGATCACCATTCTGCGATTCACGAAGGGGCTTGGAGCCGTCACCAACTTGTCGGATTACAATCCCTGGGGGCTCTGGATCGGTTTTGACCTGCTGGTCGGCGTCGCCCTTGCAGCCGGCGGCTACGTGACCTCGGCCGCATGCTACATCTTCGGCCTGAAGCGGTTTCACTCCGCGGTGCGGCCCGCCATCCTGACCGGGTTTCTCGGGTATGCGCTGGTGGTCTTTGCCCTGCACTACGATGTCGGCCGTCCCTGGCGCCTGCCCTATCCTTTCATCGTTCAACAGGGAACCACCTCGCTTCTCTTCGAGGTGGGCGCGTGCGTGGCGCTTTACCTGACGGTCCTCTTCATCGAATTCTCGCCCGCCGCGCTGGAATGGCTCGGCATGAAGAAAGCGCGGAACATCATCGTCCGCCTCACCCTGGTGCTCACCATCTTCGGCGTTGTTCTCTCCACGCTGCACCAGTCGTCTCTTGGCGCTCTTTTCCTGATCGCCCCGTCCAAGCTTCACCCGCTATGGTATTCGAGCTATCTGCCCGTCTATTTCTTCATATCGAGCATCATCGCCGGGCTCTCGATGGTCATCTTCGAGGGAACGCTGGCGCATCGGTATTTCCACCACAAAATGGATCCGACGCACCTGAAGGAAGCCGACGGCGTCGTCATGGGGTTCGGGAAGGCCGCCTCCTTCGTTCTGGCCGGCTACTTTGTCATCAAAATCATCGGGCTGGCCGTGGACAACAATTGGCACTACCTGGCCACCGGATGGGGGGCCTGGTACCTCGTGGAACTTCTGGGATTCGTTGCCCTGCCCAGCCTGCTCTACGCCATGGGCGTCCGGGAGAAAAATCTCAAGCTGATCCGGTGGACCTCGGCCATCGCCGTTCTGGGAATCGTGGTGAACCGTCTGAACGTGTCGCTGGTGGCCTTCAATTACCACTTGCCGTCCAGCGAGCGGTACTTCCCCCACTGGATGGAAATCATGACGTCGGTATTCATCGTGACGGTCGGTGTCGTGGTCTACCGCTTCATCGCCTCCCGGATGCCGATCATGTACGAACACCCGGAATACGCCCAAGAACATTAAGCCTGCGAGGACATCGTCATGGAAACCATTCATACGCTTCAGGAGTTCATGCTCTTCACCAAGGGCGTCACCTATCTGATCATTATCGCGGCGCTGGTCGCATTTCCCGCCTGGTGGCTGTTTCTGACGCAGCGGGACGAAGACCGGTACCATGAGCACCACGAAGAATAGGAGACCGGATCCAACCGCCGGGTGGCGGAAGGTCTGATTCGCGGAAACAGGAGAAACCCATGTACGAATTCGTTACAGGTCCGCTGGCGTGGCTGTCGTTTACCGTCTTTTTCGTCGGTCTGATCGTAAGAACGATCCTCTACTTCAGAGGACTGGACTGGAAGGCCGACAGGGTCGCCTACAAGGAACACATGTCATTCGGCATCAAGGGCGCCCTGAGATCGATCTTTTACTGGTTGGTCCCTTTCGGGACCCACAGCTGGAGATTCTATCCCTTTTTCACCGTATTGGTCTTCACCTTTCACATCGGCCTGCTGGTCACGCCGATTTTCCTGATCGGACACAATGTGCTGCTCCAGGAACGATGGGGCTTCAGCCTGTGGACGCTGTCCGAAGGGACGGCGGACTTTCTGACGCTGGCCATGATGGCCGCCGCGGTGCTCATCGTCATCCGCCGGAACGCGCTCCCCGAGGTCCGGATACTGACCAAACCCTATGACTACTTCGTGCTGGCCGTTGCGGTGGCACCTTTTCTGACCGGGTATATCGCCCATCAGCAGGTGGGCAACTACCAGTTCTGGCTGATTCTGCACATTCTCTGCGGGGAGCTGATGCTGGTAGCCATACCGCTCACGAAACTCTCCCATTTCATCATGTTCTTTCTCTCTCGCGCTCAACTTGGCATGGATTTCGGAATCAAGCGCGGCGGCATGAAGGGCACGGGAGTGACCTGGTAATCCAACTTCAACCTTTAGCATTGGGAATCGCTGATCATGCCTGAAGGAAAACTTTGCAATAAGAGACCCGTCAACACCGAGGAAGAACTGCAGGCGCTGCTCAACGACAAGGGCGGCAAGCAGTACTATGCCGAGATGAACAATCTGGATGTGGACGCCAAGGCCTTTTGGTCCTCCATCCAGAAATCGCTCAAATCGCGCTTGAAGACCTGGCTCGAGATCTGTGCGCACTGCGGCATGTGCGCTGACAGCTGCTTCTTTTACATGGCCAACAACAGGGATCCGGAGCAGGTGCCCTCCTACAAGATCCAGTCCACCCTCGGCGAACTCGTCAAACGCAAGGGGAAAGTGGACAATGCCTTCATGCAGTACGTAATGGACACCGCATGGGGCAAGTGCACCTGCTGCAACCGATGCGGCATGTACTGCCCGTTCGGCATCGACATGGGCGTCATGTTCGGCTACCTGCGGGGTCTGTGCTTCTCCCAGGGGTTCGTGCCGTGGGAGCTCAAGATCGGTTCGGGCATGCACCGGATTTACCGCGCGCAGATGGATGTGACCACCGAGGACTGGGTGGAGACCTGCGAGTGGATGGCGGAGGAATACGAAGAGGATTGGCCGGGGCTCAGCATACCGATCGACAAGAAGGACGCCGACATCATCTATACGGTCAACGCCCGGGAACCCAAGCACTACCCGGAAGACCTCGCCGAGGCGGCCATTCTGTTCCATCTGGCCGGTGAAAACTGGACGGTCCCCAGCGAAGGCTGGGAGGAAACCAGCCTCGCCATGTTCGCGGGCGACTGGGAGGCCTGTCGGTTGCAGGTTCAGTCGGTCTACGACGCCATGGAGCGTCTCAATCCCAAGCGGATGGTCGTGACCGAGTGCGGGCACGCCTACCGCGCCACCGTCATCGAAGGGCCATACTGGACCGGAAGAAAGACGGGCCAACCGCCGATTCCCAGCTTTCATTACGTGGAATGGGTTGCCGAGGCGCTTCGCACCGGAAAGCTCAAGATCGATCCGTCCAAAAAGATCAAGGAGCCCGTGACCTACCAGGATTCCTGCAACTACATCCGCAACGCGGGACTCAAGGACGTGGCGCGGGAGATCATGGGCTATATTGCGGAAGATTTCCGGGAAATGAAACCCAACAAGGAGCACAACTTCTGCTGCGGCGGCGGCGGGGGGATGAACGGCCTCGGCCGGTACCGCAAGCAGCGCAACATCGGGCTGATGGTCAAACGGGACCAGATCCTCGAAACCGGCGCCAAGCTCGTGATCACCCCCTGCCACAACTGTTGGGACGCCATCCGGGACCTGGAGGAGGAATACCGGGTGGGGATCCGCTGGTCCTTCCTCAAGCCGCTGCTTCTCAAGATGGTCGAGGTGCCCGAACATCTGAAGCCCAAGGAAGAATGATCGGCATCGTGGCCATGCCGATGGAGCCGGGGTCGACAAGCCGTCGCCCCGGCTCTTTTTCGTGGTCCGCACGGTTCCCGGCGTCTTCGCCGCTCTTGAGCTTTTCAACACGATCCGCTACAGATCAGGTCCATCGGATCGATCCGACAAACGGGCTTGATCTTGAGCCTGATCCTGAACCGTAATGGATTCGAGGCCGGTTGACATTCGTCTGGAAGGAGTGGGGCCATGACCGCTTATTTCATACGGCGCCTCCTGCTGGTGATTCCAACGTTCATCGGGATCACCGTCCTCGTGTTTACCATCACCCGGTTTGTGCCGGGAGGGCCCATCGAACGCATCATCGCCCAGGCGCAGCAGCAGGCGCTGGAAGGAGGCAGGGCGGCTTCCGCCTCCCCCGGGGATCAGCGCCAGCCGCTTTCCGAGGAACAGATCGCAGAATTGGAGCGGTACTACGGTTTCGACAAGCCCGTGCTGGTCAGTTACGCCCTGTGGCTGGGAAAGGTGTTGACCGGTGACCTTGGGGTGTCCACCCGTTATTACGATCCTGTGTGGGAAATGATCCGGGACCGGATTCCCGTTTCGCTCTATTTCGGACTGACATCCCTGGTGCTAGTCTATGGCATCTGCATCCCTCTGGGAATCGTCAAATCGATTCACCACAAGACGCATTTCGACAACATTTCCTCGGTCATCGTGTTTATCGGCTACGCCATTCCCGGGTGGGTGGTAGGGCTTTTCCTGTTGGTCCTGCTGGCTTCCCAGTGGGAGGTGTTTCCTCTCGGCGGCCTTGTGAGTGAGAATTTCGAAGAGTTGCCCTTTTACCAACAGCTGCTCGATCTCCTGTGGCACACGGTTCTTCCGCTGATCGCCTATGTGGCGGGATCCTTCACGGTGATGACCTTTCTCATGAAGAACACCCTGATGGACAATCTCGCCTCCGACTATGTCCGGACCGCGATTGCCAAGGGGCTGCCCTTCCGAAAGGCGGTTTACCGGCATGCCATGCGCAACAGCCTCATTCCCATCGCCACGAGCTTCGGCAACAACATCTCGGTGGTTCTCAGCGGCTCTTTTCTGATCGAGACCGTCTTCAACATCGACGGAATGGGGCTTCTCGGCTACGAATCCGTTCTGGAAAGGGATTATCCCGTGGTCCTGGGCATCCTGGTGATCTCGTCGCTGCTGTTCCTGATCGGCAATATCCTTTCGGATATCTGCGTGGCCATCGTGGATCCGAGGGTGCAGTTCGAATAGTGCCCGGCGATCGGGTCCCCGGGAAGCGCCGGGATTCGATGCCGGATGCAGGGCGGATGCAGGAAGATTAAAGCTGCCATGAAACTCAATCCATTGACGCTGAAAAAGTTTCGCCGGTTCCAGTCGATTCGTCGGGGCTATGTTTCATTTCTCATTTTCGTGGCGATGATCGTCTTCTCCCTGTGCGCGGAGATGCTGGTCAACAGCCGGGCGCTCGTCGTCCGCTATGAAGGACGGTTTTTCTTTCCGACCTACGGTGACGTGATCCCCGGCTCCGTATTCGGGCTCGACTACGATTACGAAACCGATTACCGGGATCTGAAACGCCGATTCGACGGGCAGGACAACGGCAACTGGGTGCTGTTGCCGCCGATTCCCTACAACGCCTATGAGAACGATCTCCGGGAGGACGATTTTCCGCCATTTCCGCCAAGCTTGAAAGATCGCCACTTATTGGGGACCGACGCGGTGGGACGGGATATTTTCGCAAGGCTGGTCTACGGATTCCGGATCGCCATTTTCTTTTCCCTGGGGCTACTGGCGGTCAACTATGTCATCGGAGTGAGCATCGGATGCGCCATGGGATATTATGGCGGAAAGTTCGATCTGTTTTTTCAGAGAATCATTGAAATCTGGTCCAACGTTCCCTTTCTTTACGTCATTATCATCATCTCCTCGATCGTGGTGCCGAGCTTCTTTATCCTGATCCTGATCATGGCGATTTTCGGATGGATCAATATCACCTGGACCATGCGGACGGTGACCTACAAGGAGCGGGCGCGTGAGTACGTTCTGGCAGCGAAAGCCCTTGGCGCCTCCAACGGCCGGATCATCTTTCGCCATATTCTCCCCAACACCATTGCGGTCATCGTGACTTTCGCCCCGTTTTCGATATCCGGGGGCATCGTTGCCCTGACGTCGCTCGACTACCTGGGCTTCGGCCTGCCTCCGCCGACGCCCAGCTGGGGGGAACTGCTTCAGCAGGGGTGGACCAATCTGAGCGCCTGGTGGATTTCCGCATCGGTGGTCGGCGCCATGCTCCTGACCCTTTTGACCGTGACTTTCATCGGAGAGGCCGTCCGTGAGGCTTTCGATCCCCGGATGCATACCGTCTATGCATGATCTTCCGACACACCACCGCGGATCACCGTCGCCTGCGCTCCTGGCGGGGACGATGCGCCGTTTCAGAGCCTGCGGATCGCTCAGGGCACTGGTCTGGTCCGTGGCCCTGATGCTGATCTGGATGGCGGTCGCCGGCTGTTCGGAGGATCCCCGGACCGGAAGCGCCGACACCGCTCAAACGGATTGCGACCTCCCACCGGTGGCACCTTCCGATGAGCCGATTCCGACAGATCTCGTCTGGCTGACCAACGACACGGACCCGGTGTTCGCAGCGCCCGAAACCCAAAAGGGCGGAACGTTTCATGAAGCACTGGGGACATTCCCGTTGACGTTCCGGGTGGTCGGACCGGATTCCAACACGAGCTTTCGCAGCGCCATTCTGGGCAATCAGCTCAGTCTCGTCGGCATTCACCCCAACACGCTGAATATCATACCGGAGCTGGCGACCCACTGGGCCTACGGGACGGACCGGAAGACGATGTTCTTCAAGTTGAATCCCGCAGCCCGCTGGTCCGACGGCGTACCGGTGACCGCCGGTGATTTCGCCTACACGCTGGAATTCATGCGGTCGAAATTCATCGTCGCCCCCTGGTACAACGATTACTACTCCCAGGAAATCGACCGGGTGATCGTCTACGACGACCACACCCTGGCGGTCGTGAGCACCAAAGCTCAACCGGACCTTCATCTGAAGGTTGGAATCAGCCCCACGCCCCGCCATTTTTTCTGCCGCCTCGATGATGGATTCATACGGCGCTACAACTGGGCCATTGTTCCCAACACCGGCCCCTACCAGATCTCGGATTTCCGCAAAGGCAAACGAGTCGTCTTCGAAAGAAAGAAGGAGTGGTGGGCCAGGGATCTCAAATACTTCCGGAACCGGTTCAACGTCGATAAGGTCATCTACACGGTGGTGCGAAACCCCAATCTTCAATGGGAATATTTCAAGAAGGCGAAAATCGACGCTTTCAGCCTGACCGTTCCCCAGTTCTGGCACATCAAGTCTCGCATACCTGAAGTGGAGAAGGGGTACATCGAGAAGATCTGGTTTTTCAACGACACCCCCCAATCGGCGCAGGGGCTCTGGCTCAATCAGGACCGGGAGATCTTCAAGGATCCGAATGTCCGTTATGCGTTCGCCCATGCCATGAACGTGGAGAGGGTCATTCAGAAGGTGCTCCGAAACGACTACGTCCGCCTGGAGAGCGCATACGTGGGATACGGGCCCTACACGAACCCGGATATCCGCGCCCGGCGCTTCGACCTCGGAAAGGTGGCGTCCTACATGCAGTCCTCCGGCTGGGACCGGGGCAGCGACGGCATCTGGGGCAAGAACGGGAGGCGGTTCGAGGTGGAAGTCGTGTACAGCCGCGAGGAACACACGCCCCGGCTGGTGGTCCTGCGCGAAGAGGCCAAGAAAGCCGGCATCGTGCTCAATCTCCAGAGGCTCGATCCCTCGGCTGCCTTCAAAAAAGTGCTCGAAAAGCGCCACGACGTGGCATGGGTCGCCTGGAGCACTTCGCTCAGACCCCATTTCTGGGAATTCTGGCATTCGGCCAACGCTCACAAACCCCAGACCAACAACATCACCAACACCGACGATCCGGAGCTGGACCGGATGATCGACACGTACCGCAACTCTCTCGATGAGGAGGAGCGGATCACCCTGTCGAGGCAGATTCAGGAACGGGTGCATGAAATCGGTGCCTTCGTCCCCACCTTCATGGTTCCCTATTTCAGGGAGGCGTACTGGCGATGGTGGCGGTTCCCGAAGCCTCCGGCGACCCGCAGCTCGGAAAGTCTGTTTTCTCCTTTCGACAGCGGCACCGGCGGTTTGTTCTGGTACGACGGGGAACGGCATCGCGAAACCCGGGAGGCGATGACGGAGGGGAAAAGCTTTCCTTCGGTCACCCGCATCGAGGAAACCTACAAACCCTGACGGCATGTCATCATGGTGAGTCGCAAGGACATCATTCTGTCGGTCGAGAACCTGGCGACCTCCTTCGAAACCGAAGCCGGTCGGATCCGGGCCGTGGACGATGTGAGCTTCTTCCTGCGTCGAGGTGCGACGCTCGGTCTGGTCGGTGAATCCGGATGCGGGAAAAGCGTCACCGCGCTTTCCATCATGCGGCTCCTTCCGAGGCCGACCGGGTCTATCGACGCCGGCACGGTCCGGTTGGACGGCCTCGATATCACACGGCTTCCGATCGATGAAATGCACAAGATCCGGGGAAACCGGATCGCCATGATCTTCCAGGAGCCGATGACGGCGCTCAACCCTGTTCACCGTGTCGGGCGCCAGATCCAGGAGGCTTTCGAGCTTCACTTCCCGGAAATGAATGAGACCGATCGCCTGAACGGAGCCGTCGACCTGTTGAAAAAAGTGGGGATCCCGGAGCCTTCAAAACGTCTGAATGAATATCCCTACCAGCTGTCCGGCGGGATGCGGCAGCGCGTGATGATTGCCATTGCCCTTGCCTGCCGCCCGGAGATTCTCATTGCCGACGAGCCGACGACCGCGCTGGATGTGACCATTCAGGCCCAGATTCTCGACCTGATGATCAGGCTCCAGAAGGAATTCGGGATGTCCATGATTTTTATCACCCACGACCTTGGCGTGATCGCCGAGCTTTGTGACGACGTGGTCGTCATGTACGCCGGCAAGGTTGCGGAGAAGGCACCGGTGGAAACGCTCTTCAGCAACCCTCGCCATCCCTATACCCGCGGTCTTCTCAACTCCATACCGCGGCTGGATCTGCCCGCTAAATCCGAACTCAATACCATCAAGGGGATGGTGCCGGCATTGGATGCCTTGCCCGCCGGGTGCCGGTTCGAGAACCGCTGCCCGTATGCCCAGCCGGTCTGCCGAACAGAGCATCCTCCCCTGTTTCCGGTGGGCGAGGACCACGAGGCCAGCTGCTATTTCGCCAATGACCTGGAACCCTGGCAGCCGCCGGCCGGGCACGGGGTTCGATGATACCTCGGTTTGTCGATTCACGGCCGGATGGCGACGGAGTTGCGGGAGGAAAGGTTCGATTCTGATGGCGGACGTTCTGCTCGAAGTGAAGCATCTCAAAATGTATTTCCCGGTTCGGGGCGGTGTGTTCCGGCGTCGGATCGGCAACGTCTATGCCGTGGACGACATTTCCTTTGCCATCCCCGCCGGCCGGACGCTCGGGCTGGTGGGGGAGTCGGGTTGCGGGAAGACCACCGTCGGGAGATCGGTTCTGCGGCTATACAAGCCCACATCCGGGGGGATCTGGTTCGACGGGATTCGGGTCGACAGCCTCGATCGCAAGGCCCTACGCGCCTTGCGCAGGGATATGCAGATAATTTTTCAGGATCCTTTCGAATCACTCAATTCCCGGCAGACCGTGGGTGAAATACTGGAGGAACCGTTTCGGATACATCGTATTGGGGATTCGGTAGAGCGTCATCGACGCATCGGGCAGCTCCTGGATCGCGTGGGCCTTGCGGCAGGCAGCGTCGACCGTTATCCCCACGAATTCAGTGGAGGCCAGCGGCAGCGGATCGGCATCGCCCGCGCCATTGCGCTGAATCCAAGGCTTCTCGTCTGTGACGAACCCGTGTCCGCACTGGATGTCTCGATCCAGTCCCAGATTCTGAATCTTTTGATCGAACTTCAGGCCGAAATGCGTTTGACGTATCTTTTCATTGCCCACGACCTGGCGGTGGTCAAACACATATCGGACCGCATCGCGGTCATGTATCTGGGGAAAATAGCCGAAATCGCCGACGCGGAAACCCTCTACGCATATCCGTTGCATCCGTATACCCGTGCGTTGATTTCGGTGATCCCCATACCGGATCCCCGGGCTAAAAAAAGAAAGGAGATCCTGGGCGGAGATGTGCCCTCTCCGATGAACCCGCCCAGCGGCTGCAATTTCAGAACCCGATGCCCACTGGCCATTGACCGCTGCACGCTGGAGGAACCGCAACTGAGACCCGCCCCCGGAATGAACGACCCCACCCATCTCGTTTCCTGCCACCGCGCTGAGGTGACGGCTGAGATGGGACCTGTCAGGTAGAGGCAGGTTAAGAGAGTTGGGAGAGTTGGGAGAGTTAAGATAGTTAGGATAGTTAAGATAGTTAAGATAGTTAGGATAGTTGAGACAGTTGGGAAAGTTGAGACAGTTGGGAGGGTTGAGACAGTTGGGAGAGTTCAGATAAGTGGGAGAGTTCCCCAAGCCGCCACAAAAAACCCGGTCGGTATCAAAGGCCGACCGGGTTTTGGATGCGGTACGTTTCCTTCAGGGATTAACGGCTTTCTCCTTCGGGGGCCGCTGGATTTCCGGCGGCTTCCTCCAGGCTTTCTTCTTCGGCTTCCAGGGCAGCCGACTCGGCGGCCAGGCGATCGGACTCCGCCTGTTCGGCCTCCAGCCCCGCCAATTGGGCTTCAGCCTGGGCGATCTTTTGCTCCAGCATCTGAACCTCTGCATCGCTGGCGCCCATGGCGGTCGCCCGCCGGAGAATGGCGATTCCGTTCTGAACACTCTCGATGGTGCCCCGATTGACGGCGGCTGCCGCTCTCTGGATTTCTATCTGAAGATCGAGGCTGACGACCCGGTCCCGGGCCGCATCACGGAGTTCCCGGTTCGGGGCATATTTGACCGCCAATTCCAGATTCTCCTTCAGGGCGGCTGCATCGGGAACACCCGGACCCTCCAGGAGCGCGTCGGCCTGGTTGATGTAATATCCGTACATCAGGGCATAGGCATCCTTCCAACCGTAAACGGCATTCTCCTCAAATGGAAGTTCCACACCGGTCATGGAGATGACGCGGGTCTTCCCCATGGGAGCGAAGACGCCCCGCCAGATTTCGACGGTTCCGTTCTCCTCCGTAAAGTAGTATTTTCCGGCATTGTTGTAGCTGTAGACGATGAGGAGAAGAATGACGGCGACGACGGCAATGATCCCGATCTTGACGACATTGAATCCGGATTCCGAATTTTCGGGCAGAACCTGAATGGTCGTTGAAGGCGGTACCGAAGCCGATGCCTCTCGGGCATTCTTCTCGGCAGCGGCTTTTTGAGCAGCGGCTTTTTCGGCGGCGGCCTTTTCAGCGGCGGCCTTTTCAGCGGTGGCCTTTTCGGCGGCGGCCTTTTCGGCAGCGGCCTTTTCGGCAGCAGCTTTTTCAGCGGCGGCCTTTTCGGCAGCAGCCTTCTCGGCAGCAGCTTTTTCAGCAGCAGCCTTTTCGGCGGCGGCCTTTTCGGCAGCAGCTTTTTCAGCGGCGGCCTTCTCTGCGGCGGCCTTTTCGGCGGCAGCCTTTTCGGCGGCGGCCTTTTCGGCAGCAGCCTTCTCTGCGGCGGCTTTTTCAGCAGCGGCCTTTTCCTTGGCATATCGTTCCCCGGCCACCTTGATTTCACCGTAGTCGAACTTGGCCTTGAGGAGGGCTTTGCCGCGCTTGATGTCGGCATCGCTCATGCCGGCGAAAAAGGACGGAGCTTCATAAGCGCCTGAAGGCGCTTCCACGGCTGGCGGCGTCCAGACCGGACCGCTTTCCGCGAGGTCGAATTGCTTCCGGATCAGGTCTTTTCGGGTTGGCTTTGTCATGGCGGGTTTCTTGCCTTTGGCTGTTGAGGTGGATTGTTTTTTGGGTGGTGGGGATTTTTTAGCTGTTTTCCCTGTCGAGTTCCGAGGCGGTTTGGCAGCAGCTGATTTGCTCTTCTGGGCTTTGGAGGCGGTTTTGGCGGCGTCGGTTTTGGAAGCAGCCGATTTCCTGGAGCCTGCTTTCTTTTGGGTTGCCTTTTTTCCTGACGTCGATTCGAGTAAGCTGTTTTTGCCCATGAGTGCCCCTTTACCATTGCAAGTGAAAGCTGTTCGTCCTGATTCCCCTACTAAATTCGGCATAATAATGGAATTGCAGCGGTTGATGCAATGATTAATTTAGTCGTTTCAAACCTCCTGTTGATGGATTGGCGACGTTGTTCCCGCGTCGGAAGGATTCAGATGAGCAAAATCCGGAAGCTCAAAGAGCTCGAGGCCCTGCTGGCAAACCATGAACCGTTGGCCGTCGCCTTTTCGGGAGGCGTCGACAGCTCTTTTCTTCTGGCGGTCGCCTGTAGGGTGCTCCCAGGGGCCGTGACGGCCGTCACGGTGGATTCTCCGCTTTTCCCCCGAAGAGAAAAAAATACTGCGGTCGCCATCGCCAGACACCTGCGGATCCCTCATTTGGTGCTTCGCCTTTCGGACGAACGCCTCCTTTCTATTCGGCAGAACCTTCCCGATCGCTGCTATGTCTGCAAGAAGATGGCTTTCGGCGATATCCTAAAAGAAATCGGGAAGCTGGGAATCCCTTATCTTGTGCATGGCGCCAATGTCGACGACGCCAACGATTACCGCCCCGGTCTCAGGGCCGCTGAAGAGATGAAGGTGACGGCGCCCCTGGCCGAAGCCGGTTTGACCAAGGCGGAGATTCGGAATCTCTCCCGCACGATGGGGCTGTCAACCTGGAACAAACCATCCATGGCCTGCCTGGCCTCCCGGATCCCCTACGGGACCCCGCTGGATGCCGACATCCTCCGTCGGGTCGAGGCCGCCGAAGATGTTCTGATCGAGATGGGTTTCGAAGGGGCTCGGGTTCGCTATCATGGTGCCGTCGCCCGCGTCGAACTTCGGGCGTCCGATCTGGCCAGGGCGGTGGCGCCTCCCATTCGCCTGGGGCTCGTAAAGGGCATTCTGGCGGCTGGCTTCGACCACGTTGCCCTGGATCTCGAAGGCTACGTCCAGGGCAGCTTGAACCGATCGATTCCAACGTAGCGGCTGCCACCCGCGAAATGGATGGAGGATCTGGGTTCAAAACGGCCAAATCCGGGGAATCATAGCCACTCCGACCCCGATCACCAGCAGGTTCAGAGGCATGCCCAGCTTGAGATAGTCGCTGAAGCGGTAGCTTCCCGGCCCGTACACCATGAGATTGGTCTGGTAGCCGATTGGTGAAGCAAAGCATGCGCTGGCTCCGAAACAGACCGCCATGATGAACGGCTTGGGACTCACACCGAGGGAAAGGGCGGTCGAAATCGCGATCGGGAGCAACAGAACCGCCGTGGCGTTGTTGCTCAGCACCTGGGTGCTGATGCTCGTGAGCAGAAGTATCCCGCCGAGCACCAGGCGCGGATCGTCCGAATTGAACCAGCTTAGAAACGTTCGGGCATAGAAGTGCGTGGCGCCGGTTTTCTCCATGGCAGCCCCGAGAGCGATGGTGCCGACGATGAGCAGGAGTACATCGGCGCGGAGGTCGCGATAGGCGGTTTGGAGCTCGAGGCATCGGGTCAGGAGCATCGCGACCACTCCGGCCATTGCGCAGAGCATGATGTCCGCCACCCCGAAAGTGGCGGCGGCCACCACGCCGGCAAAAATCAGCATCGCCCGGCCTGCGAGGCGTTTGTGAACGATCTCGTGATGGACGTCCTCGATGACGATGAACTCACCACCGGCCCTCAGCTGCTCGAGCTTCTGTCGAGGGCACCGAACCAGGATGATGTCCCCCACGCGCAGTCGCACCTGCCGGATATGTGCCTCGTCATAGTGATGCATGCGGCTTTTGATGGCCAGGATATGAACATCGGAATCCCCCTGCAAATGACTGTCGAGCAGGCGTATGCCCACGAGGCTGGATTGGGGCGGCAATACCAGCTCGACGACGAGGTGGTCCTCATCGCCTCCTCCGAGCCCCCTCACATCCCCGGCATAGGGCAGCTCGACCATTCGATCGTTCAGCAGACCCACCAGGTCGTTGACAGAGCCTTTGACCAGCAGCAGATCCCCCTTTCCCATGACGATCTGGGCGTCGCCCGGGTAGTGAATGAGGGGCGCCCTGACGATTTCGAACAGCTCGATCGACGGGAATTTTTCCTGGAACCATTCGGGGTTTCGGCCCACGAGCCGGCTCCCCTCGGGAATTCGAAATTCGGTCAGGTATCGTCGCGCATCTCCTCCTTTCAGGTCACAGGTGGGAGCGGCATGGTCCGGCATGAGGTGTGGAGAGAGAAAGTAAATCAAGGCAATGCCGATGAGAGCAACCGGCAGCCCCAGACGGGCGAGTTCGAACATGCCGATCGGGCCGTATCCGCTGGAGGCGCTGAGATCGCTCACGATGATGTTGGTGGACGTACCGATCAGCGTGCAGGTTCCCGCCAGTATCGACGCATAGGATATCGGGATCAGGAACTTCGAGGGGCTCAGGCCGTATTCGCAGCTGATGCTCAGCATGATCGGTATGAACAGCACCACCACCGGGGTGTTGTTGATGAACGCCGACGCCACGGCGACGATCAGCAGGCTCAAAAGAAGCGCCAGGCGGTCTTTTCCCCTGGAAATCTCGATCAGTTTGTGGCCGATGAACCCGAGTGCGCCGGTTCGGATCATGCCGCGTGAGATCATGAACATCGCTGCCACCGTGATGACGGCAGGATTGGCAAAACCGGCCACCGCCTCGGAAGGCTTGAGCAGGCCCGTCACGATCAGCGCCACCATGATGATGATCGCCGTCAGGTCCACCGGGAGCTTTTCGGTGATCAGCAGGATAATCGAAGCGAGAAGAATGAGCGAAACGAGCCAGATATCCAACATGACATTCCTCGTTCAATGGGTTATCGACCTGTCCGGATCGGAAGCCCAAATATAGGATCTCGAACCTCGGATGCACGCAGTTGCCCGAGGAGGCGTAAGGTTCCATACTGCGGAATCCGATGCCCGGGCACCGGCGATCTTGTCAACCGGTTTCAAGAGGCGTAGCATAAACCAGCCAGCCAAAGGAACCATTGACATCCTACATTCCGCGACGCCGCCCATGAAGACGAAAACCAACCATAGGAGGATATCCGACCGGATCGTTTTCTTTCGGCAGTTCCTCCAGCATCCGCTCCAACTCGGATCGATCATACCCAGTTCAAGGTTTCTCGAGCGCAGGGTCGTCGAAACGGCCGATGTGCGCTCCGCCCGCACAATCGTGGAGCTCGGCCCCGGCAACGGTGGCACGACCCGCGCAATACTTGCCGCCATGCCCGACGACGCCAGGCTTCTCAGCATCGAGGTCAATCCGGATCTGTTCGACCTGGTCAACCGCGTCGAGGACAACCGGTTGATTGCCCATCACGGCAGCGCCGTCCGCCTTCCCGAGATACTTTCGAGGTACGGACTGACGGCGCCGGATGCCATGATCTCCGGTATTCCCTTTTCCACCATAGGTTGGCGCGCAGGCGAACGGATACTCGAAGCCGCTTCGACGGTCCTGGCCCCGGGCGGGCGATTTGTCGCCTACCAGGTGAGCGGCAGGGTCGCGGATGTCGGCCGCCCGTTTTTCGGCGACGGGCGCATGGAGGTGCAACTGCTCAATATTCCCCCCATGAGGATCTACCGTTGGGAAAAGAGCCCGAGCCGAGGCTGAATCAGCCGGTTTTCGACCTGAGGCGGCATTGACCCACGCGCGGTCGAGCCCCTCTGGCGCCCATCGACATTTCAACGGCAACCCGCCTGCCCGCGGGGCAATCTTCAAGAGGAGAAGGATGGACAAGCTAAGCGACATCTCCCGGCTACGGAAAAAGGCACATGCCACGCTGGTCCGCAAAAGATCGAAAGTATACCAGGCCTTCCTGGAAATGGAGAAGGCGGCATACAGCGATGGCGCAATGACGCGAAAAAACAAGGAACTCGTCGCGGTCGGGATCTCCGTGGTGATCAACTGTGAATCCTGCATGCAGTGGCATATCGAACAGGCGGCGGCAGCGGGCGCAGGAGAAGCCGAGATTCTCGAGGCGATCGGGGTGGGGATCGAAATGGGCGGAGGACCCGCGACCGCCTACGCGCGCTTCGCACTGGAAGTGCTGGAGACCATCGATTTCGGATAGTCGACAGGGTGCCGCGTCCGCCGCATCGGTTTCCGGGGCTTTTTTCGCCAATCGAACGCCCCGGCGGCCGGTGGTGCAGCCGGTCGACCCCTCCGAAATTTCTATTGTCTCTTCCGAATGCTGTGATACTATCGATTATCCGCGATCCGACATACCCAGCGAGAACGTCAGGCTTGCCGTGCAGCGCTGATTGCCCTTGAAAGCGGTATCGACGTAGCAATGCGGTCGGCTGCTTTGCTTCGTCACGACGGTTTGGACCGGCCAATGGTTGGCTGATGCCGCAGGTTCCCGGTGCGCAGGGATCCGTGGCAAACTCAGACGAATGCGCACTGGAGAGAGCGATTCATGAATATTTATGTGGGGAATTTGGCTTACGGGGTCACCGAAAACGAGTTGCGAGAGGCTTTCTCAGCTTATGGTGAAGTGTCCAGCGTCAACATCATCACGGATAAAATGACGGGGCAGTCCAAGGGCTTCGGCTTTGTCGAGATGCCCGACAACAGCGCGGCGGATGCCGCGATCGAAGCATTGAACGGCAAGCCGCTCAAGGGGCGCAGCATCAAAGTCAACCAGGCCAAGCCGAGGGAAGACCGGCCCCAGAGAAGAGGGCCGAGGTACTGAGGTACCCGGGAGGGTCCATTAACGATGGATCCTTCAGGCACCAGCGTATCCGGTTCGGAATTGAGGAATTCTAATTCCGATCGAAGTCGCACAAGGGTTCACGCTGCGGCGTTCTCGGAGGCGCCGCAGCTGGAAACCCGTGGCGTTTGCCGATCAGGACAATGAAGCTCGTTTCTGTACGGACACGGGTTATGTCGGGGTGCCACGCCGAAGAGACCGGCCGCCGCTTACCTGCCTGGCCGGTTTTCGACGCGTTCCCTTATCCAATCCTGCCGTGATCGAATGGAAAGGGGAGCCTTCCGCGGGTTGAACGGCGACGAATGGATTCCCGGATTCGAGAGCCGTCATCCGAAACCGGTCGGGACTGCGCCGCCCTGGGTTCCTACGGGTATTGCTTTCATCCAGGACCGGGGTCAGAGGCCAAACCATGATTCCTACTGCATCCTTCTTTGGCTTTTTCATGGCGGCCGTGCTGAACCTGCCGGACAAGCCGCTGTCTCACAAGCTGCTCCTGATCCTCATTTTCCTTTGCATCGTAGCGATCGAGAAGGTGGCGGATCTCAAACGGGGCGACATGCAGTCCTTATACCCGCTGATGAAAGCAGCCGTCTGTTTCATCTCCTTTGTCGCCCTCAGCATCGTCTACACCACCGGCATTTTCAACAATCCCCTGAAGCTGTTCGCCGTTGGCATCGGAGGCGTCATATTCGGGATGGCCATCTACATGCCCCTCCGGTTCCAGGACGGAGACCCGAAAAAGGCGGATTCAATGAAGCCCCCCCTGCCCAAGAAAGCCAACGACTGAAGCGACCGTCGAGCCGCCATGAAGCTCGAGACGGACAAGCTGGTGCACCAGACAGGCGTCGCTCGAGGAGTGGAGATCATGAAGAACGATTTCAGTGACCTTCTGCAGTTCGCGCAGGAAACAGCCTTCGAGGCCGGACGCCTTACACTCGGATACTTCAGGACCGGCATTCGGCCAGAATTCAAGGAAGACGATACGCCGGTGACCCTTGCCGATCGAAAAGCCGAGGAGTTGATCCGCTCCCGCATCGAGCGGCGGTTCCCCTCCCATCGCATCATTGGCGAAGAGTTCGGGGAAGGCGGCGGCGAAAGCGACGCCCACCGGTGGTACATCGATCCGATCGACGGCACCAAGGCGTTTGTCCGTGGCGTGCCCCTTTACGGAGTGCTGATCGGCTTCGAACTCGAAGGTCGCATCGAGGCCGGGGCCTGCTATTTCCCTGCCTTGGACGAGATGGTGGGCGCGGCCTGCGGCAAAGGGTGTTACCTGAACGGACGCCGCTGCCGCGTGAGCGATGTGGATCGGCTCGACCGGAGCATGGTCTCCTTCACCAATGCGGCGAGTTTCGAGAAGCACGACAGGGCGCGGGAGTTCCAAAGCATTCTCAGGGCGTGCTACCATGCGGTCGGCTGGTCGGATGCCTACGGCCATGCCCTCGTGGCCACCGGCAGGATCGAAGTCATGCTGGATCCCGTAATGAACGCCTACGATTGCGGACCTTTTCCGGTGATCCTGAGGGAAGCCGGCGGATTTTTCGGAGACTGGTCGGGCAACGAGACCATCCATGCCGGCGAGGCCATGAGCACCACCCAGACCCTTCTGCCCTTCGTCGTCGAAACCTTCGCGGCCGACTGAAAGGCGTAAGCGGCTTCATAAGACTGTCTGAACGGAAGAGAATATGACCGAATGGGAAGCGCTTCTGGCGATGGTAAAGGACCTCTACGAAAACCGGCTGCCGTTCAACCGTCTCCTCGGGTTGAAGGTACAAGAAATCGGCCATGACTCCGCGGAATTCACCTTCCGGATGCGCGAGGAATTTGTCGGCAATTCTGTCCATGGCATACTCCACGGCGGGGTGATCTCGGCGGTTCTCGACGCCACCGGTGGAATGACGGCCACAGCGGCCGCCCTCGGCCAGATGGCCGGCATGGACGCCGATGAGATGATTCGGAGGGCCTCAAGGATCGGCACCATCGACCTGAGAGTCGACTATCTCAGGCCCGGAAAGGGCGACCGGTTCCACTCCAGGGGAGAAGTGATGAGAACCGGCAACAAGGTCGCGGTGATTCGATCGGAGCTCACCAACCAGGACGGACTTCTGATCGCCGCCGGGACCGGCGCCTATCTGGTGGGATAGGGGGCCGACCGTCCGTTAGATATCAACGGCCGCGTCGTCGAGCAGGACCCGCTTCAGCGAAGACCCCGGATGAACCGCCCCACGGAGCCCACCCCCTCGCGGTCCACGAGGCGGATGACCTCGGTGCCGATCACGGCGATATCCACCTTCCCTTTCAGAAAGTCGACATCCGACCGGTCCCTCACCCCGAATCCCATTGCCAGGGGAAGCTCCGTCGCCCGGCGGCATCGGGACAGATAGCCGTCGAGCGCATCGGAAAAATCCGTCTGCTGCCCGGTCACCCCTTTTCGGGCGACGCAGTAGATGAAGCCCCTGCCGTGCGTCGCGATCAATCGCATCCGCTGCTCGGTGGTGGTGGGGGAGAAAATGAAAATGGGCGAGAGACGGTGTTCCGCCATTGCCGCGAGGTAGTCTCCGCCCTCCTCGGGGGGCAGGTCCGGAACGATGGCCCCTTTCATGCCGATGCGCCCCATCTCGCCGGCGAACGAGGACACCCCGTAGCTGTGCAGAATGTTGTAGTAGGTCATGAACAGAAGGGGGATGTCCACGATCCCGGCCGCCCGGGACGCGAAGTCGAGGCACTGATCCACCCGGGCTCCGGCGGCCAACACCTCCTGGTTCGCCTTGAGGATCGTGGGACCGTCGGCGATGGGTTCGGAAAAGGGAATTTGCAGTTCCATCAGGTCGACTCCGGCGTCCACCATGGCCCTTAGGATCTGGAACGACGACTCGAATGACGGGTAGCCGATCACGATGTGGGTCATCAGCAGGATGTCCTTTTCCTTCAGACGGTCCTTCAGGTAGTTTTCAAGCATGGTATTGCTCCGCCTTCCTTCGGATGAACTCCCTCCAGGCCGGATCGCCGAAAGCGTCGGCCACCGTGAAGATGTCCTTGTCGCCCCGGCCGGACTGGTTGATGATGACGATGTCCTCCGGCGAGAGGGTTGGCGCTTCCTTGAACGCCTGGACAAAGGCATGGGCCGATTCGAGTGCGGGAATCAGCCCTTCCTTACGCATGGCGAGGGACAGCGCCTCGACCACCTCCTCGTCGGTGGCCGCCTCGAACCGGGCCCGCCCCGTGTCCTTGAAATGGGAGAGAATGGGCGAAACGCCGACATAGTCCAGCCCGGCCGCGATGCTATGGGTTTCCTTCATCTGCCCGTCGCCGTCCTGGAGAAAATAGGTCTTGTATCCCTGCGCCACCCCGACGCTGGCATCCGCCGAACACAGCCGCGAGGCATGCCGGCCCGAATCGAGTCCCCGGCCTCCGGCCTCCACCCCCACCAGTTCCACCGGGTCGTCCAGAAACCCCGAGAAAAGTCCCATGGCGTTCGAGCCGCCGCCCACGCAGGCATAGACCCGGCGAGGCAGACGGCCCTCGCGTACCAGGATCTGTCGCCGGGCCTCTTTTCCGATGATGGACTGGAAGTAGGTCACCATCTCCGGAAACGGGTGGGGTCCGCAGGCGGTTCCCAGCACGTAGTGCGTGGTGTCCATATTCGAAACCCAGTCCCTGAAGGCCTCGTTGATGGCATCCTTGAGGATGCGGGTGCCGTTGGTCACCGGTACCACCGTGGCACCGAGACGCTCCATCCAGAAGACGTTCGGGCGCTGCCGGTCCACGTCCACGGCTCCCATGTAGATGGTGCACTCGAAGCCGAACCGGGCCGCCATGGTGGCTGTGGCCACACCGTGCTGGCCGGCGCCGGTTTCCGCGATCACCCGGGTTTTGCCCATGCGCCGGACCAGCAGACCCTGTCCCATCACGTTGTTGGCCTTGTGGGCGCCGGTGTGATTCAGGTCTTCGCGTTTGACATAGATCCGAGCGCCACCGAAATGGCGGGTGAGGTTTTCGGCGAAAGTGAGCGGCGTCGGGCGGCAGGAGTACGTCGACATCACATCCGCGTAGGCCGGCCAGAATTCAGGGTCGGCCTTGGCGGCCTCGAATACCGCTTCGAGTTCATCGAATGTGGCGGTCAGGATTTCCGGCAGAAAAGCGCCGCCGAAGCCGGCGTAATAGCCCCGTCTATGCATGGTCGGGTCCTCCGATGTTCTGGGAAAAGACAAACTGGTCGGTTCGACAGGTGAGAACGGAAAAAACGCCGTTCCGCTCCTGGGGAAAGTGAAGAAAACGCTGGACGATGAGTACGGGCGCCTCCCGGGAGACCTTTAGCGCTCGCGCCAGGTCGGCATCGGGATAGCCGATTTGAAAAGTCTGCCGGCCACCGTTCGGGCGAAGATAGAATTGTTCCTCCGCCACGGCGGAAAGTGATTTCTCCTCCAGGTTCACGGTGTCGATGCCGGCAAAAAGCCGGGGGTGCAGGAAAGTGTCCTCGATGAGCACCGGCGCGGCACCCACAAGAGTGAGGCGGCAGAGGCAGAAAGCCTTGGCCCCCGAAAACGGATTCCCCCCGGGCCCCTGGACGACTCTGAGGGCCATGGGCCGGAGAATCCGGCTTTTCACCGGAAGGCCCGCCTTGTGAAACGAGACGCTGGTGCCGTCCAGCGAGAAAAGATCCACTTCCTGACGCGTCTCGCCAACATAGGTGCCCGAACCTCGACGCCGGACCAGAAGCCCCTTTCGGACGAGAACGTCGACGGCCTGACGGACGGTGGGCCTTCCGATGCCGAAGGCGGACGCCAATTGATGTTCGGAAGGAATCCGTTCGCCGGCGGGATAGTCCCCGCCGCGGATCCGGGCGGTCAGGATCCCGGCCAACTGGTGGTAAAGGGGCAGAGGGGACTGCGGGTTCAATTTTTCCGTTCTGGTGTCGCTCATCGGTCCTGCTGCAAGAGTGATTCGTTGGATTGGGCGCAACTGCGCCGGTAAAATCTCCCTGACGTGGGCAAGTTCATGCTTTATGGCGGATTTTGGTCAAGTTGTCAAGACAACTTATCTGATATGGATGAAATTTCTCCGCTCGGAACGACATTCGGCGATGAAGCCCAGGGGAGAGCATATCCCCACAGCGCTTGCGATTCAGACGCGTTTCAGATGGCGGGCCTGTTCGTAGAGCTTGCGGGCCAAACGGACCGTGGCCTGGTCCACCATGCGGCCTTCCACGTCCACCGCCCCCTTGCCCTCCGATCTGGCGGCTTCGTCGGCTTCGATGATGCGGCGCGCGCGTTCGATGTCCTCGTCGGAAGGAGAGAATATCCGGTTGATGGGATCGACCTGGTCGGGGTGGATGGCCCACTTGCCGTCGCAGCCCAAGGCGCAGGCCATTCCCGCCGATTGCTCCAGCCCCCGGGCGTCCCTGAAATTGCCGTATGCGGCATCGATGGCCAGGACGCCGGCGGCCTTTGCCGCCATCACCAGCCGGCTGACCGCGAAATGCCACCGGTGGCCGGGGTAGATCGCCTCTTCGTTTTCCCCGTGCCCGGAGATGGAGACGAGCCGCGCTCCGATGGATGCCGAGTAGTCGGCGATGCCGAAGACGAGTGAAACGATACGGGTGCTTGCCCTGGCAATCTCGGAAATCCGCTCCAATCCAGCAGCGGACTCGATGGAAGCTTCGATGCCGATGGGCCGTGACAGCCCCTCCTTGAGCTCGATGCCTGTGAGGAGGCGGTCCGCGAAATGGATGTCCCCGGGATGGTCGACCTTGGGGATGACCACGGTGTCGACCCGGTCTCCGGCCGCCTCGGTCACCTCCAGAAGATCGCGGTAGCCGAAGGGGGTGTCGAGGGGATTGATCCGGAATGTCATCGACCTTCCGCGGACCCGGCTGGAAAGGAGTGTTCGGATCACCTGTCTCCGGGCCTCGATCTTGCCGTCGAGCGGCACACTGTCCTCGAGGTCCAGCATGATGACATCGGCGCCGCCTGCGAACGCCTTGTCGTGCATTTTCTTGACGTGGCCCGGAACGGACAGGATCGAGCGTCGGGGCATCATGACGGCATCTCCTCTGGGTTGGGAAAAAAGCGCGCGCGAGGCGCCTCATTTTCATACGCGATCTGCCTCCGATTGCGCAAGAGGCGGTCCGACTTCGGGATCGATGCGCGCGAACGGCATGGGTCCTGTGCGTTCCGCCCCAGCCGGCGCCTCGGCCGAATTCTTTTACTTGAAAGGAAACAAGGGGTTTTGTATATCAGCCGGGACGCCCAGTTCCTATGCACACCCAGTTCGATCCATTCTTGCCGGGACCAGAGGGGGACCCGGTTCGGGAATGGGCACGGACCCAGCCGCCTCTCGGACGTCGGTCCAAAGCAGCCCGCGATGCAGGCGCCGCGGCGGACTTCCCTGAATCCCCCGACGTTTCGGCATTTTTATCCACACCAAGGAGGACCACCATGAATTTACACCGAGCCAATGCCAACGAAGCCTTGCAGACCAAGAACCGATCGCGGGATGTCGCTCCGCAGTCGGGCATCTGCAGCCGATGCCTGGATGGCTGCAAAGGCAACTGCGACCTGTTCAAGGCGACGTTCAGGGGACGGGAACTGCTTTATCCGGAACCGTTTGGCAGCGTCACGGCCGGGGCGGACAAGGACTACCCCGTCGACTACTCACATCTCAACATCATGGGCTATGCCCTGGGCGCCAAAGGTGTGGAGCCGGACCCCGACAAGGCGACGTTTCCGACCGTCGATACCGAGACCGAGTTCGGGACCGATCACAAGGTCAAAATGAAGGTGCCGATTTTTACGGGCGCCCTGGGAAGCACCGACATCGCTCAGAAGAACTGGGACCACTTTGCCGTCGGCGCCGCCATCAGCGGCATCAGCCTCGTGTGCGGGGAGAACGTCTGCGGCATCGATCCCGGCCTGGAGATCGGCAGCCACGGCAAGGTGACCAAATCCCCGGAGATGGACCGCCGGGTGAGGGAATATCGTCGGTATCACGAAGGCTACGGGGACATCCTCGTTCAGATGAACGTGGAGGACACCCGCAACGGCGTGGCCGAATACGTAATCGAGCACCTGGACGTGGAAACCATCGAATTGAAATGGGGCCAGGGCGCCAAGTGCATCGGGGGCGAAATCAAGGTCAACTCGCTTTCAAGAGCCGTCGAGCTCAAGAAACGGGGCTACATCGTGACCCCGGATCCGGAGGATCCGGCCCATCAGGCGGCGTTCAAGGCCGGGCCCCTCAAGCAGTTCGAACGCCACTCGCGGCTTGGATTCATCGATCAGGAAGGCTTCATGAAGGAGGTGGAAAGGCTCAGAAAACTCGGTGCCAAGCGGGTTACACTGAAAACCGGTGCCTACCCCATGCGGGAGCTGGCCATGGCCATCCGCTGGTCGAGCGATGCCGGCATCGATCTCCTCACCATCGACGGGGCGCCGGGCGGAACGGGTATGAGTCCCTGGCGCATGATGGCCGAATGGGGCATTCCGTCCATCTACCTCCACTCCATGGCCTACGAACTCTGCCAGAGGCTTGTCGAGAAAGGGCGGCCGGTCCCGGATATCGCCTTTGCCGGAGGCTTCTCCTCGGAGGACCACGTATTCAAGGCCCTCGCCCTCGGCGCGCCTTTCTGCAAGGCGGTGTGCATGGGCAGGGCCCTCATGATTCCCGGCATGGTCGGCAAAAACACCGAAAGGTGGCTCAAGGGGGAGGACGGCGGCTTGCCGCCCAATGTTTCGCGCTACGGGTTCACCAAGGAAGAGATCTTCATGAATTACGAGGTGCTCAAGGAAAAATACGGCGCCGAGGTGGACAAGATGCCGCTGGGCGCCATCGGCCTCTTCAATGTCACCGACAAGATCCGGGTGGGTCTCCAGCAGCTCATGGCAGGCTCCCGGAACTGGGCCGTCCAATACATCAGCCGCCAGGACCTCTTCTCCCTCACCGAGGAATGCGCGAAAGTCACCGGTCTCCCGTATGTCATGGATGCCTATCGCCAGGAAGCCCTCGATATCATCGATGCCTAACCGGCTGCCATCGGCAACCAGAGCAGGAGGTCAACATGAAGGAAGTGATGAATTGGCTGAAGCGAAGGGACCCGGAGCAGCGTGAATTTCACCAGGCTGTGGGAGAGCTTCTCGAGTCGGTCAAGCCGGTGCTGGACCGCCGGCCGGAATACCGCCAACAGGCCGTCATCGAAAGGCTGACGGAGCCCGAACGGACCCTGACATTCCGGGTCCCCTGGGTCGACGACCAGGGACGGGTGCAGGTGAATCGGGGGTATCGGGTGGAGATGAACAGCGCCATCGGCCCCTACAAGGGAGGGCTCCGATTCCACCCCTCTGTGAACCTCGGCATCTTCAAGCTCCTCGCCTTCGAGCAGGTGTTCAAGAACGCCCTGACCACGCTGCCGATCGGGGCGGCCCGGGGCGGCTCGGATTTCGATCCCAAGGGCAAATCCGACTTCGAGGTGATGCGATTCTGTCAGAGTTTCATGGCCGAGCTTGCCCGGCACATCGGCCCGGACGTCGACATCCCCGAAGGCGGTCTTGGCGTCGGCGCGCGCGAGATCGGATACCTTTTCGGTGCCTACAAGAAACAGCGGAACGAGTTTTCCGGGGTGATGACCGGAAAGGGCCTGGAGTGGGGCGGGAGCCGAATGCGGCCGGAGTCCACCGGCTACGGCGTCGTGTATTTCGCCGCGGAGATGCTGGCCGAACACCGTCAATCCCTTGAGGGCAGGACCTGTCTCGTGTCCGGCTCGGGCAACGTGGCCCAGTACACGGCGGAGAAGCTGGTGCGCCTGGGCGCCAAGGTGCTCACCCTGTCCGACTCGTCGGGTTTCATCTACGACGAGGAGGGGATCGACGCCGGCAAGCTTGCCTTTGTCAAGCGCCTCAAGAATCTGAAACGGGGCCGCATCCAGGAATACGTGGACAAGTATTCGGAGGCGCAGTTCCTGGAGGCGGATCACAGCCTGGACCACAATCCCCTCTGGAGCCAGAAGGCCGACTTTGCCTTTCCCTGCTCGACCGAGAATGAAATCAACGCAAAGGATGCGGCCAACATGGTGCGCAACGGCGTGAAATTCGTGTGCGAGGCGGCGGACATGCCGTCGTCGCCGGAAGCCGTCGCGATCTTCCAGGAGGCGGGGATTCTTTTTGCGCCCAGCAAGGCGGCCAACGCGGGCGGTGTGGCGGTGTCCTGCCTGGAGATGGCCCAGAACCGCATGCTGCTGTCCTGGTCGGCGGAGGAGGTGGACCAGCGGCTTAGAACCATCATGAGCAGCATTTACCGAAAATGCCGGGAAACGGCGGCGGAGTTCGGCAGCCCCGACAACATCCGCATGGGAGCCGATATCACCGGCTTCCTCCGGGTGGTCAATGCCATGCAGGACCAGGGCATTATCTGAGGAAAGAAGGATTCGGGGCTACGGATGCGCCAAAGTTCCGGTAAGGCCCGACAGATCATCAGGGCGGCCGATGGAGTAACCGGCCGTCCTGACGTCGAATTTCTCCAAACCATCCAATGATATCGGCGTCCGGCACCTTCCCCCGTCTGAAGGAGTTTCCAGGCCGCGCGCCGGTTCCCGGGGCGGCCCTCACTCCGGCGGCGGCGATTCTCCGAACCACCGGCGGTGACGCTCGCGATGGCGGGCGTCGATCTCCGCCTCGAGCGCGTCGAGCGACTTCTGCTGGTCCTCTCTCAGAACACGACGGATTTCCGCGAAACCTTCCTCCATGATCCGGCGGGCCTGGGCGCGGCGCTCGCGAAGGTTCTCCTGCATTCGGGCGTCGGACCGGTCGACGACGGCTTCCACCTGCGATTTCTGGGCATCGTCCAGTTCGAGCCGGTCGATCAGCCGCTCCATGATCACGGCCTTGCGCTGAACAGGATCCCGGAACCGCGGCGTGTGGCCGCTCCGGAGAAAGCAACCGGTGACCGCCGATCCGACCAGCGCGCCGAGCACGAATACCAGCGATATGCCGGCGACGAGTTTCCATTGCTTCATGACCATCACCTCAACGCCAGAAGGTCTGCGATTCCGGTTTCGGAAAATTCGTAGGTGATCAACTGGTAAAAGTCATCGGGTCCGGACAGGTTGGAGGCCGCCAGGACCGCGGACAGGATGAGAATCAATGCGCCGGTCGCCGGCGCCAGGCGCCAGGCCAGGCTGCCGAACGCCCGAAGGAACGGCACTTGAACTTCAGGGGGTGCCAGACCGCGTATCCGCCGCATGACCTCCGTTTTCCAGTGGTCCCCGACGTCGAACGCTTCCTTTTCCTTGTAGGCGATCTGAAGCAGCGCCTTCAGCCGGTGGTAATGCCCGTTGGCTCTGTTCATTTCCCCTTCTCCAGTTTGCCCAATAGTTTCCGAACAGCCTTCCTGGCTCTGAATGTCCTGACCTTGACGTTGGCGACACTCCAACCGAGCAGTTCCGCCGCTTCCCTGCCGCTGAGATCCTCGAGGTAGATCAGCTCCAGGATCATCCGGTCCTCCGGCGACAGCCTGTCGAGGACCCAGTCCAGGATCTCCCTGGCTTCGGCACGACGGCCGGCTTCCCGCCACCTGGCATCGGAGGCGTTGGAGACGGCACGGTCGAGAAATCTGAGGTGGGCCTCGGACAAGCCGCTTTCCGGGGTTTCACGGTTCCGATAGTGCCGGCGCCAGAAGTCATGACAGGTTCTCACGGCGATGCTCGAGATCCACTGGCGGAACCGATCCGCATCCTTGAGGCCATGCAGCGACCGATAGGCACGGATGAAGACGTCCTGGCAGGTTTCGGCCACCTGATCGCGGGGCACGTGTTTCTTGACGATGGCCTCCACCGGATCGGCGTAGCGATCCATCAGGCCGGAGAACGCATCGGCGTCGCCGCCCAACACCCGCTCCACGATGTCCCGATCCGATTTCCCCGCCAACAGCACGCCCCTCGGTTGTCCGTCCGCATGCGGCATCCGCCGGTTCCGGTTCCGCCCCGGAATTCCAGCCGGTTCAGCCGTGTCCACCGGGACGCCGGATCGCAGAGAAACCGTGGTCGATGCCCCCGACGACCCCGGACCCTCCCGTGATTCCGGCGATCCACCGGCAGTAAAGCGCACTCTGAAGATAAAGTCGACGGCCAATGCCGTCCGGTTACAAGCCGCCGGCGGCGGTTGCGAAATTGGATGGCGTTTTATGCCATGACGGTTTCCCGGCTTTCAGGGCGACAGAAGCCGACAAACCGGGTTGCAGCCGATGGTGAAACGTGTAAAATGCGGGGTGCAAGCATTTCCTAAGGCATCATTCCGCAACCGCAACGGGGAGGAAACGGCCGATGTCCCTCAATCGAACGGAGAAATTGTGGATAGTCAATGTGGTCACATTCATCCTCCTGTCCATAATGATCCTGACCGGGGTGGTCCTCTGGCTCCTTCACGGAGGCGGCCCCGTAAGGAGAGGCGGCGGGTGGTTCCACATGCTCAGGGACGTTCACACCTGGACCGCGCTTTTTTTTGTCGTGTCGGTCGGCGTTCACCTGCTCCTGCACCGCTCCTACATACGGAACCAGATGACGAAGATGATGGATAAGGGCGGGACAACCGTGGAGTCAAGACGCCGGTAGCAAGGCCTCATCCCTCTTGTTTTCTCCCATCGGGACGGATAATATCGAACATCGTTCACGTCGGAAGGCCCACAACCCGATATCGGCAGCGGGTGCGCCATGACCGGCCGTCTTCTGCCGCTTTCGTGCTCTTGGACATGGGAAGATTGATCAGATTCCTGTTGACAATCCTTGCGTGGCTCGCGGCCGGAACGGTATCCGTTTCCCTTGCCGCCTACGACTATCCTTTCATCAATCCCTACGAGGCGACGGTCGTCGGCACGCCGGACTTCTATTCGCCGGAGCTTACGGAGTTTCCGCCCGTCAAGACTTACACGATTCCTGTTTCCCCAGACCGGAAAATCCCGGATGTCTTCTGGTACACCCGGGGCTTCCGTTTTTCCCTTGTCCGGCAGGGTCAGCCCGCACCCCTGATCTTCATCATTGCGGGCACCGGCAGCAGCCACGAGTCATCCACCATGCAGATGCTGCAGAAGGCTTTCTACGACGCCGGCTTCCATGTGCTGTCCCTGCCTTCGCCGACCCACCCGAATTTCATCGTCAATGCGTCGAAGAGCTGTGTCCCCGGCCACCTGATGGAAGATTCGGAAGACCTTTACGAGGTGATGCAGTTGGCCTATGACCGGGTGCGCCGCCGGATCGACGTCACCGCCTTTCACCTGACCGGCTACAGCCTGGGCGGCGCCCAGGCTGCCGCCGTCTCCCGGCTGGATGCCGAACAGCGGCGTTTCGGCTTCGAAAAAGTGCTGCTGATCAATCCCCCGGTGAGTCTGTTCAACTCGGCCGGCGTCCTCGACCGCATGCTCGAGAGCAACCTCGAAATGGAACCGAGCGCCGTCAATCGATTCTTCGGAAGGTACATGGATCTTTTCTCGAACATCTACCAGAGAAGCGACACCCTGAAGTTCGATGAAAACTTCCTTTACAACATCTACCGGAATTATCCTCAGCGCGAAGAAGACCTTGCCGTCATGATCGGCCTTTCCTTCCGAAACGCGGCCACCAGCATGATATTCGTCGCGGACGTGATGAGCCATGCAGGTTTCGTGGTGCCTCCAGGAAAGGAACTGGGCCCGACGGACTCGTTGACCGGCTACTTCAAGGTTCTGATGCAGACGGGCTTCATCGACTACATCGGGGAATTTTTCCTCCCGTATTTCATCCAACGCAACCCTGACCTGACCATGGACGATCTGCTGGATCGCGTCAGCCTCAGGATGCTGGAACCCTACCTGCGCGAGGCCGACCACATCGGCCTGCTGCATAACGAGGACGACCTGATCCTTGCGCCCGGGGAGCTGGAATATCTCCGGTCGGTTTTCGGAGACCGGGCGAAGATCTATCCCACGGGCGGACACCTGGGGAACCTGGCGCACCGGGCCGTTCTGAACCATATGATCGATTATTTCAGAAATTGATGCCGATGATGCCGATCTCGAGAGGTTCCAGGCAACCTGCGCGGCGCTGTCTGTGGGCCGCCTTTCTGGCGGTTGTACTGGCGGCTTCCCCGCAGGCGTTTGCCGCCACGGATCCCGCGGTCAAACGCCCTGTCAGGGAATATGTGAACCCGGATGCCGTCCATCCCATCGATGTCCCGGATCCGATCGAGCGGGCGAACCGCTGGATGTACCAGTTCAACGCCATGTTCGACCGTTTTGTCTTTTATCCGGTCGCCAGCGGGTATGTCCGGATCACGCCCCGTCCGGTGCGGAACTGTGTCACCCGCTTTTTTTCCAACCTGATGGAGGTCCGCAATTTCATGAACAACCTTCTCCAGGCCAAGGCAGAGGGTTGCGTGAACTCCGCCATGCGTTTCTGTCTCAATTCGACCCTTGGTATGGGCGGCCTTTTCGACCCGGCGAAGGAGGCGGGCTATCCCCAGAGAAACGAGGACTTCGGACAGACGCTCGGCGTTTGGGGGTTTGGGGCGGGTCCCTATATCGTTTTGCCCTTCTTCGGCCCGTCGAATCTGCGTGATACAGGGGGGGCGCTGACGGATGGGGCGATCTATCTGTTGATGACCAACGGCATCGTGGGTGAGATCCCCGCCGATGCGGTCACCCGTACCGCCGTCAGTTCCGGCGTTTCAGGGTTGAGGGCGGTTGACACCCGGGCCAATATCCCGTTCCGTTACTATGAGACCGGATCACCATTCGAATACGAGCTCTTGCGCCTGCTGTACACCAAGATGCGCGAAATCGAGGTGGAGAACTAGACCGGCCTCCACATGGGCGGGAGGGGTGGCAGCCGTCGTCATAGACGCGGCAGCAGTCGACCCCGGCCCTTCGACCCCGCCAAAACCATTCACCATTCACCATTCACCATTCACGATTAACCAATAACCAATAACCAATCCCCAATAACCATGAACGACTCGCCCCACCTTCCGGGATTGCATCGGAGCGCCCAGTGACCGCCGGCAGGAATGTCTTGCTGGACTTTTTTTTCATTGGAGCGACGTGGCTCGGGTCGCTGTGGGTGCTGGTGCCGTCCGCCGTGGCCATGTGCGGCGTTCTGATCTTCAGGGGACGTCGGATGGAAGCTCTGCTGCTCGCGGGAAGTCTCGCCGGGGCCGCCATACTTTCTCCCGTCGTCAAGAGGGTTTTTGTCCGCGCGCGACCCGAAGCACTGCACCGTCTCATACCCATGCCGCAGGATGCTTCCTTTCCAAGCACCCACACGGCTCAGATCACCGCCATCAGCCTGGCCGCCATCCTGATCGCCTGTCGGTTGACGGCTCCGGAAGCGTGCGTTTTCGTCTGGATCGTCGGGGTCATGCTCATCCTGCTGGTGGGGATTTCCCGAGTGTACCTGGAGGTACACTATCCATCCGATGTAGCGGGCGGAGCGATCTTGTCCGTACTTTGGGTTTTCGGCCTGTACCGGCTGATGACGGGGCTGGGTATTTTGGACTGAATACCGCGGTGAAGGCTGAAATTCCGCAATCCGCATTCATCCGAACTCCGGCGCCTGCCGGACGGTGGCGGAGTTCAGGATCACGAAAGGCTTGTCACGGGGCGCTTGAGGAGCATTTCATAGAGGTCGACGAATTCCTGGGTGTTGATCGCGTCTTCCGAAAAGCAGGAGATCCAACCCCATTCGAATTTTCTTCGGATGAGCCGCCGGAGCCCGCTCGGGTTTGGGCCACCCATGTAGGTCAGGAGTTGCGACAGGGCTACGGCGCTGATCGTGTTGACGTGCGTCGCGGCGCTGATCCCGCTGAAGAGCAGGTCGGCGGGATTGTCGGTTCGGGTGTCCTCGTACGAGCGGGGCAAGCGGTCATAGAATAGATTCTCCCAGAACATGGCGGCGTCGATTCCCATGTCCTCGAAAAACCACAGGGGCATCCTGGCCGTTTCGAGCCGGGATATGGTGAAGAGGCATGGGATGCCCAAGTGCATGGCGGCCGGGGGAATCAGTCCCGTCATCCAGTCGAAGCAGTGAATCAGATCCGGCTGGATCTCCGGTATGGGGTGGTACATCACCTCGCGCTGAAAGGCTGCGGAGATCCTCAGGTTCTGCCAGTGGGTGTTTCGATCGATATCCTCCACGTAGAAAAAATCCCTGTCCCGCGTCAGCAGGACCCTTCGTCCGGGAATGTCGCTGCACGTCGAGCAGGCGTCGCCTTCGTCACCGGTATGCGAGAAAAGCCGGCGGAAATCCGGTTGAGCCAGATAGACGTCTACGCCGCTGTGGTACAGATCGCTGATGAGATAGCCGAGAAAATCGATCCGCCTTCCCCGATCCTCGCACACGAAAATCTCGCTTTTATTGGGCTCCCGGGGGAAAAACAGGGCTTCCGGAACGACGATCAGAACCCGGGGCGGTGAATAGGTTCCCATTGGATTCCCTCCATCTGATGGTCGTGATGAGAGCCGGGAGAAGACGATCCGGCATTCCTGCCGGCAACGCACGCTACAGGATCAAAACACTGTTATCACTGTTTCCGAATGGTGTGGGCACATACCGGTCCGCTTCCGGATCATTTTCCCACACCTCGCTGTCGAGCAGATAGCGGAACTGATATTCGCGGCCCTTCTCGAGGTCGATGGTCATGGAAAAGGCACCGTTCTTCTGTCTTTTCATGGGGTGTTCCGAAATGGACCAGTTGTTGAAGTCGCCAACGACGTGGGCCGACTGGGCCGAGTTCGCCAGATTTTCGGGAATTTTGAAAGTCACTTTGCAAACGGGCCTGCTCTTCAGATATTGCTTCTTGATGCTCATGAATCCCTCCTGTTGGTGGATTGCAAACGCGCGGACCATCGGTAAAGGGTCCGTGCCTGGGTAGCCGCCTCGCACACGCATGCTTAAACGAGAATGACGGAAATCGATCATAACACAGAACACGGAGTCCTCTGAGAAAAGCTTGAACAAATCTCCGTGGCTTCCGGGATCCCCGCGGCGGTCCATGAAATTTCCGTAGAATCGCAGACACTATAATACGTCACTGGATTCATGCCATCGACCACCAAGCGTTCGAAGCAGCTCAACCTTGCCACCGGGAGGATACTTCGGAATCCTTCGATCCCCTGTCGGGTGTACAGCCGCCGATAAAAATCTCCCCAGTGCCGCTTGCAAACGCTTTTTCAAGATTTTCGATCCGGCGCTTGCAGTCGATACAGTGATTGGCGATGGGTCTGGCCATCAGTCGTCCGATCGCGATTTCCTCCCCGCATACCTGGCATATGCCGTACGTGCCGTCTTCGATGTCCTGGAGCGACTGCCTGATTCTTCGAATCAGCCGGCTTTCGCGGTCATGGATGCGAATGGAAAAATTCCGGCCATACTCCAGACATGCCTTCTCCATTTCGTCCGCTGACTCGACCTGGCAGTTTTTCAGTTCGGCGAGCGCGGCATCCGCTCTGCCTTCGAGCTCATCGAGCCAATTCGTGAGGATACGGCGCAGTTTTCCCTTGTCTCTGGCTCTCATTGCGGCACCTCCGGCATCTTCAACGAAGTCGAGGGATCCCGATCGGTCCCGGATCCGGGTCCCTCATCATCCTGTATTTCGGCCCGGCGCTCGCGGAACCGGCTGCGCCAGCCCACCCTATTCGGAGACGATCTCCCAGTTGCTGTCAAAAGTATTGTCATGCAGGGTATAGGCGTATCCCAGCAGTTTCCCCACCCCGGTCATGGTCCCCTGCCGGATCCGCCAGTACTGGAGATACACTGCCGGTATCGCCCGGAAATCCCCGGTTTCCGGGTCATCGGAGGTGTTCTGCCATACCTCCTTCTTCTCAATCACGCGCCAGAGCGTTCCGTATTTGCGGCTGCGGACGGTTTGACCGACTCTCGGGAGCCGCTTTTCTCTGATGATGTCGTCGTGTGTTTCCACTGCCAGTGCTTGTTCCATCAGTATCACCTCCTGGCATCAGGCATCCTGGGGTTTATGTACGGCCGGCCTTTCCGAATCCGGTTTCCGATTCAGGCAGTACGGCCGCCACACGCAATCCTTCCGGTCGCATTCGCCGGCGTTTTTGCGAAAGCAGTCCGGGTTTCCCTCCAATCGCTGAAGACTTCGAACCAGTCGGGTCAGGTCGCAGAAGCTTTCGGTCACGGTTGTTCTTCCTGTCCCGCCGGGCCGGTAGCCGGTGATGGGCTGGCCGCGGTCCGTGCGGGACGTTTCGGGGCGACGACGTTGTCCACCGCGCGTTGTCGGTTCTCGAACCTTGCGCAATGGAATGGGTACGGGTTCGCACGGATGACAGGCTGCTCTTGAAGCTACTGTCCAGCAACCGGCCTGGATTGTCTATCCGCGGATCGCCTCATTCTTCTGGGGGAAAAGAGTGCTGCCGGGAAATTCTCCCGACGGAGGGCGGGAAAAAGCGGGGATCGGGTGCTAATCCTTCCACTGGTCGATATCGATCAGCCCGATTCTCGCCGCATACCGGATCAGCTCGAAGGAGCTTTGAACCCCCAGCTTCTGCATGATGTGGGTTCGGTGGTTTTCGACGGTTTTGGGGCTGATGAAAAGCTGCTCGCCGATTTTTTTCAGGGGAATCCCCTGGGCCAGCAGGACGAGCACTTCCTGTTCTCTTTCGGTCAGGGTGTCATACCCCTTGTCCTTGACGCCGCCGGCCTTCTCATCCAGGCCAGCAAGCCGTTGGACGACCTGTTGGGACACCGATGCGTCCATGAAATATTCGCCCTGCAGGACCAGGTCGATCCCACGCAGGAGGCGCTCGGGGGCGGAGTCCTTCACGATGTAGCCCGTGGCTCCGGCCTGAAATGCCTTGACGATGTAATCGACCTTCGAGTGCATGCTGACGATCATGAGGGCGGTGTCGGGAAGACACCTCCTCAGCTGCCGTGCCAGCTCGATGCCGCTTTGGTCCGGCAGTGAGATGTCCACCAGCACGAGGTCCGGCTTCAGGGATTTCGCCATCTGAACGGCTTCGTCACCGCGGCCCGTCTCACCGACGATCTCGTAGCTATTATCGCGGCTGATGATCGCTTTCAGGCCTTCGCGAAACAGCGCGTGATCGTCCACGATCAGCAAGGTCCTTTTGCCACTCATGTTCCGGCCCCCTGGATGGGAAACCTGATGAAGATTCGCGTGCCCTTTCCCGGCATGGATCGGACGATCATGATGCCGCCGAGGAGGCGGGCGCGCTCCTGAAGGCTTCGGAGTCCCATGCGCTTGCCCATAGGCGCCTCCATTGCGCGTTGGTTGACGTCGAATCCCCGGCCGTCGTCCTCGATGCGAAGCAGGATGTTGGGGAAGGCTGCCACCAATTTGACAACCGCACGGCTTGCTGCCGCGTGCTTTCGGATGTTGATCAGGCCTTCCTGGACCATTCGGTAGAGATGGATCTGGGTGCTGACCGCAAGCTTCAACCGTTCGAGGCCGGCAGCCTGAAAATCCACCCGGATGTCGCTCTTATGGGCGAAATCCTCGCAGAACATGGACAGTGCGAGGACGATTCCCAATTCATCCAGCTCCGGCGGGCGGATGTCGTAGGCAAGGCCTCGGACCGCGTTGATGGTGCGGTTGATCGTATTCGAAAGAGACGCCAGCCGGTACCCGATATCCTCCGTCATGCCGGCGCCATCGAGCAGAAGCGTTTCCATCGTGAGCTTCATGGAGACCAGGTCCTGCGCCACTTGGTCGTGAAGCTCCCGTGAGATCATCAGCCGTTCGCTTTCCTGCGCCGTCATCAGCGCTTCGGTCAGGGATTGGATCTGCCTTTCCGCCCGTTCGTGCGTTTTCAGGTTGTTCAGCCAGTTCTCGACCCTGGAGGCGGCGGCATCGCCGCTCAACAAGGCTTCCGGAGGCATGTAGTAAAAATTTTTATAGATTTCGGTTCCCACGATCACGAGGGGGTGGGTGACGATGACATCCAGTATCACCTCAGGACGAAACAGCCGGCGGTCGTACTGGCAGATGGCGAGGCACGGGTAGTGCTGAAAAAACGTGTTCAACCGTGCTTCATAAACGATCAGCTTTTCGGGGACGGCAGGATCCGCTATGGCCCAACTCATTTCTCCGGTGACGCGCAGGGCCCCATATCCCAAGTTCCGGGCCCGGTCGGATTCCGCCTTGAGAAGTCCGATCATCCTGTCGGGATCGATTTCCCTCTCCAGCCGATAGACGGCCCGGGCATCGAGAATGTCGAGCTGACCGCACTCCAGGAACGGCGCAGGGTCCACCCCGTCTTCCAGCAGGTAGTCCAGAATCTTCTCCCGGCTGTGCCAGTCGGCGATATAGGTTACCTTTTCCCTCCGATCCAGGCCCTGGCGGATGAAGGAGCTCAGCAACGCTCGATGCTCCGCCTCGGTTTCGAAGATGCAGCAGAGGTGGTCTCCGGGTTTGAGCGTCCAGAGCTGCTTTTCCAAATCGGTATGAGGCGTCGCGTATGCCATGGGGCAATCCGTGGTACGCCGCGGGCTGACGGTTCGGGTTCAATGGACGGCCGGTGGGGTCCGCATTCGGAGGCGGATCGAGGCATGCCTGCGTGGATTCCGTCATCGGAGGCCGTTGCCAGAGATTTACTGGAAGCCTACTCAACGCCCATTGAAAAATCAACCGGTTTATCCGTGATCGGAAGCGGGCCGCTTTCCGGTTGTTGCCGCCGGCTGAACGATCACTAGATTGGAGTTCATCCACACTGAATCATTCACGCAATCATTCCGTTCGTCCCGGGGGGATGCTCCGCGCCCCGATCCGGGAGGAGCCCGCCATGGAGGAGCAGCGCATGAGCAGCATTCTGTATCTGGCAACCGAGGCTGGTTTGTCCATCGCTGAGGAGGAGGGCGGGGAATGGCGGGTTCTCGGTCGCGGACTCGCCGGCGAGTCATTGACCTCGGTAGCCGTCGGCGAGGGATTCACTCTCGCAGGCTCCCCGACGGGCATCAGGCGGTCCGCCGCCGACGGCCGTGAGTGGCATCCATCCGGCGCGGGCCTGACGATCGATCATGTCCGCTGGCTGGAACGTCTGCCCGGACCATCCGGGATCCTGCTGGCGGGCACCGAGCCGGCGGGGATCTACATCTCGATGGACGGCGGCGAAAGCTGGCGCGGCAAGCCCGAAGTGGAGCGCCTGCGGGACGCCAATGGCTGGTTTCTGCCCTACTCGCCCGGGGCGGGCTGCATACGGGGGTTTGCCGCGGAGGAAACGCCGGCCGGTGCGATTCGGATATATGCCGCCGCCGAGGTGGGCGGCGTTTTGGTGTCGACGGACAGCGGGGAAAGCTGGGGCCTGGCCGAAGGAAGCGACGGAAGACCCGAGTGGAAGCGTAACCTGGCCTCGAAGATCCATCCGGACGTTCACTCACTGGCCGTCCGCACCCGGAATGCGGACGAAGTACTGGCCGCCACGGGGGGAGGCATTTATCGTTCGGCCGATGGAGGTCAAACGTGGCGCCTCGTCTATTCGTGTTACGTCCGCGCCGTTTGGATGGATCCCGAGTCGACCGACCGCATCATCGCCGGTCCAGCGGACGGCGTCTCCCGCAACGGGCGCATCGAGGCGTCCGATGACGGGGGAGCGACCTGGCATGCGGCCTCGAAGGGAATGCAGGCTCCATGGCGGCGCCACATGGTGGAGCGGTTCGTCCAAGTGGATGAGCGCCTCCTGGCAGTGCTGTCCAACGGCGAGCTGTGGGAAAGCCACCGGCCATACGCACACTGGAATCGGATCCTCGAAGACGCGCCCGGAGTCCGGGCCGTCGCCGCCCGGCGAGCGTCATAGCAGATTGTGGACAAGGGCCGCGGGC
Source organism: Desulfobacterales bacterium (assembly GCA_049366795.1). GTDB lineage: Bacteria > Desulfobacterota > Desulfobacteria > Desulfobacterales > UBA5852 > CALNZV01. The sequence goes on from JBMNCP010000088.1 coordinate 73,964, forward strand.
ATAGGAGGAGTGCCGGCTTGTAGGCTGGTGTGCATGCCTTCGTTTTCTTCTACCCCAGGCCGCCGAAAAAGCCGATGCCATCGAGATGGCCGATATCGCACCATGTTTCGATCACCCAGCGCCGGGAGCCATAGAACTGGCCGTAGACGAATACGCTCAGGCTGGCATTCGCGGTGGTGAAGCACCGCGGATGATTCAGTGGCAGACGGGCGACGAAGCGGAAGAGGCTGTCCAGAACCCCGCCATGGGCCACCAGCGCGATCCTGACGCCGGGATGATCCGCGACAGCGGACCGGATGAAATCCACATTCCGTTCGTAGTGCTGCCGGTGGCTTTCACCCCCGGGAATGACATATTCGGGGTCGTCGCCCCTCAGTCGTGCGAGGGCCGTCGGGAAACCTTCCTGGATCTCCGGCAGGGTGAGGCCCTCGAGAACGCCGTAGTTGCGTTCCCGCAATCGTTTGTCCGTCCTGATCCGGTGCCCGGTGGCCTCGGAGATGTAAGCGGCGGTCTGCCGGGTTCGCCCCAGATCGCTGGCGATCAGCACATCCACCCCGATCTCCCGTACCCGCCGACCCAGCGCCGCTGCCTGGCGGCGGCCGGTTTCGGTCAGCGGGCTGTCGCCATGACCCTGAAAGCGTTCTTCCGCGTTCCAGACCGTCTCTCCGTGCCTGAGAACGATCAGCCGGGTCTGCATCGATGAGCCTCCCTTGTCGTTTCGTTGTGATCCATCATCCGGGGTCTTTTGCCTTTCGCACCCGGCGGCTTTCCATGCGGGGCTTTCGGTGATAAGGGGGGGCTGCGCAGGATGACCGCCAGGATCGCCGGAGTTTGTCCGGCGTCGGGTTTACCTCGATTCAAGAAAGACGCCATGCCGCCTCGCATCGATGTCGGACCGATCGGCGAAATGCACGACTACTGGGGAAAGCGCCTGTCCCGGCCCATTGCACCCGAGGCCCTTCGCAGTGCACTTGTCCGCTACTTCAGAGATCCGGAGAACCGCCTGTGGGAGAGCATGTCGCAAATGGCGGGCGGCCAGCCGGTCCGGATTTCCGGGATCCGCTCCGTCAAGGCGTCGCACTTCCAGGAAGGAGATTTTCAGCACATTTTCCAGGTCCGGGTCAATGGGGCATCCACGGGCAGGAGATGCCTGGCCATGGTGGTGGCAAAGAACGAAGGCCTCGTCAGCGGAACCGCCGCCGACGAGTTCCGGAATCTGAAACGGCTGCACCATCGACAAGGCCGGTACGTCGTCCGCCCTCTGGCCGGGGGGACGATGAGCCTGGAGCCGGATGCCGCAGGCCAAACTCAAACGGTTTTCATCTACTTCACCGAATGGCTGCACGGCTTTCACGAACTCGGCGTCGATCGGCAACTCAACTTCTTTATCAACGAGAAACCTTTTCATTACTTCGACCGGCGCGTTTCCGACATCCTCAGGGCCCAGGTCCTCAAAATTCTGTTTTCCTGCTACGACGCCGGCAGCCGGAAGGCGATGGCGCCGCCGAAAATCGGCGCCGGCGACTTCGTCATCACCCGCCCGAGGCCGGGGAGACCCTATGACCTCAAACTGATCGCCTGCCGGAAAATTTTCTCGGGCGTCACCCCGGGTCAGTGTCTCCGTTTGTATCTAGGATACCACGGCACCTGGGGTGGAAGGATATTTCACCTGCTTCCAAGGGACCACCGGTTGCTGCATCGGGCGATATGGGAGGGGCTGGTGCTGACAAACCCGGATCGGATTTCAGGCATCTCGATCCACCGGGAACTCAAGGCGTTTGCCGATGACCTGACGGGCGGCAGGTGGCGTTCCGAAGCCTGGAATCCGATGGCGGCTATTCGTCCGCTCCTGCGAACCAGCCTCTGGACCGGTTCAGCCAGCGCCGACCCTGCAAATCGCGACCTTGACAGGCAGACGGCACGCCATAATCCTTCAAGCGAGTCCTGAAACCGCACCCCGTTCAATCGCGCAACCGCCATCGGTCGATTCGATCCGCCCGGCCGACCTCCGTGCCATTACGCCGCAACGCGCTGCGAACGGGGCCATCTGGTTCCAGCTCCAACCGGACACCCCTTTCAGCCGAACACCGGGTGTCCTCGCGCCCAACCCACGCATCGACCCCAGGAGGTGGGATCATGAAAATACGATGCCATAGTCTCCGGGCGGTTTGCCTTGCCCTGACCGCGGTCGTTCTCCTCGTGATGATCGCCGCCGGTCCGGTGAAGGGTGATGAAGCACGCCCCGAAAACGATGTCCAATCGATAACAGTGCCGGGGCAGACGGCCCCGCGGCTCCAGAATCTCGGAAACCATGAATTTCCGGTGACCACCCGCTCCGGCCGGGCCCAGTTGTTTATCAACCAGGGCATGATGCTGACCTACGGATTCAACCATGCCGAGGCCTTCCGTTCGTTCCAGGAGGCTGCGCGTCTGGATCCTGAATGTGCCATGGCCTATTGGGGCATGGCGCTGGTTCTCGGACCGAATATCAATATGCCCATGCCCCCCGAAGCCGGGCCCAAGGCGTACGGATGGATCCAGAAGGCCATCGCTTTGCGCCACCAGGTGTCCGAAAGGGAGCAGGCTTACATCGACGCGCTGGAGAAGCGTTACTCCAGCAGCGAACACCCCGACCGCTCCGCCCTGGACCGGGCTTACGCGGATGCCATGCGCGGGCTGCACGAACGCTATCCCGAGGATCTCGACGCGGCGGCGCTGTATGCCGAAGCACTGATGGACCTCAGCCCGTGGAACTACTGGACACGGGATTACCAGCCTCTTCCGGAAACCAGGGAAATCCACCGTTTGCTGGAATCCGTGATCGAACGGAACCCGAATCACCCCGGTGCCATTCACTATTACATCCACGCCGTCGAGTTCGGCCGGCCGGAGCTTGCCGAGGCCGGAGCGGAGCGTCTGTGGAAACTGGCTCCCGGCGCCGGGCATCTGGTGCACATGCCCTCCCACATATTCAGAAGGATCGGCCGTTACGCGGACGCCTCGAAAAGCAATGAGGACGCCATCGCCGCCGACGAGGACTACATCACCCAGTGCCGCGCCCAGGGCATCTACCCGTTGGCCTACTATCCTCACAACATTCATTTCCTCTGGGATTCGGCTACCATGGAGGGGAGACGCCTCACGGCAATGGACGCCGCTCACAAATCCGCCTCCCGGATTCCGGAAGGCGCCTGGCGGGAGATTCCCGTGCTGCACCAGTTCCTGGTGACTCCTCTCTTCAGCTATGTCCGCTTTGGTGAATGGGACCGGATCCTGTCCGCGCCCAGTCCGCCAGAAGACAGCGCATTCTGGACCGGGATTTGGCACTATGCCAGAGGATTGGCCTTCACGGCCACGGGCAGAACCGAGGAGGCGGGAAAGGAGTTGAACGCCCTGAAGGCTCGGGCAGCGGACCCCGCCATGGAAGGCTACCGGGTGACCTTCTCCAGAAACGGGGCCAAGGCCATTCTAGACATTGGCGTCGAGGTGCTCGCGGGCGAAATGGCCGCCCGGAATGGCGACTATGAGCGTGCGATCGCCCATCTGCATCGCGGCGTCCTGCTCGAGGAAAACCTGATCTACAACGAACCTCCGGATTGGCACGTCCCCGTGCGTCAATCCCTGGGCGCTGTGCTGCTGGAGGCAGGAAGGCCCGCCGAGGCCGAAGCCGTCTACTGGCAGGATCTCGAGCGCAACCGGGAGAACGGATGGGCTCTTTTCGGATTGATGCAGAGCCTCAGGGCTCAAAGAAAGGACAAGGAAGCCGAACGGGCTGAGGCCCGATTCAATAGAGCATGGGAAGGCGCAGATGTCACCCTGACCGCATCCCGATTTATGGGAGAGCCGCGACCTGCCCTGGCTTCGGCGTCGTCCCTCGACTGATCGCCGCCTTCCGGCTTCATCCCGCGGGAGCCCGGATTCCGGGCGCAATCCACGGGAGACCGGGAGCCCGGTCAGGACGGATTGCCCGCGGCCAGCTCGAGTTTGGCCGCGGGCGCGCCGCCGGCCTCGATGGGCTTAGGGTCGCCGCGCCTTACCCGTTGCGGAGCAAGTGCTCCTTCTCCGGTCAACCGGTCGATGACCGACTGGGCGCGGGCTTCAGCCAGGGTGGTGAACTCCGACTCGTCCACAACCTCGGCTCCGACGAGGCGGGTGAACAGCATTTTCGATAACCGGCCGGGATCCGCGGTCCTTGAAGAGGAGGATTGAGCAGCAGTGCTTTTCGCGGCAGCGGCATCCTGACGGTCGATCGCCGTCTTCAGCGACTCCAGCGCGTCGCCGCCGAAGCGCTCCGAGAACATCCGTTCCAGCCCTGCCTGCACATCCGGATTTCCATAATCCACCGGACCAGGATCTTGGTCCGGCTCCAGTTTTGCGCCGAGTCTCTCGGCCAGGCTTCGGCGGATCTTCAGCCGCCGCAGGGCCTCGCCGTCCTGTTCCTGGCTGTATCCGCCCTGTACGGTGATGCTGAGGTGCGGCCGCTGCTGAAGCGCCCGGGTGAGTTCCAGCAGCTTTTCCAGCTCCGGCGGCGGCACCTTGGGTTCGCCGGGTTTGAAGACGACCGTATCCAGGTCGTCTGCCGCTTCGGGGAGCAGTGCAGCCAGGGCCCGGAACGGCGAGGTGATGATTTTCTGAAGGAGGTTGAGCAAGGCCTTGCCGATAAGGGCTCCGAAGCTGAATTCAGGATGCGTCAGATCGCCCCTCACCGGAAGCCCGATATCGATGATCCCCTTGTCGTTCTCCAGAAGCGCAATGGCCAGATCCAGGGGAAGGTTGACCGCATCCGGACTCTCGACCCGATCTCCCAGCTTCAGGTTGTCCACGATGATCTCGTTGTCGCCCAGCAGCTGGCCTTCCTCGATCCGGTATTCGAGATCCAGCGATAGTTTGCCCGATTCGATCCTCCGCCCGGCAAACCGGCCGGAATAGGGCGTCAGATTGGACATTTCCACGTTCCGGAAGTCCATCCGGATATCGGTGAATCCCTTCGGGTCGAAAAGATTGATCTCCCCTTCGATTTCCGCCGTTCCGAACCGGTCGACCTGTCCGTTCAACGCCACCTGGGACCTGGCGCCCGCATCGGAGGACGCTCCGATGACCGATCCTTCCAGGTCGTGAATCCGCGTGGCGAATTGCGGGGTCAGGCTGAGATCCGCAAACAACATGTCCCCTTCGACCACCCGCAGATTCCTCACCGTCACTTCGAACGCCTGCGCTTCCGTGGGCTCGGAAGGCGGCTGTGCCGCCTCGACTTCGCCACCTCCGTTCTTGAAAACCTTCTCCACGTTCGTGGTCCGGTCTTCCTCGATAATGAATTTGCCCTCGGGCTTTTCCAGCCTGAGCTCGGGGATCACGATCCGATTCGGCGTCAGGCGAAGCTGGATTTCCGGGGCTTCGAGAACCCGCCACCCGAGAAGGGTTTCACCCGATCGCGGCTCCGTCAATTTGAGATCCGCCAATGCGAAGCTGCCGTCATAGGCGAGTTCGGCCTCGGCCGCCTCGATTCCGTATTCGAGACGTCCCTGGGTGGAAAATGTCCCCGAAGGCATCAACAGATCGACCACGGGGTCGAGGTAGGGTTGCAACGGCGGCAGCGCCAGATCACCGACGTCGACGCTGGACGCCACGGACGGTCCGGCCGGGTCGATGGTGCCGTTGACGGCGATCCGGCCGCCCTGCGCGACCCCGATTTCGGCTTTCAAACCCATGGGGGATTTGCCGTCCACATCGCTCAGCGAAACGTTCACCGGGTCGAGGTCGATCAGGGTTCCGTCTCCCTTGACGGTCCGATCCGACAACGACACCCGGAAGTCCGATAGCTCGATGGTCTTCAGCAGCACTTCCCAGGCGTTTTCCTCCGCCGCCGGGGTTTCGGCGGCATCCTGGTCGTCCTCGTTTCCCGGAGGCGCCAACCCGGTGAGATTGATCCGTCCGTCGGCCTCCTTCACCAGGTCCACGCGGCCTCCCTCGATCGCCACGCGGGAAACCTGAGCCGTGCGTGCGGCAAGGTCGAAGGCGCCCCCCTCGACGGCCAGCCGGTCCAGTTGGAGAATGGCATTGGCCTCTGCGCCGGATGCCGAAGGCTCGATTGCCTCGGCAACGGCCAGAGATAAGCCCGCGATCTGCACATCGATGCGGTCCAAGGCGAAGTCGGCCGAGCTTCCGCTGACGTCGAGCCGGTAATGGCCCTGGATGCCCATACGGCCCCCCGGTTTCCGGATGTTCAGATGGTCGCGCGCGAACTTCCACAGGGTTGCCATGGGAATTTCGTCGATATCGATGTCGCCGTCGGACCGGACCGGGTTGAGAGTGGCCTGCCCCCTGGATTTGAGGGTGCCACCTTCGTCGAGGTTTGCTTCGAGGCTGAACGCCGCCTTGTTTTCCGGCAGGGTCGACAGGCCGCTGACCGTCAGGCTGACGGGGCGGACGGTGGCTGTGGCAGCGGTCGACTGTCGGCGATCCGTCAACTGGACCGTTCCCCCGACAATCCGGATCTCATTCAGAAGGAGGCGGGGCGGTTCGGAGTCTTCACTCGGTTCTGCCGGCTCAGGAGAGGCGGGAATCATCCGGGAGATATTGAGCGTTCCGTCCGCGGCGATATCGAGGTTCAGCATCGGCTGCGCGAGGTGGACGTCCTTGAATGTCCAGGCCCGGCGGAGAAGGCTGCTGGTTTCGAAATCGACAAAAAGTCGGCCGAAACCGGCGATGGGGGCGCCGTCAGGTTCGGAAAGGCTGAAATCCCGCGCTTCGAAAGTGAATACCAGCGGATTGATGCGAACTTCTCCGATCCTCGCTTGACGATGGAGATGGTCCTCCGCCAGGCGGGGAAGGTAGCGGGTCACGAGGAGAGGGGCGAGTACAAACCCGAACAACGCGTAAAGCAGAAAAAGGATGCCCACGATCCGAAACCATCGGTTTCGCAGGATGGCGCCGATTCTTGCGGCCTCGGTCGTTTTGGGTTTGGGTTTCTCTGGCTGCATGTAGCCTTCGCGCGGGGAGCATTCGATTGACGGTTTTGGCCGCCTGTTTGTCCAAGAAGGGGTCGAAACGTGAGTTGGCGTGAGGCGCCATTCCTCGCGGCCGGTGCCCGCCTGGTGTTTCGAGCCCATGCGAATAATACATGAGTAACGCTGAATCCGACGGAAGTCAAAGCGCATCGGCAGTTCACAAGATGGCAGGCGCCGGTGTTTTTCGCCCCTTTCTGGATAAAAATTACAGAAAATTGAGTAAAAAATTTCCAATTTCGCTTTGATCGGGGCTTCGGCGAATTGTGCAATCACTTGGTTTAAAACGTGATACCTGAATCGCGCTTTGAGGAATGAATCTTGCTACCCTCTGGATCACGCAAAAGAAAAAAGGTCTGCCCCGGGCGGTGGTCACGGGGCATCAACAAGGGGGAGTGTATGGAACTATCCACATACTGGTCATCCATCGAAAACATGGCGCTGGCAACGCTCGTGCTGCAATGGACGCTGATCGGACTCGTTGCCGCGGCGTTTCTGCTTTCGTTCTGGAAGAAGGCGCGCCGGTGGTCGCAGGCGGCGATCGTCTTGAGTCTTGCCCTGGGGGTGGTCTCCCTGGCGGCCGGGAGCCGTTTCGCCGATCTACACGCGGAGAAGGACGCCGGGTTGCACCAGCGATTGCAGGAGCTTGAGACCTACAGCAGCCGTCTGGGTGTCAGGCTGAAATCCAATCAGACCGATCTGCGGAAGGCCAGGGAGAACCTGGCATCCCTGGAAGTGATGGCCAACGATCTCGAAGTCCGACTGGTGGATACCTTCGACAAGCTGAAGCGAGCCAAAATGGAAGTCACCGCGAGCCGGAAACAACTCGACCGGCTCAAGGAGATCAATCTCGCCAGCCTCGAGGCCAGGAATTCGGAAGGAGAACTGGAAAGTTCCATTTCCGCCGTTTCGCTGGCGGACTGATCAACCGCCATCAAGCTCCTGCCGGACCAATGCCGCGCCGGAACCCAGGGCCTTCATTTTCCCGAGGGCCACCGGCCGCGGCAGCGGAACCATGCCGCAGTTCGTGCTCGGATAGAGATGCCCCGGCGCCACGTATCGAAGGGCGCGCCGCAGGGTCGCCGCGACTTCCTCGGGCGTTTCGACGGTATCCGTGGCCACATCGATCGCACCGACGAGAACATCCTTCCCTTCGAGAAGGCCGGTCAGCTCGATCGGCACCCTTGAATTGTGACACTCGAGCGACACCTGGTCGATCGTCGACTGCCGCAGCAGGGGGAATGTCTCCTCGTATTGGCGCCACTCCGTTCCGAGCGCTGCCTTCCAGTCCGTGTTCGCCTTGATTCCGTACCCGTAGCAGATGTGCACCGCGGTTTTGCAGTTGAGTCCTTCCGCGGCGCGCTCGAGCGTCTGGATTCCCCACTGCCTGACCTCTTCGAAGAACACGTTGAACGCCGGTTCGTCGAATTGGATCACGTCGACGCCGGTGGATTCGATTTCACGGGCCTCCTCGTTCAGAATCCGGGCGAACTCCCATGCCAGTTTTTCCCGGCTGCCGTAATGCGAGTCGTAAAGGGTGTCGACCAGGGTCATTGGGCCGGGAAGGGTGAATTTGACCACGTGACTCGTTTCGGCGCGCAGAAACCTGGCATCTTCGACGAACACCGGCCGCTTGCGGTCGATCGGGCCGGTCACTACCGGAACCTGGGCATCGTAGCGATCCCGGATGCGGACCTTGCGGGTTTTCCGGGTATCGACGCCGTCGAGATGTTCGATGAAGGTCGTTACAAAATGCCGACGCGACTGCTCGCCGTCGCTGATGATGTCGATGCCGGCCCTTTCCTGGTCTCGGATCGCCAGCCGGACCGCGTCCCGGATGCCTTCGGCAAGGGCGTCGCCTTCCAGCTTCCATGGGGCCCAGAGCTGCTTGGGTTCGGCAAGCCAGGAGGGTTTGGGCAGACTGCCGACGATGGTAGTCTGGAGGGGGGTGGATGTCATGATTTGACCTCCTGAGAAGTGTTACTGGTGGAAAGATGGGGTGCTGTACCGGATTGGCTTCAGCGCGCCCCTTCCTGGCCGTCCACGTTCTTTCCAGCGAATGAGGCGCTTCAAGTTCAATATACATGCTTAAGGTTGCCCGTCCAGTCTCTGGTTCGACCGCCTCCCCGATGCTTGGCTTCGCGGCAATGGGGAGAGGGGGAGTCTTCACTCGTGCTCCTGATCTCTCTTTCCATTGGGAAGTCCTCCTGAAGCGAGGAGAATCCCCGCCTGGACAACATCTCCTGGACAGACGGCGGCTGGGTAACAATTTCGAACATCTGCACAGGTGATCCACAGGACCCAATGAAGACCGATCCGGCCCCCCAAGATCGAAACGGCCGGCAGGATCCCGTGAAACGCCCCAAGGAGAAGCTTCCGGTGAGTCACGATAAAGATACGGTTACCGTGTATTACGATGGCGGATGTCCGAAGTGTGTCAAGGACAGGCTCCGATTTGAAAAGCTTCGCGGGAGGAGGCGCGATCGAATCGACTGGGTCGATATTATGGAAAACGAAGAGGAACTGAGACGATCCGGCATCGATCCGCGAAAGGCGCTGTTGGAGCTTCACGTCAGGAATGAGCATGGGGAGATTCTGTCGGAAATCGATGCCTACAGGCTCCTCCTGGGGAAAATACCTATCCTGAGGCCGCTGGGGTGGGTGATCGGCCTTCCGTTCATCCGCCCGGTGATCTCCGGCTGGTATCGCCGGAATGTTGACCGCCGGCTGAAACAAAGCGGACGTCTGTGAAACCGGCATCACTCGGAATCCTAAAGGCATGGGAGGTCGTGGATGAAACGGCTTGTTTTTTTCGGGATCCTTTCGATCCTGCCGGCCGCTCTTGCGGCCCCCGCTGATCTCAATGGACCATGGACCAAGACAACCAGTTCCGACCCGCATAATCTCACCCTTTTCTTTCAGCAGGGCGAAGAGATACATGCCATCGGTTTCAGCGTCGTTCTGGGCGGGAAGGCCGCATGGCATGCGGTCGGAACACTGCTGGGCAACCGGCTGCGCATGCGTTATCGGCACAGTTCGGAAGCTCTGCCCCAAGGATGGGAGCCGGAAGGCAGCATGGAATTGATGTTGTCGGAAGATGCCAACAAGCTAACTGGAACATCAACCGCAGCTTCCGGAGGCTGGTCCGGGCCGACGGAATTCATCCGAGTCGGCAGCGGCCGGTAGACGGAGCGCGGTTATTCGACAAGGCGCGGGGACTCTTAGTTTGCCGTCGGATAGCCTGCCTTCTTCCAGCCGTCGACGCCGCCTCCCAGCACCTTGACGTTGCCGTACCCCTTCACCAGATATTCTGCCGCCCGACCGGCGGCGGTGGCTCAAGCGCAATAGACGATGATTTCCTGATCATTGCCGATCGATGGGAGCCGGGAGACAAAATCCCCAAAAGATATAGCGCCTTCCAGCATGTTCTTTCGCCACTTGTCCTCATCGTCGTAGCCGCAGACCAGGATTGCCGAACCGGTCTGCAGTCTTTCTCTTGCCTTTTCGGGCGTTATTCGAACGGGTTCTGTCATTTTTGTTTTCCTTTGTTTTTCTCTCGGTTCAGCCTCGGGGAAGGGCCGGCCCCTCATCAAACCCCCCGGTGACGTCGGGGCATGAGATATCCCAGTACGATCGCCACCAGAAAAAGGGCCGGAACATCTCCGAGAAGATTCGCCCTTTCGGTTTCATCAACGAGCGCCTGAATCAGCATGATGACTCCATGGACGACGCTCGACCAGACCGTGAACCAGATCAGGCTGCCATGGGCCAGCGGATCCCTGGCAGCGCGGATCAGGAACACTCCCAGGGTGGCGTACACTCCCATGATCATCTGCTCGTATTCGTACTGCCGGGGCGTCCATCCCCAGCCGGACGGCCAGACCACCATCATCATCAGGTAGATGCCGAAAATGAATATCAGCCCGATCGCATACAGGGCGAATCGCAGATATTTGAGTCTTTTCTCCTGTGGCATTTGGATCGCCTCCCGAAATGAAGTCACAGCTTCAGTGTGAGGCTGATCCGCATCGTGTCAAAAAAGAAAAGTGTTGGAATCTCGGATTCGATGAATTCTTCAAGGGTTGAGGTTCGCAGTGGTGACTCTGCCCGCCTGGGATGGAATTCTTAAAACGGAGTGCAACTTGAGATGACGCTGGCCAGGCCGGAACCGCTTGATTTGCTGTAACAATGATGGCTCAATCGGACGGAGAGAAGCAGGAGAAGAAGGAGGATATTTCCTACCCCCGCCGCCTTTATTTGCAACAGGTTGAAAGTCTGGCGCTTGCCATACGATTCAGCAAAACGCCTTTCTCTGCAGCCCGAATTTTTAGTTTGCGATGCGCCTCAGGCAGGATTCGAACCTGGAGTCTGCTGCTGAATTTTTTGAGTGAAATCGGCACGGGTATTCGCTCGCCGTTGGCTTCCATATCGCGCACAACCTCGTCGACGAGCTTGCGGATACCCCGGGCGAGGGCGAGACATGACCTCGTCCTGACCATCGCCATTCCAGAAAGTTGAATACAAAACAAGGGGTTCCGGATGTTCTCCGCAACCCCTTGTTTCGATCTTGGTAGCGGGGGCTGGATTCGAACCAACGACCTTCGGGTTATGAGCCCGAAAAATCCCATTTACCGCTATTTCCCGCATCCTATCATAATCTTACCGAACATCTTGACAACACAATAAAAATCTGCTATGTAGTTTACCGAGAGTTACCGCAATTTTTATCGGGGGTGTGGGGAATAGCGTGGGGAACGGAATCTTCCCCACACCCTACCCCACAGAAAACAGGGGGTTCCCATGCCAGCCAAGAAACGCTTCTCGACCAAGTATCCGGGCGTCTATTACATCGAATCAACTTCTGTTGCCGACGGCAAGCCGGAGCAGGTTTTCTATATCCGCTACCGGAAGGACGGCCAGATGATAGAGGAGAAGGCCGGTCGGCAGTACCAGGACGATATGACGGCCGCGAAAGCCAACAGGTTGAGGGGCAAACGTATCGAGGGAGACCAGCCGACAAATGAGGAGCGCAGAGAGGCAGAGCGGAAGGCGAAGGAAGCCGAGGAAGGGCGGTGGACCGTCAAGAAACTCTGGGAGGAGTACCAGCGCCAGCGTCCGAACCTGAAGGGGGCTGTCACTGACAAGAACCGGTTTGAAAATTACATCGGTCCTGCTTTTGGCGAAAAGGAGCCTTCCGAGATCATCCCCCTGGATATCAAGCGCCTGGAAAATCGAATCCTCAAGAAGCGGAAACCGGCAACGGCCCGGAACGCCATGGAGCTTTTGCGGCGTATCATCAACTTTGGCGTGAACCATAGGCTATGCAGCGGCATCGACTTTCAGATTCAAATGCCCGAGGTGAACAATCTCAAAACCGAGGATTTGACACCGGAGCAGCTTGCGAAGCTTCTTGAGGTCATAGAGAAGGCTTTGACTCCGAAGCCCCCCAAGAAGGTCAGCAAAGCCAAGGGCAAAAAGGAAGAAAAAGAAGAAACCTACAGCCCGGATGCTGCCGCCATGATGAAACTTGTCCTGTTCACTGGCTTGAGACGCGGGGAATTGTTCAGGTTGAAATGGGAACACATTGACGAGCAGAGGGGATTTATCACCCTGGTTGACCCCAAGGGCGGGCAGGATCAAAAAATCCCTTTGAACGAAGCGGCGCGGAAGCTTTTGGAAAGTCTCCCGAAGGGCAAGAGCCCCTATGTATTCCCTGGACGGAAGGGACGGCAACGAACCGACATCAAGAATGCAGCCAATCGAATCAAAAATGCTGCCGGGTTGCCAGAGGATTTCCGACCGCTTCATGGATTGAGGCACCTTTATGCGTCCATGCTGGCGTCAAGCGGAAAGGTCGATATGTTCACCCTGCAAAAACTTCTGACGCATAAATCTCCTCAGATGACGCAACGATATGCACATCTCCGGGATGAATCCCTTAAGCAAGCGGCTGAACTGGCCGGGGATTTAATCAGCGATGTTGGGAAGGATGACGGGAAGGTGATTCCTATAAGATCGGAAAAATGATTTTCATTTATGCGGCCAATAGAGGAGAGATAATGAAGTCATGGAAAAGTGTCATGTCGCTTATGGCTATATATCTTTGTCTCTCAATGTCTTCTGGAATAGTTTTAGCAAGTGATGTCAGACACCTAATATTTGGAGATTTCGAAACAACCGAAAGAAATGTTCGCAGGTCCATTGGAAAGGATCTTTCGCGGATGATTGATATGTTAGGGGCACACCTTCCTCAACCAAAGCCATCAGAAATAGCTTGGTTCAAAGAGGAACAAGCTGAAATTGATAAGTTAAAAGGAACTGATTCGTATTACGATAGATTCATCAATTTTCATGGGTCTTCTGAATACCAGCTAATTATGTTAGACAATAAAATAGATGTGCTTCTTCAAATTCTGTCTAAAATAGTAACTGAAGACAATAACATACCAGAGCCTAATGAAATGTATTTGTGGGCTCACATCAGTATGATAATGACTGATAAGGATTTTTTTGATTATGCGTTATCATTGCTAATTTATGGTAATAAATTATCGATAAACAATTTAAAGGAATGCAATATCCCTGCATCTTCAGCTACCGGATACGGGTTTCATTATAATCAAATAGGTAGAGCAATTCATGAGCACATTATAATTCCATACTTAGCACGCCAAATGAAATTCAAAATGGTTCCTATTGATTAAATGATTTCCAGATTTTGATAATCAATTGATGGGGGATAGGGTCGCTCCCGAAAGCCGTATTCCGCAACGGTTTCCCCCATTACATTTTTGCGGACTACCTTGCGGAGGGTGGAATGTCCAAAGAAGAACAGTCTTTAGGTTCGCGGTTTCCCTACTTGGCTTGCTGGAAGGCTAACTCCGACAAATTCCCCGAAGCGCCTATTATTGAAGTGCTTGCTGCATGGGCAGACATTTATAAACCGACAGGCAAAGAGGCGAGGGAACTACTTTCACACCTATTGTTTGAAAAAAGGTTCCCGGAAAACAATAAATCTGTAGTGGATGAAGTGTTAGATGAGTACTACTTGAACGGCATAAAAGAGGCAGAACTAAGGATATATGGCGGTGAGGATAAGAAAACAGTTGTCAAAGAGTTTGGAGAGAAATATCTGCCAAGCCGAAAAGGAGGCAAGACTTTTTACAACGATAACCAATTATCGATACTGAAAAGAATCCACATTGAACTTCAAAATGCGATTAAGATTATTTGAAAAGAGATTGGGGTTCCAGTAAGTTGCAAGGATTCTGTAGATTATAATTGGTCAATCGATTGTTCGGAAGAAATAAAGCGTTATTTCCCATCTGTAAGTGAATTGTTCAATGACGATGAAATCAAGAAAATAACAGAAGAAATGTCTATTTCCATGACTTCACTCAAACTTATTCTAAACAGATTGAAAAAAATAAACCGTTTTCTCTATCAAATTGAACCTGAGTATTTGCGTTCTCGTTTGTCTAAAGTAAAGCCGTATGACCCGAAGGAGTGTTGGACTATTTGAATATGGTGTAGTTTTTCTTAAAAAAGTTAACAGTATTTCAGACCTTGCGTTTTGTATAACCCAGGCACTTTTCGATGTGCTTGGGTTTTTTATTTCATATTCTCATGTTTTTCGAATTAGGGTATCCAAGTTCACAAAAAACCAGCGATACGAAATTATCGAATTAGGGTAATGTGGAACCATATGATGTTTCTCCATCCATAAATTAAAAACAGGAGGGATTCACAGATGGTTCCAGTAATTGATGAAAAGAAAGCAGCGGACTTTTTAGGATGGTCGGTTCAAACCTTGAGAAATCGCAGAACCAAACGAGAAGCCCCGGCATATTTGAAATTGGGCCGAAGCGTCCGCTATCGCTTGGAAGATCTCGAAGATTTCGTCAACCAGTCGCGGATTGATCCTAAAGGACGTTAAGCGAAACGACCAGTCTATGGGGAGCAATTAAACTAGGGGGCGAGAGGTAAAAGTCCGTGGGCTCAGATTTGAAAACATCGATTATTAATCATTTCGGCGGTAACTTCGAAACTTTTTACCTTCGATGGTTGCCGGAAGCGAAACCGGCAGGAAAGGATGAATGGCTTGGCCGTTGTCCGTTTCCGCCTCACGATGACAAAACTCCCTCTTTCAATTTCAACAGCTCGAAGGGAACGTATGTCTGTCATGGTTGTGGCGAGAAGGGTGACATTTTTTCATTTTATTCCAAAATGACCGGAATGAACAGCACCTTCCCCGCCGTTCTAAAAGCGATGGCAGAAGAATTCGGAATCTATGAAGCCAAAAAAGAACCCCCGGATTTTGCCAAGCGATTCAAAAAAGCGTCAGAGCGGAAACCTGAGAATGAGCATCTGCAATACTTGGAAAAGCGCGGCATCGTGGATGGATTGTCCTACTTGCAGAAGCACAAGTTAATCGGATTCGAGAGTAACCGAATTCTTTTTCCGATGACCTCAAAAGGCAGAATTGAAGGGCTTCAACAAGTCCCACTTGACGGTTCCAAAAAGACATTCGTTGCGGGTTCGAGTGGCAAAAATGGGTTGCTCCGATTTCCAGGAGAAGGCCCGACGATTGTTACCGAGGCAGTCATTGACGCTATCTCCGCGAAGCTTTCGACAGACTATGGCGCAGTTGCGACCTTCAGTGCTTCGACTGTAGATAAATTAAGGGGGCTTAGCGGGGATTTCGTTTTGTTCTTCGACAATGACGATGCTGGACGGAAAGCAACAGAAAAAGGGGCAGCAATCCTTCCGGGAGCGCGAGCCGTTGATTGGGGGTTATCACCCAACGGGGCGAAGGACATCAACGACCTTTTGCGCGAGGGTCACCAAGAAACAATCGCTAGGATGGTTGAAGAATCCAAACCCTTAAAAGAGGAACAGTCAGACAACAAATTCACGCGAGCCATAATCACCGGGAAAGACTTGGAACCTTCTTTCCTAAAGACCCTTTCGCAGCCTTGGCGCATAAAGGGCATTCTCCCATGTTCGGCATCCCTTTCCGAAATCTTTGGCCTACCTGGAACATACAAGTCCTTTCTTGCCCTTGACATGGCCCTTTGCATCGCTGCCGGAATCGACTGGCACGGTCGGCGGACGAAGCAGTGCGCAACGGCTTATGTCGCGGCTGAAGGGCTATCCGGTGTGCTTAAGCGTATCAAGGCATGGATGAAGTATCACAAAGTCAAATCCCTCGAACTATTTTCGCTCATACCGAGATCCTGTCTCCTCGATGAGCCGGGCGAATTGGATGAACTGATCGATGCGCTGAAGAGCTTGCCCGTAATTCCTGGGGTTGTCTTCATAGACACTCTTGCCCGCTGCATGGCCGGGGATGAGAACAGCACGTCCGACATGGGCAAGATGGTTATTGCCTGCGGGAAAATCACAGAGACGACAGGGGCACAAGACGTACTCGTCCACCATACCGGCAAAGACACCAACCGAGGACCGAGGGGCGCTATCGCATTGACTGGTGCGACGGATTGTCTATTCGAGGTCAAAAAGGAAGGCGACCGGCTGGCAACCCTGCGTTGCGAACGGCAGAAGGATGACGAACCGTTTCCAGACATGGCCTTCAGGCTTGAAGTCCAAACCACTGGTTACGTCAACGACGAGGGCGAAGACGTTGTCTCCTTGGTGCCGGTCCATGACCCTGACGCGGTGCGGGAGTTCCGAAGCAACCAGCCGAAAATCAGCGGCGCCAAACGGGTAGCGCTGGACGCACTCAAGCGCCTCTATGACGACAATCCGGTTCATGTAGATGACTGGCGAGCAGCGGCATATAGCGCGGGAATCAGCGCAAGCACCGACCAGGAAGCGAAACGAAAAGCCTTTACTCGGGCTGTTGCTGCCTTGCTGGATGGTCAATTCACAGGATGCAAAGATGACTGTTACTGGCCTTGCGGATAGGTCCGGACAGACACGGACAAAACCGGACATGTCCAAACATGTCTGGCCGGACAGACACGGACAAAACCCTATAGGGTTGTCCGTTGTCCGGTCATGTCCGGATGCCTCAAAGTGCCAAAAGAACTGCACTCCCTTGGGTGGTGATGCTGAAAAGACTCCGACTTTGACCGTCTTTTATGATCCGGTTGCCCGTGATTGGGATTTGGCAATCCGGGAAGCTCTCAAAGCTAATGGTTTGGAGTCTGGCAAAGTGCGGGTGTTTTGTCTTCCAAGGGGTTTGGAATGGCTTTTCAATTGATGGCTGAATTCAAAACAGGAGAAATGAATATGAGCGAAACAATCAAATTAGACGCACTGCCCAATGCCTGCATTTTCAAGAAACCCTGTGCCATCTGTGGTGTATGGGACCGCCCCAATGCACCTTGGTGGGTTTTTCTGGACGGCGACATATCCAGGCCCGTTTGTGGTG
>JBMNCP010000089.1:0-1755 GCA_049366795.1 Desulfobacterales bacterium
AGATTCTCCGGGAGAAACACCATCGACAGACCGCTGATTATCAAATCCCACACAGCTTTCAACCTCGCAAACCACATGGATTTTCAGGGCCTTGCCGGTCAAGGTCCTTTCAGGCCAAGGTTCCCGTGCTCTCAGAGCTGAACCTTGTTCCCCTGCAGCTGGTCGACAAAATCGGCCATATCGTCCCTTTCTGAAACGTTTCTGCACAATTGCAGCATCCGCTCCTTTTCTCCCGCCGGATAATCCCAGCAGGAAGCGTCCAGGCAGTCGAAGAACTTGGCGGATTCCTGCCCGGGGGTCAGGGGCCGTTCCGGACTCCCGGTGGCCGCCTCCACCCGGGCCGACAGAGTCTCTCCGCTTTTCAAGGTCACATGCAGCTCGGCGGGAACGACAGCAGAGGAGTCCTTCTGGAATTCCACCGAGGAAATGCGTGCCGCCAGCTCCGCCACCTCCGTTCTCTCGCGCACCCTCTCGGCCGCGAAGTCCCTGATCCCCGGGGCCCCGTGGATGAAGGTGTGGGCCGCGGTGTAGGCCGCGCTGAACTGGGCGTCCACCGTTGGATTTTCCCGGATCCGGAACGGAGTTCCGATCTGGGCCATGGACTGGGGCGGCAGGAAGGCGGTCGCCGCCTCGATCTCGTCCGGACCGAAAGCCCTCCCTGCCTTGATTTCGAGGGCCGCGTCAATGATCGGGTGGGTACACCGGCAGCACGGGTAAGGTTTGACGCTTATACGCAGCGTCTCTTCGAAATCCCCGAGCCCCGCCTCCACATGCCCCGCTTCCATTTGCCCGGCCGTGTAAAGCTGCGGGATGCCGAACGCCCCGGTGATCACATTCTGCGCCGCGGTAATCCCCCGGGCGGCAAGGAACGCGGACTGGACGCCGGCGCTCCCGCTGAACCCCACCTGTATTCTTTTCGCCAGCCTGGCATCCGCGAGGGCCTGGCGGTTCGCGTGGATCTGCGAATACGCAAACCCGAACGCGTTTCGCATCCGGTCCTCGTCCAGACCGAGCACCCTCCCGCACGCGGCCGCCGCACCGAACGCGCCCCAGAGCGTCGTCGGGAGCCATCCGGGATGCAGGTAGGGGATGAAGGCCATCCCGAGCCGGTTGGCCACCTCGAGCCCGACAGCCAGCGCCGCGGTGAACTCCTCCCCGGAAACCCTTCGGCGGGGAACCGGCATGCGCCCGGTCGGATCGGGCCTGCTGACCGCTTCGGCGACAGCCAGCAGAGCCGGCACGACCACGACGCATCCGTGGTTCACGGCGGTGTCGTGGGTGTCGTCGAAGTCCCTGGCGTGGATCATCGCGCCGTTGGCCAGCGCGGCGTGAGGGGCGCTGAGTCTGTCCCCGTAACCCAGAACAGTGGCATGGGGGGTGCCTCCCCACAGCAGCATGGTCTGCCGGACTTCGGGGATGCCGTCCGCGCCGGTCCCGGCCCAGAGACATCCGACCGTGTCGACCAACAGGTCCGCGGCTTTACGCATAACCTTGCCGGGAATATCCTCCGGAGACCTCGACACCGACTCCGACACCAAACGATCAATTTCGAAAAGACGCCTTTCCATCATGCACTCCATTTTACATTGTTCCATTTTTCATCAGCGGGCTTCTCCGGTTTTCAATCCGGGCCCCGCGAAAATCGCACTGCCGGTGTTCAGGTTCAATGCAAAGGCTTCCGCCGTCTGAGCAGGAACAGCACCGCCACGACGGTGAAGACGAGAAAGCCCACCGATATGGGACGGGTAACGAACA
>JBMNCP010000090.1:0-13738 GCA_049366795.1 Desulfobacterales bacterium
TCCGTGAGGGCGGCCGCACGGTCGGCGCCGGCGTCATCAGCGACATCATCGAATAACACCGAAGGAGTCTCCCCGTGAGAGTGATCGTGACCTTGTCTTGCACCGAATGCAAGCGACGCAACTATACGACGACCAAGAACAAACGAACGACTCCGGACAAACTGGAGTTCAGCAAATATTGTCGTTTCTGCAAGAAGCATACGCCCCACAAGGAAACCAAGTAGGTTAGCTTCATGCATTGCCCGTGCAGGCCAGTAGCTCTAACGGTAGAGCATCGGACTCCAAATCCGGGTGTTGGGGGTTCGAATCCCTCCTGGCCTGCCAGCTTCAATGTCGTCCCGTGGGGAGGCAGGGTGGGGTTATCGACCGGCTCCCGCTGTGAGAGGCCATCCAAAGGATCAGCATGGCACGATTAAGACGAAAACAGAGCCAGGAAGACAAACGGAAGAAACGGCTGACCAGAACCGACGAACCGTCGACGGCGGTCTCGGAATCCAACGGGCCGGGTGCGCCCGGCAACCCCGAATCGGCGGCTCCGGCCAGGAAAAAGCTTCCATCGACGCCCAGAAAGGACATCATGGAAGCCCGTGCCAGAACCGAATCGGAAGGAAAAATCAAGGCTTGGTTCAATCAAGCCGGCCAATTTCTCCGGGAAGCCAAAGTGGAATTGAAGAAGGTCGCATGGCCTTCACGAAAGCAGACCCTCGGATCCACTGTCGTCGTTCTCATCCTGGTCTTCGCCTTTGCGGCATTTCTCGGGTTGGCTGACATGGTGCTCGCCGGTATCGTCCGCTTTGTGCTCCAATAAGCGAGGGAAAAGCCTGTGGCCAAGAAATGGTACATCGTTCATGTATATTCCGGGTTCGAAAACAAGGTCAAGAAAACCCTTGAAGACCGGATCACCTCCTCACCGAATCCGGAAAAATTCGGCGAGATCGTCGTCCCGACCGAGGAAGTGGTCGAACTGGTAAAGGGCAAGCGAAAGACTTCCTCGCGGAAATTCTATCCGGGTTACATCCTCGTCAACATGGAACTCGACGATGAGACCTGGCACATCGTGAACGACACCTCCAAGGTCACCGGTTTTCTCGGTGGAAGAGACAAGCCGTCTCCCATCACCGACGAGGAGGCCGGGCAGATCCTCAATCGGATGGAGGCCGGTAAAACCAAGCCGCAGCCCAAATATCTGTTTGAAACCGGTGATGAAATCCGGGTGATCGACGGCCCGTTCACCAACTTCAACGGCGTGGTGGACGAGGTCAACCCCGAAAAGGGCAAAATCCGCGTTCTGGTCAGCATATTCGGCCGTTCCACACCGGTGGAATTGGATTTTGTTCAGGTAACCAAGCTATAGCCAACAGGAGTGAACGGATAAAATGGCAAAGAAAGTAATGGCGATGATCAAATTGCAGGTGGAGGCCGGAAAAGCCAATCCTTCTCCGCCCATAGGACCTGCACTCGGGCAACACGGCGTGAACATCATGGATTTCTGCAAGGCTTTCAATGCCAGGACCGCCAATGATGCGGGCATGATCATTCCTGTGGTGATCACCGTGTACCAGGATCGATCCTTTACCTTTATCACCAAGACGCCCCCGGCGGCGGTGCTCCTGCGCAAGGCCGCTAAGGTGGCCAAGGGGGCCGCCGACCCGAAGCGTGATCGCGCCGGGAAGGTGAGCCGTGCGCAGGTAGAGGAAATTGCCAAGACGAAGATGCCGGACTTGAACGCCAACGACCTGGAAGCCGCCTGCCGAATCATCGAGGGGACGGCCCGCAGCATGGGAATCGAGGTCGTTTCCTGAATAGAGAAGGAGTGAAATAGGGACAATGGCTAAGCGGGGAAAGAAATATCAGGAATCCAAAGGCAGGCTGAAGGCTGCCGTGCCGTCGACCTTCGTCGAAGCGGTGCAACTGGCCATCGATGCCTCCTATGCCAAATTCGACGAGACCGTGGACGTTGCGGTGCGGTTGGGGGTTGATCCGCGGCATGCCGACCAGATGGTCCGTGGGACGGTGGTATTGCCGAATGGTCTGGGCAAGGAAGTCAAAGTCCTGGTGTTCGCAAAAGGTGAAAAAGAGAAGGAAGCCGTCGACGCCGGTGCCGATTTCGTCGGCAACGACGATCTCGTCGAGAAGATCAAGGAAGGGTGGTTCGGCTTCGACAAGGCGATCGCGACCCCCGACATGATGGGAACGGTGGGCAAGATCGGGCGCTTGCTGGGACCCCGCGGGCTGATGCCCAATGCCAAGACCGGAACGGTCACCTTCGACCTCGCCAAGGCCATCGGGGAACTGAAAGCCGGCAAGATCGACTTCCGGGTCGAAAAGGCCGGCATCGTCCATGCGCCGATGGGAAAGGTATCCTTCGGCGCCGAGAAGCTGATGCAGAACATCTCCGCTTTCCTGGAAACGATCCTCCGACTGAAACCGGCTTCGAGCAAGGGAACCTATCTCAGGAGCTTGGCCATCTCGACCACGATGGGACCCGGGGTCAAGGTAGACACGACCCAACTGAAGGAACTGGCCAAGTAGCACTGGAGCGCTTCAACCATGGGCGATTCCGGTGATGCGGCCTGACCGGGGCGTTTTGCCGACAGGGGAATGGCCCGGCGCCGGTGTCGCCTGTTTTTCTGAAGTAAATTCAATCAATCCTGTCAAAGACCGTAGGTACACGCATTCTGTGTTTAATCGGCACAGCCGGCCTACCGAGACAGCGCATCGTCTCCCGAAGTACCTCCGGTTTTTACAGCGAAGGGAAGGAGGTGTGAAACAGACGTGAAACTCGACCAGAAGAAGCAAATCGTCGACGACCTGCATGACAAGTTCGCCAGGTCCAAGGTGGTCATCGTCACCGACTACAAAGGTCTGGATGTGGCCCGGATGACCGATCTGCGCCGGCAGTTGCGAGATGCCGGCGTTGAATATCAGGTGGTCAAGAACACCCTGCTGGTGCGCGCATCGGAGAAGACGGACGCCGCATTGATACAGGATCTGTTCAAGGGACCGAGCGCCGTGGCCATGGCTTACGACGACCCGGTACCCCCGGCAAAGGTTCTCACCCAGTTCGCAAAGGACAACGATAAGCTGGAGATCAAGGCCGGCGTCATGAACGGCAAGGTTCTGGATCTCGAGAGCATCAAGGCCCTGGCCAAGCTGCCAAGCAGGGAAGTTCTGCTGGCCCAGGTGCTCATGACCATGAACGCTGTTCCGACCGGGCTCGTGAGAGCCCTTGCCGACGTGCCCAGACGCCTTGTCAATGTGCTTCAGGCCATCAAGGATCAGAAGGATCAGAAGGAAGCGGCCTGATGCCGGGTCACCAGGTCATTGGCACTGTTCGTTGAAAATACCTATTCCGTTTGGAAGTAAAATCTGGAGGTAGCGAGAAAATGGCTGATATTACGAAAGACGATGTGATAGAATTCATTGCAAATATGTCCGTTCTGGAACTCTCCGAGCTGGTCAAGGAGATGGAGGACAAGTTCGGCGTCTCCGCCGCCGCGCCGGTGGCCATGATGGCGGCCGGTCCGGCCGGTGCGGGTGAAGCCGCTGCTGCTGAGGAAAAAACCGAATTCGACGTCATCCTGACTGCTCACGGCGACAAAAAGATCCAGGTGATCAAGGAAGTCCGCGCCATTACCGGACTGGGCCTCAAGGAAGCCAAGGA
The DNA here is from genome assembly GCA_049366795.1 of Desulfobacterales bacterium. Classification (GTDB taxonomy): domain Bacteria; phylum Desulfobacterota; class Desulfobacteria; order Desulfobacterales; family UBA5852; genus CALNZV01. The sequence goes on from JBMNCP010000090.1 coordinate 3,665, forward strand.
TCTGGTTGAAGGCGTGCCGAAGGCGGTCAAGGAGGGCGTGCCGAAGGACGAAGCCGAAAAGATCAAGGCCCAGCTTGAAGAAGCAGGCGGGCAAGTCGAAATCAAGTAGCCCCATCCAAGGGTTCAGGTTCCGGAGGGCCACCGCCCTCCGGAACCCTGTGATTTGGATATGATCTTTTTTCTGGAGATATCATGACGCAACTGCCTGTGGCCCAGCGAAGAATTCGAAAGAATTTCGGGAAAATCCCGAAGATTGTCGAAATCCCCGATCTGATCGGTATGCAGAGGGAGTCGTTCGACCGCTTCCTGCAGATGGACGTGCCCCCCGAGAAGCGGGAAGACGTCGGTCTTCAGGCGGTTTTCAAATCCGTCTTCCCGATCAAGGATTTCACGGGCAGTGCCTCGCTGGAATTCGTTTCCTACCGATTCGCGGAGATCAAGCACGGTGTGGACGAGTGCATCCACCGGGGCATGACCTATGAGATACCCGTCCGTATCACCGCCCGTCTGGTGGTCTATGACATGGACGCGGAAACCGGGGTGTCGAATATCCGCGACATCAAGGAGCAGGAGATCTACTTCGGGACGATCCCGCTGATGACCGAGAAGGGAACCTTCATCATCAACGGGACGGAGCGGGTCGTCGTCAGCCAGCTTCACCGCTCCTCGGGGGTTTTCTTCGACCACGACAAGGGGAAAACCCATTCCAGCGGTAAGGTCATCTACAGTTCCCGCATCATTCCGGTCCGCGGATCCTGGATCGACCTGGAAATCGATCCGAAGGACGTGGTCTATATCCGGATCGACCGGCGCCGGAAATTCCCGGTCACCATTCTGTTCAAGGCTTTCGGCTACACGTCGGAAGATCTGCTGGACTACTTCTACCAGAAGGAAAAGATTCTCGTTCAGGGCAAGCGCTATTTCAAGGCCTTCAATCCCGATCTGCTGAAGGGCCAGCGCGCGAGCCGCGACATCAAGGATCCGGAAACCGGAGAGGTCATCGTCAAGAAGGGTCGAGTCTTCACCATGAAGGCCCTCCGGAGGTTGAGGACGCTCGACGCCGACAAGATTCCCGTGACCCCGGAGGATATCATCACCAAGGTCTTCGCGCAGAACATCTTGGACGCGAAGACGGGCGAGGCCATTGTCCGGACCAACGAGACCGTCGACGAGGAAGCGCTCGAAAAACTGTCGGCGGCCGGGGTCAACGAGTTCGACATCCTGTTCATCGACGGGATGACCAGCAGTGACTCGATCCGGAAGACCCTTCTGCTGGACAAGGTCGAATCCAAGGAAGAAGCGCTCATCGAGATCTACCGGCGTCTTCGCCCCGGGAACCCCGCCACGCCCGAAGTGGCGCAGGAGTTCATCGACAACCTCTTTTTCAAGACGACCTATTACGACTTGTCGGGTGTCGGGCGGCTCAAGATCAACCAGAGACTGGGCATCAACAGCGACATCAACCTGCGGATCCTGCGCAAGGAAGACATCCTGCTCACCGCGAAGACGCTGATCGAACTGCGCGATACCCAGGGCGTCGTGGACGATATCGATCATTTGGGCAACCGCCGCGTCAGGGCCGTCGGCGAACTGCTCGAAAATCAGTACCGCATCGGTCTGGTGCGGATGGAGCGGGCCATCAAGGAGCGCATGAGCCTTCAGGAAGTCGATGCGCTCATGCCGCATGATCTGGTCAATCCCAAGCCGGTGTCGGCCGTGGTCAAGGAATTTTTCGGGACCAGCCAGCTCTCCCAGTTCATGGACCAGACCAACCCGCTCTCCGAAACGACCCACAAACGGCGTCTCTCGGCGCTTGGCCCCGGCGGTCTGACCCGCGAGCGGGCCGGCTTCGAGGTGCGGGACGTGCATCCATCCCATTACGGCCGGATCTGCCCGATCGAGACTCCTGAAGGCCCCAACATCGGTTTGATCGTTTCGCTCAGCACCTATGCGCGCGTCAATGAATACGGCTTCATCGAAACGCCCTATCGCGTGGTCAAGGACATTACGGTGACCGAGGAGGTGTGTTTCCTCAGCGCCTTCGAGGAAAAGGACCATCCCATCGCACAGGCGAACGCCCCCATCGATGAAAACAACCGCTATGTCAATCCCCTCGTGACATCCCGGGTGGCCGGCGAATTCATGATGATGCCCAGGGAAGAGATCGAGCTCATGGACATCTCCCCCAATCAGCTGGTGAGCGTGTCCGCCTCGTTGATTCCGTTTCTGGAAAACGACGATGCCAACCGTGCGCTCATGGGGTCCAACATGCAGCGCCAGGCGGTGCCGCTCCTGATGAGTTCAGCCCCGCTCGTGGGAACGGGAATCGAGGGCGTGGTCGCGCGCGATTCAGGCGTGGCCATCGTCGCTCGGCGCGAAGGGGAGGTGGTGGCCGTCGATGCATCGCGCATCGTCATCCGCCATCCGGACGACGGATCGGAATCGCTTCGGCCGCCGGTCACCATTTACAACCTGTCCAAGTTCGTTCGGAGCAACCAGAACACCTGCTTCAACCACCGCCCCATCGTCCGAAAAGGCGAGAAGGTCCTCCCCGGTCAGATCATCGCCGACGGGCCGGCCACCGAAATGGGAGAACTGGCCCTCGGAAAAAACGTCACGGTCGCCTTCATGCCCTGGGGGGGCTACAACTTCGAGGATTCCATACTCGTGAGCGAGCGGCTGCTGCGGGACGGGGTCTACACCTCGATTCACATCGAGGAGTTCGAGGTGATGGCCCGGGATACGAAGCTCGGCAAGGAGGACATCACCCGGGACATCCCGAACGTGGGAGATGAAGCCCTCAAGGATCTCGACGAGGCCGGCATCATCCGTCTGGGCGCCGAAGTCGGCCCCGGCGACATCCTGGTCGGGAAGATCACGCCTAAGGGCGAGACTCAGTTGTCCCCGGAGGAAAAGCTCCTTCGAGCCATCTTCGGAGAGAAGGCCGGCGACGTGAAGGACACCTCGCTTCGGGTGCCGCCGGGTGTCAACGGCACCGTGATCGATGCCAAGGTGTTCTCCCGACGCGGCAGCAGCAAAGACGAACGGACGCAGCAGATCGAAGCGGAGGAGCTCGCGGTCCTCGAAAGAAACCGGGACGATGAGATCCGGATCATCGAGGAGGTCGCCCGCGAGAAACTCGCCGACATCCTGGTGGGCGAGAAGTGCTACGCCACCATCAAAAAGGGCAAGAAGACGCTCATCGCCAAGAACAGCCCGATCGAGGCCGAGGCTCTGGCCGAGGTGCCTATGGCGCAGCTCGAAGGGATCGTGCTCAAGGACCCGAAACTCACCGAGGCCGTTCATGATACGCTGGAGCATGCCCGTCGGCTGATCGAAGGCGTCCGCGAGCGATTCGAACAGCAGATCGGCCGGTTCGAGCGGGGGGACGATCTGCCGCCGGGCGTCATCAAAATGGTGAAGGTCTATGTCGCCATGAAACGGAAGCTTTCCGTGGGCGACAAAATGGCCGGGCGCCACGGGAACAAGGGCGTGGTCAGCCGGATTCTGCCCATCGAGGACCTGCCATACTTCGAGGACGGGTCGACGGTGGACATGGTTCTGAATCCGCTGGGCGTCCCGAGCCGAATGAATGTCGGGCAGATCCTGGAAATTCACCTGGGACTGGCCGCAAAGGGATTGGGCGATCAGATCAATCGGCTGATCGAGGCGAACAACGCCAAGGAGCTTCGCAACAAGCTCAAACGGGTTTTCGATTCCGATGGTGAAACGAAAAAGAGGCTCACCGGTCTCAGCGACCCGGAGGTGATCGAACTTGCCTCCTACTACCGGAACGGGGTCCACATGGCCACGCCGGTGTTCGACGGCGCAAAGGAGGAGGAGATCAAGCAGCTTCTTGAAGAGGCGGGACTGGACCTGTCGGCCCAGGTAACGCTTTACGATGGCCGGACCGGGGAGCCTTTCGATGGCAAGATCACCGTCGGGACCATGTACATGCTCAAGCTCCACCATCTGGTCGACGACAAGATCCACGCCCGTTCGATCGGGCCGTACTCCCTGGTTACCCAGCAGCCGTTGGGAGGCAAGGCTCAGTTCGGCGGACAGCGGTTGGGCGAGATGGAAGTCTGGGCGATGGAAGCTTACGGTGCGGCCAACGCCTTGCAGGAATTTTTGACGGTGAAGTCCGACGATATGGCCGGACGAACCCGTATGTATGAGAAAATTGTCAAGGGACAGAACGTGCTGGAGCCGGGTCTGCCGGAATCCTTCCGGGTGATGACCAAGGAGCTCCAGGCACTGGGTCTGGATATCTCCCTTCTGGAAGGTGAATAAACCAAGGAGGGCGCTTTGGAAACGTTATACGATTTTTTTGCCAAACCCACGGATCCGCGGAAGTACACCGGTATCCGCATTGCCCTGGCGTCGTCGGAGCAGATCCGCAAGTGGTCCTACGGCGAGATCAAGAAGCCGGAGACCATCAATTACCGGACTTTCAAACCCGAACGGGACGGTCTGTTCTGCGCCAAGATCTTCGGCCCGACCAAAGACTACGAGTGCAATTGCGGCAAGTACAAGCGCATGAAGCACCGCGGGGTCATCTGCGAAAAGTGCGGGGTCGAGGTCATCCAGTCCAAGGTCAGACGGGAACGGATGGCGCACATCGAACTGGCGACCCCTGTTTCCCACATCTGGTTTTTGAAGAGCCTTCCGAGCAAAATCGGCAACCTTCTCGACCTGACCCTCAAGAACATGGAGAAGGTGCTGTACTTCGACAGCTACATCGTCATCGACCCCAAGGACACGGGGCTCACCCGCGGGCAACTGCTTTCGGACGAAAAATACCGTGAAGCGCTCGAAACGTTCGGCAACAAGTTCGAGGCCGGCATCGGGGCCGAAGCCGTCAAGGCGCTGCTCGAACGGTTGGATATGGAAACTCTGTACAAGGAGCTCCGGACCGAGATCCGCGAAACCTCCTCGGTGGCCAAGCGACAAAAACTGGCCAAACGGCTCAAGATCGTCGATGCATTTCGCAGGTCAGGTGTCGATCCCCGCTGGATGATCATGGATGTGATCCCGGTTCTGCCGCCGGATTTGCGCCCCCTCGTTCCCCTGGAGGGAGGGAGATTCGCGACATCGGACCTGAACGATCTCTACCGGCGGGTCATCAATCGGAACAACCGGTTGAAACGGCTTATCGATCTGAAGGCGCCGGACATCATCGTTCGAAACGAAAAGCGGATGCTCCAGGAGTCGGTGGACGTTCTTTTCGACAACGGGCGCCACGGCAGGGTGATCACCGGGACCAACAAGCGACCGCTCAAGTCGCTGAGTGACACCCTCAAGGGCAAGCAGGGCCGGTTCCGCCAGAACCTGCTCGGCAAGCGCGTCGACTACTCCGGCCGAACCGTCATCACCGTCGGCCCCGATTTGCGGCTTCACCAGTGCGGACTTCCCAAGCAGATGGCGCTTGAGCTCTTCAAACCCTTCATTTATTACCGACTGGAGCAGAAGGGCCTGGTCTCCACCGTCAAAAGCGCCAAGAAAATGGTGGAGCGCGAGGTCCCCGAGGTCTGGGACACCCTCGATGAAGTGGTGCGGGAGTATCCCGTGTTGTTGAACCGTGCTCCTACACTTCACCGGCTTGGTATCCAGGCGTTCGAACCGATCCTGATCGAGGGCAAGGCCATCCAGCTGCATCCGCTGGTGTGTACGGCCTTCAACGCGGACTTCGACGGCGACCAGATGGCCGTTCACGTTCCCCTGTCGGTGGAAGCCCAGATCGAGGCCCGGGTGCTGATGCTCTCCAGCAACAACATCCTGTCGCCGGCCAACGGCAGCCCGATCATCGTTCCGAGCCAGGACATCGTCCTGGGGCTCTACTACATGACGGTGCCGAAGGAGGATTCCAAGGGAGCCGGCCGGATTTTCGCCAATCCCGGTGAGGTTCGCAACGCCTTCGATGCCGGAGCCGTTGCGCTTCACGCCCCCATCACGCTGAGGATCCAGGGTGAGCGGCTGGAGACGACCGTGGGCCGCGTCCTCCTCTGGGAGGTCATGCCCAACGATGTGCTCTCGGCATTCAAACACCTGTGCGTCAAGGACGCCTCCGATGCGGAGGCGGTGGAGGCGGCCCTGGAGAAGAGCGCGGACTTCGACGCGCTGTTAGAGGAATATGCCGAACGCCACGTCGGCATCGACAAGGGCTTCACCGGTCTGTTGAAACAGGGGGAAATGGAAGGATTCTACAACCTGGATCCGGACGATGTTCTGGACATCTTCGAGGAGGATTTCGACGCGGTGTCCGGGCCGATCGTATCCGAGGACGGGCTCCACCACTTTTTCAAGACCGTTCGACGGGAGATGGCGGTTCCGTTCCGGTCCGTCAACAAGGTCATGGACAAGAAGGCCCTGAGGGAACTGGTGGATTACGTCTACCGCCGCCTGGGGCCGAAGGCCACCGTCATTCTCTCGGACCGTCTCAAGGACACCGGCTACCGCCATTCCACCCAGGGTGGCCTGTCGATCTCCATCGACGCCATGATCATACCGGAAAAGAAATGGGAGATTCTGAAAAGCGCGGAGAATCAGGTCACTGAAATCGCCCGGCAATACACCGAGGGTCTGATCACCCAGGGGGAGAAGTACAACAAGGTGGTGGATATCTGGGCAAAGGCCACCGATGACGTGGCCAACGAGATGATGGAAGCCATGAAGGAAACCCCGGATAGCGGGAAATCCTTCAACCCGATCTACATGATGGCGGATTCGGGTGCTCGGGGCAGCAAAGACCAGATGCGGCAGCTGGCGGGAATGCGGGGTCTCATGGCGAAACCGTCGGGCGAAATCATCGAGACGCCCATTCAGGCAAACTTTCGCGAAGGATTGTCCGTGCTCCAGTACTTCATCTCCACCCACGGCGCTCGAAAAGGACTCGCCGACACGGCTCTCAAGACCGCCAACTCGGGATATCTCACCCGGCGGCTTGCCGATGTGGCCCAGGATGCCGTCATCACGGAAGAAGACTGCGGCTCCATGATGGGGGTTGAGGTCGAAGCGCTTCTGGAAGGCGGCGAGGTGATTCAGCAGCTCGGGGAGCGCATCCTGGGGCGCCACGCCGTCGACGACATCCGCGATCCCTTCACCGACGAGGTGCTCGTCAAGTCCGGCGAGGAGATCGACGAGGATGCGGTCAAACGAATCGAAAATGCAGGCATTGCGCAGACAAAAATACGTTCGGTCTTGACGTGCAGGACGCGATACGGTATTTGCGCTGCGTGCTATGGTCGCGATCTTGCCCACGGGAGGCGCGTGGAAGTGGGGCAGGCAGTGGGAATCCTGGCCGCCCAGTCCATCGGCGAGCCCGGAACCCAGCTGACGATGCGGACCTTCCACATCGGAGGCACGGCCAGCCGTCGGGTCGAGCAGGCGGATATTCGCGCCCGGGTCGAAGGAACCATCAAGTTCCTGGATCTCAACAGCGTCACCAACTCGGCAGGGGATATCATCGTGATGAACCGCCGGGGCGGGGAGCTGGCCATTATCGGCGAAAACGGGCGGGAGCGGGAGCGCTTTCCGGTCATATTCGGCGCTCATCTTCACGTGAAGAACGGAGAAAAAGTGAAAGCCGGCGATATGCTGGCGTCCTGGGACCCGTTCACAACGCCGATCATCACCGAAGTCGAAGGCACGGTCAAGTTCGGCGATATCGTTCCTGGCAAGACCATGCAGGAAAAGGTCGACCCGGTTACCGGAAAGTCGAGCGCCACGATCATCGAATCCAGGGCCGCGGACACGCGGCCGCGCATCTCGATCAAGGACCGCGAGGGCAAGACCGCCAAATTGTCCAGTGCATCCGGACTTGCCCGGTACCCGTTGCCGATCGACGCCATTCTTCTGGTGGAGGAGGGGGATGCGGTTCAGGCCGGCGATATCGTGGCCAAGATTCCCCGCGCGACCACCAAGACCAAGGACATCACCGGCGGTCTGCCGAGAGTGGCCGAGCTCTTCGAGGTGCGAAAACCAAAGGATATTGCGATTCTCAGCGAGATCGACGGCTATGTTTCCATCTCGAAGGGAACCAAGAAGGGTAAACAGAAGGTTACCATCACGCCCGTCGATGTTGGAGAAAAGAAGGAATATCTGATCCCCAGAGGAAAACACATCAATGTCTACGAAGGGGATTACGTACGTGCGGGAGAGCCGATCATCGGCGGCTCCGCCATCCCACAGGACATTTTGACCATCAAGGGCGAAGTGGCGCTGGCCCGCTACCTTGTCGACGAAGTGCAGGAAGTCTACCGGCTTCAGGGTGTCCGGATCAATGACAAGCACATTGAAGTCATCGTGCGCCAGATGATGCGCAGGGTAAAAGTTCAGGAGGTCGGAGACACGGATTTCATCACCGAGGAGCAGGTGGACCGTACGCGGTTCGAAGAGGTCAACCGCGAAGTCATTGCCAACGGCGGAAAGCCGGCGGTAGCCGAACCGCTCATTCTTGGGATCACCAAGGCTTCTCTCAGTACCGAAAGCTTTATCTCCGCGGCATCGTTCCAGGAAACCACCAAGGTCCTGACCGATGCAGCCATCGGGGGCACGGTCGACATGCTCCGCGGGCTCAAGGAAAACGTTATCATGGGCAGGCTGATTCCGGCAGGCACCGGATTCCCTCTCTATCAGAACGTCCAGGTCGACCAGAGCTGATGTAGAATTGCCGCGCGCCGGCTTCGAACCGGGGCGCGGTCCTCCAGAAACGCCATGTCCTATGTTAACTGAAACGATCCGCCTCGCGCGTTCAGTCGTTTTAAGAGCATAGCTTTTCTTCTGTTGATCGAAAATGGGTGACATCGCAAACGGATGAGCGCCGGATCGAGGCGCTCTTCCCAGGCGGTGATTGGCGCGACAAAAAAAGGCTTGACTTTTTTTGTCCTTATGGATAATTATTCCGCTTTTGCAATCCCGAAAAATGCGTACTGTCGATTGGCCGGGAAGGACACGTCAAGCGGGGTAAAGAGGAAAAGATGCCGACAATCAATCAGCTCGTTCGTAAAGGCAGGAAGAAAATCCAGAAGAAAACCAATACGCCGGCTCTCAAGGGGGCTCCCCAGAAGCGGGGCGTGTGCACGAGAGTCTACACGTCCACACCCAAGAAGCCCAACTCGGCGTTGCGGAAAGTGGCCCGCGTGCGGCTCACCACCGGGATCGAGGTGACGGCCTACATCCCTGGCATCGGGCACAACCTTCAGGAGCATTCGGTTGTTCTCGTTCGCGGCGGCCGGGTCAAGGACCTTCCGGGTGTCCGCTACCACATTGTAAGAGGCACGCTCGACAGTCTTGGCGTCGAGGATCGTCGGCAGGGGCGCTCCAAGTACGGCGCCAAGCGGCCGAAGTAAATCCTGACGGATCGGACGGGACGGGACGGTCCGGCCGCACAGGGGATTCACAGTTAACGGTTTAGCGGAATGGTGTGAGATATGCCGAGAAGAAGAGAAGTTCCGCAGCGGATGGTTCCGCCGGATTCAAAGTACAACAGCGTTTTGGTTGCCCGGTTCGTCAGGGCGGTGATGCGGGACGGCAAAAAGAGCACCGCCGAGCAGCTGCTGTATGATGCGTTTGGCATCATCGAATCAAAGGCGAAGGAGCAACCGCTCAAGGTTTTCGAAAAGGCGCTCGACAACGTCAAGCCCATGATCGAGGTCAAGTCCAGGCGGGTTGGCGGGTCGACGTACCAGGTCCCGACCGAGATCCGGCCGTCGCGGCGTACCGCCCTGGGGATTCGATGGGTCATCGATTTTGCCCGCAAGCGATCCGAAAAAGGGATGGCCGCTAAACTTGCCGGTGAGCTCCTGGATGCAGCCAGCAATCGGGGCGGCGCGGCCAAGAAGCGCGAGGACACGCATCGGATGGCCGAAGCCAACAAGGCATTTGCCCATTTCCGGTGGTAGTTCGGGACGCACCCTGCGACCCGTCCCGACGGATGGCCTCTGAGCCGTTCCGATCGGACGGCGCAAGGCCGGCGCCAATCGGAGTCACCGGTGGAAGACAACCCTAACCCGCCGAATGGGAGGTAGAGATGTCGAAGAAAAAGTTTGAGCGAACGAAGCCGCACGTGAATGT
>JBMNCP010000091.1:0-6666 GCA_049366795.1 Desulfobacterales bacterium
GGCGATTTCGATGTCAGCGCCTATCTGATCCACGCGGACGCCGGGATGAAGATGGGGAAAGCCAAGCTGACCTACACCTTCTGGTATGCCTCCGGCGACGACGACCCGAACGACGGCGACTTCGAGGGCTTCATCTCCTACGACGTGGACCGGGCCGACAACATGAGCCTTTTCGAGGGCAACTACGCGGACGATGTGTCCTACTTCACGGAGCGGCCCTACCTCCTCGACAAGGGCCTGGTGATGAACAAGCTCGCGCTCGAGTACCAGGCCACCGACAAGTTGAAGCTGGGAACCGCGGCCATGTACATGATGACGGCCGAGGACATCGACTACGTCGACGCCGACGGGCGAAACCGGAGCAACGACGAAATCGGCATTGAAATCAATGCGACCGCCAGCTATATGCTTTACAAGAACGTGGAACTGGCGGTGGGCGCGGGCTACCTCTTCGCGGGCGATGCAATGGACGCCTTCGAGGTCGGAGATCTCAGGGACGGCAGCGCCGACGAGGACATCTTCGTCAGTTCGGCCCGCATCCGGTACACGTTTTGACGCGGCACGACAATGTTCGACCTGTCGTAACTCCACACCCATGCGGGGGCTGGGGGAGTCCCTCCGCCCCCCTGTATGGCTGTCTTCTTCGCACCTGACCTTCTCATGACGCGGGAGATGTCACCATGCGCAATCCTCCGGACAGGTTTCGACTTTATGTTATTCCAGCAGCGGCCGTATTTCTCCTGTTGGCGACGGTCGGCTTTGCCGAGCCCCTGAACTTCGACCGGCTGGCAGCCGACTTCCGGCCGGTCACCGGACAGGTGATCCTGCAAAGCGAAGGTGAATTCGTGATCGACCTGGATCAGGCCGACGGTGTTCTGGTGGGAGATATCTTCGCGGTCCTCGGCCAGGGCGAGTCCGTCGTTCACCCCGAGACCGGGAAGGTCATCGGAACATTGGAAGCCACCAAGGGACTCCTGAAGGTCACCCGCGTCCGGGAAGGCTATTCCATGTCCAGGCCGATTGCGGGGGGCGGCCGGATCGAAAAGGCAGACCCGGTTCGCCGGTTTCAGGAAATGAAGGCGATGTTCTGGGACTACACGGAGCAGGGCAGGCTCATCTACGGGAAGATTGCCTCCACCCTCCCGGACCTCAAGTGGATTGATTACGAAAGCGCCCAGCAGGCCAGGCCGGAGGACGCCTCCCGGCCCGCCCTCTCAGAGCCGGCGATCTTCTTCATATTCGATGGAAGACACCTCGAGGTCAGGGATCCCGAATTCGCCCTGATCCGTCGCTACGAAATGACGGAAGCCGGAGCGCCCGTGGTCGCCGCCCCTCTGCCGGAGGTCCCGGCCGAACCCCGATTTCAGGAGGTTCGGACGATTGCCAGCTTCCCTGAGACCATCACCATGTCGGACTTCCTCCAGATCGACGGACGTCTCCTGATGTGCGCCACTGACGGGACGGCAATCACTGTCCGGCAAGTCGGTGAAAGCATCGACCTGATCGCCGAGGCCCGGCCGCCTTATCCGGGCCGGGTGCTGGCCGTCAGGTGGTGGGCGCCGGAGGCGTCCGCGTGGCCCCATGTTGCCGTGACGTTCTGGTCGGATGATCAGCTGGAAAGCCTGCTCTACCGCCTGAAGGACGGCGATCTCTCCCCTGTCGCGGAGCGGATCCCGAGAAGCCTCGGGACGCTGGACATCGACGGAAACGGTCTCCCCGAAACCCTTCTGGGGCAGGATTTCGACGCGGAATCCTTTTTCGGCAGCGGGATCAAGGTCATCGAAATCCGGAATCAGGATCTGAAATACCTGGATCCGCCGTTGAAGCTGCCCCAGCGTTTTCCGGTGATCGGCAGCCTCCTGTGCGGCCTGTCCCGCGAAAACGCCTCGGATGCGGTCTTCGTCCGAAACAGCCTCATGTACGTCTACGACGGCCGGAAACTGCTCTATAAATCGGGGAAGAACATGGGCGGCAGCATTTCGTTTCTGACCTACGACATCAATCCCGATTTCAAGAACGCCCAGCCGACATCGGCCGTCTTCGAGATCGACCCGGTTGCGGTGGACCTCGACGGCGACAGCCGGCAGGAGGTTCTCGCGGTGGCTTCGGAACGGGATATACTGGGAACCGTCGGCGCCGCCCCCGGCATCCGGAAAAGCTGGCTGTCCGTGGTCAAGTACCAGAACGGCCGGTTCGTCGAAGGAAAGCTGGGGGATGAATTTTCCCGCCCGATTCAGGGCATGACCGTGCAGGGCGGCAGAATTCTCCTGGTGTCGAGCCCGCAGCCGGGCCTCGTCCCCTCGGGAGAAGGAAGCCATTTGTTGGCCTACCGCCTTTCAAGGTAAGCCCGAAGCCTTTCGAGAAGGATACCATTCCGGGCACACAAGCCCGTCCGCGTCCATCCAGAAGAGGTCTTTCGGGTCCTGATCGACGATCTCCGCGGGATTCCGCCCGCGGCGCACCGAAGTGCGCTTCTCCGCCATTCGCTGTGCGGTCACGGTCAGGACCCGGAATCCTCATTTCAATCCTATCGAACCGCAAGCCTGGGTTTTATATCACCCTTTTCAGCATCTTCGGACCAACGCCCGGTAGGCGAAGACCGCATCATCGTCGCCTCCAGGCTTCGCATCGCCTGGAGGATGGAATGGTATTAACTTTGCTGTTGTCCATGCTAATGATCTCGGGCGGGGGGACAACCCATCCAAAACGCGAATTCAGCAGCTTCCGGTGAAGCGTCGATTCGTTGGGTTCTGCGGAATGGATTGTCTATCCGGATGATGGGTTCTTTTTTACTCACATCGAGTGTCGGACCGCGAAGGATTGACCCACCCGGTTCACTCTCCGGCATGACCGGAATCCGCTTCCCCCAGCGACCGAAGGACGACCCGGAGGAGCCATGATCAGCACGATACGAATCCGGTATGCGGCAGAAAGCGATACGGGGTTCAAGCGGGAAAACAACGAGGACGCTTTCAGGATAGAGAAATCGACCTGTGGGAACGACTCTCCTGGAAATGGAGGCATTCTGTTTGCCGTGGCGGACGGAATGGGAGGACATGCCTGCGGGGAGATTGCCAGCGAAATGGCATGCAAGGGAGTGGAGGGAATTCTGAATGAATGCGACGAGAGACCGGAAGTATTCCAGCGCCGATTGATCGAGAGGTTCCATACCATCGACGACAGGATCCGTGCGCATTCCATGCTGGTCCCATCCTGCGCCCACATGGGGACAACGCTTTCCACCATCGCGATCTTCGGAGCGACGGCCGTGATCGCCCATGTGGGTGACACCCGCATTTATCACCTTCGGGGCGGCTCGCTGACCCTGCTGACCACCGATCATACCTTTGTCCAGGAAATGCTCGACGAAGGTGAGCTGACACCGGAGGAGGCGGCCTCCCATCCGTTTCGAAACATGCTGACGGGAGTGATCGGCACCGAGGAGCCCCTCGAACAGGTCGACACCCGGAGATTCGACCTCGCTCCCGGAGATCGATTCCTGTTGTGTTCCGACGGACTTCACGACGCGGTTTCGTTCGGAGAAGTCGAGGAGATCCTCCGGGAAAATACGGATCCGGACGACGCCGTTCGCCGGCTCATCTCGCTGGCATTGGACCGCGGCGGAAAGGACAACATCACCGTAATCGTGGTGCACATCTCGCAGACCGCCGGAAAGACATCTTGAACCATTTCCAGCCGGCCTGCTTCACCGGCCGCGAACCAAAGTGACAGACATGAACGAATCGTCGTCCACTGTATTCCTGACACCGGGCACCGTGCTCAGCGGAACCTACCAGATCATCCGCTTGATTGGACGGGGAGGAATGGGTGCGGTCTACATGGCCTACGATATGCGCCTGGATCTCAAGGTAGCGGTCAAAGTCATCTCCCCGGAACTGGCCGAGACCATGGACGCCTCCCAGTACGACGGGATCCTGAAGCGCTTTCGGTCGGAAGCCCGTATCGCCGCAAAGATCGATCACCCCAACGTGATCCGGATCTTCGGATTCATGAAGGACACTGTCGATTTTGAAGGCCGGCCGGCCGAAATCGACTTCCTGGTCATGGAACTCCTGGCCGGCCGGACCCTCCGGGACACCATGGACGTCAGCGGATTCGAGCACGAGGAGGAGATCAGGGGGTGGATCGTCAAATACATGATTCCCATCCTCGAAGGTCTGGAGAAGGTCCACGGCAGCGGCATCATCCACCGGGACATCAAGCCCGAAAACTTCTTCATGAAGGGGGACGTGGCCAAACTCGCCGACTTCGGGCTATCCATGGGCTTCGATCTGCCATCCGTCACGGGATCGGTTGCCGACATCTTCGGCACCATGGCCTACATGGCTCCCGAACAATTCTACAATTTCAGCCTGGCCAGGGAACCCGCCGACATCTTTGCCATCGGCCGTATCCTCTACGAAGTCGTCGAAGGAAAGATGACCGAAAAAGTCAAACCGTTCAAGCAGGTTCATCTCGCAACCCCGGAAACGGACTATCTCAAAACCCTCAACGAGATCATCATGGCCGCCACCGCGGAGAACCCGAACGAACGCATCGGTTCGGCGCATGAGCTGAAGGACCGGCTGCTGCAACTTCATTATTGCCGCCTCGACGAAACGCCCGCGCCGAGAACGGCCCGTCGCCGCAAATGGGCCGCCCGGATCCTCTGGCCGGCGGCGGTCATGACCGCATTGAGTATCGGGGCCCTGACCCTGCATCTCTCGCAGGAAGGTGAGAAGCCGGCCCCGCCGGCCGTCGTCAGTGCGCCCGAGGAGCTTTCGGACGGGTTCTTCAAGGTGACCTACGGGACCGTCCTTCCGGGGATGAAATCCAATGTGCGGGCTCGGGACAATTCCATTCTGCTCCTGATTCCACCGATGAACTTGGAACTCGATGCCGACAACCCGCTGGGGGAAAGGCAGATAGCGATGGATGCCTTCTACCTGTCGGAGAACCCGGTTACCAACCAGCAGTACATCAATTTTCTGAATGCCAATCTGGAACGCATCGAGATCGTCGACAGCGACGTCCGTTTCGAGGATCGCCTCATCCTCAAGCTCAGCGAGAAGATCCGCGGGTACAAGCCGATCGTTTTCGACGGCGCCCGCTTCAGGATTCAGGATCCGATGCACTCCGCCTGCGCCGTCCTGATGGTCACCGGATACGGAGCCGAAGTATATGCCCGATACCACGGTCTGCGTCTCATGAACGCGCGGGAATGGTACGCCGTGATGCTGACGGGCCATCATCAGGGGGAATCTCGGATCCCCCTGCCCACGCCGGTCATCAATTACAAGCAGGACAGGCATGGACTCAGGGGCATCAACCAGCTCGCGGAGTGGGGAGACGCCCGGCAGGATGGCTTCGTGATTTTGGGGCAATCCCCTTCCATCATGATCGAAGGGGAGATCATCATAGAGAAGGACCCGTCCAAATATTACACGGACACCAGTTTCCGCGTCGCCAGGGATGCCGCACCAAAGTGACCGTACCTCCTTCCTGGTTCAGGTTTCATCCCCAGGGCGGTTCCACCAGAGTTCCTTCATTGCCCGAACGAATACGATCAGAAAAACGGCGGTGAAAAGGCCGCCGCCCGGGATATGAAGCCAGAAAAATACAGGGGAGACATAATTTTTGAGCCAGACAGCGGCGATGTCCACTACAACGCCCGGAAACGGCAGGCCGATGAGCCATGCCCGTGCCCGCCAGCCCGTATCCAGGAACAGCGTGACGGCACCCAGAAAGAAGAAAATCATATTCATCCCGAAAAGATGGATGTGAGTCCACCTCAAGGTCCAGACGAACTGGTCGCGCAGGTAATACGGTTCATCGGTCTTCGCCTGCACCGACGTCGGATCCAGGCCTTCGAAGAGATCTCCCCGCTCTTTGCCTGACGTATCGGTAAGCTCCACCTTCTTCGAGGCCGCCGCCTGCGCTCCACTATTGCTGAAGAAGGTCGGAATGATGTCATGGACGACGATCTGGCCCAGGGCGCCGACCATGGCCACCGCCATGGTCAGCAGGATAGCGGTGAAAAGAATCTTGCCCGGCAACGGGAAACTGGAAAGTGCCGGCCAGGATTCACATTCACGCTGACAGGACTTTTTCCCCATACGATGTCCCTCCGGTAGCATTACGGTCAACTGACCACTCAATATGGCCTACGACCTGCACCGGGTCCCCTTTCCCTTCATTCACCTTCAAAATTGGACCCGGCATACTGCCCATCCAAGGTGAAGAAAATATACACCACTGACGGTTCACCGCCGCCGCGTTCGAACGCGACCCGGTATTCGGGGTTGCCGTTCTTTTCCACTATCTTGATGGCGGCGGCCTTGAGGTCGGTCTCCCAGGATTCGTCGAGCTTCCCGGACACAACGAGCCGATCGAACAGCTCTGTCGCCTTCTGAAGCGCCTGCAGCGGCGTAAAGGCATTGTCTGCGTGTGTCATGCCGCCGTGGGCAAAAACCATCGATGATGAAAACAGAATGATGGCAATCGCTATGCAAACAAGGGGGTATTCAATAGGTCGCCGGAAGAAATGACTTGCAGAAACAAACATCGGTACCTCCTTGCGATGATCGGTCAGGGAAGAAAGCTTCATCATGCTGGTGCGCAATATGTGTGCGACTCAGATGGTTGTCACCCCGAAACCGGGTAACG
>JBMNCP010000092.1:0-1767 GCA_049366795.1 Desulfobacterales bacterium
CCGAGCGGCGCCAGGCAGAATTGGCCTTGGTCCGGGAGCGTGATTTTGCCGAAAGTCTCATCGAAACGGCTCAGGCCGTGGTACTGGTCCTGGATACGCGAGGTCGAATCGTCCGCTACAACCCCTACACGGAAGAACTGGTAGGATACTCGCTGGAGGAGATGAGAGGCAGGGATTGGCTGAAGCAATTTATCCCGAGGGATGAATGGACCGTAACAATAGAAAGTTTCCGTACCGCCCTTAATGACATAGCCACGAAACAACAGGTAGTGAATACCATCATTGCCCGGAATGGTTCGAAGCGATTGGTGAGCTGGTCGAACAAGACGCTTCGGGACAGCAACGGCGATCTGGTGGGTTTGCTTTTATTGGGTCAGGACGTGACAGAGGCGAAGGAGGCCGAGCAGAAGCTATCCGAGAACTACGAGAAGATGCGGTTTCTGTCGTCGGAGCTGACACGGACGGAGGAGCGTGAGCGCCAGCAACTGGCCACGGAGCTGCACGACCGGATCGGCCAGACCATGGCGGTGGCGAAGATGAAGCTGGAGGCCCTTCAGAAGGAAAGTTCGTCGGCGGACCATTCGGGTTCGTTGGAGGAGATCGTGCAGATACTGGATCAGCTGATCAAGGACACCCGGTCTTTGACCTTCGATTTGAGTCCGCCGGTGCTGTACATACTCGGTTTGGAAGCTGCGCTGGAATGGCTTGCGGAGCAGTACCAGGAGAAATACGGTGTGGTCATTGCATTCAAGAAGCGTGGTACGGGTAAGGAAGAATTGGATAAGGACAAAGCGTTCGTATTGTTTCGGTGCGTTCAGGAGCTTTTAGTGAACGTGACGAAGCACGCGAAGGCGAAACATGTCTTGGTTTGGATGAAGAAAAATGGTAGAAGCGTTGAAGTCGGCGTTGAAGACGACGGGATCGGCTTCGACGTTCGTAAGATCAAATCGCCGACGGACTGGACGCAGGGATTCGGGTTGTTCAGCATCGGAGAGCGTTTAAACTACCTGGGCGGGCAGTTTACCATTGAATCGTCGCCTGGCGGAGGGACACGCGCTCGGATGGTGATGCACGCGCAGGCGGGCCGTCGGAAGAAGAGGGGAAAGGGCGATGAGTAACGTAAAGATACTGTTGGCGGATGACCACAAGATCGTTCGGGACGGACTGCGGACGCTGATCGACAGCGAGCCGGGGATGGAAGTGGTCGCGGAGGCGGAGGACGGCCGGAGCGCAGTTCGGTTGGCCCAGGAACTGTCGCCCGATGTAATCATCATGGACATCGCGATGCCCGACATGAACGGGATCGACGCGACGCGGGTGATCATTCACGAGAACCCCCGGGTGAAAGTGATCGCGCTCTCCATGTATTCGGATCGGCGGTTCGTATCGGGGATGCTGGAGGCGGGCGCCTCGGGGTACCTGTTGAAGGACTGCGCCTTTGAGGAATTGGTGCGGGCGATCCGTTCGGTGGTATCCCACCAGACCTACCTGAGTCCGAAGATCGCGGGAATCGTGGTGAACCGTTACATTGGGAAGACCCCTCGGACGGAGTCGTCGGTGTTCACGAATCTGACGCAGCGGGAGCGCGAGGTTTTGCAGGTTCTGGCGGAGGGGATGACGACGAAGGAGATCGCCTACCACCTGAACGTGAGCGTGAAGACGGTGGAGACCCACCGGCGGAATATTATGGAAAAGCTGAACATCCACAGTATCTCGGAACTGGTCAAGTATGCCATCCGCGAAGGGCTGACCTCCCTGGAAACATAG
>JBMNCP010000093.1:0-11040 GCA_049366795.1 Desulfobacterales bacterium
CCGATAACCCTTTGATTTTATTTTGGTACGCCCGGCTGGATTCGAACCAGCGATCTTCAGCTCCGGAGGCTGACGCCCTATCCCCTGGGCCACGGGCGCTCAAGGTGCTGTTGGATTTAAAGGATCCGCGCCGGTCTGTCAAGTCGCAAAAACGCGGGGGACCTGCGATGGATCACCCCAACAGGCCTGCGGCTTTCAGGCGTCCGATTTCCGGCATGGCTTCTCCGACGACGTAAAGGGAGCCGGCGACACAGACCGCGTCATCGGCGGCCGAGCCTTCTATGGCGATGCGAACCGCATCGCCCACGTCGGGGACCACCGTAACGTCATCGATGAATCGCCGGGCCTGGACGGCCAGCGTCTCGGCCGGAATTGCCCGGTCTATTTTGGCCTGGGTGATGATCGCGCGGCTGCAGATCGGAAGCATCGCCGAGAGCATGGCCTGGTAGGGCTTGTCGCTCAAGACGCCCAGAACGAAGGTCAGCCGGCGGTTTTTCATCTCACCTTCCAGGTACCGGGCCAGGTTGCGGGCGGCCATGAGGTTGTGGGCGCCGTCCAGGATCACGAGGGGCGATCGGGAGACGACCTCGAGGCGGCCGGGCCAGCGCGTCTTTTCCATCCCCACACGAATGGTCCGTTCCTCGATGGGGACGCCTGCCTCGATCAGGCGCTCGCAGGCGGCCAGTGCGAGTGCCGCGTTGTCGACCTGATGCCCGCCGGTCAGGGCGGGCTTGAGGCCGGTCCAGACATGGCGGAGGCCATGGAAGTCGAAGGTTCCGGAAGTGTTTCTGCGGACACGGAATTCCTGTCCCCGGCGGAAAAGTGGGGCCTGCTGCCGTTCGGCGGCGTCGCGGATCACCGAAAGCACCCCGGGCTGGTGAGTGCCGGTCACGACCGGGACGCCCGGCTTGATGATGCCGGCCTTTTCCCGCGCGATCGCCGTAAGGGTCTTCCCCAGGTAATCCCGGTGTTCCAGGGAAATGTTGGTGATGATCGAAACCTGCGGGGTGATGATGTTCGTGGCATCGAGGCGGCCGCCCATACCGGTTTCGATGACGGCCCAGTTCACCTTCCGGTCGCCGAAATGGGCAAAGGCCATCGCGGTCGAAAACTCGAAAAAGGTGGGCTCCCGCTCGGACCGGTTCGCCGCCTCGACCGCCTCGTAGGCGGCAACGACGTCGGCGTCCCCGATGGGATTTCCGTCGACGCGGATGCGTTCATTGAAGCGCACCAGGTGGGGCGATGTGTAGAGGCCGACGGAGAAACCGGATGCCTGAAGGATGGAGGCCAGGGTGGCGGCCACGGATCCCTTTCCGTTGGTTCCGGCCACGTGGATGGTGTTGAAACGCTGTTGGGGATCGCCCAGGCGTTTCAGAATGTCATCGATGACGTCCAGTCCGAGCTTGATGCCGAATCGTCTCAGACCGAACATCTTTTGAAGGCAGGCGTCGTAGGGTTTCATGGTTGCGTCGCTCGCAAAAAACCCGGCAGCGTCGGTGCTGCCGGGTTTCGGGTAAGCCGGAAGGCTGAAGGCTACCTCCGAGCACGTCTGGCCGCTGCGATTCTCTCGCGCCTGAGCGCCTCGCGCTGCTTGCGGCGTTTGAATTCGCTGGGCTTCTCGTAGCTCT
Source organism: Desulfobacterales bacterium (assembly GCA_049366795.1). Lineage (GTDB taxonomy): Bacteria > Desulfobacterota > Desulfobacteria > Desulfobacterales > UBA5852 > CALNZV01. Next base: position 1,629 of record JBMNCP010000093.1, read on the forward strand.
TCTTCAGCTTCAGCCGTTTGAAAAGTCCATCGTTCTGGATCTTTTTCTTGAGAATGCGCATCGCCTTCTCAATGTCGTTGTCATAGACCTTGACCATGATTTCCTTCAACTGTCTCACCCCATTTCTATCATCGGTGCGCGGTCTGCCACATCCGGCGAATTCAGCCGATGAACGGGCCGGGAGCGCGCGGGCCGATGGAAATTGAACTTCGTCCTCCATCAAAATAGACAGCCTTTATATGCCTTTTTTTACTATAGGGCAAGATCTAATTGTCGAAACCGGCGGCCGCCGATCGGCGGTTCGCCGCGTCAGCCAAGCTGATAAAGGTTGACACTCCGGGAGGTATACGCCATATAGCCCGGGTATCTTTGCTTCCATGTCGGAACCCCAACACAAAGGAGGAAGGCATATGCGGTTGATTCTTTTGGGAGGCCCCGGAGCCGGAAAAGGTACCCAGGCAAATCTGATCAAGGAAAAATACCGGATTCCCCAGATTTCCACCGGAGACATGCTCAGGGCCGCCGTCAAGGCGGGCACTGACCTCGGAAAGAAGGCAAAGACCTTCATGGATTCCGGCGGATTGGTCCCGGACGATGTCATCATCGGGCTGGTCAAGGAACGCATCAAGGAGCCCGATTGCGCCAACGGGTTTCTCTTTGACGGGTTTCCCCGAACGATTCCGCAGGCGGATGCCATGAAGGCCGCCGCCGTGCCGATCGATGCGGTGGTCGATATCGATGTCCCCGACGCGGAAATCATCAAGCGCATGAGCGGCCGGCGCGTCCACCTGGCCAGCGGCCGGACCTATCACGTCGTCTTCAATCCGCCGAAGGTGGAAGGCAAGGACGATGCGACCGGAGAGCCGCTGATTCAGCGCGACGACGACAAGGAAGAGACCGTTCGCAAGCGTCTCGAAGTCTACCACCAGCAGACCGAACCGCTGATCGACTACTACAAGAAATGGGAAGCATCCGGGGAAGCGGCGGCGCCGAAGTACATTCACATCGAAGGCGTCGGCAAGGTGGATGAGATCACCTCCAGCATCTTCACCGCATTGGATCAGCTGAAGTAGACGCTCCAGGGCTCTCATGGGGTCTTGTTTTGCTATGCTTGGAAAACGCCCCGGTGCCGGTCATGCGGCATCGGGGCGTTGGTTTGTGAAGCAGGGGTTGAAAATATAGTGGGCAAGGGGTCAAGTGGTAGAGGGTAAAGGATTGTTTTCATATAGCAATTTTAGAATCTTCCTGGGTGGAATCTTCTGTCCTGTTTCTGCTCTTCACTCGACCCCTTGAATCCTTGACCCCTCGGCCCCTTCACAGGCGATTTTCCCGGTCCATCTCCGCCAGCAATTGCCGCGCGAGATCGAACGCGGCTTCCCGGGTCCGGATCCCGCCGGCATAGCGGTTCTCTTCGATCCGAAGGAGCAGCCTCCCGATGGCGGGGGAGGGCTTGAGCCCGAAACGCTCCATCAGGTCCGTGCCGGTGAGGAGGGGCGGCCGGCTCTGCTGTCTCAGGTATCGATCTTCAAAGGTTCCCAGGAGTTCGCATAGAAAACCGTGAAATAGATTAGCCGGGAAGCCCTCCCGGCCGGACCCGGACGTCACGGCGGCGGCGTGAAGGAGGGTGTGGGGCACGAATCGACCGGCGGACCGGTAGAAGTTGAAAATGGCCTGGTCGGAAAGGGTTGCGCTGGAACTGGAATGAAAAAGAAGAATAGGGCGCCGACAGTGGGCGGCGATCGCCGTGAGGCACCTTCGTTCCTTTCCGGACAGTCGGAGGCGGCGGCCGATGTTTTCCATGGACCGAATGTCATCCGCCGGACTGTCTGTGCCACTTCCGGCGCCGACCCCTGCGGGGACGGAAAGCAGCATCGCCAACTTGAGAACGGGCTCCTCCGCCCGGCCGATGGACCGATCGATCAGGCGGCCGCGACCCGGGAAATAGGCGTCGGGCGTCCTGAGAATCGTTTCAAGATGAAGGTAGGCCGCCAGTTCATCCTCGAAAGGAGTGCCGGACGCGGGACGGCCCTTCCGAAGATCGCGGGCGGTGACGGTTTCCGGAAATACCGCCGCGAGAATCCCGGCGGCGTTCATGATCGACAGCAAGGCCGCCGACTCCCTGACGGCCATCAGTTTCAACAGCTCCGTACGGATCCGCTCCCCTGCCGCCGTCGAAAGGGCCGGGGCGAATTGCCTGATGGTTTCGAAGGTCTGCTCATCGATGGCGCAGCGGAAGGCGGCCGCCAGCCGAAAAGCTCTCAGGAGGCGAATCGGATCGGCTTCGAGGTTCTGCCTGGAAACCATTCGGATCCGCCTGGCCGCCAGGTCGGCCATCCCGCCGGTGGGATCGAGGAGCCGGCGCCGGTCGATGTCCCAGGCCATGGCGTTGATGGTGAAATCGCGCCGGAGGAGATCGGCGTGAATGTCAGTGCCGTCTAGACCGCAGATGTCATAGTGGACGCCTTCGGCGACCACCCTCTCGATTTCGAATCCGCCCTTGCCGATGGTCACGCTCCGCACGCCCAGGCGTTCGGCCAATTCGGCCGCATAGGCTTTCGGGTGCCCGGGAACGGCGATGTCCAGATCGTCGGGTTGCCGCCCGATCAGCAGGTCCCTGACCGCCCCGCCGACCAGGTAGGCGCCTCGGGCCATGGTGGTCAGCGCGTCGGGAAGTCGTTTTGCAAGGGGTTTCATGGCGGCGGTTTCCGGTTGATATCGAGTCTATGGAGGGCACATCATAATATGGATACGGTTCCGAATGCCATGCCGAACGGTTGCGGTAATGGAAAACCGGCCATCGACCGATAAGCTCTCAGGGAAGTCCTCCAAAAAGCGTCCGACGGCGCCTAAAAAGGCTTGACACACCCTATGGGGCGCTTTAAAATGTCAAACAATTAAAGGCAGATTGATCCCGCCTGCAGGAGACAATACCGTCAAGTTCTTCAAAACATAGCCTTGCTAAGCGTTAAGGTTCTATTCTTCCAAGACAGCCAACAAGGAATCAGCATACCCAATACCTTCTCCTGATCGATCGGTTTCAAGGGTCTACCGGATTCTTATCACGAACTGGGATTCTCCGTGCCTGACAGGGTCGGGCGGTGTTAAGCGTCTGAAAAATTTGCAGCAACCGGGTCGGCTGGTTCGGCGGAGCGATTCCGCCTACAGGTTTATATTGTCCGGGGTGCTTGTGTTACAACTTTTTTCCAAGAGTGGGGTAGGGACTGAATGAACATCAGTGAACTCAAAGACATGAAGATCAACGAGTTGACCCAGTTGGCCAAGAAATTCAACATCGAAGGCGCAGCCGGGATGCGGAAACAGGAGCTCATCTTCGCGCTCCTGCAGGCTCAGATCGAGAAGAACGGCTCGATCTACGGTGTCGGAACCCTCGAGATCCTGCCCGACGGGTTCGGCTTCCTACGATCTCCGAGCTACAACTACCTGCCGGGCCCGGACGACATTTATGTCTCCCCTTCCCAGATCCGCCGATTCAACCTGAGGACCGGCGACACCGTTTCTGGCCAGATCCGTCAGCCAAAGGAGTCCGAGCGGTACTTCGCGCTGTTGAAGGTCGAGGCCGTCAACTACGAGGACCCTGAAGTCGCGCGGGAAAAGATTCTTTTCGACAATCTCACTCCCCTGTATCCCAATCGGAAAATCAATCTCGAAAACGCCGCGGACAACTACTCCACCCGGATCATGGATCTGATGACGCCGATCGGGTTCGGACAACGGGGTCTCATCGTTTCTCCACCGCGAACCGGCAAGACGATGCTGCTTCAGAATATTGCGAACAGCATCATTGCCAGTCACAAGGATGTGGTTCCATTCGTTCTGCTCATCGATGAACGCCCCGAGGAGGTGACCGATATGGAGCGGTCGGTGAACGCGGAGGTGATCAGCTCCACCTTCGACGAACCGGCCGAGCGTCATGTTCAGGTGGCCGAGATGGTGATCGAGAAGGCCAAGCGTCTCGTCGAGCATAAAAAGGATGTGGTCATCCTGCTGGACAGCATCACCCGCCTCGCCCGCGCCTACAACTCGGTCGTTCCGCCCAGTGGAAAAATTCTGTCGGGCGGCGTCGACTCCAATGCGCTTCAGCGGCCGAAACGCTTCTTCGGCGCCGCGCGGAACATCGAGGAAGGCGGAAGCCTGACCATCATCGCCACAGCACTGATCGACACGGGCAGCCGAATGGACGAAGTGATCTTCGAGGAGTTCAAGGGTACCGGCAACATGGAGCTGGCCCTGGATCGGCGCCTGTCCGACAAGCGGGTCTTCCCCGCCATCGACATCAAGAAATCCGGCACGCGGAAAGAGGAACTCCTGCTGTCGCCCGAGATCATGAACCGGGTCTGGATCCTCCGGAAGCTGCTTTCCTCCCTCAATCCGGTCGACAGCCTCGAATTTCTGCTTGAAAAAATGCAGGGAACAGCGGATAATGCCGAATTTCTCAGATCGATGAATGCATAATGGAAAGGGATTTCTGAACATGAAAAAGGACATTCACCCCAACTATAAGCAGGCCACCATTACCTGCCATTGCGGCGCCACCTTCGAGGCCGGTTCCACGAAACAGGACATCACGGTGGAAATCTGCTCCCAGTGCCATCCGTTCTTCACCGGCAAACAGAAGCTGGTGGACACTGCGGGTCGCATCGAGCGTTTTCGCAAGAAATACGAAAAATTCCAGCGGTCGGAGTAAGCCTTCGACGCCGATCCGGCCTGCCGGCATCGGAAGCCATCTCGAGGACACCGCGGGGACGCTCCCGCAGTGTCCTTTTTGTGGTTATGGGTCCGGCCATTTGGATTCGCCGCGAGGCGCCATGACTCGCATCAAAAGGAAATCATTGCAAATTTTTAAAAAATACCATGATTTCCGGGCGTTTCACGGCGAATGGCCTGCATCCTTCGAGAGCGTCACCATCGCGGGCCATCCCGCCGGTTGCCGGCTGGATCCGGGGAAGCGAAACAGGGCGGTATGATCATGTTCGACAAGCTCACAGGCGTGGAAGAACGGTTTCTGGAAGTCGAAAAGCTTTTGAGCGATCCGGAGACGTTGAAGGAGCGGCAGAGATTTCTGGACCTCAGCCGGGAGCATGCCGAGCTGGACAAGGTCGTTTCGGTGTATCGTGAATACAAGCGGCTCCTTGACGAGATCGACGAGAGTGAAGACTTGTTGAAGGACAGCGACCCGGAGATCAAGGCGCTCGCCAGGACAGAGCTGGCGAGGCTTGAGCCGATGAAGGAAAATCTCGAGGAGGCGTTGAGAAAGCTCCTGCTCCCGAAAGACCCCAGTGATGCCAAAAACATCATCATCGAGATCAGGGCCGGTACGGGCGGTGACGAAGCGGCGCTCTTTGCCGGCGACCTTTTCCGGATGTACAGCCGTTATGCCGAAAATCTCGGGTGGCGGGTCGAAATCCTGAGTCATCAACCATCGGGCGCCGGCGGGTTCAAGGAAGTCATCGCCATGATCCATGGCAGTGGTGCCTACAGCCGTCTGAAATTCGAAAGCGGCACCCACAGGGTCCAGCGGGTCCCCGCGACCGAGGCCCAGGGCCGCATTCACACGTCGGCGGTGACCGTGGCGGTCCTGCCCGAGGCGGAGGAGGTCGAGGTCGACATCGATCCCAACGAACTCAAGGTGGATGTCTACCGGTCATCCGGGCCCGGCGGACAAAGCGTCAACACCACGGACTCCGCGGTCCGGGTCACCCATTTGCCGACCGGGCTGGTGGTGACCTGCCAGGATGAAAAATCCCAGCACAAGAACAAGGCCAAAGCCCTCAAGGTCCTGAGGGCGCGGCTTTTCGACCGGATGACCCGGGAGCAGAACGAAAAACGTTCCGAGGCGCGCAAGAGCCAGATCGGGGACGGGGATCGCAGCGGGCGCATCCGGACCTACAATTTTCCCCAGGGCCGGGTCACCGACCACCGCATCGGGCTCACCCTTTACAGGCTCGAGGAGATACTCCAGGGTGACGTGGACCCTATCATCGAAGAGCTGACCACTCACCACCAGGCCGAGGCGCTCCGGCATGCCGATGCCTGAGTGGACCATTGGAAGCCTTCTTTCCTGGGCTGCCGGCTACCTTCAGAAAAACGACATCGACAGCCCCAGGACGACGGCGGATCTTCTGCTGGCGCACTCTCTGGGTATCCGCAGGCTCGATCTGTACCTTCGCTACGACCAGCCGCTTCACACCGACGAGCTGGCCCGGTTCAAGCAGCTGATCCGGCGGCGCCTGTCCCGCGAGCCGGTGGCCTACATTACCGGGACAAAGGAATTCTGGTCTCTCGAGCTCGAGGTCACGCCGGACGTGCTGATCCCCAGGCCGGAGACCGAATGCCTCGTCGAAGCGGTGTTGGAGGAAGCCGGGCGGCTCCCGGCCGGTCATGAGCCTGCCATTCTCGATCTGGGGACCGGATCCGGCGCGATCGTTCTCGCATTGGCCAAGAGCCTTCCTCGGGGCCGGTTCGTTGCGACGGACGCTTCCATCCCGGCGATCCGGGTGGCTCGCCGAAATGCCGGAAGGCATGGTCTTGAGCATCGGATTCAATTCGTTGCCACCGACTGGCTCGCCGCATTCCATCCCGGCCGGGCCCGCTTCGACGTCATCGTATCGAATCCGCCTTACATCGACCGGAAGGATCTGGGCACCCTTGCACCGGAAGTTCGAGAATTCGAGCCCGTCAGGGCGCTGGATGGGAACGAGGGAGGCCTGGAATGCCTGGAGCGGATTCTGGCGGAGGCTCCGGCGTTTCTGAACCCCGGCGGCCTCCTCGTCATGGAAATCGGATACGATCAGCGGAGCCGTCTCGAACAATCGATCCGAAGCATCGGCGCCTACGAGGAGGCGTTTTTCAGGAAGGATTACGCCGGGCACGATCGGGTCGTCGGCGTGAAACGCATGCGCAGCGCCGGACGGCGGCAATAAGTGCCATCGTGTGAAATGGTCTTGATCGTCTTCCTTCCGTGTCGTTTCCGGGCGGTGGGGGCGTCGTATATCGTGGAAAAGGGGTTGCAGATCGGCGGTGATCCTGATACTAGATTGCGATTTTGATCCTCGCTGAGGATCCATTTTACCCGTCACGCTTCCGGACTCGCCGCCAGGTGCTTCTCCGAGGGGGAGAAGTCGGCGCCGGGAACGATGGAGGCGGATGAACCAACCAATGGAGGGAGTTCAACCATGGCTTACGTGACGATGAAGGAATTGTTGGAGGCCGGTGTTCACTTCGGTCACCAGACCAAACGCTGGAATCCGAAGATGAAGCCTTATATTTTCGGCGCCCGGAACGGCATCTACATTATCGACCTTCAGAAGACTGTTCGGATGTTCCGCGAAGCATACGATTTCATTTCGGATCTGGTGGCCAAAGGCGGCTCCGTCCTTTTCGTGGGCACCAAGAAGCAGGCGCGGGAATCGATTTACGAAGAGGCCAACCGGTGCGAAATGTTCTATGTCCACAACCGATGGCTGGGCGGGATGATGACCAATTTCCAGACGGTCAAGCATGGCATCGACCGGCTCAACTATCTCAACTCCATCGAGAACGACGGATCGATCAACCTCTTCCCCAAAAAGGAGCGCCTCAAGCTGGCGAAGGAGCGGGTGAAGCTCGACAACAACCTCGGCGGCATCCGGACGATGGGGCGGCTCCCCGGTGCCCTGTTCATCGTGGATCCCAAAAACGAGGCGATCGCCGTGCGGGAGGCCCGACGGCTGGGGATTCCGATTGTCGCCGTCGTCGACACCAATTGCGACCCGGATGAAATCGACTATGTTATCCCTGGCAACGACGATGCGATTCGCGCCATTCGGCTGGTCGCCGCCCGCATCGCCGACGCGTGCCTGGACGGGAAACAGCGCTACCTGGAAAAGCAGCAGGCCGAAGCGGATAAAAAAGAGCCGGAAGCCGCATCCGTTCAGGGAGCGGAGGAACTCAAACCCGGAGAACGCAAGGTGATTTCCGATGGAACGGCAGGTCCCGTCGTGGAGATCATCCGGAGAGCCCAGCCGGAAACGCCCAAAAGCGAGGCAGCCGCAGTCGCAGAGGATGATACCGCAGGTTCGCAAAGTGCAGGAGAATAACAATGGCAACGATTACCGCTGATATGGTGAAACAGCTCCGGGAGAAAACCGGAGCCGGTATGATGGACTGCAAGCAGGCGCTCACGCAGTGTGACGGGGATGTGGAAAAGGCGATCGATTTCCTGCGGAAGAAGGGGCTTGCCACGGCCGCCAAACGCGCCGGCCGCGCTCTGTCCGAAGGGATTATCGTTCCCTACATCCACACGGGAGGGAAGATCGGGGTTCTGGTCGAAGTCAATTGCGAGACGGATTTCGTGGCCAAGAACGACGACTTCCAGGAATTCGCCAAAAACATCGCCATGCACATCGCCGCGATGAGTCCGGTGAGTATCCGGCCGGAGGATGTCCCCCCCGAGCTGCTGGAGCGAGAGAAGGAAATCTACAAGGCCCAGGCTCTTGAGATGGGCAAGCCCGAAAAGATGATCGACAAGATCGTCGAGGGGAAGGTCAACAAGTTTTACAAGGAAAACTGCCTTCTGAACCAGGCCTACGTGAAGGATCCCAACGTCACGGTAGCGGACCTGCTGAACGCGTTGATCGCCAAGATCGGAGAGAATATTTCCATCAAGCGGTTCGTCCGCTTCCAGATTGGAGAATCCTGAATTGGATCAACCACTTTACAAGCGCGTCCTTTTAAAGCTGAGCGGCGAGGCCCTCATGGGGGATCAGAACTTCGGGATCAGCCCGGAAGTGCTTCGCTATGTGGCGAAAGAGGTTCACTCCATCTACGAACTCGGCGTGCAGATCGCCGTCGTCGTGGGGGGAGGGAACATATTCCGGGGCATCGCCGCCAGCTCCTACGGCATGGACCGTGCCTCCGCCGATCACATGGGAATGCTGGCAACGGTCATCAACAGCCTGGCACTACAGGACGCCCTTGAAAAGAGCGGCATGCCGACGCGAACCCAAACGGCCATCTCGATGCACGAGGTGGCCGAGCCTTTTATTCGCAGGCGTGCCGAACGCCATCTGGAAAAAAACCGGATCGTCATCTTCGCCGCCGGCACCGGGAATCCCTATTTTACGACCGACACTGCGGCGGTGCTTCGCGCCCAGGAAATCCATGCGGAAATCCTGCTCAAGGCAACCAAGGTCAACGGACTGTATGATTCGGATCCGGTGAAAAATCCCCAAGCCGTTCTCTACAAAAGCGTTTCATATATGGAGGTCCTGGAGCGGCAGCTGCGCGTCATGGACATGACGGCTATTTCCCTTGCCATGGACAACCAGCTTCCGCTGGTCGTCTTCAGCCTGAACGAATCCGGCAACATCCGACGGGTGGTCTGCGGCGGAAAAGCCGGCACCGTGATCCACAG
>JBMNCP010000094.1:0-1636 GCA_049366795.1 Desulfobacterales bacterium
TCATCGGAATCCCTGAAAGCTGCGGGGCATTGGCCGAGGCCGCCGTGATCTTTCCACTGTCCCCGATCACCAGGTTGTTTCCGCCTCCCGCCGCGATCGTGTCCCCGAACCTTCCGCCTATGATCAGGTCGGAACCCGTCCCGGTCGTGATGATATCCACCCCGCCCGAACTCGTGGTTGAAAGGCTTTCGATCAGGTCGATATCCCGCAGGTTCCCATCCAGGCCGTAGTCGATCAGGCCCTCATCGCCGAAAACAATGTTTCCGCCATCCCCCGCCGCAATCGTGTCGCCCCCCGCACCTCCCAGAACCAGATCCTTTCCGGAACCCGACAAAATCGTGTCCGAAGCCCCCACCGAAGGCGCCGTGGTCTGCGCGAGAAAAACCAGGGTCGCACCGTCCCCTCCAGATACCGGAGCAAAATCGAACCGGGCGTTATCCCCCGAAATCAGGTTGTCGCCGTGGCCGCCCTCAATCGTGTCTCCCCCCACACCTCCCACGATGATGTCCGCCCCGCCGCTTCCCGAGATGGTGTCAGCCCCTCCCACCGTCTCATCGATCGACCAGGCGATCCTCGGCCCGCGCACCACCCCGTCGGTCTGATCCTCGGGGAGCATCGAGACCCGGTAAAAATAGGTGCCGTCCGCCTCGAGCTCCCAGGGGCTGTCCACGGTGATCGAATCCGCCGTGTTTTCCACGATCCTCCGGTACTGCACGCTTCCGTCCCCGCTGATCAGCTGAACCGAAAGCCCGGTAAGTCCCCCGTAGGTGGTCGGAAACGCTTCAAAAGAGGTCCCGATCTCATCATCGGTAAGGGTCAGGCCATCCTCGGAAAACGAACTCACCGGGGGGTTCACCGGGTTCTGCGCCCAGCCGTGCCCGAGCCGGGTCACGATATTGCCCTCGCCATCCACATAATCCGCCCGGCCTGTGTCCCCGAACAATACGTCATCACCCGCGCCCCCGTAGATCCGGTCATTGCCCTCTCCCCCGAAAACCGTAAGGGGGGCGGTCGAGCCTTCCCCGTAGACCCGGTCCTCGCCTGCCCGGGTAGTCACCGCAAAGGCTCCCGCCGCATGGCCCGTGGAGCTCACCGTGACCGTGTCGTCCCCCTCCCCCGTATCCACCATGGTAAGCGTGTAAAAGGGCTCCGAGCGCTGGGTGCTGTGATCCGTCCACACCGACACGTAATCCACCGTGAGCGTGTCGTTTCCCGAACCCAGGTTCACCTGCACCATCTCGAGGTCCCCGTAGGTGATCCCCTCGGGCTGGAGCGTCCCCCCGATCTCCGCGGCAGGCCCCATCCCAAGACCCGTGATCCGGCCCTTGATGACCGGCCCGTCCCCGAAATCCATCTCCTCGGAGGTCATCTCGCCCACGTCATCGGCCACGCTGTCCTGGTCATAGACAAAAAGCGCGTCCACCTGCTCCGCCTCATCGGCAAAAAAGGTCACCGAAAGGGAGGTGATCGCATACTCGGAGGTCGCATCAGGTGCTGTCACCCCGGAATCGGCCGGATCCACCCGGCTCGGGTTCTGTAATGTCAGGACCGTGTTATCGCCTTCCTCCGAAACCTCCAGGATCATCCAGAATCGGTCGAAGGCCTGGTCATCAGCGCCCGAATCAAGCACCACGCC
>JBMNCP010000095.1:0-2784 GCA_049366795.1 Desulfobacterales bacterium
CTCCCCGCACATGTGAACGGCTTCATTATAAGCGATGGGGCTATTTCGTTGAAGAAGATTAACTGAGGAATTGCGAATAAAAGCGGTCGATTTCAGGAAGGGTGGCGGCTCGGTCTGCACGGTTTTGAATGATGGCGAAGTTGCGTTCAGCCGCTCTCCTGCGCAGCTCCGCCGATTCCAAAGCCTGCAGGATGGCGTCTGCCAGTTCCTCGGGGTCTGTGGGGTTCACGAGCAGCCCGTTGATGCCTGGTTCGATCCATTCCCGCAGGGATTCGATGTCGCCTGCAACCGGGAAACACCCAAGCGCCATTGCTTCCAGGAGCGTATTGGGCGTACCGTCGTGGCTGCTGGGGGAGACGAACACCTGGGATTTTATCATCAACGCCCATAAGGGCTTGCGCGGCAGCCTGGGCAGCAGGAAGACCCGCTCCCGGATGCCGTATTTCTCGACCAGGGATTCGATGTGACTTTTGCCGGCCAGCGCCGGGCAGATGAAGATAGCCTCGGGATATTGGGCCAGGACCTTTGGGATGGCAGCGAAGAAGACATCCTGATGGATCGAGTCAGGGCGCAGGCCGCGCGGGTTGATCACCCACTTGCCTGACCCCGGAATATTGAAGGTGTCAGACTCCGTTGGACTCGTTTTCCGGATGGCATCCAGATCGAGCCCACCGCAGCCCGGGACGACCAGTGCAGGTGCATCTGCTTCCAATCCCCAGGCTTGCGCCAGACGGACATCCCGGTGGGTGTCTGAGGTCAGGCCGTCTGCACGTTCAAGGCATCGCCTGGTGAACCGGCGCATCAGGAAGGAGCCGTCCGCATGTAGGGTCAGGTCGTTCCCCCAGGTCGCTGCCAGGAAGGGAATCCCCTGCGGTGTGGCTGCCCCGAGCATCCCTTCATATGGGATGCGGAGCGCATGCACCAGGTCGGGTTGGACCTGTCGGATGAAATTCTTCAGAGGCATTGCATACCGGGCAAGCGTCAGCGGGCCGATGAAATAACGCAGTGTCTGGAAACCGCCTGAATAACGCCGGATCATGCTTTTCAGCCTGGACTTTTTCTGATTAGGGGCGGGAACGCCGGTGGTCACTTTCCTGCTGAAGCGGCTGAAGGCAACCGGCAGGGTGAGGATATGTTCCAATCCTTCGGGTGGATGACAGGGGAAGGTCGAGACAAGGCTGACCCGGTATCCCAGCGAGAGGATGTTCCTGATCCAGCTCCTGGCGGTGTCGCTGCGCCCGTCTGCGATGATGAGGATATGGGCTTTCATTGGGAGGTCCTTGTAAGGGCTTCAATGAAGACAGTTACCATCCGGTCCAGGTTGATTTCTTCCGAGACGATCCGGTAACTTTCCGCGCCCATCACCCGCAGGCGGGCGAGGTCAGAAAGGGCGGTTTCCAGCGTGGAAGTCAGGGCAGGGAGGTCGCCGGGGGGAACCTGCCAGCCGTTCCTCGGACGGACCAGGTCCGCCTGAGTCCCATCGGCTTCGGCGGCAATCACTGGCAGACCGTAGCTCATGGCCTGCTGGATGGCGAGCCCGCCCGTGCCGGGCAGGACGAAAAGGTCAGCAGCGCGGAAATCATCGGCCAGTGTATCCCCATAATGTGCGCCGGTGAAGACCGCTTCCGGGTAGATTTCCGCTGCCAGCGCTCTCAGTCCTTCCATCGCGGGGCCGTCGCCCACAATGGTCAATCCGGGTTGCAGGGATTCGGGAAGCTGGGCACAGGCGCGGAGCAGGTTGTCAACCCGTTTGCGCGCCTGCAGCCTGCCGACAAACAAAATCGCTGCTTTTTCTATTTTGGATGGGTCAGGGCGGGCTGGGAGGGGATAGTCGGGCGGCGGCGTGACCGCGTTTGCCGCTACGAAAATCCGGTCTGGCGGGAAGCCGAGGTCAGCATAACCGGATGCGCCGGTCTGGCTGTAGGTGATCAGAGAGTCGAACTGTCGGATGAAGCGTTCACGGTGTGTCGTGCGCAGGCGCCCGAAAAGCCCCTTCGCAGGTGATGAACCCAGGCCCCAGCCGATCACAGGGCGCCGGCGTCCCTGCATCCAGCGGATTGAAGCGGGTGTGCGCAGGTAGCGGGGGTTCGCTTCGACGATGAGGATATCCGGATTCCACGCCTGAAGCCAATCCAGCAAGCCTGACTGTATGCACAGATAGGCTTTACCTGAAAGGATATGCAGGTTCCTTCCATAAGTCAGGTCGGCATCTTCAAGGCGGGCAACAGGCTTGATCATCTCATTGGGCTTCGGTGCGCCGGCAAACACACTCAAGCCGCCCTTGCAGGCGCGCCCCAGGGCATTGAAGAACGGCACCCTGTACTCAGGAAGCACCCGTTGGATCAGTCCGACCTTGCCGGGAAAGCCCTCCATCACCCCACCAGCGCTTTCAGGTAGCCATCCACCATTGTGTCCAGGTCAAAGGCGGCTTCCGCCCGTTTCCGGGCGTTGGCGCGGTAGGCGTTGTTTCCCAGGAGGATTTTCGCACAGGCATCCCCCAATGGGGGGATAACAGGGTCTTCAAGCTGCCAATGGTTTGCGCCGTAAGGCACAACCTCGCCCGCGCCGCCCTGAACCAGTTCGAACAGCGCGCCGGTATCGTAGGCGACAACGGGGAGACCGCAGGCCAGCGCTTCAATGACGCTGTTGGGGCAGGCTGCGTTCAGGTCTGCACTGAAGAGGACATGCGCGCTGCGGTCGACGGCCGGGATTTGTTCGCGGGGGACAATCCCCCGCCAGGTGATCCACAGGTCGGGTGCGGACGATTTCACGTTCGCCTGTAAA
>JBMNCP010000096.1:0-2108 GCA_049366795.1 Desulfobacterales bacterium
ACGATCCTGGAAATCAGCGTGGGAAACCAGGTCGGCTGGGCCGATGTCGGGATCGGCGAAGTCCTGAAAAAAGCGGGGAAAACGCCCGACGAGGTGTTTTCCCTGGACCGGGGAAAGGCCGCCGACATCATTATCGATGCGGCGACGAAGCTGATTCTGGAAATGCACGAAGACGGGGCCTTTGACGGGATCATCGCCTACGGCGGGTCCATGGGGACCAGCATCGCCACGTCGCTGATGCGGGCGCTTCCCATCGGGTTCCCGAAACTGATGCTCACCACCATGGCCTGCGGCGACACGAGCCCCTACGTGGGGACCAAGGACATCTGCATGATGTACCCCATTGCCGAGGCCGGGCTGAACAAGGTGACCCGCATGGTCCTGAACAACGCGGCGGCGTCCATCGTCGGGATGGCCCGGGCCCCGTCGATGGAACACATCGAGGAGAGGCCCCTGATCGGCTGCATGATGTTCGGCGTCACCACGCCCTGCGTCCTGCGGAGCTCGAAGTTCTTCGAGGACAGGGGCTACGACGTGATCATCAACCACGCCGTCGGCAGCGGCGGCCGGTCCATGGAAGAGCTCATCCGGGACGGCCTCGTCTCGGGCCTCATGGACATTACGACCCACGAAATCGGCGACTTCCTCCTGGGCGGCGTCCTCAGCGCGGGGCCGGACAGGCTGACCGCCGCCGCGGAAAAGGGCATCCCCCAGGTCATCGCCCCGGGCGGTCTGGACCTGATCAATTTCGGACCGAAGGATACGGTGCCCAAGGAGCACATGGACAAGACGGACCAGCCCGGGAAGGGGCTCTACGTCCACAACCCGACGGTGACCTGCGTGGGCGTGTCCCCAGACGAAGCGGCCATGATCGCCGAGCATATGGCCGGAAAACTCAACAAGGCAACGGGACCCACCGTCGTCTGCGTCCCCATGAGGGGATGGGGGGCATGCGACCTCGGCAAGCCCGACAAAAAACTCGGGTGGGCGGGCCCCGATCCCGGTCCCGTCTGGCTGTCTGACAAGGAAAAGCCCGAATGGTCGCTCCGGAGCCGGAAGTTTCTGGACGCCCTGAAAGAGCACCTCGACCTGGACAAGCCGAACCTGGAGATCGTCGTCGTGGACAAGCATCTGAACGAGCCCGAATTCGCCGACCTCATGTCGAAGATTCTCGAAGAGATGCTCGAGGGCACATGGAAGAAAGGCAGCCACTCAGACCTGCCTTACGTGCTCCCCCTGGATGAGGGCCCTGGCGGGTGGAGTTGACATGGCGAAACAGTATCCGCGCCTGGAGGTCCTGGCGCGCCTTGAGGGCCAGGTCGAAAAAGGGAAGGCCCTCCTTCTGTTCGGGGCCGGCACGGGCCTGACGGCCAAATGCGCCGAAAGAGGCGGCGCCGATTTGATCTGCGTGTATTCCACGGCCCGCTGCCGCATGAGCGGCCGCCCGTCGCTTTTGGCCTGGCTCCCCTACGGCGACTGCAACCAGACGACCTTCGAGATGGCGGCCGAAATTCTGCCGGTGGTCAAGGAAGCCCCCTGCATCGCGGGGCTCGGAGCCCACGACCCGACGCTCGACCTCGACGAGCTCGTCGAGGAAGCCCTCGCCCACGGGTTTTCGGGGATCACGAACGAGCCCTTTGCCGGGATGTACGGCCAGGCTTTCGGAGAGGAACTCGAGCGGGCGGGCATGGGGTTCTCCCGGGAGGTGGAACTGATCCGGACCGCCCGCAGGCGGGATGCCTTCACCCTGGCCTGGGCCTTTACGGCGGAAGAAGGACGAAAAATGGCCGAGGCGGGCGCGGACGTGATCGGCGCCATGATCGGCGTCACCTCCGGCGGCTTCACCGGGGCGGGCAAGACGGCCTCCCTCGAGGAAGCCATCGTCCGGATCGGTGAAATCTGCGGGGCCGTCGGTGAGGTGAACCCGGATGCCCTCGTCGTGACCCACGGGGGTCCCATCAAGGACCTGGAATCGGCGGAACGCTCCATCAGGCAGACTTCCGCCGTGGGCTATGTGGCCGGGTCCAGCGGCGAGCGGATCCCCACGGAAACGGCGATCGTGGAACTGACGAAGCGGTTCAAGGACATCGACGCATAGCAAACGGAAG
>JBMNCP010000097.1:0-1651 GCA_049366795.1 Desulfobacterales bacterium
CCCTCGTCGTCCACGTCGATGGCCTCCGCGGCGGGCTTTTTGGGCAGGCCCGGCATGGTCATGATGGACCCGCAGATGGGCACGATGAAACCCGCACCCGCCGACAGACGGACCTCGCGGACGTTGATCCGGAACCCCCTCGGGCGCCCCTTCCTCGACGGGTCGTCGGTGAGCGACATCTGGGTCTTCGCCATGCACACCGGCAGCTTCCCGTAGCCTTTTTCCTCGAGCTCCCCAATGGTCTTCGCCGCCGCGTCGGTGTAGTCCACCCCGTCGGCTCCGTAGACGTCCTTGGCGATGGTCTCGATCTTCTCCCGGATCGGAAGCTCCAGCCGGTACAGCGGATGGTACCCGTTTTCACCCTGCTCGATGGCTTCCAGCACGGCTTCGGCCAGTTCCTGTCCGCCGGCTCCGCCCTTTTCCCACACTTCCGACAGGGCGATCCGCGCACCGTGACGCTCCGCCGCCTGGTGCACCGCCTTGATCTCCGCCTCGGTGTCGGAGGTGAACCGGTTCAACGCCACCACCACGGGGACACCGAAACGGGACAGGATGTCGATGTGGGCCTCCAGGTTCTCGGCTCCCTTTTTGAGGGCCTCGACGTTCTCTTTGCCCAGGTCGTCCCTGGCAACCCCGCCGTGCATCTTCAGCGCCCGGACGGTGGTCACCAGCACCACCGCGTCGGGGTGGAACCCGGCATGGCGGCTCACGATATCAAGGAATTTCTCCGCACCCAGGTCGGAGGCGAAGCCCGCCTCCACCACGGCGTAGTCCGTCAGCTTCAGGGCCATCTTCGTGGCGGTGATGGAGTTGGTCCCGTGGGCGATGTTCGCGAAGGGACCCCCGTGCACGAAGGCCGGTACGTGCTCGATGGTCTGCACCAGGTTGGGGTTCAGGGCGTCCTTGAGGAGCGCCGCCATGGCCCCGTGGGCCTTCAGGTCCGACGCGGTGACGGCCTCGCCGCTCCAGGTGTATCCGATGACGATCCGCCCAAGACGCTCCTTGAGGTCCTTGAGGTCTTTCGACAGGCACAATATGGCCATGACTTCCGAGGAGACGCTGATGTCGAAGCCGCTCTCCCGGGGGATCCCGTGGGGCTTCCCGCCAAGGCCGATCACCGTATTCCGGAGCGCACGGTCGTTCATGTCGAGTACCCGCCGCCAGGTGATCCGCCGCGGGTCGAGCCCGAGCTCGTTCCCCTGCTGAAGGTGGTTGTCGATCATGGCCGACAGCAGGTTGTGGGCCGTGCTCACGGCGTGGATGTCACCCGTGAAGTGAAGGTTGATGTCCTCCATGGGAAGCACCTGGCTGTACCCGCCGCCCGCGGCTCCCCCCTTGATCCCGAAGCACGGGCCCAAAGACGGCTCCCGAAGGCAGAGCATGGCCTTCTTCCCCTTCTGAACCAGCGCCTGGGTCAGGCCGATGGTGGTGGTCGTCTTTCCCTCGCCCGCCGGCGTCGGCGTCGTGGCCGTCACCAGCACCAGCTTCCCCTCGGGGCGCTCCGACAGCTCGTCGAAGTATTTCAGGTCCACCTTCGCCTTCGTGTGGCCGTAGGGAATGAGGTGCTCTTCCGGTATCCCCAGCTTCTTCGCTATCTCCACGATGGGCTCCATCTTCGCTCTCTGCGCTATCTCAATGTCCGACAGCATGA
>JBMNCP010000098.1:0-1320 GCA_049366795.1 Desulfobacterales bacterium
CCCGCTCGGCCTGGGAGACAATATCCCCCTTGGTAATGACCACGATGTCCGCGCTCTTGAGCATGGGACCGATCTTTTTGGGGGTGTTGATGCCGCTCAGGTTGTCGATCACGCAGATCGCCCGGATCTCCTTGATGTAGGGGGAACAGCGGTTGCAGAGCCCGGCTGATTCGCTGATCAGGATGTCCAGACCCTCACGGATTCCCCACTGGGTAACCTCTTCGATGTTACTGACGAAGTAGTGGTCCGGACAGAGGCTGCCGGATAA
This sequence comes from Desulfobacterales bacterium, assembly GCA_049366795.1. Lineage (GTDB taxonomy): Bacteria > Desulfobacterota > Desulfobacteria > Desulfobacterales > UBA5852 > CALNZV01. Next base: position 269 of record JBMNCP010000098.1, read on the forward strand.
CCCCTTTTGCACGGGAATTCCCGCCTTCGCGTAGAGCTGATCATCCTCGGTTGAGAGGCAGTCGAATTTGGCAACGCCGATCTTGAAGCCCTTCCGCCTGAGGGATTCGGCGGTCTTGAGGATGACCGCGGTTTTTCCCGATGACGGGGGGCCGGAAACGGTTATCAGGTTCATGCGCTCTCCTCCGTCATGGCAGCCAGGCTGCTGGTCCGGTTGAAGATTTCTTCGCTTACAGCGATCTCCCGGCTCAGGTCGTGGGATTTGATGTAGTCCCAGCCCAGCCACATGAAAGGGGTTCCCTCAGCCAGCCGGTTGTCGACATCCGGGTTCAGGGAGGGGAAGAGTCCCTGGTGGGCCAGGACCTCGCCGATCTTTTGGGATCCGAAGAAGTCGACCACCGGTTTGAGCTCCTCCTCCTTGCCCCGTTTGCTGAGCATGAAGATGGGGCTTACAATGGCTCCGTCCTCGGGCCAGACCGCCTGCATGGGCCCGCCTTCCCGCACGGTTTTGGTAAAGAAGTAAGGCATGATGGTGACCGCGGGCCGGGCGTTCTTCATGCGGTCGCTCTTGACCATCTGGGAGGGGTGCAGGGCCTGGAGCATGACACGGCCGAGCTCCTCCACCCCGGCATCGCCGTAGCGGCTGCGGAGGGTGAGCAGAATGGCGTTAAAGAGGTCGAAATCTCCCACCGGCAGGGAGACGGACTGACCGAAGTCGCCGCTCAGGAGTTCCTTCCAGCTCCGCGGTACCGGACGTCCCGCAAGCTCCTGGGTGTTTACCAGGAATACCGCCGGGACCGCGGCGATTATGGAGTAGACACCTGCGGGGTCCTTAAGGTCGAGGCCGGCGAAGGCGGGATTCTCGCCCTTCCAGTCCAGCAGGTCCGTAAAGGCGTTCTGCTCCCGGAGGCGTCCGATGCGCTGGCGGTCGAAGAAGAGGTCGAAGCCGGCGGAGATAAAGATATCCGGCAGGGCCTCGATGGAGGTGGAACTGTCGATGTGTTCCTCCACCCACTGGGTGCCCACGCTGGCGGCCTTCAGTTCCGCCTCGAT
>JBMNCP010000099.1:0-28650 GCA_049366795.1 Desulfobacterales bacterium
TGGCTTGTCAAAGAGCAAACTGGCGATCGCTTAAACTCGATCCCGAAAGTTGAGTCCCTACTTGCAACCAGTCTTACTGGGAGTCTGCCTACGTACTCGACAGGTGAAGGGAGATTCTCAGTATCGAAATCAGGCCTTCGACGCTACAATAACCAGGTCTTCAATGCGATCGAGAGTTGAATCAGGGAGGGTTTAGTCAGAAGTTCAGGGCGGCACGGAGATCATCATGTTCGAACGCGGACGCCATACGATCGATCTGTCCTGACGTAAGACCGACGCGCTCGGCTTCTTTACGCCAGCCGCGAACGATCCGCCCAACCTCCCTTGCGATTTTCCGAGCGTCTGTGTCTTCCAATTCGAAGTATTCAGCTACGCTTACGGCCAGATCCAATGAGGCCGTATTGTCGTCTAAATCAATTGCGGTTGCCAACACCCTCGGCTTGATATCCACTGGTACGGGATTGAGATCATAGGCAGGAGCAAGCCGCCAACCGTCGGCACCGTCATAGAGAAACCCGTGATTGCGAAGATGGTCGTCTGTGTTCGAAATCAGGACATTGAACACCATACGCCGCCAGAGCAAGTGCATATCCACCTTCGGCGCAGCGCCGTGCTGGCGTAACGCATCGACGAATTCGAGATAGCTGCGCGTCTCGCTATCGTTTGCGCCCAGCATGCTCATGGCGGACAGGAACGGTACTCGATGGCCACTTGCTCGGTCGAAACGGCGCAGCAGGATGGTGGGCTTTTCCCCCACCTCTTCCATGCGCCAGTCGGGAACGGGAATGCCTGCCTTACCTGCAAGGCTCAGGGCGACGGCCTCCCAGCGCACGATGTCGATTTCATCGTCTTTGTGCGGCAACTTCGCTATTGCGAGTTCACCGTCGCGATCCCTCACTGATGCTTTGGGGCGGGCGCCGCCCAGCGAGGAACCGGGCGCCAGCAGCAGGCGCAGGTCTTCGTCGCTTTCGGAGTCTCCGGCAACCTTCTCGGCGGCCGAGAGCAGTCGCGGCAGTTCGACCAGCGGTGGAATCGGCGCCACGTCATCGGCGGCCAGAAAGGGCCCACTGGGTTCCAGCGCAAAACGCAATGCGCCTTGACGCGCCTCGTCATTGACCATGAGCAGGTAGTCGACTTCGCGCAGCGTTCGCGGTGTCTCCCCTGCCCGCTCGGCTCGTCGGCGTTCCGCACGCCGCATCAGCATACGGCCCCAGCGATCCGGCGCAGAGTCGCCGATGGCGCCGAAGATCGGCTTGCCGGGCAAAGTGTAGAACGGACCGGGACCGAGTAGCAGTGCGGGCTCGAGCGCAAAGCAGTCATGGCGTTTGAGCCAGCCTTTATCGTACTCGAAAGCGGCACTGTCTCTCCCCTTTCGCCTACGCGCCCATAATCGTCCGACAATAGCCGGCTCACCTTCGAGGTCCACATAGACCAATACTTCAGTATCCATCACTTCCCGCCCTTATTGACGTCCTTCGAGGTCCTGGACTTTCCGGGGCGCCGTATGCGCTGAGGCAGTTTTTCCGCTTCCAGTTCGAGCCCAACGGTGTCCTTCTTGACATCGGCGAGATCGGTCAGCCGGTCGTGCAACCCGAGGACGAAGAGGACGGTCGCATAAATCCCCAGCGATACGCCGGGTTCGCCCTTCTCGACCTTGTTGAGGGTCGTCCGACTGATCGACGCCCGCTCCGCCATGAGTTTCGTTGGAATGCGCCGTCGCAGCCGGGCATCGCGGATGTCACCTCCCAGCTTGCGTAAAGCCCGCCGAACCGGCAAAGGCAGTTTCATCGATTTCTGGTGTGTATTCATTTTAACGTCCAGGATAATTGTTTTTATATTATTTTGAGTACAGGTTAATGAACATTAAGTCAATCCAAATAATATCTGAAATGGTTATGAAAAATATAATAACGTCCATTTTTCTGAACTTTATTACACCTATTGTTCACGAATGCGGACACATGATTTTAGTCTGGCACAGGAAGGAGAGTCCTACCGTCCTGCCTGAGGTCGGCCGGATTCTAAAATACAGGATAGGATCGGTAATCAGTTGGGCGTGTTTTCGAGGACATAAGATGTAGGTAATCGCGCTCAACGTGTTGTGGGCCGTCCGGGTCAGCAACGCCAGAATGAAGACTGCGGGGGCCCATCATGGCCTTGATCGGTGTACCGTTGCTGCTGATTGTCGAATCAAGGAGCCGCTTCAAGCAGCTTTGGCGAATTTGAGCGTCGCTTGGCCAGGATCGTCTGTAAGATACCTGGAAATCTACAAATCAGCCGGGTGACCTTCTACGAATTCATCACGGATCATTATGACATTTCAGGCAGCCGACGAACTGGGGATGTGTGGTGGGCGGTCCCACGGGCTCCCGATCCGGATGATGACAGGCCAGGCATTGCGCATCTTGCGTCGCATCGGCATGTACATCCGGAAAGCGGCGGATCGAAGGGCCGTGCATGCCCAGATAGTATCGGTAAGCGCAGCCCGTCATCATGACCAGCATCAGGCTTCCGGTCAGCAGAAATTTTACGGTCTTCACGATCCCCCCTTCCTTACTTTGCCGTCTTCCAACTGGATGATCTGATCCACCCGGTGGATGATATCCCGATCATGGGTCGCCATGATGATGGTGCAACCGTTCTCGACTCCCACGCGATGCATGAGTTCGATCACCTGGCGCCCGCTGGCGGTGTCCAGATTGGCGGTGGGTTCATCGGCAAGCAGCAGCCGCGGCCGGTGGGCGACGGCCCGGGCCACGCTCACCCGTTGGGTTTCACCGCTGGACAGTTCATGGGGCATGGCGCGGGCGGCGGCTTCCAGACCGATGCCCGTCAGCAGTTCTTCGATGCGTCGGGTGTGCTCCGCCCCGACGATGCCGTTCAAGGCGAGGGGCAGGCCGATATTATCGGCCACCGTGAGATAGGAGAGCAGGTTGCCCCGCTGAAAGACAAAGCCCAGGTGGCGGCGCTGAAAAAGGCTCAAGGGGGGCGCCGCAAGCCGGTTGATACGGGTCTCGAAGCAGCGGATCTCCCCCTGGTCGGGCATCTCGAGCCCCCCGATGCAGTTGAGCAGGGTAGATTTGCCCGATCCGGACTTGCCCGTCACGGCGGCAAAACCGCCGGCGGGCACTTTCAGGCTGATGTCCGCCAGCGCGTGGACCAATCCCCGTCCGGAGCGATAGGTTTTGGTAACGCCGGTAAGGGAGATCATGGCCTCAGATCATCCTCAAGATATCGGCCGCCCGTTTGCGCGCAACCAGCACTGCGGGCCAGGCTGCCGCTATAAGACTGAACACCACCGAGACCGCCGGCGGGGCCCACAGGGAAAAGGAGGTCAGCCGCGGATAGATGACACCCGACACGGCGAAATAACGATTGTGCGAGGTGAAGGCCGTGAGATCGATACCACCCATGCGGCCAACCCCCCAGGCAGCCAACATGCCGACAACGAGTCCCGCCGTGCAGGCCATGAGATTCATCAGGGTCACCTTGATTACGATGAGCAGGGATATTTCGCCTGCGGTGACTCCCATGGTTTTCAGGATGCCGTATTCGCGCATGTTGCGTATGATGAAAATCACGAAGGAGCAGGCAATCCCGATGGCGACGACCCCGAAAACGAGCACAATGACGATCACCATGGACAATGCCTCCAGGTCGATGAGCTGCCGCAGATCCGGCATCTGCGACTCCCAGGATTCAAAACGGGCCGGTTCGCTGAAGCGGGTTCGGTAGAGAGTCAGAACGCTACCAGGGGCAACCCCGGTTTCAAGGAAGACTGCGGCGGACCAGGCGGCATCCTTCGCGGGGATCACATCCAGCGGGCAGAAGGCCACGCCGCGGTCCAGTGCCGGCAGACCGGTCTGATAGATGCCCGATACGAAAAACGTCTTGGAAGGGCCTCCGGGCTGGACCGAAAACCGCAGCGCATCGCCGGTCTGCACGTCAAAGATGTCGGCCAGATCGCGGCTGATCAGGATTTCGCGCTCACCGACGGCCGGATAACGTCCCTGGCTGATCGTTTTCTCCAGGGCCGTGACGGCCGTTTCCTGTTCGGGGACGATCCCGCAGAAGGTCACGGGCTGGGCGATTCCCTGCCCGGAAATTACTCCGAGCAGATAGCGGCGTTTCAAAACGGCCTGGACCCCCTGGAGCCGAAGGTCCTCGGTGGATATCCTGTCGGGCAGATCGTATCCGGTGATATGGCCTGAAAACAGCCCCACCGTGTTGCGCAACATGGCATCTTCGACGCCGACGGCCAGGGCGGAAAGAAAGATCAAGGCGGCCACGGCGGTCACCACCATGATGGACAGGGCGGCAGTGATGCGGCCTGATCGGACCAGGAAGAGCAGCGCGATGCGCGCCCAATAGCCGGACTCCCGCAGCTTCATGGGTCCGTCCCGTCAGCGAGATGCGCAACCCCGATGCGCTGTTCCAGAAAGCGAATGGCCGGGTCGACAAGCAGTTGATGCTCCCTGCCAAAGAGAGTCCCCAATCCTTCCGCCAGCAACCGATGCGACCGCTGTATCGCTTGCAGCAAGGCTTTCGGAAAGCAGGTGACGCCCATGGCCTCACAGTCCTGGCTGCCGGGCCTCGATGCCATCGCGTCGGCCAGGCGCCCTTTTTCGGCCTTGCTCGGGCCGTGGTGCACCAGGGAGACCAGGTAGTTGTGCCTGCGAGATTTGATATCCGAGGTCATATCCACCATGTCGTCCATTATCTGGCAACCTATCCCGATCCGGTAGAGTGCCTCCAGGAAAGGATTCACCTGTTTTTGGCTCAGCGTCTCGATGGTCAGTGGAATGTCCCACGGACATTGAAACAGAAGACCGGTTTTTAGGTGATGAATCGATCGAAGGACCGCTTCCGGTTCCAGGATGGCCGTGATACCCGCTTCTTCGGCGGCTTCCTCGATACCGCTGCGGATCATGGTTTTCATGGATGCGGTCGCCGCAGCCGATACCAGCTTCTGGGAAATTTCCTGGCGCCGGGCGGCCGCAAGAAGGATTTCGAAAAGAACCCGGTCGGAAACCATGATGTCCACCACCGAGCGGAAACGGTGCCCGTCGGCAGGAATGTCGGTCTCCAAAGTGGCCTTGTATTCGTCGTCCAGCAGGTTGTCGCACCCGGTCACCATACCCCGCAGACACTGCAGCGTGGCAGCATATAGCATGCGACGCCCGTGCGGGATACCGCCCTGCCGGAAGGAGTAGAGAAACAGAAAGGAAAAAAAGTTTTTTCGCAGAGAGAAAGCGTCTTCGGATAATGGAGCGAGTGTAACCCCGCACGCATTCAGGATGCGGCCGGCCGTATCCCAATAGAGTTCGAGTCCGGAGGCCAGCTCCAGGAGCAGATCCTTTACGATCGGTATGGTTTCCATCCGATCGATGGGGGTTGGCCTGTCGCTATCCACGCTCATGGTGTCGGTCCCGGTTTCAGGCTGTTGAAAATAGCGATATAACCGAAATAAGTCGCCTCCAACGCTGGGGGTTGGAAACCGGCCTCCGCAATGAGATGGGGCATAACGCCTCGGATGTTCTCCCCGATCTGGGGTTGGAGAAAAAACCAACGGGAAACGTGTGACACCAGCGCCCCCATCCAGGTCGTGGGGGTGTGCATGTCGGCAATGACCACCCGCCCGCCGGGCTTCAAAACCCGAAAGGCCTCTGCCAGGGCGCGTCTTTTGAGGTCCATGTCGATGTGGTGAAAAAATAGGCTCGAAACGACGGCATCGAAGGCAGCATCGTCAAAATCGAGCTTTTCGGCAGCCATCACCTCGAATCGGCAGGTGTCCGAAGCACGTTTTTTACGGGCCACCGCGATCATTTTCGCAGCCGCATCGATGCCCACACTACCTCCTCCCGAAGCTGCATGCAACTTGTCGCCGATCGCCCGGGTGAGGACCCCGGTGCCGCAGCCAAGATCGAGAATTCTCTGCGATTCCTCCAACTCGAGAAGGGAGATGAGATGCCGGTCGTATTCGGCCTGCTTGCCCAACAGCAACACAGGCTCGACCACATCATACACCAGTGCGGCATGATCCAGGGTACGTCCCCGGGTTGGTATGGATTTCAGCTTCATAGGGTCCACTTTTCCGATCGGCTTGGTTTCATCAACTGATCGATTAATGTCCTGCTGCATCTTAATATGACTTTCAGCAATTGCAATCCAGCAGGGATTTCAACGGGATTTGCGAGCCATTTTGCGTCGAGGCGACGCCCGCACGAAGAAGCCTCGGGTCATTTCGAGCCGGCATGTTCGGCTACAGTGCTAATGCCTGAATCCCGGGTTCGTCGCATTCTTCGCCTTCACGTTCGCTTTGGGAATGGGGTCGCTTTGGGAGATTTTCGAGTTCGCCATGGACCGGCTTTGGGGCATGAACATGAAAAAGGCTATGCTGGAGGATCCCTCGGGTTTGACCGATACCATGCGGGATTTGATCGCGACCCCCATGAAGGCAGGCGCTACGGTGCTTGTAACCATCTCGGTGGGATTGCCTTTTGCCTTTCCCACCCGTAATCTTGTGAGGGATCAATGAAAAGTTGACACTGAGTTGACACTGAGGTGGGCGCTTCCCCGCTACCCTGGGGGTGAAACCTGCTGGTGCTCGTGTCCGACCGGCTTCCGTCGTCCTCAGGCAGGACGAGACGGTCCGCCGGCCGGTGCCCGGCAAAAGCCTTATCCGTCAATGGCGCTGCCCGCTGGGTCCAGCACCATTGACAGGTGAGTGCACCCTGCCCGCCAGTCGGTTGTTCACCGAATAGCCGCCAGGATATCCTGACATTCCTTTTCACAGCGGCGGCAGGATTCCGCGCATATCCGGCAATGCGCATGCATTTCGGCATGACGTTCGCATTCCGATGCGCAATGATTGCAGGCGGTGACACAGGCCTGGACAATGGACTGCATCAAGGACTTGGATGGTTTGGTCATGCGCGAGAGCACGGCCCCGGTGGCCGTGCATATGTCCGCACAATCCAGATTGGTGCGGATGCAGGCGGCAAGCGATGCCACCTCCTTCTCGCCCAGACAGGCGTCGGCGCACGCGGTGCAGGCCTGGGCGCAGATATTGAGCTCACCGATCACGGTGGCCAGTTTTTCAGTGTCGAACATCGACTGAAGCGGGTGAGACTGGATCATTTCACGGGTTGTTTGCATGAATCGCTCCTTTACTTGCTGTACGGGAAAACCCCCTTCAGGAGCTCAATTTGCTCTTGGCCTTTTGCTTCTCCTTGTCGAAGGCGGTCATGATTTTTTCCATCTGCGACGCATCCAGCGCCTTGCGCGCCGCGTCGAAGATGGTCGACTCCTCCTCCTCGACATGATGGCTCACGATTTCCTTGAAGACGCTCAACTTGGCGCCCCAGACCTCGTCACCCTTGTCGAGCCGGTCGAGCTCCTTGAGCACCAGTTCCGCTACATGGTGTTCCTGCAATGATTCCAAGGCATCCTCCCGGGCGTTCTTGTCCCCCTTGAGCGGCGGATAGAAGGCCTTCTCTTCCGCTTTCATGTGCGGCACGAGTTCCTCCTTCAGCTTCGCGAACAACTTTTCACGGGTTTTCACCGCGCCGTCGGATGTTTCCTCGAGTTCCTCCAGCAGGTCATCGACCTCCTTGTGTTCTTTCTTCAACAGATCGAAAAATTCCTGGTGCATGGGGTTTCCTCCTTCGGGTTTATGTGTTTGGAGCAGCGGGTTGACTGCACCATACATAGGCCAGGGACTATTCGATTGCCATAAGGTCCATTTCCCATCAGGCGCCTCCGATGGCTGCAGCGCATGCGAAATCGACCCGCCCCTCCGCAAACCCAGGCAGCAGGCTGCGCCCCCGCCGGCAGGTCAACATTTGAGGAGGCGCCGGTGGGCCATCGGCGGCTGTCCGCATGCCTGATCAGTCGTCTGCGCCCGGAGCCGCGCCGGGTGTCCACGGCGTATGAAGCCGCCGATGGATGGAAATACAGCCTTGACCATATTGCGGACGTGTTGCGTCTGCCGCCATATTTGGTGGTGCGACGCGGAAAAGGGCACGCGCATGCTGATCCTGATCCTTGCGGCCACCCGACGCTGGCCCGAGCAGCCGACAGGCTCACGGGCCGCAGAACCCGCGGCGGATTCGTAACAGCTGTTCCCGGATCCGCCGTCATTATCAACAAAGGAGAAAACATCATGAGCAAAATCGCGGTGATCATCACGGACATGTTTGAGGATGTGGAATATACGGGACCGGCGGAGGGCTTCCGAGGCGCCGGCCACGAACTGGTGCACGTGGGGCTGGAAAAGGGCAAGACCGTCAAGGGCAAGAAAAAGGGAACCCCGGTCGCGATCGACCGGGCCGTCAAGGACGCCTCCGCGGACGAGTTCGACGCCCTGCTCATCCCGGGCGGCTTCTCGCCCGACATACTGCGGGTGAACGAAAAAGCCGTCGATTTCGTGCGTTCCTTCATGCAAAGCAACAAACCGGTGTTTTCAATCTGCCACGGCCCCCAACTGCTGATCACGGCTGACGTGCTGCGGGGGCGAAAATGCACGGGCTGGACGTCCATTATCCAGGACATCAAAAACGCAGGCGCCGAATTCATTGACCAGGAGGTCGTCGAGGATGGCAACCTGATTTCCAGCAGAAACCCCAACGATGTTCCAGCCTTTACCAAGGCCGCCCTCGCCAGGCTTTGATCAGCGGATGGGGGGCGAGGACCCGACCCGTAAGGTCCTTCCGGCAGGACGATAACTTTAGGGCCCCATTTACCCGCGGACGGGGGTATGCACACATTGAGCGCAACCCCGGCGGTCACCTTTGGCACTGGTGGACCGTGCCGCCCGCCAGGGGAGACCATTCCGGGAAACCGGACCCACAACAGGAGGTGGAACGATGTGTTACAACTGCGGATGCAAGGACCCCAACGACGATCATGGCAAAGGCCACATGGGTGTTGATCCCGATGGCAAGGCAATTACGGAGAAAACTTTCGAAGCCGCCGGCAAAGCCTTCGGGATGAGCAAGGAAGATTCCAAGAAGAAGACCCAAAGCCTGCTGAGCAAGTGAGCCGCACCAGCGGCAATTCCTTGAGAGCAGTGGGACCGGCCGGGTCCTGCTGTTCCCGGCCGGCGCCTTCCGGGCGCCGGCCGGACCACCCCCTCCATGACGGGAGAAATCACAATGTCAGAAGAAGAAAAAAGCCAGGCGTTCCCTGCCCAGCAGCAGGAGCAGCCGGGCATACGCCAGACCATGAACCCCAAACCACAGGATGTCGACCCGCACTACCGCGCCAGCGGCAGACTGGAAGGCAAAGTGGCGCTGATCACGGGCGGCGACAGCGGCATCGGCCGGGCCGCGGCCATCCTCTTCGCCAAAGAGGGCGCCGATATCAGTATCGGATACCTGGAGGAGCACGGTGATGCCGAGGAAACCCGCCGCATGATCGAACAGGAAGCGCGGCACTGCATCACACTGGCAGGGGATGTGGGGCAGGAAGGCTTCTGCCGGGAGCTGGTGGGGAAAACGGTCCAGCGCTTCGGGCGCATCGACATCCTGGTGAACAACAGCGCCGAACAGCATGCCTATGATAGCATTTTGGAGGTCAGCGAAGCCAAGCTGGAGCGCACATTCCGCACCAACATCTTTTCCATGTTCTTCATGCTCAAGGCCGCCCTGCCCCACATGAAAGCGGGCAGCTGCGTAATCAACAGCGCCTCGGTCACGGCGTATCAGGGTCACCCGCAGCTTCTGGATTATGCCTCCACCAAGGGTGCCATCGTGGCCTTCACGCGCTCGCTGGCACTCAATCTGGCCGAGCAACAGATCCGCGTCAACGCGGTAGCGCCGGGCCCCGTATGGACGCCGCTGATACCGGCCTCGTTCGACGAAGAAAAGGTGGCATCCTTCGGCAAATCCACTCCCATGGGCCGGGCCGGGCAACCCTACGAGATCGCGCCGGCCTATCTATTCCTGGCCTCTTCGGATTCCGCCTACATGACCGGGCAGGTGCTTCACCCCAATGGCGGCCGCATCATCAACGGTTGAAGCGGACCCCCGCCGGAACTGGATCGCCTCGCCCCACCCACATTTCCAGCCCAGTGCTAAAGTGGAAAGGACGGTTCGATCATTTGCGTGCGAATGAAGGTCTGACGCGACTCCCCGAACAATCCCCGAGGCCGCCGATGCGACGGATGTCGATTCACAAACGCCTTACCGTGGCGTTTCAGCTTATCCTGCTTGTCGGGGTCGTGCTCGCCGTCTGGGAGCAGCAATGGTTGACGGCGGTCACGACCGTCGGCATCATCCTGGTGACACTTTTTCCGATTCTCCTGGAAAAACGGATTCGTGTTTCCATTCCCCCGGAGTTCGAGCTTCTTGCCACCGTCTTCGTCTTTGCCTCTCTTTTCCTGGGTGAGGTGCGGGGTTACTATCTGCGATTCTGGTGGTGGGATATCGTGCTGCACACGGCTTCCGGCTTTTTGCTCGGTATTGTCGGGTTCCTGCTGGTATTCGTCCTGAATGAAAAGGAGGATATCGATGTTCACCTGAATCCCGGGTTCGTCTCATTCTTCGCCTTCATGTTCGCTTTGGGAATGGGTACGCTCTGGGAGATTTTCGAGTTCGCCATGGACCGGCTTTGGGGCATGAACATGCAAAAGGCTATGCTCGGGGATCCCTCGGGTTTGACCGATACCATGTGGGATTTGATCGTTGATGCTGTCGGAGCCGGAGGAATTGCAATACTGGGTTATGGATATCAGAAGACTGCCGGGACGGTTTCGTTCCTCGAAAAATGGATTACGGCATTTGTCGAGGCAAACCCAAGATTGTTCGGCCGAAGTCAATGATCCGGCTGGGTGATTGCCGGATACACTACTCCATTATATCCCGCTTCATGGATTCGAATTGATCCCGGTCGATTTCGCCCCTGGCGTACCGTTCCTTCAAAATCTCCATCGCCCTGGAGCCTGCAGCGGACGGCTGCTGCCCCTTGCCGCCCGTGTTCTGGATCAGCCATCGAATCAACAGCACCAGCCCGGCAATGATCAACGTCCAGAAGGCAATCATGAAAATCATTCCGAGCCATCCCATTCCCCAGTCTCCCATCATTCCCGGCCCCATGTGCCAATAACCGTAACGGCCAGACTGGGCGGCCGCCGTGCCGCGAAAGAAGAGACTCGTCACGAGCATCCCCGGCACCATTTGCAGTAAAGTTTTGATCCGTCCAATGTAAACCATCGTCGCTCCTTTGGTGAAATGAGTAATGTCATCTTACCTGTGGATTTCTCCGGTTTAATACGTCGATGACTCGAAATTCGGGTTGTCGATGGTTCTGAAGCGCAACGCTCGTGCCAGCGGAATGTCGAAGAGGGTTCACATCCTCCAGCATTACCTTGGGATTTAGGGATCGAAGGTTTTCCGGATCGCGCCATCCGGGCCGTGCCGGCTCAGGGCCGCACTCTCTCCGCGGTTCAGGAGACAGACGCATTCAACCATTGCACACGGGCGGCAAGAGCGGGAAACTGCTCGCGCGCGGATGCCACCTCGCTCATTTCAAGTTGGGATCTCACGATGGTTTCCCGGTCGCCACCTTCGGCCGTGATCGTGCCCCAGGGGTCGATGACCATGCTGTGGCCCACGAACCGTGTCCCCCTGTTCGTTCCCGTGGAATTGGCGGACACCAGGCAGCACTGGTTTTCAAGCGCCCTCACCCGATTGAGCATCAGCCAGTGCTCCAGGCGGGGATAGGGCCAGGCGGAACAGATCAGAAGGATTTCCGCCCCCTGGTCGACCATCCGCCGGAAAAGTTCGGGAAACCGGAGGTCGAAGCAGGTCGCCATGCCGATGCGTCCCAGCGGCGTATCGACCACGACCACCTTCTCCCCCGGGGTGAGCAGCTGGGGTTCGCGGGAGTTGTAGCCGAAAAGATGAATCTTCCGGTAGTTGGCCAGCAGAACGCCTTCCGGGGAAATGAGGTAGCTTGAATTGTAGTAGCGGCCGTCCTCCTTTTCCACGAGGCTTCCCGTGTGCAGGTAGACGCGATTTTCCCTGGCCGCCCGGATCATGGCGGACAGCGTGGGGCCATCGGCGTCCTCGGCGTCCTCCCGATACCGATCGAAGCTCATGAAACCGATGTTCCAGATCTCCGGCAGAATGACGAGGTCCGCGTCCCGGCATTGACGAATCCGCGCTTCCGCCTTCGCGATGGTTGCCGCCTTGTCGTTTTCGATCACGGCCATCTGTATGGATGCCACTTTGATTGTCACGATACCCCCAGAAATTATTCAACCGAAAGGTAGTCCAGGGTTTCGAATCCTCGTTGAAGCCCCAGAGCACGCCGCCTTGAAGCCATTTCGATGGCAAGACGAAAGGCAACGGGCAGACGGATTCTGGATACATCGGATTTCGGACCCAACGCAACAGTGAGGCATTCGGTAGAAACCGCGCAGCATCCCCGGTGGCGGCAGGCATATCCTGTTTTATCCATTCCTTTTTATCGCATATTTGATAATAAACCTGGTGAACCGAACCCCGCGATCGGCGAATCTGGCAGGTCGATCGACAGGCGCCTTGGCGGAGTCTGATGCAGTTCACGTCGCATCCTGGAGATGAGATCGCGACGGGCGCACCACTGGGTTCCGGAAATACGACACGAGGGGGGCCACATCGGACCCGGGTCAACCTCCCTTCGATCTTCTCTATCTCGAGTTTGGAGGTTCCGATGGGATTCGCATTCATGGAAGGCAACGAAGCCATCGCCTGGGGAGCGCTGAAGGCCGGGTGCACATTCTTTGCGGGCTACCCGATCACCCCGGCGACCACGGTCTTCAACACCATGCTCAAACTGCTGCCGCCCGCCGGCGGCGTCTGCCTCCAGGGCGAGGACGAAATCGCTTCCATCGGCTTCTGCCTGGGCGCATCGATGGCCGGCGCGAGGGTCATGACCGCCACGTCGGGCCCGGGAATCAGCCTCTACAGCGAACAGATCTCATTTGCGATCGGAGGCGAGATTCCAATCGTCATCGTGGATGTGCAGCGTCTCGGCCCCTCGACGGGCTCCGCCACCAAAGGGGCCGACGGCGACATCCAATTTCTCAGATGGGGCAACAGCGGCGGACTGCCGGTGATCGTGCTGGCCCCGGTGGATGTGAAGGACTGCTACCTTCTGACGCTGCACGCCTTCAACCTGGCCGAGCGGTATCGCTGCCCGGTGTTCATCGCAGCCAACAAGGAGATCTCCATGACCAGGGAGACCGTCGACCTCGACGCGCTGGCGCCGCCGGATCCCGTGGAGCGCCGCGCCGCCCTCCCCGATCGTCCCTTTCTGCCGTTTCAACCTGCCGAGGACTGCCGGGTGCCGGATTTTCTCCCCATCGGCGGCAGCCGCCTGGTTCGGCAAACCTCCTCCACTCACGGGCCGGACGGCTACATCACCACCGACGCCGACCGGATCGCCGAAAGCCAGCAGCGGCTCATGGACAAGCTCGAAAAGGCAATCCATGAGTTTACCTTTTACGACTGCCACGAGGCGCCTGGTGCCGACACGCTCCTGGTCACTTACGGCGTCACGGCCCGTGCCGCCCGGGATGCGGTCGACTCCCTCTCGGCATCCGGCCGGCCGGTATCGCTTCTCGTGCTCAAAACGCTTTGGCCGGTTCCGGAGGCCCTGATCCGGGAGCGCGCCGCTCCCCATCGGCGCATCGTGGTGGCCGAAATGAATCTCGGCCAGTATGTCCGGGAGATCCGGCGCGTCTGCCCCGGAAAGGAAATCGCGTTTCTCGGCCGGATGAACGGGGAACTCATCACACCCTCGCAGATCCGGGAGGTGATCGCCCATGACTAGCCTGCTCAATCCCAGCCGTCCTCCGGTCTTCTGTCCGGGGTGCTCCCACGAACGCATCGTCCATGCCCTGGACAAGGCTTTCCATGGGATGGGGCTCTCCGGGGAGCAGATCGCCATCGTTACCGACATCGGCTGCTCCGGGCTCTTCGACACCTTTTTCGACACCCATGCCTTCCACGGGCTGCACGGACGGGCGCTGACCTATGCCACGGGTCTCAAGATGACCCGCCCCGACCTGCACGTGGTGGTCACCATGGGGGACGGGGGGCTCGGCATCGGAGGGGCCCACGTGCTGAGCACCTGCCGCCGCAACATCGGCCTGACGCTGCTCGTGCTCAACAACTTCAACTACGGCATGACCGGAGGCCAATGCTCTCCGACGACGCCCAGGGAGGCCGTGGTCGGCTCCGGATTCCTCAACCGCCTGGAGAAGCCCGTGGACATCTGCCAGGTCGCGGGAGCCGCCGGGGCCGGATGGGTTGCACGGGCATCGACCTACCAGAAGAACCTGGTGGAGGTACTGCAATCCGCCATCCGGTTCGACGGATTTTCGGTTCTCGACATCTGGGGCATCTGCCCCGGCCGCTACACGCAACGCAACCCACTGACCCCAAAATCGATCGAGGAGGATCTGAGTCGGCTTCCCAGCCTGGACGGTTATGCCGAACGAAACGCCCGGCCCGAATACGGCCGCGCCTATCGTGAAGCGGCGTCACGGCAGCCTGCGGTGCCGGCACCGGCTTACATCGAATCCCGGCATGTCCCCCCCGCCCCCGGCCGGCACGAAGTGGTCATTCTCGGCAGCGCCGGCCAGCGCATCATCACGGCCGGAGAACTCCTGTGTCTTGCAGGCGCTGCCGCGGGCCTTCACGCCACCCAGAAAAACGACTACCCCATCACCGTGATGCGGGGCCATTCGATCAGCGAGCTGATCCTTTCGGAGACCGGGATCGGATACACGGGCATGCAACGGCCGGAAACGGTGATCGCCCTGGCCGCCGAAGGCGTTGCCAGGCGCCGTCAGCTTTTCGCCGACCTCGATGAAACGGCGCTGGTGCTCCGAGCCGCGGGGGTGGACGTGCCGCAAACCCGTGCCCGCATCCGCGACCTGGATTTCAAGGCGCTCAAGATCAAACCCCAGGACTGGGCGCTGGCGGCCCTGGCGGTACTGGCCGCAGAAAGCCGGGTAATCGACACGAACATGCTGAAAGCCGCCCTGGAGATCCGGTTCAAGGGATCCGTTCTGGAGCAGGCGCTGGCGGTGATGGGCCGGGGGCAGTCTGGATGCTCGACCGCACAGCGATGAAAAAGGTCAGGACTACCGGTGTTCCCACCCTACCTTCCCTCGTAGGCCCGCTCGAGGGCGGCGATGTCGAACTTCTTCATCGGGAGAAACGCCCGGGTGATCCGCGCGATTTGCTCGGGCGTCCCCTTCGACATCATTTCGTCCATCGCTGTAGGAACGATCTGCCATGAAAGGCCGAACCTGTCCTTGAGCCAGCCGCATTGCTCCGCTTCGGGCACCGCGGAAAGCTTCTGCCAGAAGTCGTCTATTTCCCCCTGCGTCTCGCAGTTGACCACAAGGGATATCGCCTCGCTGAAGGCAAACTCGTGTTCCCGCGCGCTGTCCATGGCTGCAAACCACTGTTTCTCGAGCATAAAATCAGTGTACATCAGGGTGCCTTCCTTGTCCGGTTCCTGGCCCTTGCCATAACGTGCGACGATCCCCCGCCTTGCGTTTTCGAAAACCGACATGTAGAAATCGACGGCTTCCTCCGCGCGCCCGGCGACAGACCCCACGAACAGCAGCGACGGAACGATGGCGGGTCTTTCCTCGCCTTCCGGATTTGAAAGGATCAGTTGCCATGAAAGACCGTACCTGTCCTGCACCCACCCATATCGCTCGCTGAAAGGGTACCGATCGAGCGGCATGAGCGCCGTGCCGCCTCGAGAGAGCGCCTCCCACAGCGCATCGAGATTTCGTCTCGCATTCTCATCTTTCGCGGGGTCGAAATTGACGAAAAATGATATGGATGGATTGAACCTGAAAAGCGGCCCGGCGTTGATGGCCGTGAAGGACAGGCCGTTCAGTTCGAAAGAAATGATGTCACAATCTCCCGTAGGTGTTGGAACTTCACGGATCGTCGTCGTATTCGTGATCTTCGAGTCCGGGAAAATGGAAGTATAAAATCTGGCCGCTTCATCGGCTTCCTTGTCAAACCATAAATGTGGCGTGATTTTCTGCATGTCGGCTCCTCCCTTTTTCTTCCCCTGCCGAGCCTGGAAGACTTCCTCGAAATTGGCGAGTTTCCGCCCCGATCGGACGACGATACGAACCTCGTCACAATGGTTGGTGGATTTCGCCTTCTGTCAAGAGGTCGCGTGGAGGTACCGGAATTCGACAATGAAATTGACGGTCGGCCTGTCTCTGCCGACAGTTTTCGAATCGAAAGGATGCATTGGGATGGCGTCGATCGAGGCGATCATGTCGCCTATGTCGACGCTTTGATGAGGTGCTTTTCCTGCCGGGTCCCGAAGCGCTATCGCGGATTCATTCGTCCTCGGCTTCGAAAATCTCCGGATAGAGTTTTTTGGCGCAGTCAGGGCAAATCCCGTGGCTGAATTTAACCTCCGAATGCTTTGAGATGTAGGATTCGATGCGATTCCAGTAGCCCTGGTCGTCTCGGATGTTCTTGCAGGCCGAACAAATCGGCAACAATCCCTGAAGTTGTTTGACATGATCCAGGGCCATCTTCAGTTCCGTCATCAACCGCTGACGTTCGATGGCATAGCGCACGGTTCTGATGATGGCGATTGCAGAAGGCTCACCCTTGAAGAGATAATCCTGGGCGCCTCTTCTGACCGCCTCGTAGGCCACATCGTGGTCCTTGTGCCCGGTCATGATAATCGTCGGCAGCAGGGGGTGGGATTCATGGAAGTTGTCGTAGGTCTCGAGGCCGAAGCTGTCCGGCAGTGAGAGATCGATGATCGCCACGTCGATCCGTCTGGCCCTCGCAATCGTAATGCCGGCGTCCAGTCTGTCGGCATGGAATACCTTCGCCCGGATTTCTTCGGAGGATTCGAGAACCTCGTTCAAAAGGATGAAATCATCCATATTGTCTTCAACGACCAGAACGGATATCTTCTGAGTCATGGCTCTGTTCTCCTGCGCGGGAGCCTGACCAACTGGAACCAGAACCCCTCGATCTGTTTGATAATTTCCGTGAACTTCATGAAATCGACCGGCTTGGTAATGAAGCAGTTGGCGTGCATCTGGTAAGAGCGCAGGATGTCCCCCTCGTCTTCCGATGTCGTCAGGACGATCACCGGAATATCGGTGAGCGCCGGATCTTTCCGGATTTCCTGCAGTACCTCCCGACCATCCATCAGCGGAAGATTCAGATCCAGCAGCACCAGGTCCGGCCTCGGCCGATCGGCGTACTCACCTTCGCGGCGCAGAAACGCCATTGCGGCCACGCCGTCCGAAACCACATGGATCCGCATGCGGACTTTCGAGTCTTCCAGGGCTTCGAAGGCCAGGTCGATGTCATCCTTGTTGTCTTCGACCAGCAAGATGTTTGCCTCGCGAAAGGCATCGATGTCAGCCATCATGCACTCCTGTGTCTCGGTAACGTAAAATAGAAGGCCGATCCCCGTCCCGGGTCGGAATCGACCCACAGCGTACCACCATGCCGTTCAACGACCTTTTTGCAGAGGGCAAGCCCCAGGCCCGTGCCGGGATATTCCTCCTCGGTATGCAGCCGTTGAAACACCAGGAAGATCCTTTCTTGAAATTTGGGCGGTATGCCGATGCCGTTGTCTTTCACCACAAATCGATGGAAGCCGTCGTGCGCCTCACAACCGATTTCGATTATCGGCTTTTGGCTATGGTTGTATTTTAACCCGTTCAAAATGAGATTTTGAAAAAGACTCTGGATCTGGGACGCGTCGATCGGCACCACCGGCAATTCCCCGCAGGCGATTTGCGCCCTTTTCTCCTTGATAACGGACTGGAGGGTCTCCAAAACGTTGGCAAGGACATGGTTGAGATCGGTGGGTGTGAAGGTTTCCCCTTTGGTATTCACCCTCGATAGTGTCAGCAGGTCCCGGACGAGGCTTTGCATACGATATCCCGCCTTCACGGACCGGTCGATGAATTGCCTGCCCTTTTCATCGACCTGGCTCCCGTACCGGTTTTGGAACAACTGGAGAAACCCGACGATGGACCGCAATGGTTCCTGGAGGTCGTGGGAGGCCGCATAGGCAAACTGCTCGAGTTCCCTGTTGGACCTTTCGATCGCCGCCTGGGCCCTGATTCGGCTGGTGATGTCCCGGACCGTGAAGACCAGCAGTTGCAGCCTTCCTTTGCCGTCGAGAACCGGCGACACGCTCCAGCTTCCGGTCCACTCCCCGTCCGTTCGCAGGTCCCGGATCCGCAATTCGAGTTCCTTGAAATAATTCCCCTTCAAAGCGCTACGATCCGGCCACTCATCGCGGTTCAGGATGCG
Organism: Desulfobacterales bacterium; assembly: GCA_049366795.1. Lineage (GTDB taxonomy): Bacteria > Desulfobacterota > Desulfobacteria > Desulfobacterales > UBA5852 > CALNZV01. Next base: position 18,327 of record JBMNCP010000099.1, read on the forward strand.
ACCGTCCACGGAGCGGAACTCGAAAAGGCTCGCAAATGAATCGCGGGCCTTGATCACCTCGTCCGGCGTGGAAAATCCGTGCAGATCGAGTGCAGCCGGGTTCATGGAAATGAAGTCGCCGTCCGCATCGACGATCATGACGCCTACGTCCAGATGTTCGACCACCGCCTGCAAGGTGTCGCGGGACTGCCGCAATTCCTCTTCAGCCTGCTTGCGCAGGGTGTTGTCACGGAAGACCAGCACCGCTCCCAGGATGCGTCCTTCGGCATCCCGGATCGGCGCTCCGCTGTCATCGATGGGTATCTCACCGGCATCCTTGCGGAGCAGCACCGTGTGATTGGCCAACCCGACGACCATCCCGGTCTGCAACACCCTGGCCACCGGATCGTCGACCGTCTTCCGTGTGTGCTCGTTGACAATCCGGAAAACCTCCTGAACCGGCTTGCCGGCCGCCTCGTATATCCTCCATCCGGTCAGGAGCTCGGCCACTTCGTTCATAAAGGAAATGCGGCCGTCCGTGTCCGTTGCAATGACCCCGTCTCCGATGCTTTCGAGCGTGACCCGGAGCCACGCGCGCTGCTGATGCAAGTCCCTGAAGAGTAGATCGTAAGGCTTCGAAAGTCCGATTTCGATCACCGCCTTGTATATCAGGTAAACCGAAACGATTTTCAGATAATGCCCCAGCAGGTTCGAAAAGCCGAAGACGCTTGCGTAGGTCGTGAACGCCAGTTCCGAAAGCATGGTCGCCGCGATGGACAGCAGCACCAGGTTCAGGAACACCGGATCCATATGGCTGCGTTGCTGAAAGACCTTGACGCCCGAGGCCGCCAATATCAGGCAGATGATGTATTCGCTGATTTTCTTGAATGGAGTCAAGCCGCCGGCGTCCGCAAGGAAACAATCCGGGAAGACCTTCCAATAAAAAATCGAGAGGATGGCGACAGCCGTGATCAGCCCGTATGCCAAAAAGCACGGCGTGATCCGGATACGGCGCTGCAGCATGAATGCCGCCGCCAGAAGCGAGAGGCTTTCCATGTACCTTGCGGCGATCCACAGCTGAGTGGGCGTATTGGCATCATAACCGACGAAGATGTTCATACCGGAGTAGGAGATCGTGTGAACGAAATCCAGGATGCCGACAAACAGATAGGCGATGCCGATGATCAGAAGGTAGTGGTGGGTGACGTGGTTCCGGGTGTTCCAGGCCACCATGAAAATCCCGCCGGCGATCACAACCGAGAAAACCTCGGCGACGCTGTGGAATAGCAAGTAGTTGTAAAGGCTGGCGACATAAAGCCCGATCAGGAGAAATGCCGCCGAAAAACCGGAGATGAGTTTCTGCATCATATTTTGCTGCTATGGGTTTAGACCGTAGATGTAGAAGAATCCAGGGTGAGGTGTACTCAGGTGTGACCACCGGAAACCCGCAGAGAACACCGCTCAGGATAAAACAAGGACCGTTTCTGGATGAACGATTGCGAGTCCGGCCGGATTAAGGAAACCTCCTGGGAACGCACTCTAAATATTTTATTGCATGAAAGCGAGGTACCTTCCCGGCAGAGGATCGGCTTTTGCCGGCTTGGACACCGATGACCGGTTCGGATGTGATGAAATCCGTCCGGAGGGTCTAAACAGGGTCCACCCAGCATGGTGCGCTTCTATCGGATGCCGGCGTCATTGTAAATATCAAAATGACAAGGGCGGCCCGCCGTTCCTTTCGAGGGCCTCATACGGATTGCCGCCATTATTGGAACTGTGGTACTGGAGTGCGCCTCGGCATCTTCGCGTCTCTTGTCAATTTCTGAAGTCCGTGAGGCCACTTGATTTGACTGAATCGACAGTTAACAACCGGCGAACCGGCCAGGTTGAATTCGTTGCATTGATGGCTTCCACGATCTCGCTCGTCGCCTTGTCGCTCGACACCATGCTGCCGGCGCTGCCCGAGATCGGCAGGGACCTCGGCCTGCGGAATTCCAATGACGCGCAGATGGTCATCTCTTCGCTGGTATTCGGCTTGTCCTTCGGCCAGATCATCTATGGCCCGCTTTCGGACAGCATGGGGCGAAAACCCATGCTCTTCGCGGGGGTGGCCATTTTCGTCGCAGGATGCGCGCTGTCGCTCCTCAGCACCAGCTTTACGGTGATGCTGGCCGGGCGGGTGCTTCAGGGAGTCGGATCGGCGGGGCCGAGATCCATGGTGGTCGCCATGATACGCGACCAGTACGAAGGCCGCGCCATGGCCCGGGTCATGTCGAGTATCATGGCGGTGTTCATCGTGGTGCCCGCCATTGCACCGACTTTGGGCCAGGGGATCATCCTGCTGGCCGGATGGCGTGCCATTTTCGGTACGCTTTTGACCCTGTCGCTGATCAACGTGGCGTGGTTCGCCCTGCGGCAGCCCGAAACCCTCCTGCCTCGGCACCGTATCCCGTTCTCCGTGAAAAGAATCTCAGGGGCCGTCGTTGAAGTCTGCCGCAACCGTACCGCCTTTGGCTACACGGTTGTCGCCGGATTCATCCTGGGGGCATTTCTCGGCTACCTGAACTCCGCACAGCAGATTTTTCAGGAATTGTACGGCCTGGGCACCCGCTTTCCGCTGTTCTTCGGCATTCTGGCGTTGTCCATCGGCAGCGCCTCCCTATTCAACTCCCGCATCGTCATGCGGTTCGGCATGCGAAGGCTCACCGCAGGCGCCATGAAGCTCCTGACTGTTCTGTCGGGTTGCCATTTTACAGCCGCGTATGCGTTCGGCGGCCACTCCCCTCTGTGGATGCTCATGGCCTGCTTCATGGTCACATTCTTCTGCATCGGGGTCCTCTTCGGCAACCTGAATGCCATCGCCATGAGCCCGATGGGGCACATCGCCGGCACGGCATCGGCGGTAATCGGCGCGCTTTCCGGCTTCATTTCGGTGCCGATCGCCATATGGATCGGAAAAGCTTACAACGGTACGACCTTGCCCCTGATCGGCGGTTTCACGATTCTGGGCATCCTGTCGTTGTTCGTCATGCGATGGGCTGAAAATGCATTAAACAGAGGCTCTTCTCCAATTCGCCTGAAGAAGAGGGATCATGAATGAACGGGGCGAAGAATCAAGGTGAATCGCTTCATTGGAGAGTTCCCATCGAAATCGGGATCGGGATCGGGATCGAAATCAAGATGTCGAGGTGTCCAGGGATCAAGGTGTCAAGGTTTTAGAGGCTGTGAAGACGTTCCTGATGGTTTAGCCGGTCTCTATTTCTTTGTCAGATTGAGCAACTGGATTCCCAGGCGTTTCCTGTGCGCTTCGTGCGCCGCTCTTCGGTGCCCTGAACTCGATAATGTATTTCATTCGGTGCAGGAATGCCTTGTCTTTTTTGCGGCGAAAATTGGCGGCCAGGATGACGAGCCCTTTAAAGGCTTGCGCCTTTCGGATGAAGAATTCGGCCTCGGTATTGGCATAACGGTCCCGGTCGGGCGGTGAACCGGACCGCCTGCTGAACAGTGCGTCCACCTTTGTGAAAAGGAGAACGGCTTTGGCCGCCTCGGCCCGATCGAATACCCTGCCCAGAGTGTCTTCCGTCTCGGCGCTGACCTTTCTCACGATGGTGCTGAGGTCGACTTCGAGGAGAGGCGCTCCCAGCTCTGAAGCGACGACCCCGGCGGCCTTGGCTTTTCCAACACCGGACGAACCGGAAAACAGGACGACAAGTCCTTTCTTGGCAGAGGTTTTGCGTTCGACCCCTTGCCCGTCGAGTCGTCGTTGCAGTTCACGGGCCCGGCCGCACAGCTCCTTCAGTTTGGCGTGCTCGGAGGGGATCAGGACGAGGTCACCCCAGGAAGCGGCTGGTGATTTGGGATGCAGTGTTTCCATTATCGTCAAATCCCGGGGTATGGGTGGCTATTAACTGTCCCTTGCTGGCCGTTGGTCATTTCAACTGACTGTCCTTGCTGCCGCGCCGATTGATGCCCGAGGCGTTCACCTGGTGCTTTTCGATCTCCGACTGGCAGTCCACGCACATTTTGACGCCGGGCATGGCCTTGCGGCGGGCTTCAGGAATCGGCTCTCCGCAATTCTCACAGTGCGTCGCCGCCTCACCCTTCGGCAGGCGGCTCCTTGCCCGTTCGACGGCCTCACCCACACTGGCGTCGATTTGATCCTGTACTCCTCCGTCGCGTGCCCAGCCCACGGTCATTAATATATCCCTTCCCTTACAATTCCTCCGCAGGACATCGTCGACCCACGGCATCGCCGGCGCTAGAAATCCATATTGTTTCATCCATATGAATTGCTGGCTATCAAGACAACAATATATTGAGTTGATCATGCCTGCGCAATTTTATTGTTTCGATCCGGAATTTTTTTGCCTGTAAAAAGGGTTAGCAAGCATTCAGACAAGATACACGGTCTATTCGGGGCGAAGCATTCGCTCCACCTCTGCTTTCGCATGTGTCAAAGCCGAGGAATGGCTGCGTGCCTAGTGAGGAGAGTTTGCGAACAATCTGGCGATTTCGGATCCTGCCAGAAGGAAGGCTCCCGTCCCGTAAGTTTCGGACGCTTCCTTTCTTGTGGGTTGCGGCTGATCGCCAGTCTGCTGGACCCACCCAAGCCTTCCGTCGCTGTCCACTGCGCCGACCAATGCATTCCAGCCCTTTTGCACGGCTGGCAAATAATGCTCACTGAGCAGCAATCCCTCATTTATTCCCCAAGCGAGTGCATAAGTGAAGAAGGCCGTTCCGCTGCTTTCTCCAGCGGGATATGAATCCGGATCCAGAAGGCTTGCTCGCCAGAAACCGTCTTCCTGCTGAAGGGAAGCCACCTTGACCGACATTTCTTTGAACAAGCAGATGTAGCTCGCCCTGTTGGGATACTCCCCGGGCATGTGTTGAAGAACACGACACAGCCCAGCGAGAACCCATCCATTTCCACGGCTCCAGAACACTCTCTTTCCATTTTTCTCCCGTTTGGAGAAGAACCGCGAATCACGGTAGTAGAGATGTTCTTTCCGGTCATATAAGAGATCCGTCGTGTCCCACCACATCGAATTCATGAAATCGAGGTACTTCTGCTCTCCGGTTGCAGTCGCGATTCGGGCGAGTGCGGGTGGTGCCATAAAAAGGGCATCACACCACCACCAATCTTCCCTGCCTCTATTCGGGGCGGCCATCATTTCATCAAAGCCCTTCTGAAGGGCCAGGATCATTCTTGGATCTTTCTTGATGAAAAACAATTCGATGTAGGTTTGTCCGATACAATGGTCATCTGCATGACGGAGACGAGGTCCGGGGAGCCACAGATTTCTCTCTCCCATTTTCATAAGATGGTCCAGATAGGTTGAGTCTTCCGTAATTTTGTACAGTTCCGTTATACCGGCAAACAGTGTTCCGTTGCGCCAGTCTGTATCCTCGTGTCTCGGGTGGGCAAGCTGCCAGTCAGCAACCTTTTGCATGATCGCAACTACTTCATTCTGCGAGCGATTATTCAGATAAGACCTGTGGGTTGAGCAGGCTGTCGTAAGAATGATGATGATGATGATGAGAAATGATGATAGCGTTGATAGTTGCCATTTTTTCATCGTGTTACTTCTTCTTGGATTGGACCGGGTACCAGGCGACCTGACAAGGAGTTGGCTGTCTTCATTTACAGTCATTATGCTGATACGCGGGGCGTTCCCGGCAAGTCACTATCAGGGCATGTGCATCCAGGATATCACGAAGTCCGGCATGGGTTTCCTTGGCCGCTTCAGACGGGTAAGATCCTTGCTCATTGTTTTGCGCTCCGGCTGGGAAGGAATCCACTGCGACGGTTGAAAATGGCCCCGTCCTCATGAATCCTTCCGCAAAACCTCCGATGGAACGGCGATCTGGGTGAACATCCCCTTGGAGACCTGTTTCTCCGTTCCGTTGGAAACGGAAAAGACTTCTGATTCGGCAACCTTGATTTTTCTGCCATTGTTGATCACCTGTGAACGACAGACAATGAGGGGGCCGGTGGCGGGCTTGAAATAGTTGATCTTGAATTCCACCGTCAGGATGCGGAATTTTTCGCTTACGGTCGTAAAGGATGCGTAACCGGCCGTGTGGTCCGCCATGGTGGCGATCACGCCCGCATGAACGAATCCATCCTGCTGTCGATGTTGATCCAGGACGTTCAAACGGGTTTCAAACCGGCAAAAATCCGCGCCGACGACCTCGATTCCGCAAAACGCCGAAAAACCCTGCACAAAATCCTTTTTCAGAAATTCGAACCAGTCCGTCGACATATCGCTCCTTTCCTCCGGAAATCCCGGGCTGCGCGGCTCGACCTGCCGGATCACCCTCGAGGGAAGTGGGGTTTGAGACGTTGTTGGATCTCCTCCGGAAAGGCCATGCAGACGCCTTCCCGGTAAAGGAACTGAAGAGCGCCCATATCCGGCGTGCCCAATGCCTGGTTGAAAAACGTCCTCGGGGAAAACACCAGGTGAACCCGGGCATGGTCGTCACCGGCCGCTCCGGTAAAAAAGTTCATGTTGAAGCTGTAGATGCCCATCTCGTCGTAGCCCGCCATCACCCGCGTCAACCCCAGGGCCAGATCCGACAGGTCCCGGCCAGTCAGGTCCAGAGTGCAGGAGGCCCCATCCACCACGGCCACCACATCTCCGGCGACGCCCATGGGTGCAAACGCGCTCAACCAGGTGGTGCGCCCGATTCGGCCCAGGTAGCGGGCGTCTTCCGACCGTTCCGCAGCCACCAGGTCATCCCAGTAATTGGTTCCGTGAGCCTCTCGATAAGCCCTTGCGGCGTCCAGCTCCAGCCGCATGAGCTGCGGGGCGATGCTAGTGGCAAAAACCTGAAGGTGCGGATGGATGATGGAGCTGCCGGACGGCGGCATGTAGTTCCAGTTGATCAGGTGATAGACCGATTCCGGGTGCCCCGCACGGTCCAGGGCTCGAAAGAAAGTCATACAGAGTTCGAAGCCGGCCGCGATCCGCTCGGGAAGAAGCGAGGTCATGGGAATGTAATGCTCCTCTCCCATGACGGCGACGGCGCTCAGGGTGTCGTAAGGCGCCAGGTTGGGAAACAGCACCCCTCTCTCAGCGACCAGGCGACCTTCGGGCAGAATGTCCGGCGGAAAGCAGGGAGTAATCGCCATCACCCGCTCAGGGCAGAACGGGCAAATTGGGGCCGACTTCTCGGCCAGAGCAACCAGGTCGGGCTTTTCCCACTCCAGCTTCATGAAATGACAGATCCTGGAACTGCGGCCGGTCAGGGGGTCCAGCCGGATCTCGCTCGCAACGCTGCGGCGGCTCATATCTTTTGCCGGGTTCAACATCACGGTTTCTCTTGGGATGGTTGTGAAATCCATGATTGGAGCCTCCTCGTGAAAATACAGCCGTGTTCGGAAATGCCCGGCACACCGGTCGTCGATGTTCCGCCACTGGATCGACGCTACCCCCGCGCCTTCCCGCCTGTCAAGCAGCAGAACTTCCCTCAGCAGACGAACCAGGTGCCGGCGCCGTGAAGGAAGCCGGTCGCGAGCCTTGATTCCCGGTCCAGGCAAACTCCGAGGCCAGGGCCGGGCAATAATGGGAAAGGTCGTGCATATCGGCTGAATCCTTTCGTTGTGTAATTCCAATCGAAATCGGGATCGATTCTGCAGTATGATCCAAAGAAACGGCCTCGAGGATGCTGCCCCAGCGTCCGGACTTCAAGGCAACGCCCGAGGGGGCAGCGGAAAGGAAGGCCCACATGGCACTGGTCGGGTCCTGGTACGAACGGAACGGCTATGACCCGGCCACCGGCCGCCCCACGAAGCAGACCTTCGAACGGCTTCGCATTGCCGACATCGGAGAAAGGCTCGAAAAGGACGGGCCCTACCCAAAATGGGACGGACCGCCCCTGCGAGATCCGAATGCCTACCCCGGAGGATGGAAACGCTGCTGAACCTCTCCGGAACATCGTATGGGTGACTTCAGCCTTCCGGCCGGATGTCCCAGATGAACCGGCAATACTCCCGAATGGACCGGTCGGAGGAGAACTTGCCCATGCGGGCCACATTGAGGATCGACATACGGGTCCATTCTTCCGCGTCCCGGAAGACGATCCCGAGGCGATCCTGGCAGTCGATGTAGGATTGGTAGTCGGCGAAGAGCATGTACGGGTCATGGTGTAGAAGATTATCCAGCAGAGGGACGAAACGCGTCGGCTGGTCCGGTGAGAATCGGCCGGAGGTGAGCATGTCGACGACATCCCGCAGTCCGGGGATTTCCTCGTAGTACCGCCTGGGATTGTACCCGTGGCTCCAGAGGTCGTTGACCTCGGCCACCGTCAGCCCGAAAAGGAAAAAATTTTCAGGTCCCACCTCCTCCCGGATCTCGACGTTGGCACCGTCGAGCGTCCCGACCGTAAGTGCACCGTTCATGGAAAATTTCATGTTGCCGGTGCCGGAAGTTTCCTTTCCCGCCGTTGAGATCTGCTCGGACAGGTCCGCCGCGGGGTAGATGGCCTGGCCGTTCTGAACGTTGAAATTCGGAAAGAAGACGACCTTGAGCCTCCCCGCCACATCAGGGTCATGGTTGACCACTTCGGCCACGGAAGTGATCAGCTTGATGATCAGCTTGGCTGCGGCATACCCCGGGGCCGCCTTGCCGCCGAAGACAAAGGTGCGGGGCGTGATGTCCCGTCCGGGATTCCGCTTTATCCGGTCGTACAGGGTAAGGATATGCAGCACGTTGAGATGCTGCCGCTTGTATTCGTGAATCCGCTTGACCTGGACATCGAAGAGCGTGTCCGGGTCGACGGCGATGCCGGTCCGCTCATGGATCAGCCTGGCAAGGCGTGCCTTGTTGTCACGCTTCACGGCCCGCCACCGGTTCCGGAACGCAGGGTCCTCCGCCAACGGTTCGATCTTCCGGATTTCTTCCTCGAAATGACGGATCCATCGGTCTCCGATCGCGCTCGTTATCAGCGCGGCGAGGTTCGGGTTGCTCAGATGGAAACCCGCCCCGCCAATGCGTCATTCCCCGGGAACCGTCGACGTACTTCCTCGAGAAAGCGATGGTTGATTTCAAATATGATCTCCATGTGCCTGGGGAGCAGGTGGCGGAAGAACGCAAGCGGCCAGGTTTCCAGCGCCTCGGAAAGCAGGGTGTGATTGGTGTAGGCAAGCGCGTTCCGGGTTATGCCCCACGCCGTGTCCCAGTCCATGTCGTGCACGTCCACGAGCAGCCTCATGAGTTCCGCGACCGCGATGGACGGGTGGGTGTCGTTGAGCTGGATGGCGAAGCTTTCGTGGAATGTCTCCAGCCTTTTCCCCCTGGTCTGGTGGATCCGGATCATGTCCTGGAGGGAGCACGAAACAAAGAAATACTGCTGGGCGAGGCGAAGCGTCTTCCCGATTTCCGGCTCGTCGTTGGGATAGAGAACCTTGCTGATGGTCTCGGAAACGACCTTCTCGTCGACCGCCTTGTAGTAGTTGCCGATGTTGAAGGCCTGAAAGTCGAAGGACTCCACGGCTTCGGATTTCCACAGACGCAGGAGGTCGATGAAATCCCTTCTATAGGACGGGACCGGGGTGTCGTATGGCACGCCCCTGACCACCCGGTTGGGAATCCATCTCACCCGGTAGCGACCGTTCTCATCATGGAACGCTTCCGTGTGCCCGCCGAAATTCACGGTGCAGGACATCTCGGGGCGGTGAACCTCCCACGGATTGCCGAGGCGGAGCCACTTGTCCGTCTTTTCCACCTGCCAGCCTCCTTGGATGTCCTGGTCGAAGATCCCGAACGCATACCGAATGCCGTAGCCGATGGCCGGCACGCCAAGCGCGGCCAGGGAATCCATGTAGCAGGCGGCCAGCCTTCCCAGGCCGCCGTTGCCGAGACCGGGCTCCCCTTCGTGGTCAAGGAGGTCTTCCATGTTCAGACCCAGCTGGGAAACCGCCTCCCGGGCATTCTCGTAAATGCCCAGATTGATGAGCGCATTGCCCAAATGGGGGCCGATCAGAAATTCGGCCGACAGATAGCCGACCACCTTTCTGTCCGGATTCTCGATCTCACGAACGACGTTGATCCAATGGTCGAACATGCGGTCCCTGACAGTGTAAGCAAGCGCCACATACCAGTCGTTTCGGGTGGCCATCACCGGCAGGCGGGCCTGAGAGAAATGAATATGGTCCAGGATGGATTTCCGGATGGCGTCGATGCTGTTTCCCCTGCGCGGGTCGGATGGGTCGGCGACCGTCTTCGTCAAGCCTTTTCTGCCACGCCCTTTCATGCTCGTGCCTCCCACGGCAGGTTGAATCTATAAATGTGGATCATCTCCGAGTTAGTTGAAGCAAATGTTGGGAAAACGAGCGCTCACAAAT
>JBMNCP010000100.1:0-5378 GCA_049366795.1 Desulfobacterales bacterium
TCAAGACCCGCCGGGATCTGCACCGCATTCCCGAGCCTGCCTATACCGAAACCAAAACGGCAGCCTATGTGGCCGCGTTTCTCAAGAGAGAGGGGTTGGATGTCCAGACTGGAGTCGCAGAAACCGGGGTGGTCGGCCACCTGAGGACCGGCGTCCCCGGAAAGACCCTCCTGATCCGGTCCGACATGGATGCCCTGTACATCCAGGAAAATACCGGCTTGCCGTTGGCCTCGGAGCATGAGGGGCGAATGCATGCCTGCGGCCACGATTGCCATATGGCCATGGCGCTGGTAACCGCCAGAATCCTCAACGGAATCAGGGACAAGCTCACGGGGAACATCAAATTTGTATTTCAACCGGCCGAGGAAGGGCCCGGCGGAGCCAAACCGATGATCGAGGCCGGTGTGATGGAGGATCCCGAAGTGGATTATTCCATCGGATGCCATGTGTGGCCCGATCTGTCCGAGGGAACCGTGGGCGTCAGAGCCGGCGCCCTGATGGCTGCGATGGATCGCTTCGACTTAAAGATCATCGGAAGGGGCGGGCATGGGGCCATGCCGCATCTGTGTGTCGACGCACTGGAGGTTGGAACCCAGGTAGTCAATGCGCTTCAACGGGTCGTCAGCCGGCAAATGAAGCCCTTGATTCCAACGGTGGTTACGGTAGGCAGCTTTCACGCCGGCACCACCTTCAATGTCATCCCCGGTGAAGCAGAGATGTGCGGTACGACCCGAACCTTCGACCGCCGGATTTGGGCCTCCTGGCCGGAGCGGATTGAAAAAATCGTCCGCGGAGTTTGCGAGTCCATGGGCGCCGGTTATGAGCTGAAATACAGCCAGGGCCATCCACCCTTGTTGAACGACGAATTCATGGCCGATGTCGTGAGGCGGTGTGCGATCGAGGTTGTCGGGATCGAAAAAGTGATTGAACCGGAACCCACCATGGGCGGGGAAGACATGGCATTTTTCCTGGAGCGGTCCAAGGGGTGTTTCTTCTTTCTGGGCGTGGGCGTCGAAGGCGGATCGGGCGTGCACACGCCCACTTTCACCATCCGCGAGGAAAACATGCTGACCGGAATCGAGGTATACTGCCGCGCAGCCATCGATCTACTGGGGGCGTGAACTGCCGGCGGTAGAATCCGCTATGATACGGTTGCCGGCATTCACGGTTTCAAGGAAGCGAATTTTCGAAACGTGCTGATCTGGTTCTCGCCCATTTTCATTTCGTTGCGGGAGCGAATGTTTCGGAGCCGCCAGCACCGTCCTATCGAAACCGGCACCGGTGGAAGCCTGGCGGCCCGCGGGGTTGTCAGCCTTTGGATAAAAAGCGCCTGAGGCGCCATTTATCCACGGCTGTTATCCATTGCCTTCAGCGTTCTTGACATCCTTCATGCTGAGCCGGATCTTGCCGCGCGGGTCGATTTCCAAAACCTTGACCATGACGCTTTGCCCTTCGTGCAACAGATCGGTGACTTTGGTGACCCGATAATCCGCCAGCTGCGATATATGGACCAGCCCGTCGGTGCCAGGCAGAATTTCCACAAATGCGCCGAAATCCATGATCTTTCGGACAGTACCGTTGTATATGACGCCAACCTCCGCGCCCTCGGTGATGGTGCCGATCCTGGCGGTCACCGCCTCGCCGGTTTCGGTGTCCGGCGCAAAGATGCTGACCTTTCCGGAATCCTCCACATCGATCCTCACCCCGAACTCGGCGCTAAGGCCCTTGATCATCTTGCCTCCCGGTCCGATGAGATCCCGGATCTTGTCCGGATCGATCTGCAGAATGAGCATTTTGGGGGCATGGACGGGAAGCTCGGGTCTGGGAGCGGCAATGGCCTCCCGCATCTTGCCCAGAATGTGAAGTCGTCCTTCCCGGGCTTGCGCAAGGGCCTTGCCCATGATCTGTCTCGATACGCCCTCGATCTTGATGTCCATCTGCAACGCCGTCACGCCTTCATCGGTGCCACACACTTTGAAGTCCATGTCGCCCAGGTGGTCTTCGTCGCCGAGGATGTCGGAAAGGACAATGACGTCGTCTCCCTCCTTGATCAATCCCATGGCAACCCCGGCCACTGGCTTTCTGATCGGTACACCGGCATCCATCAGCGCCATGCTGCCCCCGCAGACGGTGGCCATGGAGGACGACCCGTTGGACTCGGTCACCTCGGAGACGATCCGCAGGGTGTAGGCGAATGTTTCCCGGTCCGGCAGAACCGCCCGGATGGCCCTGGCCGCCAAGGCGCCGTGGCCGATGTCGCGGCGGCTGGGGCCCCGCAGAAACCGCACCTCGCCAACGCAGTAAGGGGGAAAATTGTAATGCAGCATGAATGGATTGAAGGCCGTGCCGTCCAATGACTCGACCCGCTGTTCATCAGAGCCGCTCCCCAGGGTTGCGGTAACGACGGCCTGGGTTTCGCCGCGGGTGAAAAGAGCCGACCCGTGCGTGCGAGGCAAATACGCCACCTCGCAGTCGATGGGCCGGATTTCATCCAGACGTCGTCCGTCGATCCTCGCGTTTTCCTTGACGATACGCTCGCGCGTCATCTGCTTGTTGAGATTCTTGAACAAGGCTTTGATTCCGGCGGCGGGCCACTCCGCGCATTCCGTCGTCAAGTCGCCGATCAGCCGGTTCTGCAACTCCCGGTATCGATCCTGGCGTTCCTTTTTGTCCGCTGTGGAGATGACCTTGCGCATATCCGGGCCGGCCAGTTCTGCCACCCTCTTTTCCAGGTCCGGGTCGACAGGTTGGACCTCAACGATCATTTTCGGTTTGCCCGCGGCTTCCTTCAAGGCGTCCTGGATCTCCAGCAACGGCTGGAGGGCCTGGTGGCCGAAAAAGATGCCGTCCAGGACCGTTTCCTCGGAAAGGCTGTCGGCCCCGCCTTCCACCATGACCACCGCCTCCCGGGATCCGGCCACGATCAGGTCCAGGAGGGATTCTTCCTGCTGGGCCGGGGTGGGATTGAGGATGTATCGGCCGTCGATGAACCCGACGCGGACACCGGCAATCGGGCCGAGAAACGGAATGTCGGACACCATCAGGGCGCAAGAGGCACCCAGCATGGCCGGCAGATCCGGATCGCTTTCGCGGTCGGCCGACAGCACCGTGGCGATGATCTGGGTTTCGTTGCCGTAGCCTTCGGTAAAGAGCGGCCGGATGGGCCGGTCGATAAACCGGCAGGTCAGGATTTCCTTATCGCTCGGCCTCCCGATTTCCCGCCGGAAGTAGCTGCCCGGAATCTTTCCGGCTGCGTAAAGCCGCTCCTGGTATTCAACGGTCAGGGGCAGAAAATCGATCTCCGCCCTGGCTTCGGGTGCGGCGGTGGCGGTCACCAGCACGACCGTTTCTCCATAGGTGACCAGTGCCGCGCCGTTGGCTTGCTTGGCCAGACGGCCGGTCTCAACGGAGAGCGACCTGCCTCCCAATTCAATGGTTACTTTTTTGTACACATTTTCTCCTTTTGGGTTTCTGTCTGAGGTAATCTTCATCGCAAACACGGCAGGACCGACCCCGCATCCATCCCCTGTTCTCCGGATCCTACCCACTCATGGACTTCATGCTCAATGGGTGATTCCAGGAGGTGAATTGCCCGAAGACGGCACAATAAACCCGGATCACCTGCTGGTTCACAGGGACGCGTTGCGTGAAAAAAGTGATTTGAAATGGAAGCGGGGATCTATGGATGGAATTCCGCCACTTTTTTCCCGGATGAAGCGAGCATCCTTAGGGCGGTGTCAGGCGGGCAGGGTCGTTGTCGCGATCAATTATTCGCATGACCGCAACAGGTGGCATCCGCAAGCCGGATTTTTTAAACCGCAGCAAATTGAAATCGAAAATCATGAGTTGACGGTTGTATATCGTCTTTCTTCAGTGATGGCAAGAGGAAAGCGACTTAAGGAGAATCTCGGCGGGATGGAACACGGGGAGCACGGTCAGGTGGGTGAACTGCAACCTGCAGCTCAGGCAGTCCGTTGCGACGGCGCTGAAATTCCCTTTCTCAATCTTCTTCATGAGCGGCTCCGCAGTCCGGATCGAAGCATCGTGAAAATCCTTCTTGAAGCCCATGTTGCCTCCCATGCCGCAGCAATCGAAGGGGCCGTCGATGACATCCATCTCCAGACGGGGCACCGCCCGCAGCAATTCGAGATACGGCCGGCCGATCTTCTGCTCCCGCTGGTGGCAGGGGACAAAGTACGCCAGGCGGCCCGGTAGTTCTGAAAATTCCGGGTGCTCCCCATTCCCACGAATGTGGTTCAGAAGATATTCACCGGCATCGAACGTATTTTCGCCCGCCCGGATGCGCCGGATGGGATCGATCGAGGCAAAGTAGCCGTCGTCTTTCAGTATCTTCCCGTACATGTTTTTCGGAAGACGCATCATGCGGCGTGTCGAGGAGCTCGTGGACGGATTACGATTGTCCGGAACGACGAAATTCCTGTCGTCCCCTCCCGCCAGAGCCTGGTACGCATCTGAGAAATAGGCCTGCTCGCGGATAACGGTCTTCAGCAGATAGCCGCAGGTGGGACAGGAGCAGACGATGGAGAAGCCTTCATCAACGAGGCTCGCCAGACGCTCGACCGTGCTCCCGACCCGCTTCAGCGCCTGTCGGCGGTCTCCCTCGACGAAGGCCGGCATGCCGCAGCAGTGCTCTTGCGGGTAGTAAACGGAAACTCCGAATCTCCTGAAGAGCTGTACCACGGACCTGGGAACTTCCGGAAAGAGACGGCGCCCGGTGCAGCCGGTGAAATAAGCCACCTTCGGGGAGGACGAAACTGCGGGCTTGCGGTCAAGCCCTTCCCGTTTCGCCCATTCAGGAAAAGACGCTTTCGGGACGGCAGGAAGCCGGCGATCCGGATGAATCCCCGCCAACCGTTTCAGCATCCCGCCGATCGAGCCGTTGCAAACGGCTGCCCGTGCCGCTTCCGGCACCAGACCCGCAATTTTCGAGATAACCTCGATGCGGGTCATCAGGCGCATCCCCAATGGCAGCCCTTCCCTCTCGATGTAACGGGTCCTGGATTCGATAATGGCCGCCCGGATGTCCGGACACACGCACAGGCCGCAGTAATTGCACAGGTTCACCAGATGCCGCAGCTCACTTCCGGAAACCGGTTTGCCTTCCCGTGCCTCCCGGTCATGGAGCCGATAGAGTTCGTCGAACAGCAGGCACTCGGACTGCATGAGATAACGGCACTCGTCACAGTCGGTGCAGGCGTCGATGACGGATCGGGCCAGGACTTCGGGGCCGGAATCTGTGTTCATGCGATCCTCCGGCTTCATTCGGGCGCCTCATCGATCCTTTCTATAGAGCTTGAGCCTTCAATGAAAACACGAAGCGGAATAGATAAAAGCATGCCGCATGGATAAGTTCATAA
>JBMNCP010000101.1:0-14353 GCA_049366795.1 Desulfobacterales bacterium
CGCCAAGAATGCCACCCTAACCGTGATGAATGCCATTCAGCCAGAACTGCTGGGAGGATGTCGACTTGCCGGGTGCCTTGCGATCAGAACAACACTTCCATGGCTTCGGCCAGCGTCTTGATGCCGGAAACCGCCATGGACTTATGACGACCCAGCCGGCGCAGGTTGCTCTCTGGCATCACGCAGCGGTCAAACCCCATCTTCGCGGCTTCGGCGATCCGTATGTCCGCATTGCCGACCGCGCGGACCTCTCCGGTGAGCCCGATCTCGCCGAAGACCAGTGTGCGGTCGGCGACGGCGCGGTCCATGAAGCTCGACGCGACGGCCGATGCAATGGCCAGGTCCATCGCCGGTTCGATGACCTTCACCCCTCCGGCCACGTTCATGAAGATGTCGTAGCCCATGAGGTGAAGTCCGAGCTTTTTTTCCATGACGGCCACGAGCAGGGCGACCCGGTTAGGATCCAACCCCAGGATGGTGCGCCTCGGGGTGCCGAGGCTGGTGCCGGCGGCGAGGGCCTGGATCTCGATCAGGATCGGCCGGCTGCCTTCCATGCTGGCGGTGACGACCGAACCGGCGGCGGCCTGGGGCCGCTCGGACAGAAAAACCGCCGAAGGGTTCGGCACCTCTTCGAGCCCCGCGTCGTTCATCTGGAACACGCCGATTTCGTTGGTGGAGCCAAAGCGGTTCTTGACCGCCCGGAGGATCCGGAAGACGTGGTTGCGGTCTCCCTCGAAATAGAGCACGGTGTCCACCATGTGTTCGAGGAGCCGGGGGCCCGCGATGGCGCCGTCCTTGGTCACGTGGCCGACGAGCATGACGGGCACGCCCGTCTGCTTCGCCATCAGCATGAGCCGGACCGTGGCCTCCCGAACCTGGCTGACGCTTCCGGGGGCGGAGGAGAGATCCGGGTTGAACATCGTCTGGATGGAGTCGACCACCAGCACGTCCGGCCGGTGGGTCGCGACCATCGCGACGATGGTGTCCACCTCGATCTCGGAGACCACCAGCATTCCGGGCGCCACGGTGGAGAGCCGCTGGCTTCTCAGCCGGATCTGCTTGACGGACTCCTCGCCGGAGACATAAAGGACCTTTCGTCCCTGGGAGGCCAGCCCGTGAAGCGCCTGGAGCATGAGCGTGGATTTTCCGATGCCGGGGTCGCCACCGATCAGCACCAGGCTTCCGGGCACGAGCCCGCCGCCCAGCACCCGGTCGAATTCGGCGGTTCGGGTGCGCAGCCGGTTTTCGGTGTCCAGCTCGACCTCGTTGATCGGAACCGGTTTCGCACCGGGGCCGGCGCCCTGAAGGCCCCTGCCTGGTCTTGCGGCCGGCATCCGTTCTTCCACCAGGCTGTCCCACGCATCGCACTCCGGACAGCGGCCCATCCACTTGGGCGCCCGGTAACCGCAGGACTGGCAGGTGAACAGGGTTTTGGCGCTTTTTTTCAAAACATCCCGGCCTTCCGAATCGGGTTTCGATGGACGCCGGGGGGATGCGATCCCCGCGGATATCCCGTGAAACGTGCGAGGGCGATATAGCACATGAGGGTAGGTTTAGAAAGTTGGGGCCGTTTAAATAAAGGTTTCGGTGCAGTGGTGAAAAGGCAGGAGCATAGCGGAACCCGACACCGGCGCCTGAAAGGCGGTTCGATTGCGATATCGATCCCGATCTCGATTTCGAATTGGAGGTCGGCAGGAGCTTATCAGGTCTTCTTACTCGTACGCGTACTCGTTCTCGTACTCGGTTGTTTTTGTCTTTTCTCTCGGGAGTCCTTGAATCTCGAGTACGAGAACGAGTACCGCCCTTGCGGGCTGAGTACGAGTAGGCTTTTTGTGAATCCGTTGGATGGGTGAAGCGAATTGATATCCATCGGCCCCGCGCTTTTCGGATCCGATGAAGAGCAATCCCGGTTGCGCCGGAGTCGCCGGCGATCGGATTCGGGCTTGGACTGCCGGGCCTGTTTCTGTTATGGTACGGGACCGATCGCGCCCCCGGAGTGTTCAGCGCCTTTCCCACGAACCCATACCCTGTGAATCGTCGCCATGAATCGTCAACGATTGAACTGTTTCCCGGGAATCCCGAGAGGATGCCTGCTGACTTCGGTCGGCCTCTGGATCGCCATGATCTTCCTTGCATTGCAGGCCGCGGCGGACACAACGTCGGTCGACCCCCTTTTCGAAGGGCTCCGGCAGCGCCTGATCGATGCCGGCTTCGACGCCGAACGGGTGGAAAGCCTTTACCGGCAGCCCGGCGTGAGCTTCGAAACCCGTGGAGTTTCGCTGTTTTTCGTTCACAGCGAGGCCAGGCTCGATTACGATCAGTTTCTCAGCCTGGAGCGCCTGCGCAAGGCGCGGGATTACCTGAACGAGCACCTGGAGGCACTCGAGCGGGCGGAAAGCGAGTTCGGGGTCGAGAGGGAGGTCATCACGGCCATACTCCTGGTCGAAACGCAGCTCGGAACGATCACCGGCCGGCAATCGGCGCTCAATATCCTTTCCAGCATGGCCGCCTTGTCCAACTCTGGTGTTCGCGAGCAGTTCTGGAAGGACATCGACTCCGAGAGGCGTCTGCCGAGGGATGAATTCGAGGCGAAGGCGGACCGGCGCTCCGAGTGGGCCTTCAACGAACTCAAGGCGCTTCTGACCTATGTGGAACGGGAACAGATCGATCCGCTCACCATTCCCAGCTCCTACGCCGGGGCCATGGGGATCTGCCAGTTCATGCCCAGCAATGCCTTGACCCTCGGCGTGGACGGCAACGGCGACGGACGGGTGGATCTTTTCGATCACTCCGATGCCATCGCCAGCGTCGCCAACTATCTCAAACACCATGGATGGAAGCCGAATATGGCGGAAGAACAGTCCTACCGGGTCATACTGCGCTACAACTACAGCCGGCCTTACGCTGAAACGATCCTCAAGCTGGCCACACGTCTGAAAGGGTAGGGATGGATCTCAAGGCCGCAGTCACGTTCGTGATCCTCTGCATTCCGTTTTTTCTATTGACCGTCTGGGCGCTGGTGGATGTTTTGATGAAGGATTTCGGTTCGACAGGGAAAAAGGCGCTCTGGGCCGTGGTGGCCGGCGTGCCGTTCATCGGGGCGTTAATCTACCTGGCCCTCGGATTTCGCAGAGGCCGCAAGCCCGGGCGGGCCTGAACCCTGAACCCGCGAGCCGGGCTCCGCTCCGGGAGACCGGCCGGCAACGGCCGGGACGACAATGGCATTGACACGACGGCACTTTTCCAGTATTTTGCTCGCGTTTTTCGGTCCCATCGTCTAGTGGTTAGGACGCCGGCCTCTCACGCCGGTAACACGGGTTCGAATCCCGTTGGGATCGCCACTTGAAAACGCCATGGGCTGTCGGATGAAACCGGTGGCCCATCTTTTTTTTTCAAAATACTTTGGGGACGTCCATTGGATTATTGGTTGCTTAAAATCCCGTCTGATGCTAATCGAAAAAAATGCCACGAAAAGCGCGCATAGACGCTCCAGGCGCACTACACCATATTATCGTAAGAGGGATTGAGCGTCGGAAGATTTTCTATGACGACACCGATCGGGACCATTTTCTTGATCGGTTGGGATCGATATTGGCTGAGACCCTAACTCCTTGTTTTGCCTGGGCATTGATCCCCAATCATCTGCATTTGTTGCTTCGCACCGGATCCACCCCTATCGCTACCGTGATGCGACGACTTTTGACCGGGTATGCCGTAACCTTCAACAGGCGTCATCGTCGCCATGGGCAAATGTTCCAGAATCGATACAAATCCATTCTGTGTCAGGAAGATTTATACCTCTTGGAACTGGTGCGCTATATCCATTTAAATCCATTACGGGCTGGGATCGTAGAAGAACTGAAGGC
This sequence comes from Desulfobacterales bacterium, assembly GCA_049366795.1. Lineage (GTDB taxonomy): Bacteria > Desulfobacterota > Desulfobacteria > Desulfobacterales > UBA5852 > CALNZV01. Next base: position 3,867 of record JBMNCP010000101.1, read on the forward strand.
GTTGGACAAATATCCGTACTGCGGGCATGGCGTGCTGATGGGTAAAACCGAGCAAATATGGCAAGATTCTGATTATATATTGAAATTCTATCATCACAATCGTTCGATTGCCCGCAGGCGCTACCGGGAGTTTGTAATGAAAGGCATCGAAGGCGGTCGAAGATTTGATTTGACGGGTGGCGGTCTTGTCCGAAGCGCTGGCGGGTGGACCGCGGTTAAAACCATGCGCAAGGGGTTAGAGCGGATAAAAGGGGATGAACGTATATTGGGAGGCGGAGCGTTCGTTGAAACGGCTTTACGCACGGCCCAGGAAAATTTGGATCGCAAGTATCGGTTGGAAGCCGACGGTCATGATTTTGAGTGGTTGGTTCGTCAGGTCGCGATGCTGTTGGAGATTGAGCCGGAAGATGTTTTGGCTCGCGGCAAATATCCCCAAAGCGTCAGGGCCCGCAGCTTGCTGTGTTTTTGGGCGACGCGTGAACTTGGGATGACCACCGTTGATTTGTCAAAGAAGCTGAATTTAGCTCAGCCCACAGTAAGCCAGGCAGCCAGAAGGGGACAGAAAATCGCACGTGAGCAGGGATTATGCCTCTATGAAAATGGAAACCAATAATCCAATGGACGTCCCCATATATTCTATGAAAATGGCAACCAATAATCCAATGGACGTCCCCATTTATGTTTTCAAAAAGCGATTGAATCCGGTGTGGGAAAGTTCTATGCATAAAGAATGAACGGTCGGCCTGGGCGGTACCTCCACCCCACGCGGAAGGAATCCGGAATGACTGTTGGCATCACGAAACGCCCCTGGACGAGTCTCACATCCAAATCCGCCTGTAGCTGCGGACCAATTCAAATCGAATATCCCGACCGCGCCTCTCAGGCGCGGTTTTTTTTCGATGCAACCCTTGTGGAAAAGGAGGCGTCCGCATGAAGAGATTTTCGTATCGAATCGGTATGATGCTCGTTCTGGCCGTGTTGGTTTTCCCGATAGCGGCCCTGGCGGCCGGGACCACCCTGAACGCTTACTCCATCTGGCCTGAAAACTGGGCCCGCCCCATGTTCGAGGAGTTCGAGAAGGCGACCGGCATCCACGTGAACTTCGTACGGTTTTCCTCCGGAGAGGCTCTGGTCAGGGTGGTGGCCGAAAAGAACAACCCCCAGGTGGACGTTCTGTTCGGAGGCCCTGTGGAAACCCACAGCGCCGGCATCAGCGAGGATGTTTTCGAGCCCTACAAGCCGCCCGCATACGACGTTCTGGAAGACCGCTTCAAGGATCCCCAGGCGTATTGGGTGGGAATCGCCGACGATCCCCTGGTCTTCATGAGCAACAAGAAGTTTCTGGCCGAAAACAGCCTCGAGCCGCCGGCCTCCTGGAACGATCTGCTCGATCCGGCTTACAAGGGAATGCTCCAGATGGCCGATGCGCGGACTTCTGGAACGGCCGTGACGCGTATATTCTCCATCCTGGAAGTCTTCGACCGCGACGAGCAGAAGGCCTTCGACTACATGAAGAAGCTGCGGGCGAACGTGCAGGTCTATACCAAAAGCGGTGGCGGCGGGACGATCCCGGTGGGCCTGGGCCAGGCCGGGGCGGGCATCTTTTTCATCGTCGATGCGCTGAAGACCCAGCAGGAAGGCTATGACGTGGAGGTCTCCTTTCCAAAGGAAGGCATCGGCACTTCCACCGAAGCCATCGCCCTGATCAAGGGCGCCAAAAATCCGGAAACCGCCAAGAAGCTGATCGATTGGGCCGCCAGTCCGGCCATGCAGACCCTGTTCGCCAAGTACAAGATCAATTTTCTTCCGTGCCACCCGGAGGTTTCCGTGGAGCCGAGCCTGGCGGAGGTGCTGGAAGGGGCCGACATCTTCCCCATCGACAGTGCGTGGGCCGGTGAAAACCGCAAGCGGATCGTGGAGATGTGGGTGGAGAAGGTGCTTCCCTGATCGAGCCCGGTCCATCCCGGAGACAGGCCAGCGAAAATGACCGTCGCAGCCCTCCCAGATGCCGCCGGCAAGCGCGGCCGGGATCCGGCCCTCACCATGAGCGTCGTGGTGATCTGGGTCCTGATGGCCCTCTTCATTCTCTATCCGCTGGCGAAGATCCTGGTGTTGACCTTCGAGAGGGACGGTCAGTTTTCGCTGGTCAACGTCATCGAGATTCTGGGTCACCGGAGCCACTACCAGGCGTTCTGGAACAGCCTCCTTCTGGGTGGACTGGTCGGGCTGCTGGGCACGGTGTTCGGCTTTCTTTTCGCATTCACCGCGGTGCGGGCCAACCTTCCCAGGTTCTGGACCCTCTTCCTGGACACGGCCATCATCCTGCCCCTCATCTCCCCGCCGTTCACCACGGCCATCGCCATGATCTTCTCCTTCGGTCCCCGGGGGCTGATCACCTACGACCTGCTGGGGATCAGCCGTTTCAACGTTTATGGCCTTCACAGCACGCTGTTCGCCGAAACGATCACCTATTTCCCCATCGCCTACCTGACCCTGAAGGCCATCCTCGCCGGTATCGATCCCAACGTGGAAGACATGGCTTTCAGTCTGGGAAGCAGCCGGTGGCGGGTGTTCCGCACGGTCACGCTGCCGCTGACGATCCCGGGGCTCGCCAATGCGTTTCTGCTGCTGTTCGCGGCCTCGCTGGCCGATTTCGCCACGCCGTTGATTCTGGCCGGCAACAGCTTCCCCGTGCTGCCCACCGAGGCCTACCTCCAGATTACGGGCCTGTTCGACCTCAAGGGCGGGGCCGTGCTCTCGTTCGCCCTTCTGGTGCCCGCGTTCATCGTGTTCGTACTTCAGCGCTTCTGGGTGGGGCGCCGGTACTACGTTACCATCACCGGCAAGACCGGCGCCCGGACCGAGATCAAGAGCGTCTCGCCCTGGGCCGGCCGCCTGCTGCTCGGGATCTGCATCCTTTTGTCCATGCTGATCGTTTATTTCTACGCGCTGCTGTTCTACGCTTCGATTATCGTGGCCTTCGGGGCCAACCACGCGCTGACGCTCAAGCACTACCGGGTCGTCTTCACCGAAGGGTTGAAGGCCATTCAGGACACGCTCGTCATCGCCGGTTTCGGGATGCTCCTGGGGGGGATCTACGGCGTGGTCGTCGGGTACCTCGTGGGCAAGAAAAAGTTCTTTTCCCGGACCGGGATGGAGATCGTGTCCATGGTCAATTATTCCCTTCCGGGGACCATCATCGGCATTGCCTATCTGATCGCCTTCAACGACAGGCCCATCATGCTCACCGGTACGGCGCTGATCATCATCGCCGCCTATGTCTTTCGCTACGGCGCCGCCGGCATCCGCACCACAGTGGCCATCCTTCAGCAGATCGACCCCAGCATCGAGGAGGCCTCGCACAGCCTGGGAGCGGGCACTCTGACCACCTTTCGCCGCGTCACGATTCCCCTGATCCTGCCGGGTCTTTTTACCGGGCTCGGCGTGGTGTTCATCCGCTCCATGACGGCCATCAGCGCCACGATCTTTCTGGTTTCTATCAACTGGACGCTGATCACGGTGCGCATTCTCGAAAAGATGACCGAACTGGAACTCGGGGTGGCCGCCGCCTTCTCCATTCTGGTGGTCGCCATCGTGATGGTGGTCACCGCCGCCATCGGCGGTTTCCTGAAGCTGTTCAGGCAGCCGGGAGCGCCGACGATGTCGAGCCTGCTGGGAGGATGACCATGGAAGCGATGCCGATCGGGCTGGACCACATCACCAAGACGTTTGTTCACCGGGTGAAAGGCCGGGTCACGGCGGTGGACGACGTCCATCTGGAGGTGCAGCCCGGGGAGCTGTTGACCCTGCTCGGCCCCTCCGGCTGCGGAAAGACCACCACGCTCAGAATGATAGCGGGATTTGAGAAACCGACGAAGGGGCGCATTCTTTTCGGCCGCGACGATGTCACCGGCCTGATGGTGAATCAGCGCAACCTGGGCTTCGTCTTCCAGAACTATGCGCTGTTCCCGCACCTGTCGATCTTCGAGAACGTGGCCTACGGTCTTCGTGTGAAAGGCCTTCCTGCGGCCGAAATCGAACGCGAAGTGAAAGCGGTCCTGGGGATGGTCGGCCTGGAGGGCTACGAGCAGCAGTTTCCCAACCAGCTCTCCGGGGGCGAACAGCAGCGGGTGGCGCTGGCGAGGGCCATTGTGATCCGGCCCCGCGTGCTGCTCTTTGACGAACCGTTGTCCAACCTGGACGCCAAGCTGCGCGTTCACACACGGTCCGAAATCCGAAACCTGCAGAAAACCCTCCGGATCACCTCCATCTATGTCACCCACGACCAGGAGGAGGCAATGGCCATCTCGGACCGAATCGCGGTCATGAACCACGGCCGTATCGTCCAGGTGGGATCGGCGGAGTCGCTGTACTACCAGCCGGCCAACGACTTCGTTGCCCGGTTTATCGGCAGGATCAATTCGCTGCCGGCAACCGTGCAGCAAATCGAAGGCCGCAGGTTCACACTGGTCGTTTTCGGACACGCATATCTCGTGACCGGAAGCGGACGAAATCCCGCCGCCGGCGACGTGGTCAGCGTCTATGTGCGGCCTGAATTGATCGATCTTGTCCCCGACCCCTCGAAGGGTCATTTCCCGGCCACGGTCAAGGAACGTACTTTTCTCGGCGAAAAGGTGGAGTATGTCCTGGAAGTCGAAGGCCATCGGCTCGGAGCAACGGCGTTTGCATCCGAATCTTCCGGCATTCACTCCCCGGGACGGACCGTCGGGGTGTGTCTCGGATCGGCCGGTCTCATGCTTCTTCCCGAGGAGGTTTCACCGAGATGATATTCAATTTTTTCCGTCTTTGGATTATCGTCGTCGTTTCAACCCTTCTGACACTGGCTCCGGCTGCCGGAGAGGGTGCCCGGATCCGCCACGGAGAAGATTCCTCCTTTCGCACGGAGACCCTCGGCGTTTGCTGGGGCAACCTCAGATCCCCCGACTCCGACGTTCTCAAGGTGGTGATCCGCATCCGCATACTGGATCCGGAGGCAAATCCCTTCGGGAGATTCGCTGTCAAGGCCGTTCACCCCTTCAGCGGAGCGGTCGAGTGGATCGCTGTCCCCCAGCCGCTGAGTATCCAGAATGACGTCTGGACACCCAGGGAAGACTTCAAACGCCTGGGTGGACGGCAGATTCTGTTTTACCGGAGCGCGACCGCTTCCGAGTCGCAGACTCCGGATCTGGTGGTGGATTACCTGGGAATTCCCGACACGACACCGGAATTCTCCGATCCTGACCAGATGGAACGCTATTTCACCATTGCTTTTGATCGCCTGCGCGAACAATAGGTCCTCAACTTCAACCCAAGGAGCCGCCCATGAGTGCCAAATGGAATCGCCGGACGCTGGCCGCCGTGATCGACCACACGCTTCTCAAGCCGGAGGCGACGTCGTCACAGGTCCGGGAGGTATGCAGCGAGGCCAGAAAGCTCGGGTTCGCTTCCGTTTGCGTCAACCCCTGCCATGTTTCCACCGCGGTTCACAAGCTCCGGGATACCCCGGTCAAGGTCTGCAGCGTCATCGGGTTTCCCCTTGGGGCCAACCGCAGCATCATCAAGGCTGCCGAAACCCTTCAGGCGGTTTCGGAAGGGGCCGATGAAATCGACATGGTGATGGCGGTGGGGGCCCTCAAGGAGAAGCGGCACGACCAGGTGGAAGCCGAAATCCGATCGGTGGTGGAAGCGGCCGGCCATGCCACGGTCAAGGTGATCATCGAGACCTGCTGCCTGACGGACGACGAGAAGGTCACCGCATGTCAGTTGGCGGCCCGGGCCGGAGCGGCGTTCGTGAAAACGTCGACCGGGTTCGGCAGCGCGGGTGCGACCGCGGCGGACGTCCGCCTGATGCGCTCCACGGTCGGCAATGCCCTTGGCGTCAAGGCGTCAGGCGGCATCCGAACGCTCGACCAGGCCCTGGAAATGCTGGCGGCGGGCGCCACCCGGCTCGGAACCAGCGCCGGCGTGGCCATCCTGGAAGAACTGCGGGCGTGACGGATGCACGGCTTCACTTGATCGCCGGATCCAGGCGCTACGCCGGTACGGCCCCGCACGAGTGATTGCTCCGGCATCGTCGAGCGTATTGACGACTACCGAGGGGGAGACGAGGAACGATGACCGGTGATTGGGCCGCCCTGCGGCGTGTGGAACAGATCGAAGCCAATCTGGCCGAGTACGGGGATGTCGGCCGGATTCTCCATTGGGTGACGGCGGAGCATGCCCGGCAGGCCGAAGCCGAGCGCAACGGGCTGCTGGCTTCCATGGAAAACAGGCTCGTAGAATCCCATAAGCGCACCAAGCCACATCTCGGCCCGCTTTCGCCCGGCTGCCGCATCTGCGGGCAGGGCGGCTGGTCGTGCCTGTTCATCAATGGAAAGTGCAATTGCCGCTGCTTCTATTGCCCCACGACACAGGAGGAATTCGGTATCCCCACCACCAACCGGGTACCGTTTCCCCGCGCCGGGGATTACGCGGATTACGTGAGACATTTCGGATTCGAGGGGGTGAGCATCAGCGGAGGGGAGCCGCTGCTGACCTTTGATCGCACACTTAACTACATCCACAAGGTCCGCCGGAGGATAGGCGCCGGCGTCCATGTCTGGCTCTATACCAACGGCGTGTTGCTGTCCGAAACGCACCTGGGAAAACTCAGCGATGCGGGCCTCGACGAAATCCGTTTCGATATCAGCGCCGTCGGATACGACTTGAGTAAGGTGCGGATGGCCGTAGGCCGGATCCCCTGTGTCACGGTCGAAATCCCGGCGATACCCGAAGACCGGGGACGGTTGAGCGCCCTGCTTCCAGAGATGCGGGATGCGCGGGTGGACCATCTCAATCTCCACCAGCTTCGGCTGACGCCTCACAATCTTCCGCGCCTTGCCGGGCGGCCTTATACCTTTCTGCACGGAGAGAAGGTGACGGTCCTGGAATCCGAATTGACGGCCTTGTCCCTGATGCAGGAGGCCGATTCGCGGGGAATCGATCTGCCGATGAACTACTGCTCCTTCGTTTACAAACATCGGTACCAGCAATCCGCTGCAAGAAAGCGAAGCGCGCAGCTGATGTGCAAGCCCCATGAATCGGTCACCGACAACGGATATATCCGGTGCCTTTCGGCGGCGGGTCCGCCGGAACGCATCGAGGCGCAAATCGACCTGCTGGAGCACCGGGGGGCCGATCCCCTTCTCTGGTCCGCAACAGGGAGGAAAGACCGGATCCACTTCAATGAACGCTTGTGGCCGCTGTTGGCGTTTCGCGCAGATGAGCTTCGGGTCCGTTATGCGGAAGCGATGTTGAGCCCCAGGATTTCCTACCGGTCGGCCTTCAAGGAGGTCAGGCTCAACCCGGGTGCCTCACTTTATGTGGAAAGGCAAAGCCGGTCCCAGGATTTCGAGCTGTTGGACGATCAGAAAAATGCGTTCGAAAAAACTTTTATTTCAAGGGATTCCGAAACAACCGATCCGGAAATTCTGGCCGGTGGCCGCTTCGCCGACTACGAACGGATCGAGGAGGGGCTTCAACGGTATTTCTGAGGCGCTGGATAGGGTGCGGCGGTTGATGGTGAGTGGTTAATGGTGATTGGTTATTGGTGATTGGTGAATGGTGAATAGTGAATCGTCGATCAGGGTCCGAGGATTCCAGGGGGCAAGGATTCAAGGGATCAAGAGTTGGTTTTTATTCGATTTTAATAGTGATGGATGGGTTGAAACGAGTTTCACCGAAGCCCGCGTCCTTGGATCCTCTCAGCCTTGCTGGGAAGGGGGCGGCTGGTCGATTCCCAGGAGGCTCAGCCGGTGGCGAAAGGAACGGAATGAGATGCCCAGACGCTGCGCCGCCGCCTTCTTGGTGTCGGAGAGCTTCAGAGCCCTGACGATTTCGTCCCTTTCGATGCTCTTGAGGTAGGCATCGAGGGGAAGGGCGATCGGTCGTTTCCCGATACCCTCGAATTCGAGAGTGCTGCCGCTTTCCAGGTATCGCCACATGATCGCCTCGATCAACGAGGAGATGTCGATGCCTTTCTCGCTGGCATTTCGTGTCAACCGAACCAGCAGATCCTGGTTGAGATGAATTACGATCGATTCGCTGACATTCGTGGCTGTCTTCATCAGGCCTCGTGAAGCCAAACGGCCCCCGCCCGGGTCGTCTGCCCGGCGTTTCCTTTATCCGTCATGTTTCGGCTACCGAGGCGGTGCTGCGAAGGCCCCGTGATCTGACCGTCGTTGCTGAAAGTAAGGGTGATCCAACCGCGGTTCCAACTTGAAGATCGGCTCCATTTCGATTCGGGAAACCGCTCCTGCGTGGTCAAGTGCGGCCTTGATTTTTTCGCAAACCTTTCGCGAACCTCTTTTCTTGACCACCTGCTCACCACCGCCATAGAGGAAATCGACGATTTTCGCTGGCAGTTTGAAGAGTCTGGCGGTATTGGTCTTGACCGCCTCCAGGTCGTAGCCTTCCTGAACGGTTCCGGTGAGGATCAGTCGATAGGTGATGTCTTGCACGGCTTGTTTCCCCCAAAAAACGGGCGGGTCAGAAAATCAGGGCTTCATACGGTTCCTCACAGTGCTCAGATTGTTACATCGGAATTTTACGGAAAGACCTTTACCCCATCCATCATGCCAGCCTCAGGATCACGAGCACCAGCAGAACGATCAGCAGAACGCCGATGGCCAGCCCGACGCCGTTTCCTCCGGCCGGCAGCTGGTCGATCTGACGTGAGATTTCGAGGATCTCGGCGTCCGTGAGGCTGGCCATTCGGGCCTCAACCTCCTCCGGAGAAAGGCCGTGATCGAAGATCAATATCTTTCGAACGTCCTCCCTGGCCATGAAGGAGTTGATCAGATCGGAATTTCGTTCGAGCGCCATGTCGCCGAGGGTGCTTTCAGTGCCGACCATCGCCGCGAGCGCGGGCTGGATCGGGGCGGACATCTGCAGCATCAGGGCTGCCAGAAGCAGGGACAACGGTATGGATTTTTTTCGGATGGAATTCATGCCTTCTCCTTTCGGTTGAAAACGATTGACCCGACCGGCGGAAAGCCGGAGAATGACGTGCGTCTCGGGGGGGTGAGGCCATGCGGCCTGAGGCCGCCCGGAGAATGAGAGACCCCAGGGCCGCGGGGTTGGCGCATCCTGGCGCACGTCCGAACCGGCGGTTGATCGCCTCCCAAAAAAATGGATGATGCATAGACGCGAGCTGAAGATCCGAAACCCGGCAAGTCAAACGACCCATTCGACAAACCTACTTATTCCCCGGGAGAACGCCATGTCATCGAAAGTCTACTTCTGGAATCTTCGAACTTCCATGAAATACCCATATGAAAAGCGCATCAAAAGATTGCTCAAGCGGTCGGGTGTTTTCACCGGTGTGGCGGCGGGGGATCTGGTGGCGGTCAAGATTCATTTCGGGGAAGCCGGCACCACTGCGTTCATCTCCCCGCTCCGGGTGGCCCCCATCATAGCCTTTCTCATCAAGACCGGAGCGCGTCCTTTTCTCGCGGACACCAACACCCTTTACACGGGACAGCGATACCAGGGTGTTTCCCACAGCCTGACGGCGGCGCGGCACGGATTCGATCCCAACATACTGGGCGCTCCCGTGGTGATTGCCGACGGTATTCGCAGCGGTCATGAACGCGAGGTGGTCATTCAGGGCAGGCACTTCGACCTGTGCAGCATCGCCGGGGACATCGCCGATGCGGACGCACTGGTGAGCGTCAACCACTTCAAGGGCCACTGCCTTGCCGGGTTCGGCGGCGCTCTTAAAAATCTTGCCATGGGGTGCGCCACAGTCAAGGGGAAGATGCAGCAGCATTGCGGAATGGGACCCAACATCGATGAGGCGCGCTGTACCGGGTGCGGCGCCTGCGTGGACGCCTGCCGTTACGGTGCGCTCTCCCTCGAGGAGGAGAAGGCCGCCATCGACCGGGACCGCTGCACCGGCTGCGGCGCCTGCATGCACGAGTGCGCCTTCAAGGCTCTCGTGGTGGATTGGAAAGTGAACACGCCGGTCTTTCTGGAGCGCCTGGTCGAGTATGCGAGCGGAGCGATTGCTCCCCATCGGAAGACCGCGCATATCACCTTTATCACCGGTGTCACTCCGGGCTGCGACTGCGAGGGGCACTCCGATGCCGCGATCTGCCCGGATATCGGCGTGATGGCGTCGACCGATCCGGTCGCCATCGATCAGGCCGCCCTGGACATGGTCAATCAGGCGCCGGCGCTTTATCCGAGTGCGCTGCCAAAGGCTTTGGGTCCGGGAGAAGACAAATTCAAGGCGCTTCATCCCGAAATCGACGGCACTCATGCGTTGGCCTACGCGGAACAGCTGGGACTGGGTTCGCGCCGGTACGAATTGATCGATATCTGAGTCATTCCGGCGCCTCACGCTTGAGGCGCTAACTTCGGACATGGGCAGGAGGAAGGCCACCGGCGGCGCCCCCGGGTTTGGGGGCGCCGCCGGTGGTTTGGGGTACAGGGAGCGGCTACCAGTT
>JBMNCP010000102.1:0-2445 GCA_049366795.1 Desulfobacterales bacterium
TCACGGTTCACGATTCACGGTTCACGCCTAAGGGGGACCCATGACCGCAGAAAAACGGAAGCACGTGCGTATCCATTCCCTGAACCTGTCCCACGTGTCCCTGGAGGATGCGGACGAGCCGGTCAAGCAATCCATCGGCCGGACTCTGAACGTTTCCGAGTCCGGGATCCTGCTAGAGACGCACTTTCCGATACCGCTGGATCAATCCATATCCCTCACGATCGGGCTCGAGGAAGACCTGGTGGAGATTCGCGGCAAGGTGGTTCACCTCCTGGACGGCGAAAAGGGAAAATACGAAATGGGTATCGAATTCACGCGGATCGACGATCAGGCTTCCGACGTGCTCAGAAGATACATTCAGGCGTTCAACGAGATGCGAAAGCAATCCGAGCCCTAAGGAAATACATATGTCTACAGCCCTTTACGAAACAAACATGCCCGGGCTGAAGCGAATTCAGCAGGGAAAGGTCAGAGACATCTATGCCGTGGGGGAGCATCTGCTTCTGGTCGCCACGGACCGCCTTTCCGCCTTCGACGTCGTCATGCCCGATCCCATTCCCGACAAGGGAAAGATTCTAACCCTCATTTCCCTGTACTGGTTCGACGCCATGAAAGAAATCATTCCCAACCATGTCGTCGCCTCCCGCATCGACGACTACCCGCCGGAATGCAGGCCGTACGCGGAGCAGATAGAGCAGCGCAGCATGCTGGTCCGAAAAGCGAAGCCGCTGCCGGTCGAATGCGTGGTCCGGGGATATCTGTCGGGATCGGGATGGTCCTCATACCTCCAGTCGGGACAGGTGTGCGGCATCTCCCTTCCGGGCGGGCTGAGCGAATCGGAGCGCCTCCCCGATCCGATCTTCACACCGTCCACCAAGGCGCCGCAGGGAGAACACGACGTCAACATCACCTTCGACGAGATGGCCGGCCTGATCGGAAGCGAACTGGCGGAGCAGGTACGGGCCGTCAGCCTCGAGATCTATCGGAAGGGAGCTGAAACCGCAGAGCGCAAGGGTATCATCATCGCCGACACCAAGTTCGAGTTCGGACTTCTGGATGGAGACCTGATCCTGATCGACGAGGTGCTGACGCCCGATTCCTCCCGCTTCTGGCCGAAGGACGGCTATCGGCCCGGAGGCGCTCAGGACAGTTTTGACAAACAATATTTCAGGGACTACCTGACGTCCATTGGCTTCGACAAGTCGCCGCCCGGCCCCAGGCTGCCCGAAGAAGTCATTCGCGTCACCCGCTCGCGGTATCTGGAGGCGCTGATTCGGCTGACCGGATCGGACCATGGACTTGCGGACTGAAATCATTGCCCTGGAAGCAGCCGACCGGAACGACCACGCCTATCGCATCACGACCCGAGAGTGCGATGACCCTTTGCTCAGGTCCGTCCTTCGCCTGGGCGTACTCACCCCGATCGTCGTGAAGGAAGCCGGAGCGCGTTTTCAGATCGTTTCCGGTTTTCGCAGAGTCGAGGCCTGCTGGAAATCAGGCGTCGAAAACATGCCGGCGAGGATATTCCCGGAAGACACTCCTGCCGTTTTCTGTGCGCGACTCGCCATCGCCGAGAACCGATTCCAGCGTGAACTGAACCTCATTGAAGAATCCCGTGCTCTCCGCCTGCTCATGGAATCGACGACGTCGGAGGAAGAATTCCATTCCGCTGCGGAAGCGACCGGTTTGTCAGGCAGTCCGAAGTACTGGGCCCAGGTTGCCCGGCTGTGCCGGATGGACGAGTCGTTGCAGGCCGGCATCGCCTCAGGATCGATCTCTCTTCCCATTGCATTGGAACTCGACCGGATCGTGCCCGAGCTTGCCCGAAGGCTCGGAGAACTATTCGTGTCCCTGGGTTTGAGCCTCAACCGGCAAAGGGATGTGCTGACCTGGATCCGGGAGATTGCCGCACGTGAAGGCGTGAACCCCCTGGAAGTCCTGAACGGCCCGGAAATCCAGGTCGTTCCTGAAGGTGGCGGCGATCGAAATCTTCGCACCCGGCATCTCATGGACTACTTGAGGAGACGTCGTTATCCCCGCATCACCGAGGCCGAGCATCAATTTTCCCGGCTCGAGAGATCCATGAATCTGCCGGAGAATGTCTCTCTCATACCGCCAAAAGGATTTGAAAGCCCAACCTACACACTTCAAATACGAATCCGGACACCGGAGGATATCGATCGGTCTCTGGGCCCTCTCAAAACCCTTTCCTCGCATGCCGATCTGGTGCAATTACTGCGGGGATCGTGAGTCGTGGTCCGTGAACAGCGGGCCGTGCACAGTGAACAGTGAACCGTGAACAGTGAACCGTGAGCAGGTGACGATTCTCGACTCCCGCGATTCAAGGCTCACGTCTCACGGCTTATGATTCAAGACTCACGGTTCACGACTCACGACTCACGATTCACGGTTCACAAAAAAGGCGCTTTTCTTGATTCGAGAAAT
>JBMNCP010000102.1:2545-5224 GCA_049366795.1 Desulfobacterales bacterium
AAAAAAGGCGCTTTTCTTGATTCGAGAAATTTTCATTGAAAAATCCGTTCAGGATCATCCTCGAACCCTTCAGTTTGTCCAAAATCTTCCACTTCCGATCCGAATCGTGGAAGATGCCGCCTCGGTCTACGAAATCATCGGACAGTCGGAGGATCCCGAGGCGGCGGGGAAGGCCATTTTGTATCTTACCCGAAACCGCGGCGCCTTCATCCGCGAGTGCCCGGGAACGACCCACTATACCTGCTGCGATTACATGATCCTGCACGTGGGAACTTACTGCACCATGGACTGCGCCTACTGCGTGCTGCAAGGCTATTTCCACCCCCCCGTGCTTCAGTATTTCGTCAACCACGAAGACCTCGAGCGGGAACTGGACGCTGCTTTCACACGAAGAGACTTCAGGCGGATCGGCACCGGGGAGTTTACCGACAGTCTCCTGTGGGAGCGGTGGACCGACATGGCCGGCGATCTGATCGTCCGTTTCGGGAAACAGGACCACATGGTGCTGGAGCTGAAGACGAAGACCGTTCTCGTCGACAAGCTGAAGCACCTGGACCACAACCGGAAAACCATCGTTTCCTGGTCCTTGAACGCACCCTCCGTGATCCGGTCCAATGAGCGCGGCACCGCGGCCCTCGACTCCCGGATCCAGGCGGCGATCAAGTGCCAGACCTGGGGCTACCCGCTTGCCTTTCACTTCGACCCGCTGGTGATCTTCGAGGGAGGGGAAGCGGAGTACGCGGGAGTGGTTCAAAGACTGTTTTCGGAGATCGATCCCTCGAATGTCGCGTGGATCAGTCTGGGGTCCTTCCGTTTTCCTCCGCATCTCAAGCCCATCATCGAGCGGCGGTTCCCCTCATCGCTCATCGCTTATGGCGAATTCGTGGCCGGACTGGACGGTAAGCAACGATACTTCAAACCGCTCCGAATTGCTTGCTACGAAGCGATCGTCAGGGAAATCAAGCGCTATGCCCCGCAAACGGCTCTGTATTTCTGCATGGAGGACGAGTCGGTCTGGAGGAGGGTCATGGGGTTTTCCCCGGGGGATCGGGGAGGCCTCGGACGGTTGCTCGATGATGCCTGCATCCGCGTCTGCGGCCTGTCCGCTTAGTCCGTGATCCGTGAACCGGTAGCCGTGAATCGTGATCCGTGAGTTGTAATTCGTAAAACGTAAGCGGAGAGCCGCCGTCCGTGAAGCAAGACTATTGAACGGTATTCCACCGATGCCTATCAACGCCGAAAACGATCCCGCACCCCTACATCATTTTCGGGTGCCTGTTCCCGGCTCACGGTTCACGGTTCACTGTCCACGACTCACCGTTCCCGGTTCACGGTTCACGGCTCGCTTTACTTTCAGGTGACATACTGATATTTTTCGCAATTGGATGTGTACCGGAATGGCGTGAAACCGCAGGGGAGGGGAGTACTCAATGGAATTGTTGGATGTGATCGTCGAATTGAAGGATCTGAGAATCCACAGCCGAACCTATCATGTCGACGATCAGGGAGAATACGGAGAAATCGTATTCTACTCAGAAGACATGTCCCAGTGGGACAATGTACTTCAGCGACATTTCGGAGCGCCTCTGAAAAGTACCCATACGCCGGTGACAGAGGAACTGATGCTAATGACGGAGCCGTTCGGAGAGATTTTCGATCACCAGGCACTGTTTTTCCGCCAGGAGGAGAACGTTCGCATAATGGCGATGTTGTGGCCCTGGCGCGATTCGATTCATACCACCCTCAAATTGATATTTCTCCGGGACGCCAAACAGAGGTAAATGCCTTGGATCCGAAAATCCAATCCCTTCTAAAAACATTTCGTATTCGGAAATTCGGTGTGCAGGAAACTTCGAACGGCATCCGGGTGGACCTGGGTTCGGCGGGGTTTCCGGACGTCTGGGTCGACATTTACGCCCTCAAGAGCAACCCGGACCATGTCCGGGCGAAAATTCAGAAAAAAATCGATGACACGGAAGCCATTGAAAGTGAGCTGAAGCGTATCCGCATGAAGCTTCAGAATGAACTTCTGGGCGTCGCCACCGTCGGCGCCTTCGCCTCATTAGGACAGCGAAGCGATGTCCACTATTTTTACGCCCACATTCAGATGGCTAAAAAAACGGGAGATCTGTCCGTCGTTCAAAAAGGTGCGAAACAGGCGCTGGATCAGCTGAAGGAAGTGGATGCGAAGTCGTTTCGGCTGGGGTTGGACGAAATCGGGCTCCCCCGGTCAAGCCAGCTTCGGCTCGCCCTGACGCGTATATTCAGGGAATCGGCGGACATCGAGGAGATGTTGACCGTTCTGGTGCAGGAGGCCGGTGTCATCGCCAAAACCGACGAGTGGAAAACCCTGAAGGACATCAAGGAAGAAAACCAGATCCCGCACATGAGCATCATCGTCGAGCTGTTCTGGAAGGCCGTTGCCAAGGAGCGGTTGATCAAGACCCTCGAGGATATCCACAATTGAGAAGAAGTTTGGATAGGTAAGAGAGTTGGGATAGTTAGGTTAGTTGGGATGGTTGGGCTGGAGCGGACGGTCGGTCAAATGCCGATGGTGGGTACTCGACAGGCGCAGCAGCGCTACGTCGAGGATCGAGCGGGAGGCGAGAACTTCGCACGGGGCTGCAAGATGCTATATGGGAATCGTCGAAGTGTCTCCTCACAGGGAGTGGATTTCGG
>JBMNCP010000103.1:0-26503 GCA_049366795.1 Desulfobacterales bacterium
GATCCATCGCCGCAATCCAGAGATCTTCTGAAGGCTCTGAAGATCAGCCTGCCACATGTCCTTCCCAGGTCGTCGGTCAAAGTAGACACCAAGAGGAAGCTTCCTGTCCGCAGGAAAAGCTATTAACTTCGGCTATATGCGGTAATTTGCCCACTTTGCCTGAAAGGGAACATCCGTTGTAAGCGATCATGCCCGTCTGGAATAAAGAGTCATTGGCCTAGCAGTCCCCGCTCAGGCAAGCCAATGGGAGAGGCCGTATTGGGCCACCAGCATAATGGCAATCACTAAGAGTGCTTTTCGAACCCAACCTCGGTAGACGCTCTCCGACACACGGTCGCGGACGCCTTGTCCTATCACCACGGCCAGCAGCGCGGCCAGGCACCAAGGCAGGCTACTCAGCACGACGCTGCGGGTGAACAGCCCGCCAGCGGCGAAGGTGGTTACTTGGGCGATCTTGCCGGTCAAGAAGCAGAAATTAAATAGCTGTACAATTACAGTGGGGTTCAACCCAATCTCGAGTGCGTAGATGGCCAGCGGCGGCACCTGGGCGTTGACAGTACCAGCCAGGAACCCTCCAGCGAAGCCGAAAACGGCAAAGGCCAGCCAAGGCCTGCGCCTTACCCAATCCATACGCAGACCAATGCGATGAATGTTGAGATAGAGCAGTAAAGTCGCCGCCATGAGCAGTTTGTAGGGAGCCGGGTCCGTCTGGACCAGCAGCCGGGTCCCTACGACGGCGCCGATGATGCCAAAAACCGCCAGCGGCCAGTGCCGGCCTATGGAACTGCTCCAGCGGCCGCCTCGGGCGATGCTGACCACGTAGATGACGATACTGGGCAGCAGCAGATGCAGCACGGCAGTACGTACGTCGGTTACGAGAGCGAGAAGGGGGGTTGGGATCATCGGGAATCCAAAACCCAAGATTCCGTGGATGAATCCACCTATGGTTACGATCAACAATTGCACCGCGGTTTCCAAGAGGGTCTGGATAGAGGGTTCCATCAGCGTGCCTCGGACTTGACGGGATTCCCCGGCCGGGCCCCGGCCAGGATCACGATGGTGCCCAGCATGAAGGTGCGAAAGGTGACGTCGATCAGGCCCGCCTTTTCCATGATGGCCGCCAGCTCCCGGGGGGATTTGAAGGCCAGGGTGGAGTCCGGCAGGTAACGGTAGGCGTGGGCATCGCCGCTCAGCCAGGTTCCGAGCAGCGGAATGACCCGCTTGAGCTGGAAATCGACCAGGGGACGATACCAGGTGCGGGCGGGCGGCGCGGTGTCCAGGCAGACCACCCTTCCGCAGGGACGGACGACGCGCACCTGTTCGCGGAAGGCGGCGAGCGGATCGGCGACGTTCCGGATGAGAAATCCCGATGTGACGGCATCGAAGGCGCCCTCAGGGAAGGGCAGCCGCAATGCGTCCGTGCAGCACCATTTCAGATGACGGGATTCGGGGCGGCGTCGACCCTCCTGCATCATCTCCAGGGAGAAATCGCAGGCCGTCACGTCGAGGCCGGGCAGATCGCGGAGTGCTTCGATGCCGATCATTCCCGTGCCGGTGGCGACATCGAGGAGGCGGCCACCCATGGAAAGCCCCGCCAGGCGGACGACCGTGCGCCGCCAGTACCGGTCCCGGCCGAAGGTCATGAGGCCGTTCAGCAGATCGTACCGGTGGGCGATCCGGTCGAACATCGCACGCACGGTCCGGCCTTTTTCAGCCGCCTTGACCACGTTCGAATCCCCCGCACTCCGGCTGGGGACCGGTCTCTTTGGAGGAGCAGGCACTTGGCGTCAGGCGAAATAGGGCCGGGTTACCTGGACGACCACCGGGAAAACCGGACTCACGGCGGGACCGTCGACGCTGATGCCGTCCGGCCCCTCCACGATCAGCGACAGGCTCTGCCATGGGAAGCTCACGGTCATCCGGCGGGCGGGGAAGACCACGCTGAAATGATCCCGATCGACCGACAGGAGTCGAACGGCCTTGAGGGTCCGAGGGTCTCCATAGGAGAGGCCGATAGTCTGCCCCGTGTAGCCGGCCAGCAGGCGCTCGAGGGATGCCGGACCTTCGGAAGGGAATTGTTCATCCGTTTCGTCTTCATCGGGTTCGTCCCGGGAGGCGGCGTGGGTATCCCGGTCGACGGCATCCCGGGGGGGAGCCGGCGCGGGTTCGACGGCTTCGCCATCGAGAGCCTTCGTCTCCTCCCGCTCCCGCTGCGAACGATCCTCTTCGGCTTGTCGCAACCTGAGAGCTTCCGCACGCTCGGCATCCTCCCGGAGCTTCCGGTGGGCCTCCTCGTGTTCCTGCGCCTCCCGCTCCCGTCGTCTGCGCTCCTCCTCCTCGGCCTGTCTCAGCCTGAGCGCTTCCGCGCGTTCCGCCTCCTCCTGCTGTTTCCGGGCGGCCAACTCACGCTCGGCTTCCTCGTGTTCCCGCCGCTTTCGATCTTCTTCTTCAGCTTGCCGGCGACGGAGGGCTTCGGCACGTTCCTGTTCCTCGATATGGCGTCTCAGTGCCTCGGCTTTTTCCAACTCCTCGAAGTATTTCGAGAAGTTGATGCCGCACTGGATGCAGTCTTCGGCGAGGAAGTTGTTGGTCTGGCTGCAATTGGGGCAGGTGAGGGTTTTCAGCTTCATGGCAACGGAGGCCTTTCATCGGTTGAGGTCTGACGACCCAATTCAATCTGCACCGGCGCCGCGCATCTGAACGGCTCGGTGCCATCGGGTATCGGTCCCATCAGGTTTAGATAAACACGTAAACACTGTCAAATGAAATTCCGGCGGGGACCAGCCGGGTTCCGGGCACATCAGGATCCGGCCGGTCGGCGAGTTGACAGGGCCGCCGCATCGTTCCTATAGTCGCTGACGCCCGAAGCGGCGGGGAAGCGGCCATGATCGGAACCCACAATCCTCTATCCTGAACGAGACAGGTTGTTGATCAACCATGGATGAGCACGGGCTATGATTCGGAATCGAACCGAAAGCGGGGAAACGACGGTTCCGGCCAGGCATCCGGCCGGAGATCGACTCACGATTTTTCTTCTGGAAAACGGCTCCGTCCGGGGTGCGGCCTGCACTGCGTCCGGCATGGTCAACGAAATGCGAAGTGCGCATGGCTTGGACATCCTCGAAACGCTTGTGCTGGGCCACGCATACATGGGCGCTGCCCTGATGGCATCGAACCTGAAATCAGGCGGGGATCGGCTGGTGCTCCAGATCGACTGTTCGGGGCCCATTCGCGGACTGGTCGTGGAGGCCAACGCCGCGGGGCAGGTGCGCGGCTATCTCAAACAGGTCCCGATTCTCATCGAAAAGGAGCCGCGGGACTTCGACCTGTCGCCCTTTTTCGGAGCCGGGTTTCTAAAAGTGACCCGGTACCTCGAGGACGCCAAGCAACCGTTTACGGGACAGGTCATGCTGGAACACGGGAATCTCGCGCAGGACCTGGCCGTTTATTACCGAATGTCCGAACAGACGCCGACAGCCCTGGCGTTGAGCATCCAGTTCGACGCCGAGGGAACGGCGGTGGGCGCGGGGGGCTTGTTGCTTCAGGTGATGCCGGGGGCGGCCGAGGGGATCGCCGATCGCCTCGAACCGATCATCGCCGGGCTACCCTCCATCGGGAAATTTGTCGCGGCAGGCGGCCGGATGGACCATCTGGTCAGGGACGCATTCGACGGGCTGTCCCCGAAGCTGCTGGAGCATCGGAGTTTGTCGTTTTTCTGCCCCTGCTCGAGGGAGCGGCTTCGCAGCGTCATCATGCTCCTCCCCGAGAAGGATCTGCTGGACCTCAAGGAAAACGGCCCATTCCCCGTGGAAATGCGTTGCCACAACTGCAACGCCGCCTATGCGTTTACCGCGTCCGAAATCGAGGAAATTTACGGCCTGAGGCGTTCGGACAATTGACGGCCGGTTCAGTGGCTGGAAAACGGGATCCGGACGAGATGCCCCCTGCCGGGGTACACGGCAGGGGGCATGGTGTGCCGGGGCCGGGTCTTGCGGGACGCCGATCGCGCTCCGGGCTGCCACAGGCGGGGTCAGCTCATCCCCTTGCTGATCAACACGCCGACAACCACAATCAGGTAGAGCGCAACGATGGCGATCAGCCATTCCTTGATGCTCAGCTCATCAAAGAACCTTCGAAACTTGCGTTTGATGTACTCCTGAAACCCTTTTTTTTCGAGAGAAGCTTCGGCCTTCTTGAGGCCTTTTTCGAGTCGTTCGAGGCGTTGTTCGAGGTCGTAGATCATGGGCACCCTCCCTGTCGTTACCGTCCGGCTGAACGGTTCTTCATCCGGTCGGCCTAAGATATTTTAACTACCTGTAATAACTAAAAGAATAAATGTCGAACCGGACATGCCGACCCGCAGGGGCCGACCACATGGGGACGGATGACCGCCGGATCAGGGCATGGGACACTCGCCCCATTCGCACTCCAGCTCGGTGCGAATCGTCTGGCCTGCCGACGCCACGGTCGTAAAGAAGAATCTCAGCTTGGCCAGCGCTCGATCCAGGTCGTTGTTGATTTCCCGGACAAGTTCGGTTTCAGAGGAACTCTGGTCGAAGCCGGCCATGAGGTCGGCGACCTTCCTGCTGGCATTCTCCAGTTCCTCGACCGCGCTTTGGATGTCTTTCGCGTTGAGATGGCTTTCAAGGGGCATTGGGCCTCCCATTGGCTGCGGGTTCATATCCGAAAGCTTTTTCATAGATGAAAATGCGGAGACCGTCAACGCCCGCCGGATGGGTTTTCGTGTTCAACCGGACCCTTCAGGCCGCCGCATTGACGGGAAGAAGGCGACTGGTTAATGAGTTGGGGAAAAGGATTTTCGATGGAGCATGGCAGAACCTATCAGCAAGGGAGGCGGGCATGACATTCGCGTCGAACGGAGGTTCGGCCGTTGCGAGCGGTCCCGAGGATCTTTGGATCCTGTTCCGGGAAGGGAAAGTCCTGGTGACTGAAAGGGACGGGCGGCCGGAGATACCGGCCGGAAACACGCTGGGGCCGCTGCTGACGCGGATCACTGACGCAACGCCCCTGGGATCGCTGAACGGCCGAACCTGCACCGCCGCCGATCTCCCGGAGGCAGACGGCCTTCCGCCCGGACTGGCATGGTGCGATCTCCGTGGCATCATCACAGCCCTGCACGACGACGACGCCGAGGCTGCCGGCTTCGGATATCAGCTGGTTCGATGGAAGCGCTCCAGCCGTTTTTGCGGCCGGTGCGGTGAACGGCTCGAAGACCACCGGCACGAGCGGTCGCGCTTCTGCCCCGCTTGCGGCGACACCTGCTATCCCCGGGTTTTCCCGGCGGTCATCATGGCCGTCACCCGCGGAGAGGAGCTTCTGCTGGCGCGGGCACACCGGTTTCGCCCTGCCTTTTTCAGCGTGCTGGCCGGATACGTGGAGCCCGGGGAATCCCTGGAGCGATGCGTTCGGCGGGAGGTCCGCGAGGAAGTCGGAATCGAGCTGAAGAATCTTCGTTATTTCGGAAGCCAGTCCTGGCCGTTTTCGAGCGCCCTGATGGTGGCGTTCACCGCGGAGTACGCCGCGGGCGAACTGCGGGCGGACGGGCGGGAAATCGCGGAAGCCGGATGGTTCCGGGCCGATCGTCTGCCGCCGGTGCCGGGCCCTCCCAGCATCGCCAGGCGGTTGATCGATGATTTCATCGACCGCTTTTCTTCCCGGTCCGGTCAGACCGGTCCGGGGCCGAGCCATTCCCCGGCGGGGCCTTTCACCTGAGGATCGTCGTAATCCACGAACCGGCCGCTCCAATCCCGCGGGGCGTCCAGTACCAGCCAGGCCGCGGAGCGGGCGGGGACCCAGGGTGGTTCGAGACGGCCTTCGGTTTTCAAGGCTTCGAAATACGCAACATTTTCAGGATCCATGACACCACCGCCACGGGAACGGATCTCCGCCTGCATGTCGGTATCGACCACGCCGGGTCTCAGCGAAATCGCGGTAATGGAAGGCTCTTCGACGGAAACCACGGCGCCCAGGTGGGTCAATGCCGCCTTCGCTGCACAGTAGGCGCTCCATCCCCGCACGGCCTTCGACGCCGCACCACTGCTGATATTCACGATCCGCCCGCGGGTTTCCCTGAGAAAGGGTATGGCGTGCCGCATCATGAAGTAGGGGCCCATGAGATTGATGTCGATGTTGGTCCGCCAGGCCGAGGGGTCGGAGTCGGACAAAACGGAGATGGGATCGAGGGTGCCGGCGTTGTTGATCAGGCCGTCCAGGCGTCCGAACCGGTCCAGCGCGGCGGAGACCGCCTGACGGCAGGCATCGGGATCGCTGACGTTTCCCGGGACCACGATGGGGGTTCCGCCGAGATCCTCGACCGAAGCGGCGACCTGGAAAAGCGCCTCGCGGTTGCGCGAGAACAGCACGACGCCGCATCCCGCGTGGCCCAGCCAGCGGGCGGCCGCTGCGCCGAGACCCCGTGACGCCCCGGTGACGACAATGGCTCTGGTCGTATTCATCCGGACTTACCCCCGATGCGAGTGACCCGGTTCACACTGGACACCGGATGATCCGGCACGACGCTTCCGGTGTGAAGCCGGAACCGTCCGCGCGACCGGTCATCGAAATAACACTCGAGGGTTCGCCGGATCACCGCGAATGCCAGATCCTCCCAGGGGACCTCCGATTCGGAGAACAGTCGGACCTCCCGGCTCTCGCTTCCGGCGGCGCACCGGCCGTCGACCATGGGCGCGCGGTACATCATGTAGACCTGGTTCACAAAGGTCAGGTCGAAAATGGCGAATGGGTAAAGGTCCCCGACGCGGGCGCAGGCTTCCTCCATGGTTTCCCGGGCTGCTCCCTCCGCCGCGGTCTCCCCGTTTTCCATGTAGCCCGCCGGCAGGGTCCATCGGTTGACGCGGGGTTCGATGGCGCGCCGGCACAGCAGGATGCGGTTTTCCCATTCCGGGATCGTGCCGACGACGATTTTGGGATTCTGGTAGTGAACCCGGCCGCAATGGTCGCAGATGAACCGGGGCCGATCGTCCCCGGGCGGCACCCCGAGGCGGGTCTTTTCTCCACAATGGCTGCAATAATTCATGAACGCTCGGGTGGGTAAAGTCAGTCGATCTCTTCGAAGAATTCTTTCTCGGCCCCGCACTTGGGGCAGACCCACTCATCGGGAAGCTCATCGAAAAGGGTTCCCGCCTCGACGCGGTGATCGGGGTCGCCTTCCTCCGAGTCGTAGACATAGAGGCAGGGGCATTCGTGTTTGCTCATGGGTTCCTCCCAAGTGGTCAGTGGATCCGGTTTTGGGCCCACAGGTGGATTTGCGAAATGAGATCCTATTTTAAGCTGAAGAAACCGGAGGGTCAATGCCGGCCGGGGATTTTGATTTTTATCGACGCCTGGTGTATTCCCCGGACGATACCGGAACCCACATGCTGTGAAGGAGACGGAGCGGCCGACGGCGGCTTCGTTGCGGGGAGGACGCATGAAATTGTTGATCTGCGGCAAGGGAGGAAGCGGCAAGAGCACCCTGGCGGTTCTGCTGGCCCGTTCATTTGCCCAAATGGGGCGAAATGTCCTGCTGGTGGACGCCGACGAATCCAACCAGGGCCTGCATCGGATGGCCGGCGCGGACAAGACCGTCACCCTGCTGGAATACCTTGGCGGCCGGAAGGGGCTGCGCCCGAAACGGCTCCCGGAGCCGGCGGGGCCGGCCTGTCCGATGTTCTACGACCGACCCTTTTCGCTTGCCGAGATCCCGGAGGCATGCATTTCCATTGCCGGCGGCGTCCGTCTGATCAAGGTCGGTAAAATTCAGCGTTTCGAGGAAGGCTGCGCCTGTCCGATGGGCGGCATGCTGCGTCAACTCCTCACCCACATCCGTCTCGGCCCGGAAGATCGGCTCATCATCGATACGGCGGCCGGCCTGGAACATTTCGGACGTGGCGTGGAGCGCTTCTGCGACCGCATCGTCGGCGTCATCGATCCGTCCTTCGAATCCTTCAAACTGGCCCGTGAGATGGACAGGATCGCCGGTGATGCCGGGCTGGCCATTTCGTTCGTTCTCAACAAGGCCGACGAGCGGGTCCGAACCGCCATGGGCGACTACGTCGACCCGGATCGGATCATCGGCGACATCCCCATGAGCGACGTTCTTTTTACGGCGGGACTCCATGGTGAACCGCTGGACCATCCCGTTCCCGAGGCTTCGGCGCTCTGCCGCCGGCTGGAGGCCGAACGGCCGCAACTCTCGCAACCTGTCTCCCGATCGTGATGTCCAAGCCCGCGACTGTCAGAAGCACCCGCAAGGGAAAGCCGCAGACCGATGAGGACTTCCTGGTGCGTTTCGAAGGCGCCGCCATGCGGGTCGGCACCCGGAGGATCCTGCGGGGAACCGACTGGACGCTTCGCCGTGGGGAGCAGTGGCTGATCTGGGGGGCCAACGGCGCCGGGAAGAGCACTTTGGCCGGCGCGGTCACCGGCGGGGTGCCGGTGGTCGAAGGCCGCCGGGTGTTCGGGGGGCCGGGCAACTCCCCGCCGTCCGCCGCGTGGATCTCCCTTGACGAGCATGTGCGGCTCGTCGCCCGGGAGGACCTCCGGGACCTGGCGCGGGATTTCGCGGGAGACGTCGACGGCCAGGTGACGGCGGGACAACTGGTCGGTTCCTCGACCTCACCCGAAGCGGGGGTCCGCGCGCTGGATCGGGTCGGCATCGCTTCGCTTGCCGATCAACCGATCCGGACCCTTTCCACCGGTGAGATGCGGAAGCTGCTCATCGCCCGGGCGCTGAGCCTCGATCCGGAGCTGCTGGTCCTGGACGAGGCATTCGACGGGCTCGACGCCGCCTCCCGGCGCCGGTTCGCCGCCCTCGTGGACCGGCTCATGGGGGAAGGCCTCCAGATGCTGGTGATATCCCACCGGCGCTCCGAGATTCCCGCGGGAATCACCCATGTCGTCGCCCTCGACGCGGGGCGCATCGTTTTCGCGGGGCCGCTGTCGGAGTGGCGAGGCCGTGATCTTGAGACACCCGGACTTGGGGAAATCCCCGAAGATCGACTCTCGACGCTGCATTGCGAGGCCTCCGGCGGAGAGGAGATCATCCGCCTGGAGGGCGTGACGGTGCGCTACGGCGGCAGGATAGTCTTCCGCGACCTGGACTGGAAGGTCCGCAGCGGCGAAAACTGGATGCTTTCGGGACCCAACGGCGCCGGCAAGACGACCCTCGTCCGCCTGGTGAGCGGGGACCATCCCCAGGCCTATTCGAACCGGATCTTCCTGTTCGGCCGGCGGCGGGGCAGCGGCGAGACCATCTGGGAGATCCGGAACCGGATCGGGCTGGTATCGGCCGACCTCCAGGTTCGCTACCGGCGGCAGCTCATCGGTCTGGACGTCGTGGCATCCGGCTTCTTCGACTCCATCGGCCTCTACCGGCGGGCCGCAAAATCCCAGTACGAGCAGGCTTCCCGGTGGATGGCCAGGCTGTGCATCCCCCATCTGGCGGAGCCCCGTTTCGACCGAATGTCCACCGGGGAGCGGCGGATGGTGCTGCTGGCCCGCGCCATGGTCAAAAAGCCGGATCTGCTGATCCTCGACGAGCCCTGTCAGGGGCTGGATGCCCGTCACCGCCGCTGTTTTCTCGATGTCGTCGACCGGATCGCCGCATGCTCCCGCACCACCCTTCTGTACATCACGCACCACGGCGACGAGCGACCCCGCTGCATCAGCCACGAATTGCACCTGCCGCCGGCGTGACGGTCTCTCCCCACTGCCGGCAAGGCCGACACCCGCTACCGATACAGCACGGACATGGCCTGCCGCAGATCGCCGATCGAGACCTGCCCCGGAGCGGTCGCACTTCTCCCCAGGGCAAAGGTAATGTCGGAGCCGAAAAGTCCGCCTGCGATGCGGGTCACGACGCCGATCTCCCCCATGGAAATCGCCGCCATTGGGATCCGCAACGCTCCGGTTCTGGCTTTCAGTGCGGTGTTCAAAAGGATCAGGACGTCCTGGTGGGTCCCCGGCATTACTGCGGCTTTGGCAATGTGGGCGCCCAGGTCCTGGGCCCGGATCAACCGATCCAAAATGGCGGCTTCATCGGGTGTCTTTTCGAAGTCGTGGAAGGAAAGCATCGTCTTGACGCCGTGGCGGTCGGCTGCATCGAGAATGGTTTTGAGAAAGGCCTGGTCGTTGATCAACTCGATGTCGACGATGTCCGCGAGACCCGTTCGGATGAAGGCGGCAGTCAGTTCCAGGCGCTTATCCCGGGAAATCGTACGGATGCCGCCTTCGAGGTCGACCCGGCAGGTGACGATGAGCGGTATGTCGCCGATCGCCGTCCTGAGGTCGGAAAGGGCTTGAAGGGATTTTTCGATGGGGTCGATGTCCTCGAATCCGTCGATTCGCCACTCCAGCAGATCCGGGGACAGCGGCAGAAGCTCTTCGATCTGGCTGATGAGGTCGATCCTGTTATTCGCCACGACGGGAAGGCAGATCAGGGGCAGCGCCCCACCGATTTCCTTGCCTCTCACCTTGACCGAATGTTCGGGTCGAAGCCTCATTCAATGCTCCTTTTGCGGCCCCGGACCGTGGGCCGGTGCCGGGTTCGGGATCCGGCGGGTGTCGGACGGCTCATTCCTCGCACTCGCCGTTATTCGCGGATGGATCCGCATGGGCCTCGATGGAATGATATTGCCTGGCAGACACGGCCAGGAAGCCGCCGCTCCAGCACGCTCTCCAGAAAGGACACGGTTTTGCAAAGCGCTGTGAGGTCGATGCCGGTCTGCACTCCCATGCTTTCGAACAGGTGCACTGCGTCCTCGGTCGGCACGTTGCCGGCTGCGCCCTTGACGAAGGGGCATCCGCCCAATCCGCCTGCGCAGGTGTCGAAGGTCCGGATGCCGGCCTCGTATCCGGCGAACAGGTTGGCAAGCCCCAGACCCCGGGTGTCATGGAGGTGGAGGCCTACGCGGATCTCCGGCAACGTGCGATTGATTCTCCGGACCATTTCCCTGACGGCGATCGGACTGGCCATCCCCGTCGTATCCGCCAGGCTGATTTCCCTTACCCCGGTGCCCGCCATTTTTTCGGCGGCGGCCAGCACCGCATCCACGGCAATGGGTCCTTCGTAGACGCACCCGAATGCGCACTGAAGGCCCGCAGTCACCTCCACGCCCGAAGCGAGCGCCTCCCGGATGAGGCCGGTCATGGACTCGAGCGCCTCCGCGGCAGGTCGGCCGGTGTTTTTCCGGCTGTGGGTGTCGCTCACCGAAACCGACATTCCGAGGTGGCGTACACCGCAGGCGAGCGCCCGTTCGAGTCCCTTGCCGTTCAATACGAGGGCGGATACGATCGTCTCTTCCTGCCGGCCGATTGCCCGGATGAGGTCATCCGTGTCCGCCGTCTGCGGGACGAGCCTGGGGTGCACGAACGAGCCTGCCTGAATCCTCGGAACACCGGCATGCTTCAAGAGTTCGAAGACGCGAAGCTTTTCCTCGAGCGACAAAAGCCGCGACTCCAATTGGAGTCCATCCCGAAGCGACTGGTCCTCGAGCATAATGCGGGGTGGGTCGAGATCCGGATGCATGACATCTCCCGTCGGTGCTGTTTTTCATACCCTAAAAACAGCGTCAATGCTATGGGTGGGCATTCAGACGCAGGATGCCCGGCTTGCGGCCGGCGACCGGCGGCTGGCCCGGTGAATCCATGCGGCGGCATCCGCTTCGAAAAGAAAGAAGGGTCTTCCCATGCGCAGTCCATCCGCCCACACCAAGCTGGTATTTCTTCTGGGGTCGCCCTTGGGCCACACGCTATCACCGGTGATGCACAACCGGCTGTTCGAGAAGATCGGACTGGATTATCTCTACCTGCCGGTCGAGGTTTCCGACGAGGACCTGGAGGTTGTCTTCGCCGGCCTGATCCGGATGAACGTCGCCGGTTTCAACGTGACCATCCCCCATAAAGTCCGGATAATGGAAATGCTCGATGAACTCGATCCCCTGGCGAGGGTGATCGGCGCGGTCAACACCATTTGCGTCCGCGACGGCCGAACCAAGGGTTACAATACGGACGGCGAGGGGTTTGTCATTTCGCTCGAGAAGGGGCTGCCCGGACCGATCGACGGGCGGCGGGTTTTCATCTTGGGCTGCGGCGGGGCAGCCAGGGGCGTTGCCATGACGCTGGCCCATCGCGGTGTCTCGAAGATCTTCCTGTGCAACCGTACCGCTACCAGGGCGGAGGTGCTCGCCGATGAGATCAATACCCGGGTCAAGCCCTGTGCCGAAGCGGTTCCCTGGGATTCGCGGCGTATGAAAGCGTCTCTTGCCGGCAGCGATGTTCTCGTCAATGCGACCAGCGTGGGTATGCATCCGAATGAAGAGGCCATGCCCATTGACGAAGAGCTGCTTTTCAGTCGTCTCGCCGTCGCCGACTTCGTCTACAATCCCCCGATGACCCGGCTTCTGAAAGCGGCGCGGAAAAGAGGCTGCCGGATCGTCAACGGCCAGGGAATGCTCGTGTATCAAGGGGCCCTGGCCTTCAAGCTCTGGACCGGCATCGAGCCCATCGTCGAGGAGATGTTCGCGGCGTTGAAGGTGCTACAATCTTGAATCCGCGCGGGTTCACACCCGGTGGGAAGCATACGGATCGACTGGTAACGGCCCGGCAACTGAATGACCAGCGCGTTGTCTCCCGCGCCTCCTCCTGTTAAGACCCGGAGATCATGCAAGTCCTTTCGACCATCATCCCGATTTTCGCCGTCGTGGTCCTCGGCCTGATCGCCAGGAAAAGGGGGTTCCTGCCCGACGCCTTTCTCGGTCCGGCCAACCGGCTCGTCTACTACCTGGCCATCCCGGCGCTCATCTTCCGTGCCGTTTCCAGGGCCTCGTTCCGCACCGAATTTAACCCGACGGTATTGCTGGTGACGCTGTCATCCGCCGTGCTGGCCTATCTCGGGGCATGGCTCATCGGAAGGCATTCGCGCTGGGAGCCCGGACGGATCGGAACCTTCATCCAGTGCTCCGGCCACGGGAACCATGGGTACATCGCCCTGCCCATCGCCTTGTACTTCATGGGCGAGAGCGGTCTGGCCAGAGCCAGCATCCTGGCCGGCTTCCTCATGATCCTGCAGAACGTCCTCTCCGTTCTGGCGCTTCAAACCTATGCGGTGGCGGGTGAAAATTCAGGTCGGAGATTTCGCCTGATCGGTGAAAAGCTGATCCGCAACCCGGTCATCGTATCGGCCCTCGCAGGCGTAATCGCTTCGCTGGCCCGGATGCCGATTCCCTCGCCCGTCCTGAGATTCCTCGATATCTTGAGCGGCCTGGCGCCGCCCATGTCCCTTCTGCTGATCGGCGCCTCCCTGTCCTTTGCGGTGATGCGGCGGAATCTCCTTCCCGTGCTCGGGTCCGTGTTCATCAAGATCATCGCGATGCCCGCTGTGGGTCTGCTGGTTTTCATCAGCCTTCGGATCAGCGCCTCGGACTATCTGCCCGGACTCATCCTGCTGGCGACGCCCACGGCGACCGTGGCCTACGTGATGTCCAGGGAGATGCGCGGCGATGGAGAATTCGCGGTTTCGGCCATTTCGACCAGCACCGTCTGCTCGGCTTTCACTTACCTGGTCTGGCTGGCGCTGGTGGGGTCGCCCTAGCAACCTGTGGATGATAGGTGCCTCAGGCCGAAATGCGGCGTTGCAGCCCTCGCGAAAATGCTCACAACCCCTGTGGTTGCTGCGCTTTTCGCTCCGGGCCGCGCCTTGCCTTTCGACCCGATGCTTGTTTATCCACAGGCTGCTAGACGGCATGTGGACAGAGATCACGGCCGCCAATTCGGCTCCGCAAGGCTGGTGGGTATCGACGGTCAGGATCAACGTCATCGATGCCCTGAACCTGCAAGCTGCCTTCAGCATCCGCGGGCCATTCTTTCCCGGATTTCCCGGATGGTCGACATTCGAAGCAGTTCTTCGGCAAAGGCCTTCGCCGTGTCATACGCGGTGGCAGAGATGGTCTCCTGCAAGGCGGGAAGAAACTGCGGGTTCACGCTGAAGATCCGGATTCCGATTCCGAGAAGAAACGGTATGAAGGCCGTTTCATGAGCCATTTCCCCGCAGATGGAGACATCGATACCTCTCGCGGCGCCCGCCGATACCACCTGGGCAAGCCCCCGAAGGACCGCGGGGTGGGCGGGCTCGTAGTAGTCGGCCACCAGCTCGTTGGATCGGTCGGCGGCCAGCATGAACTGGATGAAATCGTTCGTGCCGATGGAGAAGAAGTCGGCTTCGACGGCGAGCGCGTCGAGAATGGCCAGGGTGGACGGCAACTCGATCATGGCGCCGATCTCAAGGGGTTCGCCGTCCGGAAGGCCTTCGCTCCTGAGATTCGCCTGGCACTGCCGAACCTCGCTGCGCGCTTCCATGAACTCGTCCAGCGAAGAGATCATGGGAAACATGATCCGGAGTCTTCCACCGGACCCGGCCGCCCGCAGAATGGCCCTCAGCTGCTGGTCGAAGAGATTGCGATAGCGAAGGCTGAATCGAATCGACCGAAGACCCAGCTCCGGGTTGTTTTCGGTGCCCGTATCCGAGTAAGCCAGTATCTTTTCGCCTCCGGCGTCCAGGGTCCGGACGGAGACCGGACCTGACATCTCTTCGAACAGGCGTTTGTAGATCAGGTATTGTTCTTCCTCCGAGGGAAACTCGGATCGAATCAGAAATGGGAATTCGGTCCTGTAAAGCCCGATGCCTTCGGCCTTCAATTCCCGGGCGGACGGCAATTCGTTCAGAAGGTTGATGTTGGCGAGAAGGTGGATTCGGCGTCCGTCCCGCGTTCGGGTTTCAGGACGCATTCGCTCGCCCGCCGGCACGGCCGTCTGCCGGCATCGACGGCTTTGCTCGAACTGCCGCACCAGGGCATCCGAGGGGGAGATGCAGATATTTCCCGCATCGCCGTCGATCAGGATCTGCGTGTCTTCGGGGATCATCAACAGCTCGCTGCTGTTGCAGATCACCAGCGGTATCCGCATCGACCGGGAGATGATGGCGACATGGGAGGTGGCGCCTCCGCCCACTAGGACGATACCCGCAACACCCTCGGAGGCCAGTCTGAGCACGTCGGAAGGGTAGAGTTCCCTCGCGACGACGATCCGTTCCCGGGCGGCCGCCGATCCCGGTTTTCCCCGCCGCTGGAGGTTTTCAAGGAGCCTCGAGGCCACATCCTCGATGTCGCTGACTTTCTCGCGGATATAGGCATGGGGGCTCTCGGAGAAGATGGTGATGTACTTGCGGGCCACGGACCGGACGGCCTCTCTCGGCCGCATGCCGTTCTGGATGTGGCCATAGATTTCCCCGGTGAACCGCCTGTCCTTCAGGATCATGAAGTGGGCGCTGAAGATGAGGGCTGCGCTCTCCGGCAGGCGTTCGGAAAAGCGCTCCTGGAATTCGGTGAGCTGTTCGGAGGTCAGTGCGAGGGCCGACTCGAAATCCTCCAGGTTCATGGCCGGGTCGTCGTCGAAGTCGCCGGTCAGCAGACGGCTTCGGCGTCGCCCCCGCACCGTGACCGGACCGCAGGCGCTGCCGGGTGACACGACGGTTGCCTCGAAAAGTCCCTGGGAGCCGGGGAAGGGTTTGGGGTCCCCCCAGGCCTCCGGCCGTCCCACGTCCATGAGAAGGCGGGCATTTCCGATGGCGCCGGCGAGCTGGGACGCGGACGCCCGCAAGGCCATCGTATCCACGGCATCGAAATAATCCTTTTGCTCGTGCTGGACCACCAGGACGCCGATCTTTTCCTCTCCGCGCTGGATCGGAACCGCCAGAAAAGAGTCGAACCGGTCCTCTTCGGCTTCTTCGAAGTACTTGAACCGCGGGTTGCGGGACGCCGAGCCCTCCAGGATCGGAAGACCCGTTTCCATGGTGGTGCCCACGAGTCCTTCGCCCGGCTTCATCCGTACCCGCCCGACCGCCTTCGGGTTGAGCCCAATGGTAGCCCGGAGAACGAGATTACCGGCCGCTTCGTCATACAGATAGATCGAGCAGACGTCGGCGGTCAGGTGCCTCGCCAGCAGCTGGACGGTGCGACGGAAGAATATCTCGATGTTCTCACTGCCGATCAGCAGTGCGGCCAGCTCGCTGATGTCGCAGAGCAGGTGGAGATGATCCCGCTGTTTCTTGGCCATGACCATGCGTCCTCAGAACGGCCAGAAGCTATTGTCGAACCACACCGATTCGGTAATCTCGCGATCCAGTTCGGCGAGAAACTCCAGGTGAGACTGTTCCCATTTGGCGAGCCAGTCATACAGGGCCTTTTCCTCCGGGTCGGCCGTGGCTTCGGCTCTTTCGGCATAGAGTCGGACCGCGTTCTTCTCCAGGGCCATCGCGGCGGACACGGCAGCCGCCTCGAAGCCGGCGGCGGAGAGCGCCTGGGCGATTTCCCGCGTGATCACCTTTGCGGCGACGCCTTCGATTTCCCGGGACCCGCCGTCGAGCGGCTCGAATCGCCCTGACTTGTTGAAAACCTTGAGTTGCCCCACGAGAATCTGCTCATGCAGCTCTTCTTCCCTGGCCATCAGGTCGAAAAACTGCTTCACCGGATCCTTTTCGGCCTGGTCCGCCACCTTGCGGTAAAATGCGCCGCCACGGCGTTCGAGTAGAATGGCCTGCTTGAGGGCGTTCACTGCCGCCTGATTCTCCATGGTAGTCCTCCTTGGGGTCCTCTGGACCTGAAACAGTGGGCTTTTTAAGGGTGTTGCGGCCGTTCCCGGACAGATTCGAGTTGATTTATCCGATGGAACGGGGCATATTCCGCGCGAATCCGGCCGCAAACCGCGAGGTCATGGAGTGCGCCGATTCGGTGGCTGAAACTAAACCACACGGAAGGAAATCTCAAGGCCGGGAATTGCCGCCGGAAGGCCGTGATCCGGTTTATCCAAAGGCCGCCGTTCCGCAAGTCGGGCGAAACCGGCTGGCCCGCCAGGTCATACGCCATGCCGGCCTGACGGCGGGCCAATGCCAGCCCCGAAATCGCGGCGCGCGGCGGCCGGGACGCAGGAATTTTGAGATGCTGGGATTTATCAGGAAAAAGAACGTTTCAGCTCCGGCCGCGCCGGCAGCATCCATTGACGAGACGCGGATCGGCTCCTCGGTCACCGTCAACGGAGACATTTCCGGCCGCGGCGATGTCATCCTCGACGGAACCATCAAGGGAAACTGCCGGGTGGCGGGACGGGTGACCGTGGAACGGGATGGAACCGTGAACGGATCGATCAGCGGCAAATCTGTGGAGATCGGCGGGCGGTTGGCCGGGTCCCTTGAAGCCTCTGGCCCCGTCGTTCTGACCGGATCGGCCAGGGTGGAAGCGGAAATCAGGACGCCGAGCCTGGCCATGGCGGAGGGGGCGTTGGTCAACGGCCGGGTCGATATTACGCCTTCGCAGCGTCCGATGGCATCCGCCGGCGGCGGAAAAGCCGGCCGCTGACGAAACCTGACAAGGCTCATACCGGCCGCGAGATCCGAATGAGCGGAATGCCGGACGACAAACGCATCCGCCCTCCGGGGAGATGGCCGTATCAAGGCATAGGTATAGATGGGGTAAGCCGATGGAAAACAGCCCTGAGCGCACTGAAAAAACCAGACCGATCCGGACGGTGATCAGCCGAGGCATCGTGGTCGAAGGCGACATCGAGGCGGGGGAGGATCTGCGGATCGAAGGAGCCGTCAAAGGCCATGTCCATTCCACGGGTGAGGTGACGGTGGAGCCCTCGGCTGTCGTCGAGAACGGTATCGTAGCGCATCGCATTCTGATCCGGGGCAAGGTCACCGGGGACGTGGAAGCCACCGGCCGCGTGGACATCGACGGCGGCGGAAGATTGCACGGCAATTGCACCTCCGCATCCATCCGGATCAGCGAAGGGGCGATCTTCGAAGGACGGTCCAACGTCCGGAAGCCGTCCTGACAATCCGCTGTCCCGCCTTCCGGTTCGTCTTTCCTCCCGCCTCACCGCATGATGTCGATCAGGTGCCCGACGAAGGCCTTTCCCCCATCGGTTCTCACCAGGTAGAGAAGCACGCAGAACACGACCAGCGCAGCCGCGGTACCGGCGCGGTTAGCGCCCACATCTCCTCGGAAGATCCGGTGGATCAGCAGCAGGATAACGAGGACGAGCACCCCCGTAACGATGTTGACACCGTTGATGAACGCCATTGCCGCTCCTTCTCCTTGCGCGGGAATTCGTTCCCGTTGGTTTCGGATGTTTTCCATTCTCGTTTTCACGGCAGGTATACCCCTTGGCGCCGCCGCCGCGCAAAGCGAATCGTCGCCCGCCGTCATCCCCGTCCCCGAGGCCCGCTATGTCCTGATCGGGCTGGAACCGCAGATGCTGCCAGGGATCCGGGACGCCTACGCCGAAGCCCGCGACGGACTGACCGGGCGAATCGGCTGGCCGCTGGCGTTCAGGCCCACGGTGGTTGTGGTGGGGGAACCCGGACGGTTCCGGGCCATGGCGGGCGGCCTCCCCGTTTCCGCATACGCCCTCGGCGAGTCGAATACCATGGTGATCGATTACCGGGCCGCCGTGGCGGGGGACCGGCTGGTGTCGCTCCTGCGGCATGAACTCTGTCACCTGGTTTTGCATGATCGCATCGGCCGTCCCGGGCTGCCCCGCTGGCTGGACGAAGGTATTGCCCAGTGGGCCAGCGACGGCCTTTCCGAGCTGGTGTACGGCGAAAGCCGGCCGTTGCTTCAGCGGGCTGTCCTGGCTGGACGGGAGATTCCCCTTCGCCGGCTCGATTCGGCCTTCCACGGGGACGAAGCGACGCTCAGGCTGGCCTACGCCCAGTCGGCCAGCCTGGTCCGTATTTTGGCCGATACTTTCGGCGACGACGGGATCCTCCGGCTGCTCGATCACCTCGACCGGGGATCCGGACTGGAGGCGGCCGTCCGGGCTTCTCTCGGCATCGACATGACCGAGTGGGAGGCGCTCTGGAGGGAATCCTTCAGGACATTCGGAGGGCGTCTGGCCGCGCTGGCCTCCCACCTCTACAGTCTTCTGTTCTTTCTGATGGCCCTGATGACGGTGGCCGCTTTCCTCCGGTACCGGAAGCGCCGCCGTGAACTGGCCGAGGAGGAGGATGAGGAGGACGCGTTCAACGATTCGTGAGCGCCCCGCGCATCCGCCTCACGGCTTCCGCGAGTACCGAACGGGGACAGCCGAAATTGAGGCGCACGAAGCCTTCGCCCCCGAAAGTGCTGCCGTCGGACAGCCCGACGCCGGCCTTCTCGAAAAAGGACCACGGGTCGTCGATTCGGGCCCCGCGGGTGTCGATCCAGGCCAGGTAGGTGGCTTCCACCGGCGACAGGGTCAGGCCGGGAAGCGACGCCATTTCAGAGACCAGAAAATCCCGGTTCCCGCGAAGGTAGGCGATCAGGCCGGCAAGCCATGGGCCTCCATGGCGGTAGGCGGCCAGTGCCCCTTCCAATCCCATGAGGTTGACATCCGGGACGATGCCAGCCATGGCCTTCCGGAAACGGTCCCGCAGTTTCCGGGAGGGAATGACTGCAAAGGAACATGCCAGCCCCGGTATGTTGAAGGTCTTGCTGGGCGCCAGCAGGGTGATGGTCCGTTGGGCCGCGTCGGTATCCAGCGAGGCGAACGGGATGTGCCGGCATTCCGGATCGAGGACCAGGTCGCAGTGGATCTCGTCCGAACAGACGATCAGATCCCGGCGGCGGCACCATTCCGCAAACGTTTCCAGCTCGGATCGGGTCCAGACGCGACCCACCGGGTTGTGGGGGCTGCACAGCATGACGAGGCGGGTGCGGGGGGTGGCGGCGGCTTCCAGGGCGTCAAGATCCATCGTCCAGGAGTCGTGGGCGTGGCGCAACGGCACCACGACGCAATGTCGTTCCATGTTGCCCGGCGCCGAAAAGAACGGAGGGTAGACCGGCGGCATGACAATGACCCCATCCCCCGGTCCGCCCGCGGCCCGGCAGGCGATATTGAGGCCCGTCACCACGCCCGGCAGCCATACGATCCACTCCGGCTCGACCGCCCAGCCGAAATAGTCCGCGAGATGCCGCACCACCGCTTCCGGGAGTCCCGTGGGAATGGCGGTATAGCCGAACACCGGATGCGAGGCTCGGGCTTTCAGGGCGTCGATCACGGCCGGAGGGGACGGAAAGTCCATGTCCGCCACCCACATGGGAAGGATGTCGCGATCCTGGTAGCGGTCCCACTTCTGGCTGGAGGTTCCCCGCCGGTCGACGGGAGTGTCGAAGTCGATGATGGGCATCAGAACTGTTCCTGTTCGGTGGATCCTTCCATGGCCCCGACCGACGTCCGGCCGGCGGTGACCACGTTCATGAGACGATCGAAATAGCCCGCCCCCACGAATTTCTGGTGGGTGGTGGCGGCATAGCCGCCTAGCTTCTCCTCGGCGAATTCCGCCTGCTGGAAGCGCGAGTAGCCGAGCATGCCTTCTTCACGGTACGACCTGGCGAGGTTGAACATCCCCAGGTTCAGGGAATGGAAACCGGCCAGGGTGACGAATTGGAATTTGTAGCCCATGGCGCCGAGTTCCCTCTGG
Source organism: Desulfobacterales bacterium (assembly GCA_049366795.1). Classification (GTDB taxonomy): domain Bacteria; phylum Desulfobacterota; class Desulfobacteria; order Desulfobacterales; family UBA5852; genus CALNZV01. The sequence goes on from JBMNCP010000103.1 coordinate 20,537, forward strand.
AAGCGGGCGATGGCGGCATCGTCCAGGTGCGCCTTCCAGTTGAAGGAAGGGGAGCAGTTGTAGGCCAGGGGCTTGTCCGGCCACTCGGCCCGGATGGCCTCGGCGAACCGTCGGGCCTGCTCCAGATCGGGCCGCGAGGTTTCGCACCACACCATGTCCGCATACGGCGCGTAGGCCAAGCCCCGTACAATGGCCGCCTCCACTCCCGCGCGCACCCGGTAGAAGCCCTCGCTGGTCCGGGGCTCGTCGAGGATGAAGGGGCGGTCGCGCTCGTCGATGTCGCTGGTGAGCAGGGTGGCCGCATCGGCGTCGGTCCTCGCGATCAGAACGGTCGGAACCCCGCACACGTCGGCGGCCAGGCGGGCGGCGACCAGCTTGGTGATGAACTCGGAGGTCGGCACCAGCACCTTGCCTCCCAGGTGGCCGCATTTCTTGGCGGAGGCGAGCTGGTCCTCGTAGTGAACGCCGGAGGCTCCGGCATCGATCATCTGTTTCATCAGTTCATAGGCGTTCAGAGGGCCTCCGAACCCGGCCTCGGCATCCGCCACGATGGGGGCGAACCAGTAGGGACCTTCGGTGCAGCCGTCCAGCACCTGGATCTGATCGGCACGCCGCAGGGCGTTGTTGATGCGCCTGACCACGACGGGCACGCTGTTGGACGGGTAGAGACTCTGATCGGGGTACATTTCCAGGGCCAGGTTGTTGTCGGCCGCCACCTGCCAGCCGGACAGGTAGATGGCCTTGAGGCCGGCCTCGACCTGCTGGACGGCCTGATTGCCCGTGAGCGCGCCGAGCGCCGGCACGTAGTCCTCGGTCCGGAGCAGGTGCCACAGTCGCTTGGCGCCGATCCGGGCAAAGGTGTAATCCACCTTGAGGGTGCCCCGCAGCCTGAGCATTTCTTCGGGAGGATAGGGCCGCGTCACGTCCTTCCACCTGGGATCGGTTGCCCATTCCTCCCGAAGCGCGTCGGCCTCCGAGGCGTCGATCTCGTGGCAGGTCAGCCGCTGTTCCCATTCCACCGCTTTTCCCTCGATCGTCTTGGCCATGGTGTCGTCTCCTATAATGGTACCCGTCCGGGTGGTCAATCGATAAGTTCGTAGGCGCGCAAGGTCAGAAAATCGTCCAGGGTCTCGCTGGTGACGATCTCCGTAAAAAGGGCGGAAGCCCGTTCAAAACCGCCTGCGTCGAAGGCTGCCGTCCCCATGGCCGACCGGATCCGGCCGAGCTCTTCTTCCGTCACGCGCTTGAGAAGATCTTCCGTCACCCGTCGACCGTCGTCCAGGATGCCCTTGGGGTGGTGGAGCCACTGCCAGACCTGGGTTCGGGAAATCTCCGCCGTCGCCGCATCCTCCATCAGGTGGTTGATGGGGACGCACCCATTGCCCGACAGCCAGCTTGCCATGTACTGGATGCCAACGCTGACGTTGTTCCGCAGCCCGGCTTCCGTGATGGTGCCTCCCGGGCGTTTGAGCAGGTCCTGCGCGCTGACCTGTACGTCTTCGCGGAGCCGGTGAATCTGGTTGGGGGTGGGCATGGTCTTGTTGAATTCTTCCATGGCGATGGAAACCAGCCCGGGGTGGGCGACCCAGGTGCCGTCGTGGCCGTCTCCGGCCTCTCTCACCTTGTCCTCGCGTACCTTGCCAAGAGCGGCGGCGTTCTGCTCCTCGTCTTCCTTGATGGGAATCTGGGCGGCCATTCCGCCGATGGCATGGGCGCCGCGCCGGTGGCAGGTCCGGATCACCAGAAGGGAGTAGGACCGCATGCAGTGGCGGGTCATGGTGATCTGCGCCCGGTCCGGGAAGATGTATTCGGGGATGTTCTTGAATTTTTTGATGAAGCTGAAGATGTAGTCCCAGCGGCCGCAGTTGAGCCCGGCCATGTGCTCCCGAAGCTCGTAGAGGATTTCGTCGAGTTCGAAGGCCGCGAGAATGGTTTCGATGAGGACGGTGGCCTTGATGGTGCCTCGGGGAATGCCCAGCAGGTCCTGGGCTTTGTTGAAGACGTCGTTCCACAGGCGCGCTTCCAGGTGGTTTTCGAGCTTGGGAAGATAAAAGTAGGGGCCCGTGCCCTTTTCCATGAGCCTTCGGGCGTTGTGAAAGAAGTAGAGCCCGAAGTCGAAGAGGCTGCCCGATAGGGGCGAACCGTCGACGTAGACGTGCTTTTCCGGCAGGTGCCATCCCCTGGGACGGACGATCAGGGTCGCGGTCCGCTCCGCGAGGCGGTACTGCTTGCCCTCGGGGCTGGTGAACTCGATGGAGCCGTTGATCGCATCGATCAGGTTGATCTGTCCCTGGATCGTTCCGACCCAGGTCGGGGAGTGGGAATCCTCGAAGTCGGCCATAAAGCAGCTGGCCCCCGAATTGAGGGCGTTGATGATCATTTTCCGGTCTACCGGGCCTGTGATTTCAACCCGCCGGTCCTGGAGATCGGCGGGTACCGGAGCGATTTTCCACTCGCTTTCCCGGACATTCCGGGTTTCGGGGAGAAAATCGGGCCGTTCGCCGTCGTCGATGCGGCCTTGAATTTCCTTTCGCCGTTCGAGGAGGCTGACTCGCCGGTTTTCGAAGGCCCTGGACAATTCGGCGACGAATCGCAGCGCCTCAGGGGTCAGCACTTCCTTGAAGCGTTCTTCGAGCGGGCCGTGGACCGTCACTCCTCCGCTGGTGATCGTCGGTTCCATGATCTCCCCCCTTTCTGGATCCATTGTGGATCCGAATGCAGGCGCGCGACCCGTGCAGATACTGCCGGCTGTCTGTGGCTGGCCGTTCGAGCGGGCCGGTCGGCACCCGAGGTTTTTGTTGCATTGCACAACCATAATGCGCCTTCCCGAAATCTCAACAGCGCCGCTTCCCGGACGCGGGAGGCGTTCCATCCGGCGCCGGCCGGGAAAAGCCCGGCTGTCACGAGGCGGCTGCGGAAAAACGGCGGTAGGGGAAGACATTGAAACGTTTTCCGGATCTGACGGATTCCTGGGCTCTTCGCCAGAATTCGGCGTCCAGCAGATCGCCGTGGTGCTTCAGCAACACCCGGCGAAGCGGATCCGGAAGCCCGAGAAAATGGCCGAATTCCTCGGGGAAAATGTCGTTTTCCTCGACGTGAAACCAGGGGGCGGCCGCCATTTCCTCCTCCACGGTCCTCGGCCTGGGCATTCTCCGGAACCGGCAGTCGGTCAGGGGGCAGATTTCGTCGTAGTCATAGAAGATCACCCGACCGAGCCTGGTCAGACCGAAATTTTTGAGCAGCAGGTCACCCGGGAAGATGTTGCTCAGCGCCAGGTCCTTGATGGCGAGGCCGTAATCGACGACAGCCGAGGCGGCGTCGGCCGGATCCGCCGTCTCCAGGAAAACATCGAGCGGGACCACGCGCCGTTCCACGTAAACGTAGTTCAGAACCACGTGATCATCCGCTATCGATACGGACCGGCTGCACTCGGTAGCCAGTTCTCCGATCAATCTTTCACTGAAACAGCATCGCCGGAATTTGAGAAACTCGAAGGTCTGGGTGTCGGGAAGGCGGCCCGTGCGATCGTGCCGGGCGACGAAATCGTACTTTCCGATCACCTCACGCCGTGTGGTGCGCTTGGGTTTGCCGAAACGGTCGCGGATCACCTTGAAGACCAGATCGTCGTCCGGCATGTTGAACACGACCATGACCATCCCGGGCTTGCCGGGGGATAAATCGAAGGGCTTCTCACAAACGGACTGGTGCCGGACCAGGTCCCTGTACAGTTCGGTTTTGCCGTGGCGGTTGAATCCCAGGGAGATGTAAAGCTCGGCAGTCCGTTTCTCCGGCAGAAGCAATTTGAGAAACCGGGCCACTTCCACCGCCGAATCCACATCCACGTGAAAATAGGTGTGGGTATAGCTGAAAATCAATCGCATACCGGCTTCATCCTGGATCAGACCGTCGCAGACGGCTTTTCCCTTCCGGTTGATGACGGCAACTGTCAAGGGAATCTTCCGGTCTCCCGCAGTCAGCCGGCCGATCAGGTAGGCGCCCTTGCCCCGGAAAAAAGGCGCTCGCATCATGTCAGCCCGCAGCAGCCGGTGAGGGCCGGGATTTCCCGCGGCAGCCATGCGCCCGGCAATTTCGCGCGCGTCCCTTTCGAGGTTTTCGAAGGGGATGCCCAGATCGCTGACAGAGAGGACCCGGCAAATCAGGGTTTCCAGAGAGTCGTTGGAGAACACGGTCCGGATGACGGACGTTTCGGCACGGGGTTCCGCCGGGTTGCTTTCGGATCCCACGAACTCGATGTCCGGATTGACCCCGACCGTCGTAAAAACCCGCCGGCAGACCGAATTGAAAAAGGTCTCCGCGATCTCACGGTCTTCGCATTTCCCGACAGTCCGGGAGTAGGCCGTTCGAATGCGTTTCCAGAGTTCCTCGTCTTCCAGGTTATTGTCCAGCATATCGCGGATTTTGGCGAGCGCCTTGTCGAGACGCTTCGAATAGACATCGAACCGTTCGTTGGCATCCTGCTGGACGCCGTTCCAGTCCTGGCGGGCGAAGCGCAGCGGGGCGCGGCGTGTGATGAGGCGGAATTCATGGCGATAGGACAGATAGAATCGGTAGATGGTTTTCGCCGCAAGGACGGTTCGGTCGGCGGGATGGCTTGGCGGTTGGGTGATGCCTGTCCTGTCCTCCATCCGAGTGCGCCTTTCTGCGCGGTGCTGATTCATCCGGCACCGAATCCGGGAATTCCCAGGAGGTCGCGGGGTGCCTGGATGATCCATTTGGCGCCGGAATCCATCAATTCGTCTACCGGACGGAAGCCCCATGCGGCACCCACGGGCGTCATGCCCGCCCGGACCGCGCATTCCATGTCCATGGGGCTGTCGCCCAGAAACCAGCAGGTTTCGGGACGAACTCCCAACGCGCCGGCCGCTTCCAGCGCGCCGTCGGGGGCGGGTTTGCGGCGAATGCCGGCCTGGTGCCCGAGAACAGGGCCGAAAGGCCACTTGCCGAAGAAGGCGTCGGCGCAAGTCCGGGTGAACGGATGGGGCTTGTTGGATACGATCCCAAGTCCGATGTCCATCCCTACCAGGTCGTTCAGCAGCTCGGGAATGCCGGGATAGGGACGCGTCGCCACGTTCCAGCACTTTCCGTAGGCTTCCAGAAAGGCTTCCAGCAACGCCTGCACCTGCCGCGGATCCGGATCGGGGTCCGGCATGGCCCTCGCCATGAGCACCGCGGAGCCGTCCCCGACGAAACGACGATAGGCGGACAACGGGTGGGTAGGATAGTTCCACGCGGCCAGTGCGCGGTTGGCGGCGGCGGCGATGTCCTCGAGGGTGTCGAGGAGGGTGCCGTCCATGTCGAATAAAACGGCCTTGCAGGTCATGGCGTTTGCTTGCAGTTCATAGCGTTTGAAGGTGTCCTGTGAAGAAAAGCCGGTGAGTGTAGAAATAAGACGCAGCGCTTCACAGGTCAAGCCGGTGAGCGCGGAACGGGAGAAAAGCATCCACCAGGGTTTTACAGCTCACGGTTCACGATTCACAGCCCTGCGATCGTACTCGTACTCGTACTCGTCGTCGTACTCGGCTGTTATTTGTTTGATCTATCGTCATTTATTTGATTCGAGTACGAGAACGAGTACCGCCCCGATGGGGCTGAGTACGCGTACGGCATCGGATTTTCTTTTCGGCGGTTCTCGGTTTCCATTTCGATTTCGATTTCGATCCCGATCCCGATGGCGATTTCGATTTGGAGGAGCGCTTGAGAAACCTTCCCACTGGAGCCTCGGAAGGGGAGAAAAGCATCCACCACGGTTACAGCTCATGAATCACCATTTACCTTTCACCATTCACGGTTCACGGTTCACGGTTCTCGATTCACTGCCCTGCGATCGTACTCGTACTCGTACTCGTCGTCGTACTCGGCTGTTATTTGTTTGATCTATCGTCATTTATTTGATTCGAGTACGAGAACGAGTACCGCCCCGATGGGGCTGAGTACGCGTACGGCATC
>JBMNCP010000103.1:26603-57320 GCA_049366795.1 Desulfobacterales bacterium
ATGGGGCTGAGTACGCGTACGGCATCGGATTTTCTTTTCGGCGGTTCTCGGTTTCGATTTCGATCCCGCCAATGGCTGGATTGCGGTATGGACATTCCATACCCGACCCCCTATACAAGAGCTACGAATTCAGATTTCCCGAGCGATTGAATCGATCCGCGTCCGGGCGAGGTGGAGAAGGCATGACCCAGAGCGTTTACCGGAAAATCGGCGCGGCGTCCCTCATCATGATGGCCTCGATTTTTTTGAGCCGGTTCATGGGGCTGTTCCGTGAAATGGCGATTGCGGCCGTCGGCGGTGCCGATACAGCGGTGGACGCCTACCGGGTCGCCTTCGTGCTTCCCGAAATCCTCAACCACATCCTGGCCAGCGGATTTCTGTCCGTCACCTTCATCCCGATATTCTCCCGCTATCTCTCCGCCGGCGACGAATCCGGAGGGCGGGAGGTCTTCTCGGTCATTCTCACGGTGTTCGGAACCCTGCTGGCCGTCCTGGTCGTCATTTCCATGATCCTGGCCCCGCAACTCGTGGCGCTCCTGGCCCCCGGCCGGGACGATTTGGTCTTTCAGGCGATGGCCGTCCGGATGACCCGGATCATCCTGCCGGCCCAACTTTTCTTTTTTGCCGGAGGCCTCTTCTCCGCGGTTCAGTATGCCCGGGAGCGGTTTGCGGTTCCGGCGCTCGCGCCGTTGATATACAATCTCGGCATCATCGGAGGCGGCGTGCTCCTCGGTCCGCGGCTCGGCATGGAGGGCTTCGCATGGGGAGTGCTGGGCGGCGCCCTGGTCGGGAACTTCCTGGTCCAGTGGATCGGGGCCCGTCGAACAGGGCTTCGGGTCAAGATCCTGTTCGTCCTCAACCATCCGGACCTGATCCGCTACATGGCCCTCACCCTGCCGTTGATGTTGGGGCTGACCATGACGTTTTCAACGGAGATCTTCTCCAAGCTCTTCGGAAGCTATCTGCCGGCAGGCGCCATTTCCTGGATCGACTACGCCTGGCGCATCATGTTGATGCTCGTGGCCTTTTTCGGGCAGGCGGTGGGAGTGGCCGTCTATCCCTTCATGGCCCGATTCGCCGCCGAAGAGCGGTTGGAAGAGGTGAACGTCCTCTTCAACACCATCCTTCGCTACATGGCCCTCATCATCCCCGTCTCCGCTCTGGTCTGGGTGCTGCGGATGGAGATCGTGCAGCTCATTTACGAACGCGGGCGGTTTACTCCCGTTGACACCCAAATGACGGCCGGCGTGCTGGCCACGCTTCTGATCGGCGCCTTCGCTTTCAGTGTCCAGACCGTCGTGAATCGGGGTTTTTACGCCCGGCAGAATACCCTGCTGCCGTCGATCTACAGCACGGTGGCCGTTCTGGCGAGCCTTCCGATCTATTGGTTCGGCATGAAAATCCTGGGGCTCGCCGGAATCGGCGTCGCCATTTCCTTCTCGGCCGTCATTCAGGTGGTGCTGCTCTATGAAGTGTGGAACCGGAAAACCCGTAACACGGGCAGGGGAGACGTCTACCGGTTTTATGGCCGAATTGCCCTGGCGACGCTTCCCATCGGTCTTGGGTTGTCCTTGCTGCATAGCGTGCTCGTCCGCTGGATCGATCCCGGAACCGTTTCGGGAAGTCTTCTGGTGACGGCCTGTCTGGGAACGGCTTTTGGAATTCTCCTGCTACTTTCGGCCAGGATGATGAAGATCCGGGAGGTCGACCACCTGACGGCACGGTTGTGCTCCCGTTTTCAGAAAAAAACCGGGAAGGAATCCGGTTGACGTTCCGGCCCGGCCGCCTCCCCGTGATACCGGTGGCGGCACTGGATGATCCGTCCCGGGTCGAACCCTCAATCCGAAGGAGGCATCGCGATGGGTGAAGACAAGCCAATGGAACAGCCGCTGTTTATCCGAAGGGTGCTTGTTGCGGTCGATTTTTCCGATTGTTCCCGTGTGGCGATGCAGACGGCTTGCCGCATGCTCAACGGAAAACCGGAGGAGCTGATCGTGCTCCACGTGATCGATCAGGACTGTGTGAACTTCTGCATCGAAAACGAGTTGGGCGGCAGGGAGGATATTTTAAAGCGGCTGCATCGAAATCTCAAAAGTAAACTGGAGGATTTCATCGAAGGAGGTCTCGGCGCCGGGCTGAAGACGAATGCGGTCGTCTGCCAGGGAGCCCCCTATCTTGAAATCAACCGACAGGCAGACCGTTTCGACGTCGATCTGATCGTTCTGGGAAGCTGTGGAATGGTGGGAGACCCCAGCGCCATTTTTTTCGGAGGCACGACGGAAAAAGTCCAACGGTTCATCAAGAGGCCAGTGCTTTGCGTTCCGCCGGGATGGGGAGGCAGGACGGATGCCCGGCAGCCGGATCGTTGACCCGGCACTTCCGCCTGCTCGTCCAATCCGTCTGAAAATTCCGGCGGACGGGCAAAATCGTTTCGGCTCTCGGACATCTCTGTTATGCTCAAAAAACAGCCAATGTCCCGATGATCGGCCATTTCCGCATTCAGGACCCTTTCTGTTCAAGGAGCCCATTTCATGAGTAGCCACTTTCCCTTCCCAGTCTTGACACCCGAGGAGGCGGTTTCCTTTTTTCATCATGGGGACACGGTCGCCTTCAGCGGCTTCACTCCCGCCGGTTCGGCCAAGGCGGTTCCTTCCGCTCTGGCTGCATTCGGTCGGGACGAGAACGGATCCGGAAGGCCTTTCCGGCTGCGGGTGCTGACGGGTGCCTCCAGCGGTCAGAGCATCGATGAACAGCTGGCGGAAGCCGGTGTGATCTCCTGGCGCACCCCCTACCAGTCCGGAAAGGCTCTGCGGCGGCAGATCAATCGCCAGGAGGTGGAATATGTGGACATGCACCTGTCCCATCTACCCCAGACCGTGTCGGAAGGTTTTTTCGGCCGCATTCACATCGCGGTCATCGAGGCATCGGAGATCACTGCGGATGGCCGCGTGTATCTCACCACTTCCATCGGGGCGTCGCCGACCTACTTGAGACACGCCGAAAAGGTCATCATCGAGATCAACCGGAGCCAGTCCCCGCGTCTGAGGGAGCTGAGCGACATCTTCATCATGCCGCCCCCTCCAAATCGGTACCCCATTCCCATCTTCGATGTCATGACCCGGATCGGATGCCCGTATGCCACGGTGGATCCGAAAAAGGTGTTAGGGATCGTGGAGAACAGCGAGCCGGACCGGATCGCCGGGTTTTCGCCTCCGGACGAGGTGAGCAACCGAATTGCAGGGCATGTAGTGGAATTTCTGCTCTCGGAGATGCGAGCCGGGCGCATCCCCACCGGATTCCTGCCCCTCCAGGCCGGGGTGGGCAACGTGGCCAACGCCGTCCTGTCGGCGCTCGGAGAGCACCCGGAAATTCCGCCCTTCCAGATGTATTCGGAAGTATTCCAGGACGCCATGCTGGATCTCATGTTCCAGGGGAAGCTCGTCGGCGCAAGCGCAACCGGGTTGACCCTCTCCGGCGGAAAGCTCAAGGAACTGGTGAACCATATCGACTTCTTTGCCACGCGCATCGTGCTGCGCCCCCAGGAGATTTCCAACCATCCCGGCATCATACGGAGATTGGGCGTGATGGCCATGAATACCGCCCTGGAAGCCGACATATACGGGAACGTGAACTCCTCACACCTTTATGGGATGGATGTCATGAACGGCATCGGCGGCAGCGGTGAGTTCACCCGGAACAGCTACCTGTCCATTTTCATGACACCTTCCATTGCTAAGGATGGTCGGGTCTCCGCCATCGTGCCAATGTGCCCGCACATCGACAGCAACGAGCACTCCGTTCAGATCCTGGTCACCGAGCAGGGGCTCGCGGATCTGAGAGGGCTGGGACCCATGCAGCGGGCGAGACTCATTATCGACCGCTGTGCCCATCCGGCTTACCGGGAATATCTTGACCGTTATATCCTGGAGTCACGAACCGGCCACATCCGCCATGACCTGACCCGCTGTTTCGAACTCCATCGCAATCTGTTGGAGCATGGGGAAATGCTTCCGGGTCTGAGCCGGCGTATCTCCGGATGAAGCGTTGAAGGAGGAAATTCGGCCCGGCTGCATTCAGTCCCCGGGTGGAACGCCGGCCGAAACGAGACTCTGCCGTTGCCATGGATCGGCTTCCTCGCGGAGAATCTTGCGCATGGTCGGGCCGTCGATGTTGCCTCCGCTCAGAATCACGCCCACCTTGCCCTTGGCTTCCACGGCGTGAGTCAGCAGGGCCGCCAGGCCAAGCGCACCCGAGGGTTCCACGACGAGCTTCATCCGGTAGAAGAGAAACTGGACCGCCTCCATGATGGCCACTTCCGGCACGGTGCGCATCTCGTTCACATACTGGAGCACCAGCGGAAAGGTGATCTGGCCCAAGGACGGCGTACGGGTGCCGTCCGCGATGGTGGGCGGGTTGTGGACAGTGTGAAGTTCCTTGGAGTAGAAGGACTTCGTGGCATCGTCGGCCACCTCCGGTTCCACCCCGATGACCTTGCAGTCGGGCGAGAGGTGGCGCGCGGCGATGGCCGATCCCGACAGCAGCCCGCCTCCGCCGCATGGCACCAGCAGCATGTCCAGATACCCCACCGACTCGATCAGCTCGACGGTCGCCGTCCCTTGGCCGGCGATGACGTTGCGGTGGTCGTAAGGCGGAATCATCGTGTAGCCATGCTCGCTCTCCAACCTCCGGGCGATGGCTTCCCGGCTGTCCGTCTCCGGGTCATAGTCGATGACACGCGCGCCGTAGGCTTCGGTGGCACCGCGTTTGGTGGCCGGCGCGTCACGGGGCATGACGACCACGGTCCGGACTCCGAGGAGGCTTCCGGTGAGGGCGACCGCCTGGGCATGGTTGCCGGAGGAAAAGGTGATCACTCCTCTCGCTTTCTCTTCCTCGGACAGTTGGCTGATCGCATTGTAGGCTCCCCGGAACTTGAATGCGCCCGCGCGTTGAAAGTTTTCGCATTTGAAGACAACTTCCGCACCGACCAGACGGTTGAGCGTCGTGGAGGTCATGACGGGTGTGATCAGCGACTTGCCTTCCAGCCGTTCCCTTGCCTCGAGAATAAGATTGAACATGAGCAGACGTCTCCAATGAATTCAGTGGGTGGCGATTGGATCCTATATCCGGTTCTCAAACGGATTCAAAGCATCATCCCGAATGCTCTGGATGTCGTGTTCAGGCGCTTTTGCCTCTGCAAATGGACTGCAGGTAGGCGGCCCGGTTGGAATATACCCATTCCACCTCCCGGTTGATCTCCCTGAAGAGCGCGTTTCGGGAGCCGATGAAGCCCGTGCCGATCGACTGGCCGAGTCGCCGATGCCGCCGGACGTGTTTTCCCCTGATGAAGAAATAGTGTCCGGTGATGCCGCCGTAGTTCTCTTGAAGCGTCAGGCGGCTGAACGCTTCCACCTGAAGTCTCGCGATGGGCAGGTAAGCCACTGACGGTGCGGAATCGAAAACGTCGAAAACCTCTGGATGGAGGGACATGAGGTGATAATCGACTCCCGGAATGAGCGGAGAAAGGACCTCCGCCAGGCGGACCTTCTGGATGGAAGGATCGGGGAGGCTCTCCTTCTTGATTTCGATCATCAGGTGCAGCCGTCGGCCGAACGCCGCCACGACCTCCTCCAGGGAAGGGACCTGGGGAAACCGCGCCTTGAGCCCGTCGAAGTGAAATGCGGCGACCGGAGCCGCAGTGCCGAACACCCGTTGCAGGTCGGCATCGTGAATGACCACGGGAACGAGATCCCCTGTCCAGCGGATGTCCAGTTCGATGCCCCAGACACCGTGGGATGCGGCCACTTCGAAAGCCGCCATGGTGTTTTCCAAGATCCGGCGGTTGTCGTGCTCGCCGCGGTGGGAGACGACCCGGCATTGGCGCAGGCGGGCCGGATGCGGCTTCGGCCTGGGAATTGTCGCGAACAGGAAATCGATCACCCTGTGAAAAACGGGTTCCACACAACGTAGAACGTCGCTCCGTTCAGGGGGCAGGTGGGCCATTGTCCGCCTTCCTGCACGGGTTGTGTTCCGTTCGGGAACGGCTCCAGACATAGAGCGCGATTCCGGTGGCCACGGCGGCGTTCAGCGACTCCACTTCGGGGTGGATGGGAATCGCGACGGCACGTGTCCGCCATGCCGCTGGCAACCCGGGCCCCTCGATGCCCGGCAGCAGCCCGAAGGCCGATGGAAACGTTACCTCATCGATGTCGATGCCGTCCGCGCTCAGGGCATAGACCGGCAGGTGTGAAGGAAGACGCTGGATGGAGGGGCCCTGTAGGAACCGCGCGGAAAAGGCCGCTCCCCCGGACGCCCTGATGGCCTTGGGGAGAAAGGGGTGCGCGCACTCCGCCAGCAGGATGATCTGCGATGCACCGAAGGCTACGGAGGAGCGGACCACCGCCCCGACGTTCTCAGGATCCTGAAATGCCACCAGCACGCTGCATCCGGTCGGAAAGCCCAGATCGGGATCCCAGTCGTCGATCGCGGGGATCCGGGCCAGCAGCAGCGGCGATCCTGTGCCGAAGATGTCCAACTCGCGAAACATCCTGGCTTCCAGACGGATCCATGCCAGATGATCGGGGCTTCCAGGGGGCGGGGGGGCGTTGTCCGAGCCGCTGATCCACGCCTCGCATCGATCCGGATACCTGGCCAGGGTGTCGATGGCCTGCCGCGCTCCGGATACCAGTGCTTTTCCCTGCTTCTTGATGCCCCTTGCGGAGTGGAGTTTTTTTAGGTTCTTGTATAAAGGATTCTGTTCGCTTTCGATGGACCGGACCGGGTGGCGCGCTTCGGCGCGCGCCCTGGTCTCGAAGGGCGGCTCGCTCCGGCGCTCGAATATGACGAGCCGTCGCTCGTGGGGCGAATGGGGAATCCGGTAGGGATCATCGGAAACGAGAGTGTAGGCTTCGGAAGAGTGGACCACCGCCTCGTGGATCTCCTCGTCGCAGTTGGGTCCTTTCATGAAGATGATCCGGCCCCGCGACACGAGGCATCCCCGGATCCGCTCCAGCGTGGCCGGGATGGACTCCACCGCCCGTGTGATCACGCCGGCCACCGGCCGCTCGAAATCAGAGGTGACCCGGCCGCCGATGACCTCGATGCCCGATAGACCGAGCGTCCGAACGGCTTTTTCCAGAAACGCCACCCGTTTGCCCCGCGTCTCGGCCAACAGGACCACCAGATCCGGACGAAAGATCTTGAGGGGGATTCCGGGCAGGCCGGGTCCGGTTCCGAGATCGAGCAGCGGCGACGGCAGGGGGGTCCTCAGCGCCGGCAGAACGGAGTCCACATAGAGCTTGAGGACCATGTTGGCGAAGTTGTGAATACGGGTCAGGTTGAGTTCGGCGTTGTGTTCCCTGAGGAGGCGATGGTAAGCCCATATCTGCCGGTATTGCGGTTCGGACATTGCAATTCCCGAGCGTTCGAACAACGACCGAAGCTGCGACAGGTCCGGATCCTGACCGTCCCTGTTGGCTGCATGAGGACTGGGTGGCATGAGAGATGTTCGATCCTTCCCTGTCTTCCGGCGTCCGGGGAAAGACGCCACCGATGACGAGGAACTTATAAGCCCCGGCTCGGAGTGCGAGGCGGCTATGGATTTTTTCGACCCAAGGTGGCCGGTATTTTACCTGGACAACCACCTGCTGGTTTTACATAAACCAGCAGGATTGCTCGTGCAAGGGGATCGCACGGGGGATGTCTGCCTGCTCGATCTGGCAAGGCACTGGATCAAGATGCGATACGGCAAGCCCGGGCGCGTGTTCCTGGGGGTGGTCCACCGGCTCGACCGGCCCGTGGCCGGTGTGATGGTTTTTGGAAGGACATCGAAGTCGGCCGCCCGGCTGAGCGAGCAGTTCCGAGTCGGCCGCGTCCGGAAGCGGTATCTGGCCGTTGTCGAAGGCCGTCTCCAAAACGATCAGGGGCGGTTGGAGCACGGCATCCTCCGCAGCGGCCAGCGGTCGAAGATCGTGCGGTTGGATACTCCCGGCAGCCAGTTCGCCGGCCTCTCCTATCGCTGCCTTGCCGGCAGCGGCCGCCGCAGCCTGGTGGAGATCGACCTGGAAACCGGACGGCATCATCAGATCCGGCTGCAGTTCTCCCATATCGGGCATCCCGTCGTGGGCGATTTGCGCTACGGGGCCCCGGCCCCTCTGCCCCGAAAGCAGATCGCACTCCTTTCCCGTTCCATTGCTTTTGATCATCCCACCCTGCGGGAACCCCTCGAGTTCACCTGCCCGCTGCCGGCGGGGTGGCTCTGGCCGGAGGGTCCGTCCATCGCGCCGGAGGTGGTCTGGAACTGGAGCGACACGGAACCGGCCCGGCGGCCGTTTCCACTGTCCGGGTAGATTTCGAAAGGAGTCCGTCAGTTCGACAGCGGGGGCTCGACGGAAGCCTTCTCCGCCGCACCGGCATCGTCGGATTCCGGTTCCGCCCGCGGATCGATCGCCGTGGCCACGGGAGAAGTGCTGCGCATGGGGATGAAATCCACATGTTCTTCCACCGGCACGATCCGGACGATGTCTTTTTTCCGGCAGTAGAAGACAATGAAGGCGTAGGTGCCGCCAACGATCGCGAAGTAGATGAATATCCCCCTGGGATCGGCGACAGCCGCCATGACGCTTGAAGCACCGATGGGACCGATCGTGGCGCCGAGGCTGTAGCTCATGAGGAGTGCCGCGCTGACCGGCACGACGTCCCGGGGTTCGAAAAGATCGTGGGTCCGGGCCACCGCCACGGGATAGATCGTGAACAGGAGGCCGCCCAGCAGTACCATCGCGGTCAACAGCCCGATGAAGGTCCCCGTGGCGATGGTCATCACCAGCAGGCTGATAACCGCCACGGAGGCGGCCATGACCCCCAGGACCCGCGTCCGGTCGAAACGATCCGAAACCGTCCCGACCGGCCACTGCATCAACAATCCCCCGAAAATGGTGACCGCCATGAACCAGCCTACCTGGGAGACCGTCAGACCGATCCGGCTGCTGAACACCGGTCCCATGGCATAGAAGCCGCTGTTCATCATTCCGGCTGCCACGCATCCCAGCATTCCCAGCGGCGCCCGGCGGAACAGATCCACGAAGCTGAACCGCACGGTCTGGGGCAGCTCCGGATGCACCGTATGGGTGGCCACCACCGGGACGAGACAGAGAGCCAGAAGAATGCCGACGATGAAAAAGTGCTCCAGGCCTCGGGTGTCCCCTAAGTTGAGCAGGAGCTGTCCGACGCCGATCCCCAGGTAGGTCAGCACCATGTAGACGGAAAAGACCCGCCCGCGCGCCTGCGGGGCGGTACATTCGTTCAGCCAGCTTTCGATCACCATGTAAAGGCCGATGTTGGCAACGCCGGTGACGAATCGGAGGATGCCCCAGGACACCGGGGAGATGTAGAGCCCGTGGAGCATTACCGTGGCCGTCGTCACGGCGGCGAAGGCTGCAAAGGAGCGGATATGGCCTACCCGCTCGATCAGGCGGTGGCAGTTCAGCGAACCCACGGTGAGCCCGGCATAGTAGGCGGCCATGATCAGACCGGTGACCTGGGCGGGAAACCCCTCCAGGGTCATCTTCAGGCTGAGCAGGGTCCCCAGCAGCCCCATTCCCATGAGGAGGAGCAGCACTGCCGTGTAAAGCGATGTAAACGATATCCAGGTGGAAACCATGGCGGTTGAACGATGCCCCCGTCGCACGCGCGGCAGGCTGCCAACAGGCGAGGCCGCGCGCATGCCCTCGTGTAGGGTGGCGGCACCCGGCGGTTCGGTTGGACGGCACCGCCGGAACGCTGCCAAATGAAGAGACCCGGGTTCACGGGACCCGAGTCGACGACAATGGCGTTGATCTCATCGATCGTGTTGAATATCGGCCGGGCGGGACGTTCCCTACAACTTTTTGGCCGTGCTGACAATCCAATTCCGAAACGCCGGACCGGGGACGGCGTTTTCCCGCACCGGTAGGCCGGTCCATCGGTTCATGCGGTCATATCCACGCGATCTCATCGATACGGTAGCCGGCTTCCAGCGGTTGCCCGGGGAAGATCCTGCGATCATGGCATTGCCGTTCGGTCAGAACGACGGTCAGGGCGATGTCGCCCGAGGTGATGGTGGCAACGATCCTTCCGGTTCTTTTTTCCAGGTTGAGACGCGATACGGTGCCGCGCGCCCGCTGGTCGATCGTTCTGTATCCGGAAGAATCCGGGAGGCCGTCAACGCCGGAAAACCGAATGACCGCCACCGAATCGGGATCGGGGGGAGGGGAGACGACAAGGCGCCGCCCGTCCGCCAGCCGTTTGAACCATCGACCTTCCGGTTCTTCTACCCAGGGTCCGAATACAAGGGTATCGTGGCCGGTGCCGAAAATCCTTCCCCTGTATAAATGAATGACCTCGTCGCAGACTTCGTGCAGCCACTGACGGTCGTGGCTCGCGACGACGAGGGTGGTTCCCCACTCCTGGCTGGCTCGGAGAGCCGCTTCCTTGATACGTTCGGCGCTGGCGGCATCCACGCTGGCGGTTGGCTCGTCCATCAGGAGTACCTTGGGGTTGAGCACCAGGCGCGCCGCCAGGGCGACCCTCTGCGCCTCGCCGCCGGAAAGGGCGAACCAGGGACGTTGGGCGAACCGGACGGCGGGAAGTCCGACGAGATCCAGCGCCATCCGGACGCGATCCGTCAATCCTTCCTTCTCACCCCGAAGTTTCAGCCCGTAAGCGACATTGGCAAATACGCTTCGCTTCATCAGAAAGGGCTCCTGGGGGAGGAGCGTGATGAGAAATCGGCCGGCTTCAGAGAAGGGTTTGATTTCCGTCCCATTGAAATGGATCCTGCCCTCCGCCGGCCGCTCGATGCATCCCAACAGGCGAAGCAGCGTGCTCTTCCCGCTTCCGTTAGGTCCGACCAGTCCGGTGATTGCCCCTCCGGCTATGGACAGTCGATCGATTTCCAGCACGGGGCCGAGCCCGTAATGATGCTTCAAGGAGTGAATTTCAAACGCGACCGCACCCTTTTTCATGATTTTCTGCGAAGAAATGAAAGCGACAGGTTGACGACGAACGCGATGGCCAGCAGAACCAGCCCCAAGGCAACGCCCATGCCGAAGAGGCCCTTGTTGGTCTCAAGAGCGATGGCGGTGGTGATCGTGCGGGTCTGCCATTTGACGTTGCCGCCGACGATCATGGAGATTCCCACTTCCGTCGTCACACGGCCATAGGCGGCCACGGCGGCGGCGAGGATTCCGTGGCGCGCCTCCCACACGCTGGTGAAAAACAGCTGCCGCCGACCGGCACCCATGGAAAGGAGGGCGACGCGCAGCTTTTGATCCATGCTCTCGATGGCGGTGGCGGTCAGGCCCACGACGATCGGCAGGGCCAGAATGGCCTGCCCGATCGCGATGCCCGGCAAGGTGAACAAGAGGCCCAGTTCGCCCAGAGGGCCACGATGGGTCAGGAAGGCGTATACCAGCAGTCCGATGAAGACCGTGGGAAACGCCATGAGGGTGTCCACCACGGTCCGAACGTTTTTTTTCCCTGGGAACTTAAAATAGCCGAGACAAAAACCGGCCGGTATTCCGGCGAGGAGGCTGACCATCATCGAATACCCGGAAACCCTCAGCGTGGCCCCGACCGCCGAGTATGTTTCCGGGTTTCCGGTGACGAGGAGCCGAATGGCCTGAAAAAACCCTTCGAGGAGAAAATCCATGAAAATTATCGCCGTGAATGCAAAATCCGACTGTCTCGTTGAAACCGCTTTCCATGCAGCCGCATCGGCATCAGCCGGCTCCGGTTCGCATCGCCTATCAATCCGTGGCGGCTCTCTCCGATGGGATGCGCCGCCTTATTTGGCGGCGTTGGGTGTGAAAAGCTGTTTTCCAAGCAGTTTGAAGTCGGCGATGGCCTTCTGGGCCTCCTCGCCGGTGGCCCAGTCGATGAAGGACTGCGCCAGATCGGTTTTCACATTCGGGCAATTGGACGGGTTCACGGCTATGACGCTGTACTGGTTAAGCAGCGCCTTGTCGCCCTCAACGAGAATCCGAAGCGGCGGGTTGCCCTTCATGTTGTCCTCGTACTTGATGTAGGTGCCCCGGTCCGTCATGGTGTAGCCGCCTCGTTCGGCGGCGATGTTGATCGTGGTCAGCATGCCCTGGCCGGTCTGGACGTACCAGCTTTCCTTTTCGGGTACGGCCATCTCGGCGGCTTCCCAGAGGGAGAGCTCTGTTTTGTGGGTTCCGGAATTGTCTCCACGGCTGGTGAAGACGGCTTGAGACTCCCGAATCGCCTCAAAAGCTTCCTTGAGCGGTTTCCCATCGATGCCGGCAGGGTCGGCGGGCGGTCCGATGATCACGAAATCGTTGTACATGATCTCCTTGCGTTCCATGCCGAACCCGTCGCTGACGAATTGTTTCTCGGCGGCCGGGGCATGGACCATCAGGATGTCGACATCGCAGTTTTCACCAAGCTTCAAAGCCTTCCCGGTTCCCGTGGCGGTCCACTTCAAATCGATTCCGGTCGCCGCCTTGAACATGGGCGCGAGATAATCCAGCAGACCCGTATTGTCTGTGCTGGTGGTGGTGGCCATCATGAGGGTTTTTTCCTCCTGCGCATCTGCGGCGGCTGTCGAAAAAAGCAGCAGAATACCGATCAGCAGGGCCCATCCCATCGTACGGAATTTCACGTTCATCCCTTTTCCCCTTTCCAGTTTACCTGTCAGGTTTTCCGTTTGCGACCTCGTTTCGCCTCCGAAGCCCAAAAATCCTCATTTCTGAATCTGACGCCTTTGCGCCAAACGATAACTTTACGGTGAGAATTTGTCAAATAGAGCTGAAGAAATCTAATGTGCGAGGTAAAGGCGTAAAAAATTACTAAAGCCAACCAAAAAGGACCGATGATCATGGTTCTTTTCCAACGCGTGAAAGATGGCGGACCCAAGGAAGCGATGCCGGTTTCGATTTCAATAGGGAAGGGCAGGCCGAGGTCGGCCAACCTGCCATTGGAAACCTTTAAAACAGGAGGTGGGTCCGGGGTATCTATCGGTGAGTCATTCGATGCACATGGAGAGATGAATGCGAACGGCCGGGACTCCGGGTGGTTGAACGGCGAATGAATGGATTTGGCCGTCGCGCAAACCGGGCGGCAGCGTCAAGGTGAAGCGTTGCCGCTCATAAGCAAACCCTCTGCCGCCGCAAGTGGCGCACCGGTAGAAGGCACTGCCGCGTCGACCCCCACAGTGCGGGCAAAGGGAGGGCAGGGCCAGCCGGATGTGATACGTCCCGCCCGAGGCTGCTTCGGCTTCGGAGAGCACAATTTCGACATACAGGTCTTCCGCCGGATGATAGGTTCGCCTGGATGGCGGGACCGGGCTGAAGGGGTTGCCTCCCCCGCGACGCCCGGCGTCGAATGGCCTCCACCGCTGCCGGGAGGACGTCCAGGTGCCCGCGGCCAGCCGGTGCGCACGCTTTTTTCCGGATAACAGGTCGTCATAGCGTCGGCGCTTTTCCCTGTCCGAAAGCGTGTCGTATGCTTCGCGGGCCTCCTGGAATTTCAAGGCATCGGCGTCGGAGAGCGCGCTGTCCGGATGGTACCTCTTGGCGCGTCTTCGGTAAGCTTGTCTGATTTCTTCCTCATCGGCGTCGCGGCCGATGCCAAGTATGAGGTAATAATCCCTGATCACTGGCGACCTCCAGGCGGGCAGTCCATTCCGCCGGGTTCGGCACCGAAGAAATTAGATGATCCCCAACAGGTGGGCGGAACGGAAATGGTCGCTGCACAATCCGGTGAATTGCCGAAGGCGCTCAAGCAACGTCAGGCCGGACACGTTCGCATTCATCGTTAAGCGGTGTCCGGCCTGAGCTGAGATCAAGCAGTGGCCACACTGATTTTTCTGGGTTTCGCCTTTTCGACCTTCGGCAACGTCAGCCGAAGGACCCCGTCCTTTAGATGGGCATCGATCCTTTCCTGGTCGATGACCTCGGACAGCGTAAACTGCCGGTAGAATTTTCCGACCTCGTATTCGATGAACAGATCCTCTTCTTCTCCGCCTTCGACAGGTGAAATGTCGCCCATCAGCGTCAGGACATCCTCTCTGAGGTCGATGCTCACATTTTCGGGCTTAACTCCCGGCATATCGGCCAGGAGTGTGAGCTCACGCTCGTTCTCGAAGATGTCGACCCGGGGAACGAATACGAGCCCAGGTCGCGTCTGCTCGGCCGGGGTGGCCACTTCCTGCTTTTCCCTGACCTTCAGTTCCTTGCTTTCGGTGTCCGCCATTGCTCGGGTCCTCCTTTCAGCAGTGTCGGGTCGTTATCGAATGCTGATCTGTCGCGGTTTGGATGCCTCGGATTTGGGAATGGTCACCGTCAGGATGCCGTTGACGAGACTCGCTTCGATTCTGTCGGCATCGATTTCTCCGGGGAGGGAAATCGCCCGGGAGAATGTGCCCCCTTCTCTCTCCCTGCGGTGGTATCTCACTCCTTCCCCGGCTTCGGGGATTTTGCGTTCCCCGGATATGGACAGATTCCTGCCGGTGGCCTGGACATCCAGATTCTCCGAGGACACGCCAGGCATTTCGGCGCGCACGTAATAATGATTGCGGTCCTCGGTCAGATTGACGGGGGGAAAGACACCCGATACCCCGCGTACCCTTGTCGGGTCGACAAACTCATTGACGAGCCGGTCCATTTCTCGCCGGATTCGATCCAACTCTTCGAAAGGCCCTCGCCTCAATCCCGGAAATCCCCACATGCTACGGTACAGCATCTTGGTTTCCTCCTTTCTCATCGAGTGGCGGTTGGTGTTATAACCCACCGAAGTGACGATTGATTTTGTTCCGATATCCGTCGCTCTTCTTGTGCGCAAAATTAGTTACCGATAAAGTCCCTGTCAATATAGGCCAAGAAGAAAATATTTCATTATCAAAAACATTTAATTGAATAAGTAATGGAGCAGTCTCGGTCAAAGGAGGAAGGCGGTTGGAGGAATCTCAACTCGAGCATCAACGGCGTTTTTCGGGGCTCGCTGCGCAGGTTGCCGGCGTCGGGACTCTGTTGCCCCGCGGGAATCGTCGCCAGCGCCCGGCGAGGTCGCCGATTCCCGGTTCGATTCTCCACCGATGGCGCAGAAAGGAGAAAAAGTCGCGCCTCGGTTTCAGCGCATCTTCGCCCCATTCCATGCGGAAAGGCAGCCTGGAGAATCGGCTGCCAAAAGCCTGTGGGGTCCGGCCCCCATCGGAATGCGCTCAATGGTCTCATTCACGAAAACGGGTCACTCGGTATCCGATTGGCCTCCGATCTGATCCATCGCCCTGGCCAGATTCATCGTGAGTTTCTCTCTGGCGTTGTCGACGCCGAGGCGAAGATCGTTCCAGTCCGATCCTCCGGCCTGTTTGAGCGTCTCGAGCCGGTCTTTCAAGATCTGACGCTGATTGACCAGGTCGGCTTCGACCCCTCGCATCGGCGATGGTTCGTGGCTGGATGCGGCCTTCCGGCGTACCTTCTCGATTTCTTCGTCATAGGCCCTGAGCAGCGTTTCGATCTCCCAGATGTACCCTTTTTTTTCCGGCATAACGACCTCCTGTCGTGAAAGGGCTGGAGCTCCTGTCCTCGGTGAAGAGGGCAGTCGGCGATCTTGGCTTCAACTATTTATATTAAGTACCGACAGGCAATCCACAAGCGTCGCAGATGGCAATTATGATGATACACTCAATAGAACGGCCGGCTGCTGTACCCATCGGAGTTCTCTCATTTTCGCCGGTCAGCCGTCGCCGGGTTTCGGGAGGCCTGCCAACCCGAAGTGGCGGCTTGAGTCGGAGCCGTCTATGGTGTATGGTCTGCCCGGTTCGAGACCGCCTGGCATCACCCGCAGCGGGTAGAGCGGCCGACATGCCGAATTCCACATCGAGGTGTCCACATGATGATGACCGATTCTGCGTTTCCCGATTTTTCAGGGAAGGTGATTCTGCTTTACCTGATCAACCGATCCCCGGATGATGCCGTAGTGCTTCACAGTGCCAGATTCGAAACGCAGGGAGCCAGAACCTTTCTGGTGGGAGAATACGCGGAAGGCACCACGGCCAACGACTGGGCCGCGGAGGTGACGACGGCCGTATCCTGGGACTGCGTCGAGCAGTACCTGATCTTCGACTCTATCGAAGACTATTTCAATCGAGCGTCGCTGGCCTACAACAAAGAGAGCGTGCACTGAGATCGCAGGCGTCACCCTAAGGATTTTCGGCGTGCGATCCTTTCCCTTCACTGTGGAACGATCCGGGTCAGCGAACCACCAGGACGGGACACGGTGCCGCATTCAGGACCCGGTGAGTGACGCTTCCCAACAGCAGACCTTCCAGGTCGCCTTTTCCCTTGGTTCCCATGACGATCAAATCGCATTCTTCGATGCCGGCAGCCTCGACGATTTTCGCTCCGGCAGGCTCCTCGAACACCTGTTCGGAGAAGGTCACCCCGCTCTCCGAAAGCATTTTCCGAAAAGGCGCCAGCAGCTGGTCGGCTTCGTCCAGGGTGGCGGTCACCGCCTGCTGATAATACGGTTCCCCCAGAAGCGACGGAAACGGCCGATGGCAGTGGAGCAGAAGAATTTCCGAGCGCAACAGGCCTGCAAGCTCCGCTGCGTAACGCGCCGCTCGCTCGGAATAGGTGGAACCATCCACCGGAGCCAGGATTTTCCGGATTTGCATGGAACGACCTCCTCCGTAAAGGTGGGGAAACCGGAGCGGAAGATGAGATACCCGCAGACACCCCAAAATTTAAGGACTGGCGATATGAATTCAACCGCCGGCGCGACCGGCGGTCGGGAAAACAGGAAGCCGCAAGGCGCGCGGTCGGCGGATCGGTCTTGAAATTCCGGCCGGATTCTGATTTATGGGCCCGCTGTCGGGCGGCGGTCATAGCCGCGGGGTGTTGACCGCAAAAGGTCCGCCTCCTTGACGCCGCTGGTATTTTGCTCTTCTCCTCGAAACCGCATTCGAGGCCGGGGGCCTCGGCGTTAAATCCAAAACAGGCTGGGAGCCGAAATGAAAATGCGCGATATGGTTTATTCCGTGCCGGGAAACCTGCTGCTCATCACGGTGGGCACCCTCGTTTTCACCTACGGACTGAAGGCGATTGCCATCCCCCACGGCTTCATCAGCGGAGGCATCACCGGCGTCAGCCTGCTTTGTTATTATGCTAGCGGGCTGATGACGCCCGGCATCTGGTATTTTCTGATCAATGTCCCGATTTTTGCCGTCGGGTGGTTCTTTGTGGGCAAGCGCTTCTTCCTGTACAGCATTTACGGGATGCTCTGCTTTTCCGTTGTCGTCGATCTGATCAACGTTCAGTTTCCCATCAGGGAGCCGATGCTCGCCGCCTTCGCGGCAGGTGGAATCATTGGCGGCGGTGCGGGAATCATCCTGCATTCCGTGGGCTCGGCAGGCGGGGGAGACATCATCGCCGTCATTCTCAACCAGCGATTCAATGTGCGGATGGGGACCTTCTTCTTCGCTTTCAACCTGGTGTTGTTCGGAGCGAGTTTCGCCTTCCTGGACAACGATATCGTGCTCTATTCCCTTCTGCTCAGCTTTGTCTCCTCTCAGGTCATCGATACGGTCCTGACGCTCTTCAACCAGCGGAAGATCGTTTTCGTCATCTCGGACAGCTCCGAGTCCATCGGAACCGAGGTCAACAAAACGCTGCATCGCGGTGGCACCATTCTATACGGGAAAGGCACCTATTCGGGAAAAAACAAGCGGATCCTGATGACGGTGGTCAACAATTTCGAATTGAAACGTCTCGAAGAACTGGTCTACGGCATCGATCCCGAGGCTTTCGTCATCATCGAGCGGACCTTCAACGTGCTCGGTAAGGGGTTTTCCCAGAGGAAGATATACAGTTGACCGCCATTTGAGCAGTCCGATTTGACTGAAGTGCCGCCGGCCCCGGATCTTCCAAGGGGCCGGCGTCGTTCTGGCATCTTGCCGGAAGGGGGATCAGTTCATTGCTTCATACTCGAGAATGATGGTAACCGTGCGGTTCAGCGCCCGGTTTTCGGGCATGTTGTTTTCATAAAGCGGGTTGAAGGGCCCCAAGCCGGAGAAGCGAATGCGATCCGCCGCCGATCCATAGGCGGCGATCAACTGGTCGTAGACCGCCTTCGCCCGGCGCTCGGAGAGTTTCATGTTGTAGTCGTCCTTGCCGATGTTGTCCGTGTGACCGGTGATCTCGACCGTCGCCGCCGGCAGCGAACGGATGCGCTCGACGATGCGGGTCACGATCTCCTGGTTCCGCTCCTTGATGACCGCGCTGTCGAAATCGAACAGAATCAGCGCGTGCTTCTCCTGAACCTTGTATCCCATATTCCGCGCCATGAGCTCCTCTTTCTGAATGAAGCGCACGGGCACCGGGTCGGCCGACAATTGAAGAAGCTGACCCGCCTCGTCTTCCATTTCGAGCGTAACGGAAATTTCACCCGTCGCCGCCAGCCGATCGGCCCGGGACAGGTCCAGGGGAATCAGGTATTCTCCCGCCAGATCGGTTTTGCCTTCGAGGCTTCCCAGGATCTCACCCCCTCCCGCCGCCAGCAGAGACCAGCGGGTCAGCCCATACTCGGTTTCCACCATGGGGTGCAGAACGAGCTCCTCGTGGCTGGCTCTTGCCTCCATGTAGGTGCTCTGGATCACATCCAGGATTTCGGGGTGCTCGGAGTGAATTTCGACCCGCCGGTTGTCCTCCCGGCCGGCTTCGATACGGTTGGTGGACGGCGCCTCCGGCAGGTTGCGGGCCTCCACCGTGATGCGATCGGGCGAAATGCCCCAGATGTACTGGAGATACGCCTTGACAGATTCGGCGCGCAGCCGCGAGAGGTCTTTTCTTCCGCGCTCCTCACCCGTATTCGAATTGCACCCCACCAGGCGGATGGACGCCGTGGGGTGGTCGGTCATGCGTCTGCCCATCACGTTGAGCAGATGATGGTGCTTCTCCAGGGCGCCTCTCAGATCGCCTTCGGTGAACGCAGCCGTCTGTGACTGGCTCGTGAGCTTTACATAACGCGGCGGGATCTCGTTCGAGCCGCTGTCGAAATAGACATGGGCCAGCATAGGGGAGCTGTCGATGGTGGTGATCTCCTCGACGGTCAGGCTGTCCGGCTCGATCGCCAGGGTCCCGGATGGCGGAAAGCGGTAGGATACCACGTACCGGTAGAGCATCGTCGAAGAGACGGCCTTGAAAATGGGGACCAGATCCGTTGCCGCGCTGGCCTTCCAGGTGCGGCCTCCATTGCGGGCGGTAAAGGACTGAAGAAAGGAGTCCAGGCCCGGGCCGGGCATGTAATCGACGCCATAGGCCTCGAAATTCTCGATGCCCGAGGACGCCTCCCGGACCGTTTCGCCCTTTACGGCGCTGTTGATGTCTTCTCCATCCGAAAAGACCACCATGAATTTGGCGGCCTCGTCGGGCAGCTGGCGGACGACATCCAGTCCCGCCAGAACGGCCTCGTAGAGAACGGTCTTGTCGGTCAGGCGGCTTCTGAATGCCTCCGAGAGGAAAGTTCTGAGGCTGTCGGGATTGTTGGATTGCAGCATCCGGACATGAAGATCGTGGCCATCCACTCTGATCGTCTCCCTGTCGTCGAATACCACCAGGTAGACCTGATCAATGGGTCGAATCAGATTGAAAACCTCGTCCATGGCCGACAAAAGCGGCTCGATGGCGTTCCGTTGCCGCATCGATGCCGAGTTGTCGACCACCATGACGAAATTGAGGCCGATTTCCTTGTTGGTTTCGAGCGGCTGGACCGAATAGACATCAGCGCGTTTGCCGGATTTGAGGATCGTGAAATCGGCGGGGCCCAATCCGCGTATCGGATTGCCGGCGGCGTCGGAAACGGAGATGAGCGCCTTGCCTTCCTCGATCGGGTTCACGGTAAAGGCGCCGGCCCCGGCGGGGGGCTGAAATTGAACGGGATCCGTGCTCTGCGCCGCCGCTTGCCCGTAGATCAGCAGGGCGGCCGCCATCGCGGAGATCCATCGGCATTTTCTCATTCTTTCCTCCTTTGACGGACATTCGGCAGTAGCTTCAAATAGGTGGTGAATGGTTTCACCGGATGCGGGTTGTTTGGGGCGGGCGTCTCTATACCATGAATCCGGCCCATCGGCCAATGCGATTCGGGCATCATCATCGGAGGGAAGGTGGAATGACGCCGCGCACCGGCGTTGACATTTCCGGTGAAATGAAAATTCTAAAATCGAGAGATGCGTTACCCCTGATTGTGAATTTTTTTCCATTTATCTGACACAACCATTCGTCAGTCGTCTCCGGAGCCGCGAGAAGAACTCCGGAGGGAGCGGAATTGTGCGAAGGCGGCACGAATCGTGCTTTCGATGTCGGTGCAAAGGGCGGAGGCGCACGGCATCCGGCGGTCCGCATTCGAGAAGTGACATGCCGCCCGCATCCGGGTTGGCGGCACCCGTGCAAAACGATCGATATAGAGACCCAAAGGAGCAATCATGACGGATGACCGATCGAGGACAAGCGGATTGGAGCTCCTGATCGACAAGTACAGGGACTCCTTTCGAATTCCGGAAAACCTGAATCACTACGATGAAGATGATTTTCAGAAAGCTGAAAAAAAATACCTCCACTACTGCCTCAGCACCGGTCAGTGCCGCTGACCGGAGGAGATGGCATCTTCGGATCCGCATTGGCTCGATGGGGACCTTCGACGCGGGATCGACGCCCTTTGCGTCCCCGCGCCACGCTATTGACATCTTCCAATCACTCGGCTAATGGGTTGATTCATCCGGTCGACGAATGACAAAAGGCAACCGATAATGCCGAATACCCTGCGGATTTGGAACTGGTGCTGGTGGTGGCTCGCCGAAAGGTGGGCGGTGCACCGGTCCTTCCGCGATCGAGAATAAACCCAGCGGACTCAGGACCGCGGCCGCCCAGGCCGCGGTCCTTTACTTTCAAAGGGCTGCGGCCGTAAAGGCGGTGGCCCTTTCATGTTGATAGCGACCGGTCGTCAGGGACACCGTTCGGGCGGATTTCCAGAAGCAGACGGAGGACATTATGCTGGTCGTCATGGAATCCCAGGCCACACCGGAAGAAGTCGATGGCGTAGTGGCCGCCATCGAAAGCAGAGGCTACCGTGCCCGCCCGATACCCGGCGGCGACCGGACCTCGATCGGTATCCTTCACAACAAGGGTGCGGTGGACGCCTCGCTGTTTCTGGGGCTCCCCGGCGTGAAGGATGTCATTCCCGTCACCCGTCCCTACAAGCTGGTCAGCCGCGAATTCAAGCCCGGAGACACCGTGGTCGAGGTGGGCGGCGTTCCCATCGGCAACGGACATTTCACCATGATCGCGGGGCCCTGCGCCATCGAGAGCCGCGACCAGGCGCTCACCATAGCGCGGGCGGTCAAGGCCTCCGGAGGAAGCATCTTCCGCGGAGGCGCCTTCAAGCCCCGGACGTCCCCCTACTCCTTTCAAGGGCTTGGAGAGGAGGGCTTGACGATCCTCCAGGTGGTCCGGGAGGAAGTGGGCATGCCCGTGGTGACCGAAGTCATGGATGAACCGAACTTCGACCGCGTCGAGGACTGCGCGGACATGGTGCAAATCGGCACCCGCAACATGCAGAATTTCAGCCTGCTTCGCCGTGCGGGGCGCTCCAGACGCCCGATTCTCCTGAAGAGAGGGATGGCCGCCACGATCGACGAATGGCTCATGGCCGCCGAATACATCCTGGAGGGCGGCAACACGAATGTCGTTCTCTGCGAACGCGGCGTCCGAACGTTTGTCCACCACAGCCGGAACACGCTCGATCTGTCCGCCGTTCCATTCGTCAAGCGGGAAAGCCACCTGCCCATTATCGTCGACCCAAGTCACGCGGCAGGTCATCGAGAGCAGGTGATTCCGTTGAGCCGCGCCGCCGTGGCGGTCGGCGCCCACGGGTTGATGGTGGAGGTGCACCATGCTCCGGACCGGGCCCTGAGCGACGGCGCACAGTCGCTTTATCCGGGCCAGTTCTCCGAATTGTGCCGGCAGGCGGGCGGCATCTCCGAGCTGCTGAAGGCGGCCAGCGACGATTGACGGACCCTGGAGGGATTATGGCGCGTACCATTCACGTCAAGGGCCACGAGGGGCCTTCGGCGATCATCATCGGCGAGCGCATCGATCGATTGAATCGCTACCTGCCGGAAGGCTGTCAGGTGGCCCTGATAACCGACAAGACGGTACACGGTTTGTACGGGCGGGATTTCCCGGCCGGGGAGATCATCCTTGTCGGGCAGGGGGAGGCCGGGAAAACCCTGGAAACGGTCTCCGGAATCTATCGGCAGTTGATGCATATGGGTGCCGATCGAAGCACCTTCGTCGTCGGGATCGGCGGAGGCGTGGTCTGCGACGTGGCGGGATTTACGGCTTCGACCTACATGCGCGGGCTGCGGTTCGGCTTTGCCGCCACCACCCTGCTGGCCCAGGTGGATGCGAGCGTGGGAGGCAAGAACGGCGTCAACGTGGATGGGTACAAGAACATGGTAGGCGTTTTCCGACAGCCGGAGTTCGTGCTCTGTGACACGTCACTTCTGCGTTCCCTGCCGGCAGTGGAAATCCGCAGCGGCTTCGGGGAAATCGTCAAGCATGCGGCCATCGCAAGCCGCGAACTATTCGAATTCCTGGAGGCCCGATGGGATCGAGCCCTCTCGCTGGATGCCGGCATCATCGATCATCTCATTGGCGAATCGGTGCGCATCAAGGCCGATGTAGTGGATCGTGACGAAACGGAGCAGGGTGAACGTCGAAAGCTCAACTTCGGCCACACCATCGGCCATGCGGTGGAAAGGGCTCTGGGAATTGCCCACGGCGAGGCCGTCAGCATCGGCATGCACGCTGCGGCAAGGCTCTCCGTGAAGCAGGGGCTGCTCGACCCCCGGGAGGCCGGGCGACTGGAACGCTTGTTGTCCACATTGAATCTGCCAATCCGCGCCGACATCGATCCCCGGATCGTTCTGGACGGTGTGCTGCGGGACAAGAAGCGCGAAAGGGACGAGGTTCGCTTCGTGCTCCTCGAGGAGATCGGGAAGGCGGTGGTGACGCCGATCGAGGTCCAGACGCTATCCGACTTCATTCATGAAATCTTTTGACGGCGAAGATTTCGGTTCGCCTGTCGAAACCGCCGCTTCTTCGATCTCTTCCAACTGGTTTTCCCCGATCACTTCGAACTGGACACCCACACCCGGTATCCGCATGGAATCCCCCCACGGAATGCGGTTTCTGATTTTGGCACCGATCGGGCTCGGATCCGACAGTTCGTTGAATCTGATCCATATGCGGTCCGGAAGGGGGCGATCATCCGCGTAATAAAGGAAACATCCGCCTCTCGAAACGTCGATCGTGACGCTTCGAACCACCTTGTCGGGTTCGAAGCGGAGGGAGTCCGATATCAGCACGTTGAAGTGAAGCTTTTGTCGACGGTGTTCCCTGAAAAGAACGGGTGAGGCGAGCAGGTAGTCGGCCGACAGCAACTCGCCGAGCGATCCTCCCGTCTGATGCTGTCCCAGCCGAAGGGCCCGGATGCGGCCGGTGTACCGGTCGATGTTGAGCTGGATGACCGGATAGTGGGACAGAATGCTGTGAACCAGGTCCTGGTGGTCCTTGAGCGCCAGGATCTTGGTGGGAATATCCACCAGAATCGCGCTGTAGGGCGTGTGCGTGATGGCATGGTAAAAGGATTCGATGTCGGATACCACGTCCACCGATATGCCGATGTCGTCCAGTGCCGAAGCATAAACCTGCCTGGCCTGGCCTTCCTGTGCGATCAGCAGAAGCCGCGGGGGGGGTGGCATCGAGTACCGCAATCCTTTTCCGGATCGGAAAGCCCTCGGAAACAGGGCGCATGTGAATCGTCATTCGGGCACAAACGGCAACAAGGGATTTTTCGGCCGTTCGAGGAAATTCTTGACAACGGATCGGTAGGCTATTATTTAGCTATGCTAATTAACAAAGAGACTATCCTTTTTCCGCAATCCGGTTCGAACGGTCCCTCCCGATAAGGGCGGGCCTGAAGACCCGCCGCCGATGACGGCCTCGGGTCCGGCTGGCCGGATGAATGCAGCACCCCCCGGCAGATCGAAGGATCTTGCCGTTTCGGCCGTCAGAGGTCAGCCATGCATTTTTCGGATGTGACGGAACAGGCACAATACATCTTTTCGACTGGAACATTCATCCGGGACCGGCTGCTCCAGATCCAGAACGATCACCTCGCGGCACGGGGCTCCGATTCCATTTTCACCAATCTTTCACTCAAGCAGATTCAGGTCGTGCTGATGGTCGGAAAACAGGAGCCCCTGTCGGTCAAGGAGCTGGCGGGGCTTCTGGCGGTTTCTCCGCCATCGGCTTCGGCGATGGCGGATCGGCTGGTGGAGCGGGGCGTGCTCGTACGGGAGCACTGCGCCGAAGACCGGCGGCGTGTGGTGATCCGGGTGTCGCCGGAGGCGAGGTCCGAAATGGAGGAGATGAAGGAGGTGCTGATTCGCGCCTTCGTCGATGTGGTCGAGCGGATCGGTCCGGATCTGGCCGACCAATGGTGTGAAGTGCTTTCCGTCGTGAAAAGCGCACTCGAGGAGGATTGAATCCTCTCCATCCGGCGATGGCTCCAACGCATCCACAAACCCGAAGGACGGAAGTGATGAGTCGCTCAAGCCTGATTCGTTTCATGTGTCTTCTGGTCGTACTCAGCGCATTGCCCGGCATTGGATCGGCGGCGGATATGCCGTCTCCAGGGCAGCGGCCGGTGGTACCCGAAACCGGTGTCCTCACGCTCGAAGAGGCCAAACGGATCGCCGTGGAAGGCAACCCCGATCTGTTTGCGGCCTTCGAGCGGCTCCGCCAGGCCGAGGAGCGGGTCCGGCAGGCACGGGCAGCCTACTGGCCCACCTTGGACGCCTCCGCCTCCGGAGCACGGGTGGATTTGTCCGACAGCGCACTCGAAACCCAGAGTCGTGCATTTCGGGCTTTCAATGCCGACGCGGCTATCGCCAACCCCGAGGACGTCTACCAGGCGGACCTGACGGCCGGCTGGATGCTCTTTACGGGGTTCCGCCGGTGGTACGAGAATGCGCGGGCCAGGTTCGGGGAGATGGAGAGCCGCTCGGCCATCGACGAGGCCAGGCGGTTTCTTCTGTTTTCGGTGGCGAGAAGCTATTACCAGGCTCAACTCGCCCGCGAGGATATCGCGATCGCCCGGGCGGACCAAGCTTTCAACCTGCGCCAGGCCGAGGAGGCCAGGGCCCGCAGGCGAGCCGGCACCGGCGCTCTCAGTGACGTACTGAACTTCGAAATCCAGGTGAACGCCGCCCGTTCCGCTCTAAACGACGCGCAACGGGCCTATGCCGTCGCCCGCATCACCCTTGCCTCCGTGATGGGCATTCCGGACGCCGGACTTCCGGACTCCGTCGAGTTGACGGACCTGCCCACGGAAACGCCCGTGGTCATGACGACACCGGAGCCCGAAGCGCTGATGGATTACGCCGAGCGATTTCGTCCCGATCTGTTGGAGAGCACGTTTCGGGTCAAGCAGGCCGAAGCCGGCATTGGGGTGGCACAGTCGGAGTATTATCCGAACCTGACTCTTCAAGCCACCGCCGACGGTTACCGGGAAAACAGCGCCCGTTTCGCGCGGGACGATTTCGGCAGCTCCATCGGGCTTTTCATGAATTACAATCTCTTCTCCGGAGGTTCCACCCGGGCCCGGGTGGCCGAGGCAAGGTATCTGAAGCGCGAGGCGGAGCGCGCTTACGACGCCGCGCGGATTGCAGTCTTTTCGGAGGTCCGGGAGGCCGTCGAGGACGTGCTTTCGTCCCAGAAGGAGCTCAGGCTTCAACGGGAAAACGAGGCTCTGGTTCAGCGCAACCGGGATCTCGTGGAAAAGGGGTATGCGGCCGGCCAGGAATCCCTGGTGCGGCTGAATGAAGCCCAGCGGAATCTGACGCAGGCCCAGGCCCGTCTTGCATTGTCTAGGGTGGCGCTCCGTCTTGCATGGGAGCGGCTCGACGCCGCCACGGCGGGAAACCTGGCGGTCTCGGCACCGGAGACTTCCGCCGCCCCCTGAACGCCGGACCGGAGACGATGGTCTTCGGCGTGGCGGTGAAACCGCAGGCGACCGCCATGCCGATTTCGATTCGATGCAAACGTGCCGTGATGCTGCACCCGTATCTTAGGAACCGCTTGCGGCCGGGGCCACAGCGGGGGCCCGGCGCCTTCGTTGCGGAAGGGTGAAAAGGGCGTTATAGTGGTG
The DNA here is from genome assembly GCA_049366795.1 of Desulfobacterales bacterium. Taxonomy (GTDB): domain Bacteria; phylum Desulfobacterota; class Desulfobacteria; order Desulfobacterales; family UBA5852; genus CALNZV01. The sequence goes on from JBMNCP010000103.1 coordinate 52,866, forward strand.
ACCATTCCATCCAGAATTCAGGTTGCCCGGAAGACACTGGTGTCACGAATATGCCCTCATCACCCGGAACAGATCTGTCCGACCCGGAGCCGGTCGGGAACCGACCCGCCACCGGAGCGTCACGGCCACGAGTCAAAGGGGGGAGGCGAATTTCCTCGACGGATCTGATTGACCGGGTTTCCTCGGTCCTCAATCCGCATGGCAGCGCCATAGAGGCTGTAGACGCTTACGGACAAACCAACGGTGTGCTGCCGTCGGCGGTGCTTTTCCTTCTGAGCCCAAGGGGAGATCGAGCGTCGGGATTGCGCGAACCCTGCATCGTCCTGACCAAACGATCCCAGCAGGTCAAGCAGGCCGGCGATCTTTGCTGTCCAGGCGGCGGCATCGCTCCGAGGTTCGATTCCGTCGTCGGCCGGGTCCTGCATCTGCCGGGTACCCCTCTGACGCGATGGCCGAATTGGAAGGGCTGGCGGGCCGAGCATCCCAGAGCCGCCGCCCGTCTGGCCGTCTTTCTGGCCGCGGGGCTCAGGGAGGCCGTCGAGGAGATGCGGTTGAATCCCGTCGGTATTCGTTTCCTGGGAGCCCTCCCGCCCCAGGAACTCATCATGTTTCGCCGGATCATTCTGCCGCTTGTCGTCTGGATCGACGGCCAGCAACGGTTTTTTCCCAACTGGGAAGTCGAACGGCCGGTGTCGATTCCGCTGAGGCGGTTGTGTTCACCGGACGCGTATGCCTGCTACCGGTTGACTTTCCATCAGGGGCGGGACGGATCCCCGGGAAAGGAAACCCTGGACTTTCCCTGTTTTGTCCAACGTGACGGAAAGGTCCGGGATATCCTGTGGGGCGCCACTTACCGGATCACCATGGAATTTCTCAAGCGGGTCTTCGATTTCGAGCCGCCTTCCATGAACCGCCTGCCGGTGATCGAAGGCCGCCTGTCCCGCCGTTATTCGACGGGCAACGGTCGAGGGCAAGGTTCGTGACCGCAAAACCCAGTGCGGCGACTATGGGTCCTCGATTGGAAGACCGAAGGAACGGAAAAGACGGTATGGCCACTACAATCGGATTCCCATGGCTGAAAGCTCGGATTCGATCAGGGACGGCCAGCCGCGGTTGGCTCTTGGATTGGCGGGGCTTGGGTGGGTGATCCTGCCCACCCGGACCGGAAGACCGGCCAGGGCGACGGAAGCCTGCCCGGCCGCGAATCGGCCAACCCCGATCACGTGCCGGGGGGTGTAGCAGGATACACAGGCGCGAAGCGCTTCGTTGCAGACCTCGAGCAAGGGTTTTCGATCGGCGGCCGGAAGCTTGTCGGGGGTGATGTTCGCCCCTCTGGCGTCGAAAAAGGCCAGAGGACAGTAATTCAACACCAGGATTCTGGAGAAGAACCGCTCCGGAGAACCGAACCGCTCCCGGGCCCAGCCCCACAGCCGCCGTCCGCTGACCTCGCTCCGGCGGCAGGCCATGCCGTCGACCGGGCGTTTGGGGTGGAGGCGGTCGGGACGGCCGACGGCATCTCTGATCCCCATCCAACCGGTCACGGCCTCGACTTCGCCGAAGGGTATCCCGGTCTGGATCATCCCCCAGGGGCCGGGATTCATGCCGACGATGAGAATCTCCCTCGGGGGCGCGCCGAACCGCTCGAGGTAAGTAAGATATGGTTTCCGGGCGTAGCTGAGCGGATTGTAGACATGGGTCACGGGAGGTCCGAAGGTCAGCCGCTCAAGACGAACGGCCAGGGCATCGATAAGGTCCACAAGGGCGGAGGGATCGGACATGGCTCTCCATTGGCGGTATTCTTGAACAGTTTAGGGCAGGGAACCTTTGTAGAACTCGGTCGGGGTCTCGTCAAGTCGATTGTGAAAAGAGCCCGACCCCGACTCGTTCGCCACATTCAAGGAGGAGGAGACTACGATGGGAGACAAGGGAAGCAAGGACAAGGGGAGACGGGAGCAGCAGAAAAAGGCAAAGCTGAACCCCAAGGAGAAAAGGAAACAGAAACGAGAAAAGAAGCAATCTTGATACTTCCGGACCGCAGCCCGACCCTCCCGGAACGAATGGATGGGACGGCAAGTGCGGGAACTCCTTCCCGCACTATGACAGCCGATTGAAAGTTCCCCAAAAATCAAAGAATATGAAACGCTCGTTCACGGAAGCAATGACGAACCACGCATTCTCTCAACCCGCGCCAGGAAAATCTTCTGCGAGAATTCTTTGGCTGCTGACCTTTTTTTGCGTCTTCGTCTGGTCGGCAATCGATCCCAAGGAGTACTTCACGTGGGCGCTGGAAGTGCTGCCCGCCGTGATCGGCGCGATGGTGCTGGCCCTCACCTATCGCCGTTTCCCGTTGACCCGCCTGACCTATACCCTGATTTTGTTTCATTGCGTGATTCTGATGGTGGGCGGTCATTACACCTATGCAGAGGTGCCGCTCTTCGACTGGATCCAAAGCGCTTTTGACCTGGAAAGAAACAACTACGACAAGCTCGGGCATTTCGCACAGGGGTTCGTGCCCGCCGTCATCGCCCGTGAAATCCTGGTCCGGCATTCCGTCGTCAACGGGAAGAGGTGGCTGGTTTTGATCGTTCTCAGCATCTGTCTTGCCGTCAGCGCCTTTTATGAGTTGATCGAATGGGCCGTTGCGCTGGCGTCCGGCGAGTCCGCCGAGGCTTTCCTGGGCACCCAGGGTGATGTCTGGGATACCCAGTCCGACATGGCACTGGCACTTGTCGGAGCGATATCTTCCCTGGCGCTCCTTTCCGGAGCCCACGACCGGCAGATGGAAAAGCTCTCCGGGTGATTCTATCATCTTGAAAACGAACCGAAGGTGGATTCGGCTATGCAAAACCAAATTGACTATGCGGGGCTGACCTTGGATCGGATGACCGGAATGGAGATCGGGGACTGCCCCTGCGGGCGGCGCCATGAGGTGCCAACGCGGGAAATCGCCCTCGGTGCGGGAGCGTTGGACCGTCTTCCGGAGATGGCGGGACGGTGGATCGGACGGGGACCGATTCTTCTCGTCGTCGATTCCAACACTCTCGGGGCGGGCGGGGACAGGGCCCGGACGCTGCTCGCCGGTACCGGTTACGATGTGGTCCTTCACCGCTCGGACGCCAGGGAAGCCACCGTCCACGCCGACGGGGAAACCGTTGCCGAATTGTCGGAGACGATCAGGCGGACGGCGCCGGCTGGCGTGCTCGCGGTCGGTGCGGGAACCATCAACGACATCTGCAAGGCGGCCGCAACCGATGCGAAGCTCCCTCTGATAACCGTCGCGACCGCCGCCAGCATGAACGGCTACACTTCGGCCATCACCGCCCTGACATTGAATGGACTGAAGGTCACCGCACCCTGCCTCCCGCCGGTGGCTGTCATCGCCGATCCGGAAATTCTGGCCACAGCGCCCCAGGCCATGAACGCCGCCGGATTCGGCGACCTGCTCTCCAAAAACGCTTCCACGGCGGACTGGGTGATGTCCCATTTTCTGTTGGGCGACTATTTCTGTGAAGTGCCGGTGAGGGTGGTGGAAAAGGCCGTCGAAGCGTGCATCCGACACGCCGGCGGAATCCGGAAGAACGATGAAAACAGCCTGGCGGTCCTGAGCGAAGCCCTCCTGCGGTCCGGCATTTCCATGGTACTGGCGGGCAGCAGCTCGCCGGCTTCGGGCGGCGAACACCTGATCAGCCACCTGTGGGATATGACCGCTCACTGGAGCGGACGCTCACCCGCTCTTCACGGCGCCCAGACGGGCGTCACGACCCTGCTGTCGCTTGCCCTGTATGAAAGACTCCTCGAACTCGACGAAACGGCCATTCGCGCGATCGATGCCAGGCCTGCCTTTGCCTCCGAGGAGGATTTGGACGCCGAACTGGGCGAGACCTTCCGGGACCTGGCGCCATCGATCCTGCCCGAGGCGCGACGGAAATATATGAACGCCGAAGACCTGAATCACCGGAGAGAGCTGATCCTGGCCCAGTGGGAGGCCATCCGGGAGGCGGTTGGAAAGGTCGTGATTCCTTCGCGGACGTCCCGTCGCCATCTGGAGGCCGCCGGCGGCGCCGTGACCTCGAAAGCCCTGGGCATCTCCCCGGAAATCCTGCGCTTCGCATTCCGGAATGCCCGATGGATCCGGAACCGCTACACGGTGCTCGACCTCGCGGCCGAGATCGGTGTGCTGGACGATTGGATGGAGGGGGTGATAGCCGAGGCGAACATCGAGTAGTGTCCGCCCACAGGGGGCGTCTTTCGGCCCCGTGCGGCGTTCTCGCTTCCCGGCCGATCCTCGACGTAGCGCTGCTACGCCTGCGGTCGTCCGGTCGCTGCGGCCTTGCCCGGAACCGAAATCCACCCCCTGTGGGCGGACACTGGCTCTGGTTGTGGGGGGCGTTTTTCAGGCAGTGCGGCGTTCTCGCTTCCCGGCCGATCCTCGACGTAGCGCTGCTACGCCTGCGG
>JBMNCP010000104.1:0-63557 GCA_049366795.1 Desulfobacterales bacterium
CACAGCGCCTGGAGCGTGGTGCGGATGTCGTTGAACTGGATGTCCTGGCTGTGCAGGGACCGGCCACTCGTCTGGATGTGGTACTTGAGCATCTGGGAGCGGGCGGAAGCCCCGTACTTTTCCCGAAGGGCGACCGCCCAGATCCGCCGCGCCACCCTGCCGATCACCGTGTACTCCGGATCCATGCCGTTGGAGAAGAAGAAGGAGAGATTCGGGCCGAAGCTGTCGAGCGGCATCCCGCGGGACAGGTAGTACTCCAGGTACGTAAACCCGTTGGCCAGGGTGAACGCCAGCTGGGAGATGGGATTGGCCCCGGCCTCGGCGATGTGGTAGCCCGATATCGACACGGAGTAGAAGTTCCGGACGTTGTTTTCGATGAAGTATTGCTGGATGTCTCCCATCATCTTCAGGGCGAAATCGATGGAGAAGATGCAGGTGTTCTGACCCTGGTCCTCCTTGAGGATGTCGGCCTGGACGGTCCCCCGCACGTTGGAGAGCACCTCGGCGCGGATCTTCCGGTAGTCCTCCGGCGACGGGTCGCCTCCCTTTTCCCGGTGGTACCGGTCCACCTGCTGGTCGACGGCCGTGTTGAGGAACATGGCCAGGATGATGGGCGCCGGTCCGTTGATGGTCATGGACACCGAGGTGCTGGGCGAACAGAGGTCGAAGCCGTCATAGAGCACCTTCACGTCGTCCAGGGTGCAGACGCTCACGCCGGAGGTTCCGACCTTCCCGTAGATGTCCGGGCGGCGGTCCGGGTCGTAGCCGTAGAGGGTGACCGAGTCGAAGGCGGTGGAAAGCCGTTTGGCGTCGCCGTCGGCCGAAAGCAGTTTGAATCGGCGGTTGGTCCGCGCCGGGTCCCCTTCGCCGGCGAACATGCGCGTCGGATCCTCTCCGACCCGCTTCATGGGGAAGACGCCCGCGGTGTAGGGAAAGTACCCCGGCAGGTTTTCCCGCCGCAGCCACCGGTATATTTCACCGGGGTCCTTGAATTTCGGCAGGGCGATCTTGGGGATTTTCTTCCGGGAAAGAGATTCGGTAAAGAGCGGAACCCGGATCTCCCGGTTTCGAACCTCGTAGACCAGCTCGTCCCCGGCATAGGCCTCGCGGACCTTCTCCCATTCGGCCACGAGCGTTTCGGTCTCCGCCTTGAGCTGTTTGCGCGCGGCTTCGACCTCGCCCCTGAGCTGCTCCAGCAGGGCGTCCCGGTCTCCTGCCGGCTCATCGGAGGTAAGGGCCTTGAGGCTCTCCTCCAGGTGCCACACCCGCCGGAGCGAATCGGCCTGCCGGTCGGTCTGATGGTGGTAGCCCCGCACCGTTTCGGCGATTTCCGCAAGGTAGCGGGTGCGTTCCGGCGGAATGATGATGGTCTTGGACGTGGACATCCGGGTTTCCGGGCGGGGGAGGCGTGATTCGAAGGAGACCCCCGTTTTTTCACGGATCGTTTCGATCAGCCCATGGTAGAGCGCGGTGACGCCGTCGTCGTTGAATTTGGAGGCGATGGTTCCGTAGACCGGCATGGCCTCCGGAGGCTGGCTCCAGGCGTTGCGGTTGCGCTGGACCTGTTTGCGGACATCCCGAACGGCATCTTCTCCGCCGCGCTTCTCGAACTTGTTCACGACCACGAGGTCCGCGTAGTCGAGCATGTCGATCTTCTCGAGCTGCGAGGCGGCACCGAACTCCGCGGTCATGACGTAGACGGAGACGTCCACCAGGTCGACGATATGGGAGTCGCCCTGACCGATGCCCGCCGTCTCCGCGATGACGAGATCGTAGCCCGCCGCCTTGGCGACCTCGATGGCTTCCACCAGGGCATCCGGGATCTCCGAGTGCGAGCGCCGGGTGGCGAGGGATCGCATGTAGACCCGGGGGTTGTCGATGGCGTTCATCCGGATGCGGTCGCCCAGAAGGGCGCCGCCGGTTTTCCTGCGGGAAGGGTCCGCGCTGATGATCGCCACGCGGATATCCTTCAGATCGAGCGTCATCCGCTGGATCAGCTCGTCGGTGAGGGAGGATTTCCCCGACCCGCCGGTGCCGGTAATCCCGATCACGGGCACCCTGCGGTCGGCGATTCTGGCCTTTAGCTCGGCGCGAAGTTTGGCGAGGTGGCCGTTTTCCCGGGCCTTTTCCTGCTCCACGGTGGTGATGAGATTGGCGACCAGCATCCGGTTGTCCGGGGAAAGCCGGTTCAGGTCGATGTCGCCCTCGCCCACGCGGGAGAAGTCGAGCGCTTTCACCATGTGGTTGATGATGCCCTGAAGGCCCAGGCGGGTGCCGTCCTCCGGAGAATAGATCTTGGTGACGCCGTAGTTTTCCAATTCGCGGATTTCTTCCGGGACGATGACGCCGCCGCCGCCGCCGAAAACCTTGATGTGGCCGGCGCCCGCGTCCCGGAGCAGGTCGATCATGTACTTGAAGAATTCCACGTGGCCGCCCTGATAGCTGGACACCGCGATGCCGTTGGCATCCTCCTCGACCGCCGCGTCGACGATTTCGTGGACCGACCGGTTGTGCCCGAGATGGATGACCTCCACGCCGGTACTCTGCAAAATACGCCGAAAGATATTGATGGAGGCGTCATGGCCGTCGAAGAGCGACGTCGCCGTCACCACGCGGACACTGTGGGTGGGTTTGTAGATGTCGACCGTGGCACTCATAGCCCCTCCTCATCGTTGCGCACAAGTTTCAATTCAGCGCCATCCCTGCCTTTTCCAGGATGCGGCATGGGGGGTTGCCTTCTCGACTCCGGTGCCGTCACGCCGGCTCGACCGGGGTCGCGGGAACCGATCGGCGCCTCGCGGGTCCCGGTCCCGCCGCTTCGAAGCCGGCGGGGCGGCCGGGGTCCGCCCGTCAGCGCGCCTCTATTTCATTTTCCCGAGCAGGGCGCTGGCGATGGTGTTCTTCTGGATTTCCTTGGTGCCTTCGTAGATCTCGCAGATCTTGGCGTCGCGGTAGAAGCGCTCCACTTCGTATTCGGTCATGTAACCGTAGCCTCCCAACAGCTGAATCGCTTCGTCCGCCACTTCCACGGCGGTTCGAGCGGCGACCATCTTGGCCATGGAGGTGAGCTTGGGATCGATGTGCCCCTGGTCGAAATTCCATGCCGCCTTGTAGGTCATGAGGCGGGCCAGTTCGAGCTTGGTGGCCATGTCGGCGAGCTTGTGCTGGGTGACCTGAAACTGGGCGATCTTCCTGCCGAACTGTTCCCGCTGCTTCACATAGACCAACGCCCTGTCATAGGCGCCCTGGCCGGTTCCCAGGGCCTGCGCCGCCACCTGGATGCGGCTTTCGTCGAAGAAATTGAGCACCTGGTAGAAGCCCTTGTTTTCCTCTCCGATGAGGTTGTCCAGCGGCACCCGGACCTCCTTGAAATTGACTTCCGCGGTGGCCATCATGCGGATCCCCATCTTCTGCCCCACGTCGGCGGTGGTGAGCCCGGGCGTTCCCTTTTCGACCAGGATGGTGCTCATACCGCGGTAGGAAGGCTTCGCCTCGGTGTCGGTCTGGCAGAGAACGCAGTAGAATCCGGCCAGTCCGCCGTTCGTGATAAAGGTCTTGGTTCCGTTGATCACCCATTCGTTGCCGTCCCGGACGGCAGTGGTGTTCATGCGGGTGATGTCCGAGCCGTGATCCGGCTCGGTGAAGGCACCGGCGGAAAGCATTTCCGCCTCGGCCACCTTCGGCAGAAAGGTTTTTTTCTGGGTTTCGCTGCCGTAATGGAGGATGAGTTCGGAGGCAAAGGCCGACAGCGCAACGGCGCTGCCGATGGTGGAGTCCTGGCGGCAGAGTTCCTCGATGACCAGGATGTCCTCCAGGCAGCCCAGGCCCTGCCCGCTGTATTCCTCCGGGTAGTGGACGCCGATGAGGCCGATCTCTCCCGCCTTCTTCCAGATCTTTTCCGGGAACTCGTGCCTGGCCTCGAGTTCCATGGCCAGCTCCTTGTCGAACTCGCCCTTGCAGAAATCCCGAACCGCTTTCTGAATGTCCGTCTGGGTCTTGTTGAGTGCGAAATCCATTGCCTTCCCCCGTGCCGTTTGAAGGGTTGTGGGTTTGAACACCCGATGTCTTTCTCCCCGACCTATGCGCCGCCGAATACCGGCGGCGGTGCTTCGGACCGGCACATGCCGAGAATGAAGGCGGTCTGGTGCCGGATATAGTCCTCGATGGTGTAGTGGCAGGTCAGAAACCATCGCCGGAACGTCCACATGTGGCCGAGCACGGCAATGTTGTGGGCGATGAGATCCAGTGCAGCGGGCTCCAGCGGGGGAATGTTTCCGGTGTCGATGAGCTGTGAGAGCACCCGGGTGAATAGCCCGGTGATCCGGACTTCGTTTTCCAGTACGATGCGGCGCCATTTGCGCGGAAGCGACTGCGTTTCCTGATAGATGAGCAGGATGTGGTCGCTCATCCGGTGGCAGACCCGAAAGTATTCCCGGATCACCTCGGCCAGGGGATCGCTGCCCTTTTGGGCCCGCTCCAGCGCCTCCCACATGCCCTGCTCCATTTCCGCATGAATTGCGTCGCAGACCAGATAGAGGATGTCCTCCTTGGACGCCACGTACTCGTAGAGGGATCCGATCGAAAAGCCGGCCGCGCGAGCGATCTGCCGGGTCGTGGTCTTGTGGAATCCATTCTGGATGAAAAGCCCGACGGCGGCGTCGACGATCTGTCGGCGGCGGCGCTGCACCAGGTCCTGGTCCTTGACGTGGGTCGGAATGTCCTGGCTGTTGCGTTTGGGCATTGTGGTCATAGGGGATCCCAACGTCCGGCAGCCGATGCGGATCGGATCGCTTGCGTTGCGGCTGAATTTCGGGTAATGAACTCACTCGGGCTTCCGAGCGAACGCTCAGTCAGAATAGACGGCCGCGCGAAGGATTGTCAATACCTTTTTGGCGTTTGAAATGGTATGCAGGTTTCGCATACAATCGGCCCCGGCCGAAACCTTAGACCGCCCGCGGCGGGAGCGTTCAAAGCCCGCCTTTCCGGGTCAATCCGGACGACTTCATGGATGCTGATCCACCGATCCTTTTGAGGCGCCCCAAGCCCTTCGACATGAACGACGGCGAAATCCTCTCGGAGATGGCGAATCGGATCGCGCAGCAGCACGCTCCGGAAGGGCTGATCGCGATCGGAGGGGAGATCGACAGGACGCTCGATTCGCTGATGGCGGGCCGTGTCGATATCCCGGAAGTGCTCGCCGTCATGGGTGAACTCCACGACCGGCTGACCGCGAGGATTCTCCAGGTCTGCGAAGAACGGATGGTTGTCGCGGGCAGGGGGCGGCCGCCGGCAGGCTACTGTTGGATCAACATGGGCAGCGCGGCCCGTCGGGAGCAGACGCTGCGGACCGACCAGGACAACGCCGTCATTTATGCGGACCCTCCGGAGGAAATGGCGCCGGCCGTTCATTCGTATTTTGCCGAGCTGACCCAAAAGGCCGTCGATCTGCTGGCCGACTGCGGCTTCGCCCGGTGCAGCGGCGGCGTGATGGCCAGCCGGCCCGAATGGCGGAGGACGCTGTCCGGCTGGATGGCGGCCGTGGATGGATGGATCGCCTCCCCGCGCCCCGAGGATACCCGCATCCTGACCATCCTGCTCGATTTCAGGGTCGTCTGGGGGGATGCGGAGCTGGGGAAGCGCCTGCACGACCGGATCTTCGAGGCATTTCACCAGTCGGACGCCGCCAGCCACCTTTTGACGAGGGACGATCGGCAGCTCGACATCCCGCTCTCGTTCAAGGGGGCGATCGTCACCAAAAAGAAGGGACCGCACCGGAACCAGATCGATTTGAAAGCGGCCGGGCTGGCGCCCATCGCCAACGGCCTCCGGGTGTTTTCCATCCGTCACGGCATCAGCGAGCCCTCCACTTTTGGGCGCCTGGATGCCCTGGCCGGGAAGGGCGTGATCGCTCCCGAGGATGTCGACCTGATCCGGACCAGCTTCGAAATCCTGATGCGATTCAGGATCCGGAGCAACCTGGAAAAAGTCCGTATGGGCCTGCCGGCCGACAATCATCTCGACCCCCGGACCCTGAGCCGGGACGAGCAGCAGCTTCTGACGGACGCTCTCCACGGCGCCAGCCGGCTGCGGAAGCTGGTCAAGAGCCACTTCGGACTTTTTTGGATGAATTTTTTCGGTGCCTGAACGATCGTTCGGAGCCGACAGGCGGTCGCGTAAGATCCCGGAGCAGCCCGGTGGAGGGAGGGTCAGCCCATGAGCCCGATCCAGATGTTCAACAACCTCAAAATCCGCTCCAAGCTCCTGTACACCTACACGACCGTATTCATCCTGACCATCGCGCTCAGCGGAGCGGCGGCCTATTCCATCACCCGCCGGAGCGTCACCAACAATATCGAAAGCGAACTGAAGAATTCCACCGCCGGCCTGCTCAACATGGTGCGGACCTCGGTGTCGGTCTCCATCAAGAACCATCTGCGGGCGGCCGCGGAAAAAAACCTCGAGATGGTCGAACACTTCTATCGGGAATATCGCGCGGGCCGAATGACCGAGACGGAAGCGAAGTCCCTGGCATCCAAGCTGCTGCTGGCACAGAAGGTCGGCACCACGGGATACATAGCTTGCGTGAGCAGCCGCGGCGTGATGGTGCTTCATCCCGAGGCCTTGTGGATCGGCATCGATATCTCGGACCAGGCCTTTGTCCAGGAGATGATCGCCCGAAAGGAAGGGTACATCGAATACGACTGGCGGAACCCCGGCGAGCCCGATCCTAGGCCCAAAGCCCTTTACATGACCTACTTCGCTCCATGGGACTGGATCATCAATGTCTCCTCCTACCGGAAGGAGTTCAGCACCCTCGTCAATGTGGACGATTTCCGCGACAGCGTGCTCGATCTCAGGTTCGGGCGGACCGGCTACTCGTTCGTCATCGACGGCAACGGCGAAGTCATCATCCATCCCCGGCTCCAGGGTATCAATATCTTCAAGGAGGAGGAGATCCCGGACGAGCCGCTGCGAACGATGATCGAGGAGAAAAGCGGCAAGATCGTCTATGCCTGGAAAAATCCGGACGACCTCTTTCCCAGGGAGAAACTGGTCATCTACAACTACATCCCGGAATACGACTGGATCGTGGCCAGTTCGAGTTACCTGGACGAATTCTACGCCCCCCTCCAGAACCTGAGCAGCGTCATTCTTTTCACCGCCACGGCTTCCATCCTGCTCGCTCTGCCGTTGTCATCGCTTCTGGGAGCCTCCATCACGACACCGCTCCGGGACCTCATCGACCGCCTGGACAAGGGCGCCAAAGGGGATTTTTCGGTTCGCGTCGAGCCGCGTTCGAACGATGAGGTGGGGCGTTTGGCAAGGTACTTCAACCTGTTCATGGAGCGGCTTGCGGAGTACCACCGGACGCTGGAGGCGGAAATCGCCGAGCGACGCCATGCCGTGGAGGCCCTTCGGATCAGCGAGGGGAAGTACCGGTCGGTGATGGAAGCCGCGCCGGACCCCATCATCGTTTACGACATGCAGGGCCGCGTGACCTATCTCAATCCGGCGTTCACGAACGTGTTCGGCTGGAGCCTGGAAGAGTGCCTCGGACGGAAAATGGACCGGTTCGTTCCGCCTGAAACCTGGGAGGAAACTCACCGCGGGCTCGACGTCATCACGTCGGGAAGAAGCCTGCCCAGCATCGAGACCCGGCGCTACACGCGCGATGGCAGGACCATCGACGTCAGCATCAGAGGCGCCGTCTACCGGGATATGAACGGCGACCTCGCCGGGTCCGTGATCATTCACAGGGATGTCTCCGACGTCAAACGCCTGGAAAAGGAAGTGATGGACATCGGCGACCGGGAGCGGCAGATGATCGGGCAGGATCTCCATGACGACCTCTGCCCGCACCTCATCGGCATCGAGGGCCTGGCGAAGGTGCTGAAAAGCCGTCTGGATTCCCAGGAGTCGGCATCCGCGGGGCTGGCGGGCCAGATTGCCGGCTTGATCAAGGAGGCCATCACCAAGACCCGGCAGCTGGCCCGTGGGCTGTGCCCGGTTTATCTGGTGGACCACGGCCTGGAGTACTCGCTTCGGGAGCTGGCGATGAAGACGGAATCGATTTTCGGCGTGTCCTGTGAATTCCAGTGCCGGGCTCCGGTCGTCATCGGCGACAACCTGAAGGCGACTCACCTGTTCCACATCGCCCAGGAGGCGGTCCACAACGCCATCCGCCATGGAAAGGCCAGGCGCGTGGTGATTGACCTTCATGCCGGCAGCGACGGTCTGGTCATGGTCGTTTCCGACGACGGTTCCGGGATGACGAATGCCGTGGAGATGAGGGGAATGGGTTTACGTATCATGGGGTTCCGTGCCAAGATGATCGACGCCTCGCTGGACATTCGGTCGGAAAACGGCGCCGGAACCCGGGTCCGTGTGGCGCTCAAAACCGCCGATGCGGGCACCGCCGGCGCGCATCATTCCGGAGGGATGGCATGACGGAAAAAAAGAGGCGGATCCTGGTCGTGGAGGACCATCCCATCTTCCGCCTCGGGCTCAGGGAATTCATCAATCAGGAAGATGACCTGACCGTCTGCGGGGAGGCCGAGGACGTCAGCTTCGCCTGGAAGGAAATCCATCGGCTCCGGCCCGACCTGGTCATTGCCGACATCACGCTGCACGAAAGCGACGGGATCGAGCTGGTGAAGGAGATCACGCGGCGATTCAGAGACCTGCCCGTGCTGATTCTCTCCATGCACGATGAATTTCTCTACGCCGAGCGGGCGCTTCATGCGGGTGCCCGGGGCTACATCATGAAGGCGGAGGCCATGGAAGTGGTGGTCACGGCGATCCGCCAGGTCCTGGAAGGCAAGATCTACCTCAATGAACGGGTGAAGGAATACATTCTGGCCAATCTCGCCAGGCACCCGCTGGGTCAGGAGAAATCCCCGATCAACCGGCTGACCAACCGGGAACTCGAGGTGTTCAGTCTGATCGGACAGGGGCTTTCCACGCGCGAGATCGCGGACCGCCTGCATCTGAGCATCAAGACGATCGGCACTCACCGGGAGCGGATCAAGTGGAAGCTCAACCTCAAAAGCGCCAACGAACTGCTGCGCCACGCGGTCCATTGGGCCAAGAACGGCCGAATCGACCTGCCGCCGCCGCCGGCGGAAGGAAGTTGACGAGATGCGGATGACCGTCGATACATCCCCGGATCAACCATTTCGTGAAATTTTGCATTACGGTATCAGGTGTCCGCCGATGCCGACTAGGTTTTCAGCCGACAGGCCCATAGGCCGATCGACCCTCAACAAAATCAGGTTCACGCCGATTGTCAATTCTGGTTTCAATGCACTAAATGCTATTCAGTAAATTCCCATACGTTAATATTTGGTTGTGGCCTTAATTATTTTGTCGGGCGGTTACTGCCTTGAGACCGTTCCGTCCGTCGCGCACACCACCTTGGGAAAGGGAGGAGTCCAGAACGAATGAGCACAGCATCCACGATGAACATGACCGACTATGACAAGGAATACGCCGAATTCAAATGGGAGGTGCCCGAGTACTTCAACTTTGCCGGTGAAGTGGTCGACAAATGGGCGCAGGATCCCGAAAAACTGGCGATGCTCTGGGTGGACGACGACGGCAGAGAGATCCGGAAGACCTTTCGGGACTTCAGCCTGACGTCCAAGCGGCTCGCCAATGCCCTGTCGTCGCAGGGCGTCAAGAGAGGCGATGTCGTGATCCTCATCCTGCCCCGGAACATCGAGTGGTGGGACACCTTCACCGCCTGCATTCGCATGGGGGCATTGGTGGCGCCGGGGACCACCCAACTCACCGCCAAGGACATCAAGTACCGGGTCAACACGGCGGAGGCCACCTGCATCATCACCAATCCGGCCATCGCGGCCCGCTTCGACGAGGTGGCGGCGGAGTGCCCCACGGTCGCCTCGAAGATCGTCATCACCGAGCCCAGGGACGGATGGCTTTTCTACGACGACGTCATCGCAGGCGCTTCAGAGGAATTCCAGACGGCCAAAACACGGTCGGACGACAGCTGCATCGTCTATTTCACCTCAGGCACCACCGGCTACCCGAAAATGGCCCTGCACACCCACGCGTCCTATCCGATCGGGCACTTTGTCACCGGCAAATACTGGCTGGACCTCAAGCCGGAGGACATGCACTGGAACGTGAGCGACACCGGCTGGGCCAAGGCGGCCTGGAGCAGCTACTTCGGTCCCTGGAACATGGGCGCGACCCTGTTCACGCACCATACGGAACGTTTCGATCCCAAAAAAACCCTCGAACTGCTCGCACAGTACCCCGTCACCACCATGTGCGGTGCGCCCACCATCTACCGGATGCTGGTCCTCCAGGACCTGAGCCAGTTCAAGTTTCCGCATCTGCGCCACTGTGTCGGCGCCGGCGAACCGCTGAATCCGGAGATCATCGAAATCTGGAAGAAGGCCACGGGGTGCACCATCCGCGACGGTTACGGTCAGACCGAAACCGTGTGCCTCTGCGGGAACTTCCCCTGCATCGAGCCCCGGTTCGGATCCATGGGGAAACCCACCCCCGGATTCAATCTGAAGGTGATCGACGATAACGGCGACATCCTTCCGCCCAATACGGAGGGTGACATCGCGATCCGAGTGGATCCCGTCCGCCCGGTCGGTCTGTTCAAGGAATACTGGAAGGAACCGGATCGGACGGCCTCCGTCTACCGGAACGGCTGGTACCTGACCGGTGACCGGGCCTACGTGGACGAGGACGGCTACTTCTGGTTCGTGGGCCGGTCCGACGACGTCATTCTCACCTCGGGTTACCGTATCGGCCCCTTCGAGGTGGAAAGCGCCCTGATCGAGCACCCGGCAGTGGCCGAGTCCGCCGTCGTCTCGAGCCCCGACGACACCCGCGGCGAAGTGGTCAAGGCCTTCGTGATCCTTGCCCCCGGCTACGAAGCCAGCGATGCGTTGGTCAAGGAACTCCAGGACCATGTCAAGAAGGTGACGGCACCCTACAAGTATCCGCGCAAGATCGACTTCGTGGACGAGCTGCCCAAGACGGTGAGCGGAAAGATTCGACGGATCGACCTGCGCAACCAGGAATGGGGGCGGTAGCCGTGTTTCTGCGCGGACAGCCGCTTTAGGGGCGTGATCCGCATCACCAAATAAAACGGCAGGTACCGAATCCTTGGCCGGGGCCGGTACCTGCCGTGGCTCAACCCCTCAAAACACAAAGGAGTTCGAGGAGATGAAAGAAAAATTATATAAAAAGGAGATCTGGCTGACAATCATTTTTTCGCTGCTGCTGCTCCTGATGGGGCATTCCGCATCCATTTTCGTACTGTTCCCCGGCCTTCAGAAAGGCACGTTCTGGGGGTTTCCCACCCACTACATCCTGCCCATCATCCTCGGGTGGTTCGGCATGGCCGTGGTCTGCCTGATCATGACCGTCGTCTGCAACCGGTTCGACGATGAGATGGAGGCTTACGGCAGGAATCGATCCAAAACCAAGGCATCCGAATAGATCGGGGAGGAGCGAAAATGGCGGCAGAATATGCACTCAGCAATGTATGGATCGGCGTCGGCGTCGTCCTGGTCCTGTTTGCGATTTTCTACTACGTCGGGTGGGTGGCCGGCAGGAAAACAGCCAGCGACGCGGATTTTTATGCGGCTGGATTCTCCATCGGCCCGGTCACCAACGGCCTGGGCATGGCGGCCACCTGGGCGAGCCTCGCCACTTTCCTGGGGGTGATCGCGCTCATCCAGAAGCTGCAGGTACCCTTTGTGTACCTGTGGATTCAGTGGGCCATCTCCATTCCGCTGTTGACCCTTCTCTACGGAACGAGCCTCCGCCGGATGAAGGCCTTTACCCCGGCCTCGTTCATCAAGGCGCGCTACGGCAAGGCCAGCACCGTCATCATCGTCTGCTGGATGATGCTGATCATGGTCATGTACGCCCTGGGGCAGATGATCGGCCTGGGGCAGGCGTTCGAACTGCTCTTCGGAGTGCCTTACAATACGGGACTGATCGTCGCGGGAGTGGCGACGGTGGGATTTATCACCATGGGCGGAATGTATGGCGCTTCCTACAACGCCGCCTTCCAGATGGTGGTCATGACGATCGCCATGATCGTTCCCATGGGGGCCATCATGAAGGCCATGGGATCGTCCGGCTGGTGGTTTCCGCCCCTGGCCTACGGGGACATGGTTCCCAGCATGCTCCAGATGCTTCCCAGCTTCTTCGACATGAAATACGATTTCAGGTGGTACTTCGCGCTCATTCCCGCCTTCACCCTGGGGCCGGTCGCGCTTCCCCACCTGGCCATGCGGGTCTTCACCTCGTCCAGCGTAAAGAACGCACGCTGGGCCGTGGTCTGGTTTGCGATCTTCCTGGGCCTGCTCTTTTCGGGGTGCTATGTGGCGGGCTTCGCAGGCAATTATTTCGCGGCCACCACGGGAAAGACGATTGCCAAGCCCGACCAGACCGTTCTGATCCTGAACGTCTTCTACAATCCGACCCTGGTGGCGGCCTTCGTGATGGGCGGGGCGCTGGCGGCCGGCCTGTCGACCATCGGCGGCAACCTCATGGCGATCGCCGGTCTGGTGGGCAACGATCTGCTCGGCATACTCGCCCCCAGGATGGAGACAAGGAAAAAGATGAAGTGGGGTTACGTGGCGCTGGCCATGGGCGGAGTCGCCGCCATTCTTCTGGCCTTCAAACCACCCAGATTCCTCGTCACCAGCATCCTGTGGGCCTTCGGTCTGCTGGCATCGACCGCCACTCCGGCCATTCTCCTGGGCGTGTGGTGGAAGGAGGCCAACAAGCTGGCCCTCATCGTTTCCTCCACGATCTGCGGGATCGCCTACATCGTGATCTCCCCCCATTTCATTCCGGGCATCGTGGTCGGAAACGGGCTCGCTGCCGCGCTCGGAATGTCCGGCGGCATGGTGACGATCCCCATGAGTTTCGCGCTCTTCATCGTCCTCTCGGTCATTTTCAACCGGATCCCCGCCCTGGCGGCCTGGGCGCCTTCCCTGGAAGACAAGCAGGTCGTCGACCGGATCCACGGCTGGGGAGATGAATACGACGAATCCAGGTACAACGGCATCACGGTCCCGCTCATCGCGGCCGCCGTGTGCATTCTGGTGTTCTTCTGGGGGCTCGTCCCCTGGGCATGACGCAGCAGGTCGGCGGACGCTGAAAGGAGCATGATCCAGCGCTCCGCTCATGAAAAGGGAGGCCGTTTGCGGCCTCCCTTTTTTGCATACCGCAGCGGGTGCGGATGTGCTATGCAGTCCGAGAGGGAGAGGCGAATGCGATACTTCAGCGACATGGCGCGGCTGCTGATGCTGGACGGGCGGGTCTACGACGAACTGCTGGCGCGGGATCACTCCATCCGCTATTGCGTATTCAATATCGTCGTTCTCGGCCTGATCTACGGCGTCTCCTCCCTCTACTTCGCCAGGCGGGTCCTGGCGAACTCCGGAATGGAGAATATGTACTTCAGCCCCGTCATGGTGCTGCTGATCGGCGTGTCGACCGCCTTTCTCATGCATGGCGGGGCGGCGCTGTTCGTTTGGGTGTTCTGCCGCGGGATCGGCGGGTGCCCGATGTTCATGCCGCCCTATCTCAATCTGGGTGTGGCTTCGATTGCCCTTTGGCCCGTGGCGCCGGCGCTGGCCGCTTTTCAGGCGGGCGCGGCGGGTGTCCCTCTGACGATTTACGGGCTGGTCACGGCCGCATATGCCGCGGCGGCCGGCTACGTCGCCATCCACAAGGCGTCGGGACTGACCCAACTCAAGATGGCCATTGCCGCCGTCGCCACGCTCGTCTACATCGCCTGCTTTCTTTATCTGTGGATGTGAATCGAAGGGCTATAGGCCCTCCTCCGAAGAGACCATGATTTCAGATTCCCACAAGCTTTTTCGAATTCTCGCGGAAGTCACCCAGGCCGTGCACACGGGCGAGGATCTCGATGCCGTGCTGCTCGGCATCCTGGCCTCCATTTCCCGGGTGTTCCGCGCGCGCGGCTGCACCCTGCGCACCCTGGATCCTGGAACCAACGAACTCACGCTTCGCGCCGCCACGGGGTTGAGCCGGGTTTATCTCGACAAGGGGCCGGTGGTCGCCGGCAGCAGCATCTCGGAGGTTTACAGCAGCGGCCCGGTCATCATCCGCAGCGTCAGGGCCGATCCCAGGGTCCAATACCCGGAGGCCGCCGCCGCCGAAGGCATCGTCTCGATCATCGCGCTTCCCTTCGAGATCCTCGGCAATGTCCGCATGGTCCTGCGCATCTATTTCGAGGAGGAGGTGGACCCGACTCCGGACGCCATCGAAGTGCTCCGGATCCTGGCCGGTCAGGGCGCCATCGCGATCCGCAACTCCCTGTTGCAGACCCGGTATCTCGAGACCTTCAGACGGGTGAGCGACGCCATCCACTCCGGCAACGACACCCAGGGAATCCTCGAAGGCATCGTCCGGGAGGTCACGGAGGTGATGTCGGCCATGGGCTGCATCTACTGGATCGTCAATCCCCTGTCGCGTCAGATCGAGGCCTGCGTCTGCCACGGATTCAACTACCACAGTCTGACGGCCGCGGATTACGGGGCCATCGACGACATCTTCGAGCCCGAGCAGCGGAAAACCGTCTATGTGGAAGACGTCCGGTACGACAGCAAGATTCCCGACCTGGAACGGCTCGGCAAACGACGGGTCCGGTCCCTCGTGGGCATCCCCTTTCCCATTGCCGAGCCCTACGTGGGGATTCTTGCCGTTTATTTCGCCAGCCGCCGAAGGTTGATCCAGAGGGAATTCGATTTTCTCACCGCCGTCGGGGAACAGGGCGCCATCTCCCTGCATCGCGCGTTGCGATACGATGAAAGCCGTCTCGACACGTTTCGACAGACGGTCGAAGGGCTCGTCCTGGCCCTGGAGGCCAAGGATCCCCATACCCATGGCCATTCCCTCAAGGTCGCCCACTATGCCCGGTTGACGGGAGCCGCCATGGGGCTTCCGGAAAAGCTGTCGGAATCCCTCTACCACGCGGGCCTGCTCCACGACATCGGCAAAATCGGCATGGGAGACCGGGTCCTCAGCCGGCTGGGCAAGCTCAAGGCGCGGGAACTCGACCAGGTCCGAACCCATCCGGTGATCGGTGCCCGGATCATCAAGCCTCTGGCCTTTCTGGACGATCTGGTGCCGATGATCCGGCATCATCACGAGCACTATGACGGTAGGGGGTATCCGGACGGATTGGCCGGCGAGGGCATCCCGCTCGGCGCACGGATCCTGGCCGCATGCGATGCACTGGAGACCATGGTCTCCGGACGGCCGCATATCCCGAAAATTCCGCTCGACGCCGCGCTCGACCAATTGCAATCCGCCCGGGGGACGCGCTTCGATCCCCGGGTGGTCGACGCTCTTGTCGGTTACGTGGAAGTCCACCCCGACGCCATCACCCCCATGGAAACCCCGGAAAGTTATTGGGAGCGTTTCCGGAAAGAGGTCAACCAGCCGGCGTCCCCCGGACACCCCGGTGGAGATCACGGACCGCGGTTTCCCACGAGCTTCTGATCCGAGTCGAATATACCTCTTGACAACGAACGACATTCATGGAATGAAGTTTTCATCAATTCACCTACCTGCCGGTCGGTAAGATCAAGCCGGATCGGCGGAGGCCGTTCAGCGATGAGCACCACGAAAGACACCATCACCGCCGTGGCCATCGAACACTTCTACCGGAAGGGTTACTTCGCCACGAGCATCAGCGAAATCGCCAGGGCCTGCGGCATTCAGAAGGCCAGCATCTACTACCACTACCCCAGCAAGGAAAACATTCTTTACCACATTCACCAGACCACGATGGACGATCTTACCGCCTATCTTCTGGAGAACCTGCGGGAAGCCAGGGAGGTCGAGGAGCGCATGCGGGCCGCCGTCCGCAGTCACGTCCGTTTCCATCTCAATCGTCAAAAGGAAACCTTCATCGCCAACAGCGAACTGCGGGGGCTGACTCCGGATCATTACCGCGGCATCGTCGAAAAACGGGACGTCTATGAGCGGATCATCCAGGGCATCATCCGGGAGGGCTGCGAGGAAGGACGGTTTGCCGATGCGGATGTCAAGATCCTTTCCTATGCCATACTGACACTGTGCAATGCCGGTGCGATCTGGTTCAAGCCCGAGGGGCGGTTCAGCGTGGATGAGATCGCCGATATTTACGAGGCTTTTGTCTTGAGAGGGCTCATGAAGGGGACACTGACGGCGGTTTGCCAACCGGCCGGCAGCCAAAGGAGGTAGCGGTGGATTTCGATTTGACCCGAGAACAGGAAATGATCCGGAAAGAGGTTCGCCACTTTGCCGAAAAGGAAATCGCTCCCGTTGCCGTCGAGTTGGACGAAAGCGAGGCCTTTTCAGAGGACATCACACGGAAGATGGGAGAAATCGGGCTCTTCGGCATGTTCGTGCCGGACGCCTACGACGGCCAGCAGATGGACTACCTTTCCTACATCATCGCCGTCGAGGAGATCGCCAGGGTGGACGGCTCCCAGGCGGCCACCATCGCCGCCGGCAACTCCCTGGGAATCGGACCGATTTATTATTTCGGAAGCGAGGAACAGAAACGGAAATACCTCCCCCCGCTGTGCCGGGGGGAAGGTCTCTGGGGGTTCGGTCTCACGGAACCCACGGCCGGAAGCGACGCCGGCGGGAGCAAGACCGGCGCCGTCAGGGACGGCAGTGATTGGGTGATCAACGGCTCGAAGATCTTCATAACGAATGCGGCCTGCGCAATGTCCATGGGGGTGACGGTTCAGGCGGTCACGGGGACCCGGGAGGACGGCCGTCCCGAGTACACCTGCTTCCTGGTCGAGCACGGCACCCGGGGGTTCAAGGCGGTGCCCATGCACAAGAAGATGATGTGGCGCGCCTCCAACACGGCGGAGCTGTATTTCGACGACGTGCGTGTTGCCGCGGGAAACATTCTCGGCCGGATCGGCGACGGGTTCCACCAGATGCTCCAGACCCTGGACGGCGGCCGGCTGTCGATTGCCGCCATGGGGCTCGGCGGTGCCCAGGGCGCCTTCGACAAGGCCCTGGACTACGCCCGGAAGCGCGAACAGTTCGGCAGGGCCATCTGCAAGTTCCAGGCGGTGGCCTTCAAACTGGCCGACTGCGCCATGGAAATCGAGTGTGGCCGCAACCTGCTCTACAAGGCCTGCTGGCTTCGCGACCGCAAGCGGCCCTTTGCCAGGGAGGCGGCCATGGCGAAGCTCTACTGCTCGGAGCTGATGGGCCGGGTGGCCAACCATGCCGTGCAGATTCACGGCGGCTACGGTTTGATGAAGGACTATCATGTGGAGCGGTTCTACCGGGACCAGAAACTGCTCGACATCGGCGAGGGCACTTCCGAAGTTCAGCGGATCGTGATTTCCCGCTATATCGGGTGCTGAAGGTCGGAGGTCACCGATTCCAAGGAGGGTATCATGTCGACGGAAGTTTTGAACGCGGCCGAAGCAAACGGGGTGGTCACCCTCACCTTGAACCGGCCGGACGTGATGAATGCGTTCAACTTCGATCTGCTCAGGGCGCTCGCCCGCGAAATCGAAGCGGTCCGCTTCCGCCCCGAGGTGCGGGGGGTCGTAATTACGGGAGCCGGCGAAAAGGCATTTTGTTCCGGGGCGGATCTGAAGGAGCGGGCGAAACTGAGCCCCATCCAGGTCAAGGAATTCATTTTTACGATCCGGGATCTGTTCACCCGGATCGAGGAGCTCAACAAGCCGGTGATCGCCGCCGTGAACGGTCTCGCATTAGGCGGGGGAACCGAGCTCGCCCTGGCCTGCGACATCCGGATCGCCGCGGCGCATGCCACCCTCGGGCTTACGGAGACACGCCTGGCGATCATACCCGGTGCGGGGGGTACCCAGCGACTGCCCCGGCTGGTCGGCAAGGGAAAGGCCAAGGAGCTGATTTTCACCGGCAAGCGGATCGGCGCCGAAGAGGCGCTGTCGATCGGGCTGGTCAACCGGATCTGCCCCTTGGAAGCACTTCCCGCCGCTTGCCGGGAATTGACCGACCAGATTCTCGAAACCGGTCCCATTGCGATCGAACAGGCCAAGTACGCGATCAATCATGGTTGCGAGACCGACCTCCACACCGGGCTTGCCATCGAATCGAACGCCTATTGGGTGACGATCCCCACCCGTGACCGTCTGGAAGGGCTGGCCGCCTTCCGGGAAAAGCGCAAACCCGTCTACAAAGGGGAGTGACCGCCATGACGAATGCAACGACGCCGGCCCGCGGGGGCGACATGGACAACCGGACATTCTGGCAGCACGAGGAACAGCTTCTCGAAGCCAGGGTGGAGCAGGCGGTGTGGCCGGGCGGGCAAAAGGCGGTGGATCGGCTGGCCTCCCAGGGAAAGCGGCCGGTGCGGGAGCTGATCGGCGATCTGATCGATCCGGGAACCCACTTCTACGAGCTGAGCCGGATCGCCGGGTTCGGCCTCGGGTATCCCGGCGCCGGGGATGTTCCCTGCGGCGGCATCGTGACCGGGATCGGAAAGATCCACAACAACTGGACGATGATCGTCGCCAATGACAGCCGCGTAAAGGCGGGCACCTATTTTCCCATTACCCTGAAAAAGCATATGCGCGCCCAGGCGATTGCCGAGCGCTGCGGGCTCAACTGCGTCTACATCGCCGACTCGGGAGGCGCCTATCTTCCCATGCAGGCCGATGTCTTTCCGGACGATCAGCATTTCGGATCCATGTTCTACAACATGGCCCGAATGTCGGCCCAGGGACTCAAGCAGATCACGCTGTCCACCGGCGGCAATACGGCGGGCGGCGCCTACATCGTTTTCATGGCCTGCCAGTCGGTGATGATCGACCGGATGGCCTATTCGTTTTTAGGAGGGCCTCCCCTGGTCCGGATGGCCACGGGGGAGGTCATCTCCGCCGAAGACCTGGGAGGGGCGAGGATTCACACCCAGATTTCCGGAGGTGCCGATCACCTCTGCGGGAACCAGCAGGAGGCCATCGCGAGGGTTCGGGAGCTCCTGTGCCTGGAACCGCCGCAGCAGCTGCACCTCCACCGGTACGAGGAGCGGGCGCCGAAAATGGCTGCGGAGCATCTGTACGACCTCATGCCCCAGGCGGTTCATCAAGGCATCGACGTCCGGGCGTTTCTCGAGACCCTCGCCGATGACAGCATGCTCACCGAATACAAGCGCGACTACGCCCAGGGACGAGGCGACAACATCGTCACCGGGAAGATACGGATCAGGGGCCTTCCGGCCGGCGTGGTGGCCTCGAACGGCGTCGGCATCATATTTGTCGAGGCCGCCCGCAAGGCCACGGAGTGGATCGTGCGATGCTCCCAGGAAAAAATCCCGCTGATCTTCATCCAGAGCTCTCCAGGCTACATGGTGGGTTCGGAATCCGAGCACATGGGCATCGGCAAATACGGGGCCGACATGGTCCGTGCGGTGTCGTGCGCCCAGGTGCCCCGGATCCAGCTTGTCATCGGTCCCGACAACGGCGCGGCCAACTACGGGATGTGCGGCCGGGCCTACCGGCCCCATTTTCTGTTCGCCACCATGCGGGCGCGCACCTCGGTCATGAGCGGGAGAAGCGCGGCCGGCGTGCTGCTCTCCATCGAGGAGAAGAAGCGGGAGGCCGGCGGCAGGCCCATGAGCGAGGCCGAGAAGCAGGAATTCCGGGACCGGATGATCGAGAAGTACGATGGGGAAGCCCACCCCTTCTACTGCGGCTCCAGGCTTCTGAACGACCGGGTGCTCAAGTTCGCAGAAATCCGCGACTGGCTGGCCATGGCACTGGAGGTCAGCCTGCTTCGGCCGATCGGGAATCCATCGTTCGGCAATTTCAGATTCTGAAACGACATCGACGGCCGACTTTCCCGGATCCGGGTGTGTTGACATCGGCCTATCAAGGAGGCAGACATGCAAGAATATGATTACTGGAAAATCTTTCCCAGAATGCCGAGAAAGGTGACCCTCGGCGATATCACGGTGCGCGACGGCTTTCAGCATCTGGAGAAGTTCATTTCGACGCGCGCCAAGATCTTCTATGCAGAAGAATTGATCTACGCGGGATGCCGCAACATCGAGGTGACCAACCTCGGCAATCCCTTTCTCATGCCCCAGTTCAGCGACGCCGAGGAGGTGCTGGGCTACCTGCGGGGGGAGGTCTTCCGGAAGAAGTGCGCGAAGCGCGGCATCGACCCCGAAGACATCTGCATCACCGCCGTAACGATCCGGGAAGGCGCCGTGGACCGGGCGATCGCCCTAAAGGAGAAAGGCATCGGCCCCGACCGCTGCCTGATGATGGTTTCCACCGAGGAGGAGCACCATTTCGCCAATTCCGGAACGACGCTTCCGGACTATTGGAAGGAGGCCGAGCGCTGCATTCGAAAGTGCCGGGATGCCGGGCTCGAGATGTGCGGAACCGTCAGCACCATATGGGGAAGCCCCATTGCGGGCGCCACCGAGCTCAAGGACGCCGTGGAGTTCACCAAGCGCTGGCTGGAAATCGGCGCGACCGACATCGAACACGCCGACCATGACGGCAGCGCTTCGGCGCCCGAGGTCTACCGGTATTTTTCAATGGTGTTGGACGCGATACCGGATACGTCGGTCCACATCGGCCATTTTCACGAGACCAAGCGGGTGGCTTCCGCCTCGGTGCTGGCGGCCCTGCAGGCCGGCATCACCCACTTCGAGGCGACGCTGGGGGGGATGGGCGGACAGCCCGCGAATTTCCTGGACGACTGCCCCGTGCCCGGCACGGGGGAGTATTATTACAAGGACCCCCGGTTCGTCGGGCTCACATGCCTCGAGGACATGCTGGTGCAGATCGACGAGATGGGGATCGAACACGGCTACGACGTGGACCGGGTGCTCTGGCTAGGCCGGCAGATGGAGCGCACCGTGGGACACCGCCTGCGCAGCGAGGCGGCGATCAACGGCAGGACCCTCAAGGATGGACATCCCGAGTTCTCCCGGCCGGGCCTGAAAAAGCTCAAGGAGAAATTCGGGGAAGCCCCGAGCCAGAAACTGCCGGCGGACTGGTCGGACACGGCCGTTCTGCCGGAGCGTTACCGGCCCGGGTGAACCGGCCGCGTCGCGATCCCCGACCGCCTGTGGATCCACAGGCGGCTAATCTTCCACCGAACAGAAGGGAACGAAGATGGATATCAAGGAGATCAAGGCCGCTTGCGCCGCATGGGATCCCTTCGAGGATCTCACGGGAACCATCCCGGATACGGAACCGGCGAGTCCGGAAAGGATCGGCCAGCGGATCCGCGACCTTCGAGTGGAGAAGGGCCTTTCCCTGGACGAATTGGCCAACATGACCGGATTCGAGCGGTCCCTGCTCGAAGGCATCGAAGCGGGAACCGTTCATCCCCAGCTGGGCACCGTCATGCGGTTGTCCAGGGCACTGGACAGCGCCTTCGGGAGGCTGGTGTCCGGAAAGGGGGACCGGTTGTACTCCATCACCCGCAGGGGCGAACACAAGGTGGTGTCCAGGTCGACCGGGATGGCCGGAAAAAAGAATCTCTATACTTACATGGCGTTGGCTTCGGAAGTGAAGGGCCGCCACATGGAGGCTCTGATGGTGCGGCTCGAGGAAAATCCCGACGAGGAGATGTCGGTTCACGACGGCGAGGAGTTCATCTACGTTTTCGACGGGACCGTGTCCCTCACCATCGGCGGCGACACGTTCGAGCTCACCCCCGGGGACAGCGTCTACTACCTGTCCACCACGCCGCACAAGATTGCGGCCAAGGAGGGAACCGCCACGATACTCGCCGTTCTTTACGGCCAGTAGCCCGTTCCAACTTCAGGGAGGATTGAGGCCATGGGAAAACTGCTGTGGCAGCCGCGGCCGGAAGCCGTCAAGGCGACGCAGATGTACCGTTACATGAAATTCGTGAACGGCCGGTTCGGAACGGGGTTCACCGACTACCCGGCGCTCTACCGGTGGTCCGTGGAGCGCCTGGAGGACTTCTGGGCTTCGCTCTGGGATTTTCTGGACATCCGCGCCTCGACTCCCTGGAGCCGGGTGATCGACGACCCCAAGAAGATGCCCGGGGCGAAATGGTTCGAGGGCGCCCGGCTCAACTTCGCCGAAAACCTGCTTCGGTACCGCGACGATCGCACCGCCATCGTCTTCAAGGGCGAAGGACAGTCTGTGATCCGGATGAGCTATGCCGACCTGTACCGGGAGGTCTCCGCCCTGTCCGCCGCCCTCGCACACCTGGGCGTCGGCCCGGGCGACCGGGTGGTGGGGTTCATGCCCAATATGCCCCAGACCATCGCGGCCATGTTGGCCGCGGCCAGCCTGGGCGCCGCCTGGTCTTCCTGTTCGCCGGATTTCGGCATCAAGGGAGTGCTCGACCGGTTCGGACAGATCCAGCCCCGGGTGATCTTCACCGCGGACGGGTACTGGTTCAAGGGCAACCGGATCGACAGCATCGAAAGGATGGCCGGGATCTTGAGGTCGCTTCCGACCATCGAGCGGGTGGTCGTGGTGCCCTACACCCGGCAGGATCCCGATATTTCATCCCTGCCCAATGCCGTCCATTACGCGGACTTCGGGCATCCCTCCCCTCCGGCCGAGATTCCCTTTTCACAGTTGCCTTTCGGCCATCCCCTCTACGTCATGTACTCCTCCGGCACCACCGGGCTGCCCAAGTGCATGGTTCAATGCGCCGGCGGAATTCTGATCCAACAGATGAAGGAACTGGTGCTCCACACGGACCTCAAGCGCGACGACGTGATCTTCTATTTCACGACCTGCGGATGGATGATGTGGAACTGGCTCACCTGCGGCCTTTCCACGGGCGCCACCCTGGTGCTCTATGACGGAAACCCGTTCCATCCGGATCCAGGGAGCTTGTGGGAGCTGGCCGAGGAGGTGGGGATCACGGTCTTCGGAACCAGCGCGGGTTACCTGGGGGCGCTTCAGGCCACGGGGCTCAAACCGGGCGAGACCTATAATCTCAAGGCGCTTCGGGCGGTGCTGTCCACCGGCTCCCCGCTTTCCGAGGAGGGTTTCGAGTTCGTCTACCGGGACATCAAGGCCGATCTTCAGCTGGCCTCCATATCGGGCGGCACCGATCTCAACGGGTGCTTCGCGCTTGGAAACCCCATGGGGCCGGTTTATGCCGGGGAACTGCAGTGCCGGGGACTCGGCATGAAGGTCGAAGGCTTCGACCTCGACGGCAAGCCGGTGATCGGAGAGCAGGGCGAACTCGTCTGCACCGCTCCCTTTCCCTCCATGCCGATCTATTTCTGGGACGATCCGGACGGTTCGAAATACCATTCTGCCTATTTCGATGTCTATCCCGGTGTCTGGCGGCACGGGGATTTCATCCAGATCACGGAGCGGGGCGGCATCGTCATCTACGGCCGCTCCGACGCCACCCTGAATCCCGGCGGCGTCCGGATCGGGACCGCCGAAATCTACCGGCAAATCGACGCGATCGATGAGATCGCGGACAGCGTGGTGGTGGGGCAGCGCTGGCAGAACGACGTCCGGGTCATCCTCTTCGTTAAGATGGCCGAAGGCGAGGAACTTACGGATGCCCTCAGGGACCGGATCCGGACGACCATCCGCACCAATACCTCCCCACGCCACGTACCGGCCAAGATCATCGCCGTGCCCGACATCCCTTACACCCTCAACATGAAAAAGGTGGAACTGGCCGTACGGAAGGTGCTTCACGGGGAACCGGTCCGAAACCGGGATGCGCTCCGAAACCCCGAGGCGCTGGATTTCTTCGCCGACATTCCGGAGTTAAGGACGGCTTGAGGGTTCATGAGACCCGGCCCGCAGGGAGCCGTTTCGGCAAAGATGGGGGTGCCTTGCGGCGCAAGCTGCGATCCTGGGTGTGAAATCCGGCCGCTCCGGCCGGCAGGGCCGATCCACGAGAGTCAAACGTCGAGTCCAGGACGAACACGCGCTGAATCGAGATCGCAGGAGGTGCACCAATGACCATGCAGCCTTGGCCTACGCCATTCTGGCCTCCCGGCGTTCGGCGGGAGATCGACGGCTACGACCTGCCGCTTCCTTTCCTTCTGGACAACGCCGCGGACCGATATCCGGATCGGGTCTACACTCTGTTCAGCGATGCCGGGCGCACCTACGCCCAGGTTCGGAATACCGCGGACCGGATTGCAGCCTTCCTTCACGGCCGGGGAATCCGGAAGGGGGACCCGGTCGCCATATTTTTGCCCAATCTGCCGCACTATCCGCCGATTTTCTTCGGTGTCCTCAAGGCTGGCGGAGTCTGTGTCACCTGCAATCCTCTCTATACCGCGGGCGAACTTCGCCACCAGCTTTCCGACTCGGGGGCGACAGCGCTGTTTTGCATGGATCACCCCCGATTCTATCCCGTCGCGGTGGAAGCTCTTCGCGGAACCGCGGTAGAGACCGTCGTCTTCTGCAATGTCAGGTCCTACCTGCCGAAACTCAAGGGATTGATCGGAGGCCTTCTGGGCAAGATCCCGAAGGCCGGCCGCCACGAACCGGGGCATGTCGACTTCGACGAGGCGGTCGCCCGATCCGAAGCCCGTCCGCCGAATCTGGACATAATGCCTTCGGAAGATCCGGCGGTGATCCTCTACACCGGCGGCACGACCGGTGTTCCCAAGGGAGCCGCGCTCACCCACTCCAATTTCGTTTTCGACGTCATGGCGCTGGACGAATGGGCGAGGCTGGTCCACGAACCCGGCAAGCCACCCGAGCGGTTCCGGAGGGGCGGCTTCAATTGCTACCTGGGCGTGCTGCCCTGGTACCACAGCTTCGGCCTCACCTGCGCCATGCTGTCGGCCTGCGCTTCCGGCAGCCGGCTGATCTGCGTGCCCGACCCAAGGGCCGGCGACCCGCCCTTCACGGAGGTGCTCGAGATTGTCCAAAAGCACCGGCCCACCCTGATGCCCGCCGTGCCCACCATCTTCGTCGCCTTCACCAACCACCGGGACATCGAGCGGTACGATGTCTCTTCGATCATGGGGTGCTTTTCCGGCGGAGCGCCGCTGCCTCCGGAGGTCTGTCGCCGCTTCGAGGCGAAAACGGGGGCCGTCGTCTATGAAGGATACGGCTTGAGCGAGACCGCTCCGGCGATATCGGCCAACCCCACATCGGTCGAAGGCCGCCGGATAGGGTCGGTCGGTTTTCCGCTGCCCAACACCGATATAAAGATCCTGGATGTGGAGAACGGTCTCCGGGAGCTGCCTCGGGGAGAGGACGGCGAAATCGCCGCCTCGGGTCCGCAGGTGATGCGGGAATACTGGAACCGTCCGGAGGACACCCGGCAGGCGATGCGGGACATCGACGGCCGGCGGTTCTTCCTGACCGGCGATATCGGCCACATTGACGAGGACGGCTACATCATCATCACCGACCGAAAGAAGGACATGATCATTGTCGGCGGCTTCAACGTCTATCCCAGGGAAGTGGAGGACATACTCTATACCCATCCGAAGGTGGCGCTGGTCGCGGTCGTGGGCGTTCCGGACGAGAAGAGCGGCGAGAGGGTCAAGGCCTTTATCCAGCTCAAACCCGGGGAGACCGCCACCGAAGCGGAGATCATCGAATTTGCCAAAGACCGCATGGCGGCGTATAAACGGCCCCGGATGGTCGAATTCAGGGACAGCATTCCGGTGTCGCCGGTCGGTAAGGTGCTGCGGCGGGTGATCCGGGACGAGGAGCGGCGGAAAAGGATGTGATATCTCGGGCGCCCCTCCTCGGGAATCCGAAGAGGGGGACAGCCTCATTCATCGATCGGCATTCGATGGCCGGCTCGCCTCGGGCCACGCTGTGCGTTGCCCGAAACCGGCAGCCTGCCGGTATCGGGCGAGATTCCCGCACCCTGAGTGCGGGAGCCGCGGTCGACGTGGTGCGGGCGGCCGTTTCGAGGGGAAGATTACGCGCTTTTCTTCAGCAGGTCCCGGATTTCTTCCAGAAGCACTTCCTGCCGGGGCGGAGGGGCCGGCGCCTCCGGCGCCGCTTCCTCCTTTCGCTTCAGCGCGTTCATGCCCTTGATGGCGAGGAAAATCGCAAAGGCGATGATGACGAAATCGAAGATGGTCTGAATGAACAGGCCGTAGTTGAGGGTAACCGCCTCGGCTTCGCCGGTCGCCTGTTTCAGGGTGATGGCGAGGTTCGAGAAGTCCACTCCTCCGATGAGAAGGCCTATCGGCGGCATGATGACATCGGCCACAAACGAGGATACGATTTTTCCGAAAGCGGCGCCGATGATGATGCCCACGGCCATGTCCACCACGTTGCCTCTCATCGCAAATTCTTTGAATTCCTTAACGAAAGACATATTTTATCCTCCCTAGATCAAAGGCAAGCAACGGTGAAGGGTTGAAAGGGGGCGACTCAAGAGGGCTGTTTTAGGCATACTTCCAAAAAGACCAATTTGCAAGCGCTTCCCGCGAGTCCGGAGAAGTATCAATGATTCGAAATTTCGGATGTCAAATCTGAATGCGTTCAATGCGCGTCCGGGGAATCAGCGGGGGCATCCGTCCCGCCGGCGCCCGGCACCAGGCAAGGAGGCGGTCGTGAAAGCAGGCAACGGTTGGATATGGGTCGTTTTCCTGGTACTGGCAATTCCGTTCGCAGCGACGGCCCAGCAGGCGGGAGTCTCGGGCCGCATGTACGATCCGGGTCAACTCAAGCCGATCGACAGCCGGCTGAAGTTGAAGGCCGGTGACGAGGCGCCGGATTTCACACTCCCTTCCATTTCGGGCAGGCGGATCACCCTTTCCGATTATCGGGGCAGGAAGAACGTGGTGCTTTCCTTCGTGCCGGCGGCCTGGACGCCGGTATGCTCGGATCAGTGGCCCGGATACAACCTCGTCAAGGATCTCTTCGACTTGAACGACACCGTGATCCTGGGAATCACCGTGGACAACGTCCCGACCCTCTTCGCGTGGACCCGAGAGATGGGGGAATTGTGGTTCGAGGTGCTTTCCGATTTCTGGCCCCACGGCGCCGTGGCGGATCGTTATGGGGTGCTGCGAACCGATGGAATGAGCGAGCGGGCGATGATCTTTGTCGACAAGAAGGGAGTCGTCCGCACGACGATGGTGACCGACATCAACCGGCGCCCGGACCTGGAGGCCTGCATCGAGGCCATCGAGGAGATGAACCGGGAGTGACCGTGCCCTGGGGGCGCGCCCCTGTCATCTCCTCCGGAACGAGCCGAGATAAATGGCCGTCAGGGTCAACGCCACTCCCAGCCAGTTCGCCGCACTGGTCGGTCGATCGAAAAATGCCACATCCCACACGAAGGAGAGTGCGGGCTGAAGCAGAAGGATCAGACCGGCCAGCGAAGCCCTCATCCGGGGAAGGGCCGAGGCGATGAGAATCCATCCCAACACTTGGCTGAACAGTCCCAGAGCCGCCAGGGACATCCAGGATTCGATGTCCGGAATGGCGAAGCCGTCGCCGGACCGGTGGACGTCGGCGGCCAGCACGATCGCGGTGATCATGGAGACGACGGCCAGAACCGACAGGGGAGCGCCTGCGTCCGGTTCCGACTGCAGCCGCCGGAGCACCAGAATGTAGGCCGCGTAAAAAAATGCCGCGGCCAGACCAAAAAGGATGCCGGTTTTGTAGGTGGCATCCAGCGCTTTCCATTCCAACCCCACGATCAGAAAAAGCCCTGCCACGGCCAAGGGAACGGCGGCGAGATAGATGCGCCTGGGTCTTTCCCGCAAAAACAGCATTCCGAAGCCGGCCAGGATGAATACCTGGAAGTTCGAGAGGATCGTTCCAAGCCCGGGACCGACGGTGGTGATGGCGTGGTGGTAGAATGCCAAATCCAGGGCGAACACCCCCCCGCAGAGGCTTTCCCACCCCAGGTGGCGAATCCCGCGCCAGCGGATTTCGCCCCGGAAGAGGGCGAGGGCAAAGAGTATCATGCCGCCGAAGAAGACCCGGTAGAAAGCCGAAACGACCGGCTCCACATGGGCGATCTTGACCCACACACCGGAAAAACTGATCATGACCGCTCCCGCCGTCAGCTTTCCGAAAGCGGAGGTGATGGAGGCAGCGGAGTCATTACTTACGGAAACGTCGGTTCGCTTCAAATCGTGGATCCCGTTTCTTGGCGTTATTTGCATCGAATTCGAACGAATTTCAGGGGCAGGGCTCTTGCAGTCGATCGGCATCCGCCGCCCACGGTCAACATTTTCCGGGGCTGTCGGAGAGATCGCAAGCCCTTCATTTCAATGTCTTTCCACTGATGGTGGCCGGGGGCCGCAGCGGGACGCCAGGATCGGTCCCAGCGCGCCCACCGCGCCCATGGAGGCGAAGGTCAAGGCCCACGAGAAAAGGCTCCGGCCTTCCCCCGACAGCTCCAGAACGAATCCGGCCGCGACCGAGCCGATCGAGGCGGCCGCGAATCCTGCCAGCGACTGAAGCGCCATGGTGGCCCCGCGACGATCGGCCTCCGCTGATAGGATCACTCCGGCGTGAATGGCGGCGGAGTCCCCCTGGAAGAACAGGGTATAAAGGATACAGACCCCGGCGACGACAGGATAGGGGAGCGCCGCGGTGAACCCGATGGCCAGGGCCAGTATGGCAGATATCCACATGATGACCGCGACGGTCCGGCGGCGGCCGAAACGAAGGGCCAGCTCGCCCCCGGCGATGCTGGCAATCATGCCCCCGATGCCGGCCAGGGCCATGACGGTGGTGGGCGGAACCCAAATGCCGTCGGCACCCTGCAGGGAAATGCTGAAGGACAGAAATGCCACCAGCCACGATCTGGCGGCGAACATCTCCCACATGTGGCACATATAGGTCAGTATGTAAGCTCGCGCGGACCGGTTTTGCCAGACCGCCCGGAAATCGAAAACCGCCGCCGCGGTCCGGGTTCGGATTCCTGAACGGATCGGGTTTAGACATCCCGCCGCCACAAGCAGCGCGAATCCTGAACCCGCCGCGGCGGCACCGAATGCCGCCTGCCAGCCAAACCGGCGATCGATCTCACCGGCGGCCAGAAAGGAAAGGCTCATGCCCAGTCCGAAACAGGCCGTGTAGAACGATATCGCCCGAGGCTGCCGGCTTGGGTCGACGCGGTCGATCAGCGCCTTGAGGCCGGGGACGTAAGTGCCGGCCAGGCCGAGTCCGCTCATGGCACGGAAGGCGAGAGCGGTCCAGAATCCACTCGCCAAAAAGCAGAAGCCAAGGTTGGCCAGAGCGCCCACCCCGGAAAGCACCAGGTAGATGCGCCGGGCGTCCATCCGATCCGTGAGGCTGGTCAGAAGGGGCACGGCGACGGTGTAGCCGGCGAAATAAATTCCATTGATCCAGCCGGCCTGGGCGTTGGAGAGATTCCATGCTTCCATGAACCGGGGCAGGAGGGCCGGAAAGGCGAAAACTCCCAGCATTCCCAGGATCTCCGCGCAGCACATGGCGGTGATCAGCACCTTCGGGACCTCCGGATCTCGATTCCGTGTGCACGAGGGTTCATACGGGTTTCACCGCTTCGGTTTCATGCACGGAACGGCTCGGAGCGGATCGGCCCTTCTTCCCGGATGCGGCTTCGGTGCGATGGGAGTGCTCATGCGGGGGAGGCTTCCCGTCACTTCTTGAGATTGTGTTTCATGACGGACTTTTGGAATTTGCCGAACTGCCTGTCATGGCGCCGCTTTTCCTGGTAGGACATGTCGTTTCGCGAAATTTCCCTGACCAGCTTCAGGTAGCTGCGGTAACGATCCTCCGCGATTTCCTCCTCCTCCAGTGCGGCCAGGATCGCACAGCCGGCCTCACGGGTGTGGGTGCAGTCGCTGTAGCGGCATTGTTCCGCTAGAACCGCGATTTCATCAAAGGTTTGTTCGAGCCCCGATTCCGCTCCCATCTGGCCCAGTTCCCGCATCCCGGGGGTGTCGATGGCCAGCGCCCCTCCTCGAACCCGGACCAGCTGCCGACGGGTCGTGGTGTGCCGGCCTTTCCCGCTCCCCTTCCGGACCGGCTGGGTGTCGAATGCCGCCTCGCCCACCAGGCGATTCAGCAAGGTGGTTTTGCCCACTCCCGACGGGCCCAGAAGACAAAAGGTTTCCCCGGGTCTCAATCTTGCCCCGATGCGATCCGGGCCCTCCGTTTCAAGATTGCTGAAGGTCGTCACCTCCACGCCGGGAAGGCCTTCCCGAACCCGCTCCAGCAATTCGCCGATCCGGTCGTCCGGAACGAGATCGCTTTTGCTCAGCAGCACGAGCGGCCGGATTCGCGCCTCGTTGGACATCACCAGGTAGCGTTCCAGACTGGCCAGGCGAACGGGGGTCTCGAGGGATTGAATCAGAAAGGCGGTGTCGACGTTCGCGGCGATAGGCTGGTATTCGATCCGCCTTCCGGCGGTTTTGCGCTTGAGGATGGATTTGCGGGGGAGGATGCCGTGGATGACGGCAAAAGCCCCGTCGTCGAAGTATTGTGCGTACACCCAGTCGCCCACCGTCGGATAATCCAATGGCGATTCGGCGCTGTGCGCCAGTCTGCCCGTGATTTCAGCCGTGATCTCCGATGTTCCATCGTGCAGGGAGTAACTGTCCCGATGGCGGCTGACGATCCGTGCGATTCGGTGATCGGCCGGTCTGGAGGTGTCGGCCCTTTCCTCGAACCAGTCATTGAACCCCAATTCCTTCAGATCCATGTGATACTTCTCCATTCAGTTATGGCCCACCCCGGCGGCTGCCGGCGGGAGGGATCCACCTTACCGGGATTGCAGCGGGTAAACAAGCACATTCGGCGGGCGATACATGCGGCATTCCGTCTCGACAAGGCATCGGCATGGAAAAACACGGCGGTGACAAATCGGGATCTTGGGAGGGAATCGGTCAAGGGCGGATCGGAGACGTTTGCGCTTCGATGATCCATCGTGGATGGACACCAACAAAGCGGGGTCCGGGAAATCCGGACCCCGCCGCGGGCTCTTTTCACGGCACGAGAATCAGAACAGGCCGCTCACCTTGCCGGTCTTCGGATCCACATCGATCCGGCGGAAGGCCGGGTTGGAGCTCGTCCCCGGCATGAGGCTGATGGTGCCGGCGCAGGGGCACAGGAACTTGGCGCCGGAGTAGATCAGCACGTCACGGATGGGCAGGGTCCAGCCCTTGGGAACGCCCTTCAGGGTCGGATCGTGGGACAGGCTCAGGTGGGTTTTCACCATCATAGTGGCGAAGTCGGCGTACTTGGGATCGTTCTCCAGCATCTTGGCCTTGGCCTCCGCATCCGGCGTCCAGTTCACACCGTCGGCGCCGTACACTTCCTTGGCGATCAAGGCCACCCGGTCGCGCAGCTTCATCTCGAGCGGATAAAGGAAATTGAAGTCGGTTTTTTCGTTGCAGGCGTCGATGACGGCGTCGGCAAACTCCAGAGCGCCTTCACCTCCCTTTTCCCAGTGCCTCGATTCGGCGCAACGTGCGCCCGCCGCTTCGGCCAATTTCTTGACCAGGGCGACTTCGGCGTCGGTATCGGTGTAGAATCGGTTGATGCACACCACCGGGTTGATGCCGGACTTTCGGATCACGCCGATCATGTGGACCATGTTGGCGCAGCCCTTTTCCACGAGCTCGAGGTTCTCGGTCTTGTACTCGTCGGCCAGCGCGATGCCAGGCACGACCTTCGGGCCGCCGCCGTGCATCTTGAGGGCGCGGATGGTCGTGGTGAGGACGGACACGTGGGGCTTGAGGCCGCTGAACCGGCATTTCACGTTCCAGAACTTCTCGAACCCGATGTCGGCCGCGAAGCCGGATTCGGTGACGTGGTAGTCGAAGAGCTTGAGGCCGACCCGGTCGGCGATGATCGAGGACTGGCCAACGGCGATATTGGCAAACGGCCCGGCGTGCACCATGCAGGGGTTGTACTCGGCGGTGCACATGAGGGTGGGGTTGATGGTGTTGCGCATGAAGGCCGCCATGGCGTTTCCGACTTCGAGGTCGCGGCAGGTCACCGGTTTGCCGCCCTTGTCGAAGGCCACGGTGATGTTGTTGATCCGCTCCTTGAGATCGGCCAGGTCGTTGGCCACGGCCAGAATGGCCATCAGTTCGGACCCGACGGCGATGCCGAACTTGCTCTGCATGGTGTAGCCGTCGTAGCGGCCGCCGAGGCCGATCACGATGTTGCGAAGCGTCTGCGCGCAGAAGTCGATGATCCATCCCATCTCCACCCGGGTGGGATCGATGTCGAGTCGCCGCATCTTGGTGAGCCGCTCGAGCTGCTCGTCGTTGTAATTGCGCTCATGCTGCATCCGGGCGGTCAACGCCACCATGGCCAGGTTGTGGGCGTTCATGATGTCGTTGATGTCGCCGGTGAGGCCGAGGGAGAACTCGGTCATGGGGATCAGGAGGGAGTTGCCGCCGCCGGCCGCCGTCCCCTTGACGTTCATGGTCGGGCCGCCGGAAGGCTGGCGCAGGGCACCGCCTACGCTCACACCGCGTTTTCCGAGGCCTTCCATGAGGCCGCAGGAGGTGGTGCTCTTGCCTTCACCCAGAGGGGTCGGGGTGATGGCGGTGACTTCGATGTACTTTCCGTCGGGCTTGTTCTTCAATCGGTCGATGATCTTCAGGAAGTCGAGTTTGGCCAAACGCCCCATGGGAAGCATTTCGTCCTTTTGTAGACCGAGCTTCTCCCGCCAGTCCTCGGGGGTGGGCATGTTCTTTTCCGCTTCCTCGGAGATTTGCCAATCGGCCATGTTTACCGCATCGTAAGCCATCTATCCATCCTCCTTGTTCGTTAAAGGTGACCATCGGCAAGGGAGAGTCGAACGCGCCGTCCCTCCTGCTCGTGAAAAGCTGGTGCTCCAGCATTCGGCTGTGGTCGGCCGCGGGTTCCGCTTTGTTGATTCGACCTGGCTTGGATTTCCCCGCAGGCCGGAGCGGAAGGTGTTCCGGGTCATAGGGCGGCTCGCAGGGAGTTCGACCGCGGATCCGGCACGGGGATGCGTTCGCGCCGATCTGCCTGCTGTCCAGTGGGTCCGTCGGATGCCAATCGATGGTCGGGTCGACGATCAGAGCCCGGAAACGGGTGATCCTTACCATTCGGATGGGTTTTTGGCAAGATGGAAGTTGCTGGACAGGGCGGTTTCGACGTCGCCGGCAACGGGAGCCGCTCGGGCGATCGGATGGTCGGGGGCTAGCGCGGAAGCGCCTACGGCGCACCCCTTTCACTTCTGGTGGGCGTGAAGACGGGCATACAGTCCGCCCGCCGTCAGGAGCGATTCGTGATTGCCGGCTTCAACGATGCGTCCGTCCCGAATGACGAGGATTCGATCCGCCTTTCGGATGGTGGACAGCCGGTGGGCGGCAACGAAAGTGGTGCGGCCTTCCATCAGCCTGGCCAGGGCCTCCTGGATCCGGGCTTCGGTTGCCGAGTCCACGTAGGATGTCGCCTCGTCCAGGAGCAGAATTTCGGGGCTTCGGGCAAAGGCCCGGGCGATGGAAATCAGCTGGCGCTCCCCGCTCGACAGCGAGCGGCCTCCTTCGCCCAGCACGGTGTCGATTCCTGCGGGAAGCCGATCGATGACGAACCGGCAGTTGGATGCCTCGAGGACGGACCGGATCTCATGGTCCTCCAATTCCCGGCCGGCCGGGAAGATGTTCTCCCGCACCGTCCCCGAAAACAGGAAAGGGTCCTGAAGAACCAGGGCCATGCGCGATCGGAGCTCCGCGGGGTGAAACTGGCGGATGTCCCGGCCGTTGACCAGGATCCTCCCTTCGGAGGGCAGATAGAAGCGCATGGTCAGATGGATGATGGAAGTCTTGCCGGCGCCGGTGGGCCCGACCAGGGCCACGGTTTTTCCCGCTTCGACCGCGAAGGATACATGGCGCAGGACCGGCTCTCCCGGAACATAGGAGAAACTCACGTTGTCGAAGACCACGGCCTCGGTCCCGCCCGCAACCCGCGTCAGGCGTGAGGACGGGGGTATCGGCAGCCGATCCTCGCTGTCGAGAATGAGGAAGAGCCGCTCCGCCGAGGTCATTGCATTTTGGAGGATGTTGTATTTTTCCGACAGGTCCCGGATCGGCCTGAAGAACATCCGGAGATAGCTGATAAACGCCACGAGGGTGCCCAGGGTCAGCGCCGCCGAGAGTACCTGAAGGCCCCCGTAGTAGATGATGACGGCCACCGTGACGACCCCCAGCACCTCGATCATCGGCATGAAGACGGCGAGAACGTGAATCTGTTCCATTCCGGTCCGATAGTTGTCGTGGTTGAGGGTGCTGAATCGCCTGAAATTGGCGGCCTCACGGCTGAAGCCCTGCAGGACGCGAATACCGCCCAGGGTCTCGGAGAACCGTGTATTGATCTCGGCCACCTGCACCCGCAGGGCCCGGAAGATGGGCCGTGCCCGCCTCGAAAACCGGACGGCCGCGAGCACCACCAGCGGCAGTACGGTGAAGGTGGCAAGGGCCAGGCGCCAGTTGAGGGCGGCCAGGACGCCCATGATGCCGGCCAGAAGAAAAAGATCCTTGAACAGAAGCGAGAGCACTGAAGTAAAGAGCTCGTGCATGTTTTGCACATCGTTGGTCGCGCGGGTCACGAGCCTTCCGCTCGGGTTGCGGTTGAAGAAGCCCAGGGAAAGGCCCTGGATCTGGCTGAAGACCCGCATGCGAAGATCGTGCATGATACGATGGCCGGCCGTCTCCATGATCAGGCGCTGCCAGAAGTTGAGAAAGAAGTCGGCCAGCACGAGCAGAAGAAAGGCAATGGTGATCCAGGCAAGGCCTTCCCGGTGTTTTTCCCGAAGGGTCTTCACATCCTCCAGGGGAAGATGGGAGAGGTCGCTCCAGGCGATGGCGGCACGTCCGTCCTCGATGGTGAAGCGCTCCGGGTAACGCCGGACGACGGCCTCGATCTCCGGGCTGTCGATGAGAATTTGCAGCGGCTGCCGGCTCGGCTCGACAGCGGGCTCTCCGGCGGACGACGCGGTTTCCACCGGATTCCGGGGGACGATGAACCGGTCGATGGCGATTTTGGTGATGAAGGGCAGGGAAAGCTCCACGACCGTGATCAGCAGGACCAGGCCGAGGGAAACCGCGATCAGCAATCGGTACGGCGTCAGAAACGGCAGCAGCCGGCGGAGCAGACGCAGGTCGTACGTCTTCCCCAGCTGCGCCTCCTCAAAGTACTTCAAGTCCCGCTGCCGCATGGTCGCCTTCTTCCTCAAGGGCCTGCATCCGCCAGGTGCGGGCGTAATACCCGCCCGCGGCGATGAGGTCGTCATGGGTGCCTGTTTCGGTGATACGGCCTCCTTCCAGGGTCAGAATCCGGTCGGCAAACCGGACGGCCGACATCCGGTGGGAAACGATCAGCAGGGTTCTGGCGCCGCCGAGGCTCCGCAGCGTATCGAGAATGGTGCGTGCCGTACCCGAATCCACCTGGCTGATGGGGTCGTCCAGAAGCAGGATGGGGGCCGGCCTGATGAGCGCCCTGGCCAGCGCGATCCGCTGCTTCTGGCCGCCCGACAGAATGACGCCACGCTCCCCCACCAGGGTCTCGATGCCTCCGGGCAAGGCGGCCAGGGTTTGCGAGAGCGCCGCCTTTTCAACCGCCTTTTGGATTTCCTTCCCGTTCACTTCCGCACCGAGGGTGAGATTCTCCCTGATCGTGCCCGAAAAGAGGAAGGGCTCCTGGGAGGAGAGGGCGATATTGGCCCTCAAATCCCCGAGAAGAATCTTGCGGACATCGACGCCGTCCAGCCGGATCGCCCCTTGCGTGGCCTCGTAAAGCCGGGGAATGAGATGCAGCAGGGTGGACTTTCCGGAGCCCGGGGGGCCGATGATGCCGACGGACTCACCGGCATGAATCATGAGGCGGATGCCGGAGAGGATCGCCGGCGCCTCTGGCCGGTAGCGAAATTCGACCTCGTCGAAGTGCAGCCGGGATGGAGGGGCCGACAACCGGCGGGCGCCGGGTCGATCGCGGATCTCGGGTTCTGCCGCGAGCACGGCATCGATGCGATCCAAGGAGGCCTTGCCCCGCTGGATCAGGTTGGTCACCCAGCCCATGGCCATCATCGGCCATGTCAGCAGGCCTAGATAGCTGATGAAGGCCACCAGGTCGC
Organism: Desulfobacterales bacterium; assembly: GCA_049366795.1. Taxonomy (GTDB): domain Bacteria; phylum Desulfobacterota; class Desulfobacteria; order Desulfobacterales; family UBA5852; genus CALNZV01. Next base: position 36,064 of record JBMNCP010000104.1, read on the forward strand.
CCGGGGTGATGGCAAGCGTCAGGGTCCGAACTCCTCCCACGTAGAGGACGATGGCCATGCTCAGGTTGGTGAGCAGGACCATCATGGGCATGAAAAGACCGGTGACCTTCACGAGGGAGATGTTCTCCTGGACGTAACGGTCGGACGCCAATTCTACGGCGGCCGTCGATGCGGCGCCCCAGTCATAGGCCTTGATTACCCTGATCCCCGCAAAACGTTCACGGACGACCTCGGTCAGATCGGAGAACGATTTCTGCACCCGCTGGTAGCGAAGGTGCATCCTTCGACTGAAAAAACGGGTGCCGAAGACGATAAGGGGCATCGGGATGAGAACCAGGAGGGTGAGCTGCACGTGGATGTAAGCCATGAAGCCGATGGCGGCGGCGCCGAGAATGACCGCATCGTTGAGGGCCACCATGCCCATGCCGGTGGCCATTCGGATCTGCTGGATGTCGTTGGTGGCGTGGGCCATGAGATCGCCGGTTCTCGCCTGGTCGAAATAGCCTGCGGAGAGGGTCTGAAGATGGGCGAAGAGATCGTTTCGGAGCCCCTCCTCAACCCTCCGGGAGGCGCCGAGAAGGCAGCGTCGCCAGATGTAGCGGAACCCGCCGATCAGCACGCCGATGCCCACGATGATGGCGGCGAACGTCATCAACCCGCCGGGTGTTGCGCCGAAGAGGGTGAGGGCGTCGACGGCGCGTTTGATGACCCTCGGGATCAGGAGCTGTAGAATATCGACGATGATGAGCGCCAGCAGGCCCACGACGATATGGCGGCGCCTTTCGGACAGATAGGGTTGAATGCGGCGGATGGATTTCATGGATGGGATCGATGCCCCGGTGATGCCTTCAAACGGTCGGTCGGGCGCTGGCTCACCGCCGGCCTCATCTGGCGGGCCCACTCTGGGGTTCCGGTGCACCGCATCGACGGATGGGGCGGTCTCAATCTTTTTAATTGCTTGAAATAAATAAAAGTTTCCTTAAATTTCTATTCGCATTGGATTGACTTTGACTCTCTGTCCTGGTAATTTTGCAAGATTATGGAAACGGGATATATCGTCGAATTCATCGACAAACAAAAAATACTATGCGCCGTGGTTCTCGAAGTCAAGCAGGGGAGGCTGCGCCTGCTGACCGAAGGCAACCGGGAGGTCAGTCTCAACGCCGGCCGGCTGTCCCATAAAAGCCTGGACCGGCTCGATATGGCGCTGGGGCGTGCGCGGGTCGTCGAGCAACTGAAGGAGAAGTCCCAATTGCGCAGATCGCTGTCGGAGGCGATCGACATTCAGCCCATCTGGGAGGTGCTCAATACCGAGCAGGAATGGATCGATCTGCCGACCATGACCTCGTTCTGCTTCCCGAATTCACCGGGCCCGGATCATGAAGCCGCGGTCGTGCGGGCCTTTTTCGCCAACCGCCTCTATTTCAAGTTCGGAGGCGACGGCTTCTTTCCCCACACCGAGGCGCAGATGGAGCAGATGGCGGCCCGGCAGCGGGAGGAAGCGCGCCGGCTGAGAATCATCGAGAAGGGCGGCGCTTTTTTCAAGCAGGTGGCCGCGGGGCTGCCCGAGCCCTTGAAGGATCCGCTGACGCCTGAACAGATGGAATACGCCGCTATTCTGCGCTCCTATTACCTGTTCGAGAAGGAAAGCCCCGACTGGGCAACCGCCAGGGCGATGGCCGCCTCCGCCGGCCTCGACACCCCTTACCGGATCTTCAACGTACTGGTCGCCGCAGGGGTTTTCTCCCGGGATGAGAACATCGAACTCCTGCGCTTCGACATTCCCCAGTCGTTTCCCGAGCCTGTGCGCGCCGCGGCCGACCGATTGGCCGCTGTTCCGATTCACCTGCCCGGCACCGACGACCGTGTCGACCTGACCCATCTTCGGACCATGACCATCGACGGGCAGGCCACGCTGGACTACGACGACGCGATCAGCATCGAGCGGACACCCGACGGCCACCGCCTGGGTATCCACATTGTCGACGTCGCCCAATTCGTGGAGAAGAACGGCGCGATCGACCGCGATGCACGGGGCCGAGCGAGCTCCATCTATATGCCGGACCGGAAGATCTCGATGCTGCCCACGGCCCTGGCTGAGGGGCTTTGCAGCCTGAAGGCCGGCGAGCTGCGCCCGGCCATCAGCACGCTCATCCAATTCGGCCGGAATAATGAAATCGTCTCCTGGGAGATCGTTCCCAGCCACATTCGGGTCCTGCACCAGTATACCTACTATGATGTCAACCTCGCGGCGGACGAAGACCCGGATATCCAGGCCGTCCGGTGCATTGCCGCGCAGTTCCGCAAGCGGCGCCTGGAAAACGGTGCCATTCAGATCTCGGTTCCGGAAGTGGGGGTCTGGATCAGTGAAAACGGTGACATCGGGCTTTCCCGGGTGAACCGTGAGAGCCCTTCCCGCATGCTGGTTTCGGAGCTCATGATCATGGCGAACTGGCTCATGGCCCGGTTTCTTGCCGAAAGGGGAATCCCGGCCATATTCCGGTCCCAGCCGCCGCCGCGTGAGCGTCTTTTCAACGGGGACGAGGGCACCCTTTTTCAGAACTGGATGCAGCGCCGCCTGTTGAGCCGCTTCGTCCTGACGACCGCCGCGGAACATCACAGCGGACTTGGTCTGGAGGCTTACACCACCGCAACATCGCCGATCCGGAAATACGGTGATCTCATTACGCAGCGCCAGGTGCGGTCGGCTTTCGGACTGGAGCCCGCTTACACACAGGAAGAGATGCAGAAGCTGATCCAGGGGCTCGAGCAGCCCATGGCGGCCGTCTCCCGGATTCAGGCCAGCCGCAACCGCTACTGGCTGCTCAGGTATCTGGAGTCGAAGGTCGGCGGCCGCGAAAACGCGATCGTTCTCCTCCGCCGCCGTCAGAACTATCAGCTGCTGCTCACGGATTACATGATCGAGGTCGATCTTGCGGCGTCGTCCGGAATCCAACTCAACCCGGAGGATGTGGTCCAGGTGACGGTGCAGAACGTGGATGCCCGCAAGGATGTCATCACGGTCTTTCTCAGCTGATTATACCCGTGCACCTTTCAGTCGATGACGCCCCTTCGGGTTTCGAAGCACCTGCGCTCGACATAGCTGTTGCTGGAGGGATCGAACACCGCTTCATGCTCGTGGATCCAGCGGGGAGGGCCTTCCCACGCACCGCAGGCCATCACCACCGGATCCCCCAGGTTGAATTTTTTTCCACAGGCAGGGCAGCCTTCGGCGTTCAGTCGATTGACCATTTCTCGGTCGGCGATGGTCTGGAGCCGATTCGATTTCCGCATATGCACCTTCCTCCCATTTCCTGAATTGGATTCGATGAATCGAACCTAGAGGCCCTGGCGGAAGCTGTCAAGCCGATCGCCGGTTGACTCGGCACGACGTTGTGGTAGACAGGCGGCCTGAATCTCAACGACGGAGGGTCCGGGACATGACGATCTCATGAGGTACCGCGGGTATGTTTTCATTTCCCTGGCGGCGGTGTGCTGGGGGATGATCGGTCCGGTGGCGCGCCTGGCGTTCGCGGAGGGTGTCGGTCCGATGGAGGTCGCCTTCTGGAGGGCCGGGCTGGCCTGGCTGTTTTTCGGAACCCAGGCCGTGGCCCAACGGCAGCTGCGAATGGCGGTCCGGGACCTGCCCGCCCTGCTGGCATTCGCCGTCACCGGCGTGGCCTTGTTCTACGGCGCCTATCAGCTCGCCGTCAATCGCGGAGGCGCCGCCCTGGCTTCGGTGCTGCTCTACACCGCCCCGGCATGGGTGGTGGTGCTGGCCCGGATGATCTGGCGTGAACCCGTCGGACGGAGAAAGTTGCTGTGCCTGGGGATGACGCTTTCAGGGGTGGCGCTCATATCCTCGGGCGGCGGCTCCCTGGATGGATCCGTTTCGCTCTCCGCCGTCGGATTCGGTCTGACGGCGGGCTTTTGTTACGCCATGTACTATATTTTCGGGAAACACTTCTCCGGTCTCTACCCGGCGGCAACGCTTTTCTTCTACATGCTCCCCATCGGCGCCGCCCTGCTGTTCCCCTGGGTGGATTTCGCCCACAAGTCTCCGGCTGCGTGGGCTGCCCTGGCGGTTCTGGCGTTGCTCTGCACGTATGCCGCCTATCATTTCTATTACCTGGGACTTCGCTTTCTCGAGCCCGGGAGGGCCTCGATCACCGCGACCCTGGAGCCGGTGGTGGCCGCGGCGGTCGCGTTTTTCTGGTGGCAGGAGTCTTTTTCGACTGCCGGATATGCCGGGAGCGCCCTGATTCTTGCGGCGGTTTTGCTGATGATCCTGGACAGGCCTGAAAAGGGATGACGAGGCCGGGCAGGACTGGCTTCGATGGACCACGCGGGCGGCAAACGAAGCCCGCGCCATGCCGAGGAGAATCAAGGCCCTGGCCGTTCGTGGCTTTCCACTTTTGCAGATGCGCGATATCTGTTATCTTGCTTCCATTTCAAGAGGGATAGGATGCAGACGACGACGTTGGACAATCAAACGGTGCGAAGGCGGAACGGGCCCCCGCGGCAACGCCCGGTATCCGTCTCCACACGCATACTGGGATTCGCCGCCCTGGCCCTCATCGTTCTGATCGCCGCCTCCTGCGCCTCCATGGCGAGGGACGGCAGACGGCTGCTGAGAGACGGCCGCTATGATGGCGCGATCGAGCGTTTTACCCGGCATCTCGCCGAGCAGCCCGACGACTGGAAGGTCCGGGAGCAACTCGCCTACGCTAACCTGAAAGGCGGCGACTACCCCGAGGCGGTGCGCGAATTCCAGACCGTTCTGAATCAACGCCCGGACGCATCGGATGCGGCTCTCTATCTTGGCCTGGCCCTTCTCCGCAGCGGGCAACTCGAAGCGGGCATCGATGTATGGCGCGACTTCCTGTCCAAAGGCCCATCAGGACAGGTTCGCGAGGTGCGGCGGCTGTTGACGCTCCTCGAAATAGCCGAAAGCAGGAGATTCGCGGTCGCGGCTGTCGGCAGCCCGGACGGCGGGATGGAACTGGACGGGTCCAGAAGCGATTTCGCCGTCATCTATTACAACGATCTGAGCGCCGAAAAGGGGTTGGGTGCCGTACAGAAGAGCCTTGCGGCGATGATCATCAGCGACCTCGGCCGTGTCGAGGGACTCCAGGTGGTCAACCGGTTTCGAATGGACGCGCTGCTCGAGGAGATGGTCTTCAGGCAGAGCGGCCTCGTGGACGAAGGCCAGGTCCGGGAGGCCGGCCGGATGCTGGCGGGCGAATACCTGATTTACGGCACGCTGAGCACCCTGCTCAAGGATCTCAGGGTCAACACCACGATCTATCGCACCGGCAGCGAGCCGATGGTCGAAAGCTTTCTTTATTCCGATCCGCTGGACAACTTTTACGAATTGCAGAAGAAGATCGTCTTCTCGGTACTGGAACGCAGCCAGCACCCCGTTTCCGATGCACAGAAAAAACGCATCGCCGATCCTCACACGGATGATTTCAACGCGTTTCTCCATTTCGGCCAGGGTCTGGATGCCCTGGACGCCGGAGAGTGGGAGACGGCGCGGTACTTTTTTGAACGGGCTGTTGACGAGGATTCGGGATTTCGGTTGGCGAGAGAGGCGCTTCAAGCCTGTCCTGCGGGGGCGGGAATCGATTTTGGGCTGGTCGAGCGGATGGGATTGGATCCTCGCGCGAACGCGCTGGTGACCGATCGACTCGAAAGGGTCGTCGAGCGCATGGCGCCACTGGTGGACTAGCGGGTGTCCGTCCAGAAATTGTCTATTGCGTCCTGACCGGCGATCTCCCGCGGGTTTCCGGCTACGGCCTGTTCCCGGAAGGCGCGGCCGCGCGGGTTCGGTGAAACGACCGGTCGAAAAGCTCCCGGATCGCCAGTCCGCCTGCTTCAGTCAGGTTTCGGGTCCCCGTTCCGGCGATACTGTTGTGGCGGATGACGGGAATTTCCGGCTCCCATCGGTACTCATTCCAGCCGAACCATGCGTTTCGCTCCTGGTCGTAGACGCTGATGGGCCGTTTGAACCACTTGGCCAACTCGACCCCCCAGCCCGTCCCTCCCTTGACGGTATCGTCCGGCTGGATCCACCCCACCGAAAAAACCTGGTAACCCATGTTGACGACATGAAAGAGGGTCTGAATGATCGGGCGGATTTCCTTCTCACGGGTATAGGACCGGCCCATGCGCAACGACACGATTTCCATGCTGATGTCGCCTTTCCTCAGGGCATCGGGGCTCAGCACGGTGACACCGCGGTCCCTCGCGATCGCGTGGCCCTCGAAGGTGAAATTGATCTCACGGATTCCCCATCGCTCGGCGTTTCGGCCGAATTCAGCCTCGGCTCCTTCGTGTCCGCCGCTGTAGAGTCGTACTTGCGCTGGCTTGAGCATCGGTCGTCTCTCCACCCAACCACCATCCTTCCCGAGTGTCGGTTCCCGAAGGAAGGGTTATCTCTCTCCCGCAGGGCAAGTCAATAGCCGGCAAACGGAGATTCGCCGGATTTCTCAGTTTTCAATTGACGCCTCCGCCGACCTTCCCTTACATTTCCAACCGATCTCCCACGCCGGGAAAGGAAGCTGGCAGCCACGACGGTCCCTGAAAGCGGTAAATCGACCCATGAATCAGCTGTTTCGAACCTGGATCAAACGGTATTTCTCCAATCCCCAAGTCGTCATCCTGGCCTTTCTTCTGGTGATCGGCCTGCTGTTCATCATTTTTCTGGGTGATATGCTCACCCCGGTCATTGCCGCCGTCATCGTCGCCTACATGCTGGAGGGGCTCGTCGAACTGCTGGAACGGCACCACGTATCGAGGGTCGTTGGCGTGCCGGTCGTATTCATTCTTTTTGTCCTTTGCATTCTGGGTATTTTCGTGCTCCTGCTCCCGATGCTGTCACGGCAGATCGCCCAGCTCATCTACGAACTCCCTGGAATGCTGTCCGACGGCCAGGACCAGTTGATGCAGCTACCGCAGAAATATCCACAGTACTTCTCGGCCGTCCAGATCCAGGAGATCATTCAGTTCATTTCCGGCCAGATCACCGGGCTGGCGCGCCAGGTGCTTTCCTTTTCCCTGGCATCCGTGCGCGGAGCCATCACCGGGATCGTCTACCTGGTGCTGGTGCCTTTCCTGGTGTTTTTCTTTTTGAAGGACAAGGAGGTGATCGTTCACTGGTCCAGGAGCATCCTGCCGGACAACCGCCGGCTGGCCAGCGAGGTATGGGCGGAAGTCAATCAGCAGATGGCGAACTACATCCGCGGGAAGGTGCTCGAAATCATCATCGTTTGGAGCGTCACCTTCATCGTCTTCAGGATCATGGAGCTTCGATTCGCCATGCTGCTGGGGATTCTGGTGGGATTGTCGGTGCTCATTCCCTACATCGGCGCCACGGTCATGACCTTGCCCGTGGCCCTCATCGCATTCTTTCAGTGGGGGATGACGGCGGACTTCGCCTACGTCGTCATTGCCTACGGCATCATCCAGCTTCTGGACGGCAATCTCCTCGCCCCGCTGCTGCTGTCCCGGGTGGTCAACCTCCATCCCATCGCCGTGATCGTGGCGATCCTGTTTTTCGGCGGCATCTGGGGGTTCATGGGGCTTTTCTTCGCCATTCCCCTTGCCACCCTGATTCATGCGGTCATGAAGGCATGGTCTGCGACCATCGCCCGGGACCAGGTGGAACTCGATGAGGTCCGCATCCTGTCCGGAAGCGATCCGCGGCAATCCTCGGGAGGCAAGGGTTGAGGGGCTGATGGGGAGGCTTCGTACGATCGCGACTCCCGGATGCATTAGGCCCCGCTTTGAAGCCGGCCAGGATCTCTTCCCGGCTCCCCGTTGCTGGTTTGCGTGGCGATCCCGGCCGGTTGTCGCGTAGAGGCGGTCAGGCCGCTTCGGATTCCATTGCCTCCGTGTAGGTGCCGTGGCGGGCGGCGGAATTGCATCGGGCCCGGTGCTGGAACACCTTCTGGGCCGCGTCGATCCGGGCGGGATCCCCCTTCCACGTCTTGAGCGTGTCCTCCTGCAGCGCCCGGCCATAGGAGAAGGACAATTCCCACGGCTGATCGCCCAGCGCGTTCATGGCGTTGAGATGGGCGGTGGCCACCCGGGAGCTCTGTCCTCCGGACAGGAAGACGATGCCGGGAACCGCCGCGGGAACCACCCGGCGGAAACAGCTGACCGTGCGTTCGGCCACCATTCCCACCGAGGCGGGATTGGGGCAGTCCAGGCCGGAAATCACCATGTTCGGTTTGAGCAGCATCCCTTCCAGGTCAACGCGCTGCCGGAAAAGTTGGTCGAAGACGGTCTGTAGCGTTCGGGCGGTGACCGTCTCGCAGCGGTCGATGTCGTGATCCCCGTCCATGAGCACTTCCGGCTCGACGATGGGCACGAGCCCCTCCTCCTGGCAAAGCGCCGCGTAACGGGCGAGCGCATGGGCGTTGGCGTCGAGATTCGCCCAGGTGGGGATTGCGTGCCCGATGGTGATCACCGCGCGCCACTTGGCGAAACGGGCTCCCAGTTCGCGGTACTCGGAAAGCCGGCCGCGAAGTCCGTCGAGGCCCTCGGTCACTTTCTCACCTGGAAAACCGGCCATGGGCTTTGCCCCGGCGTCCACCTTGATGCCCGGAATGATGCCCCGATCCGCCAGCAGGCGTGGGAAGGGCGTTCCGCTGGAAGCCGACTGCCGCAAGGTCTCATCGAAGAGGATCACTCCGCTGATGCACGCCTCGACTCCCTCTGTGGTGAACAGCAGCTCCCGGTAGGTTCTCCGGTTTTCCTCGGTGGATTCCACCTGGATCGAATCGAACCTTTTTTTGATGGTGGGTGAACTTTCATCCGCTGCCAGGATTCCCTTGCCTTTGGCCACCAGTTGCTCGGCCGTGGAAACCAGGTCCTTGTGATGCATCGGGGCGCCTCCTTTCGGTTTTTTTGCGGGGACTGATAGGGAAGGATCCAACCCAAAAAAAATAAGAGCCCCGGAGAATACTGTCAATTTGGACGGGAGGAGCCTTGTCGGGTTAAAAATCGCATTGAAAAAATTTGAGGTTGGGGTATGGTCTCCGGTTACACTTGCCACAGCAACCGAGAGAGACGATGACAACGACATCCTACACAGCCAGATCCATCGAAGTGCTGAGCGGGCTCGACCCGGTCAAACGGCGGCCCGGCATGTACACCGACACCCAGAGACCGAACCATCTCGGGCAGGAGGCGATCGACAACAGCGTCGACGAGGCCATTGCCGGCCACGCCGACCTTCTGGAGGTGATCCTTCACAAGGATCAGTCCCTGACGGTTACCGACAACGGAAGGGGAATGCCCGTGGACGTCCATCCCGACGAAGGCGTCTCGGGTGTCGAAGTCATCATGACCCGGCTCCATGCGGGCGCCAAGTTTTCGAACAAGAACTACCGGTTCTCCGGAGGTCTGCACGGGGTCGGCGTTTCCGTGGTCAACGCCCTCTCGAGCCGCCTCGTCGTCGAGGTCAAGCGCGAGGGCCGTCAATACCGAATGACATTCGCCCACGGCGAGAAAACAGGGGAACTGGAGGTGGTCGGCACTGTGGGGCGCCGGAATTCGGGCACCTCCGTCCGGTTCTGGCCGGAGCCCACGTATTTCGATTCCGCCCGCTTTTCGGCGAAAAAACTCCAGCACACGCTTCGGGCAAAGGCGGTGCTCTGTCCGGGGCTGACGGTCCGATTTTACAATGAAATCAATGAAGAAACCCATGAATGGCACTACGGTGAAGGCCTCAAGGCCTATCTCGCGGACAGCCTCAACGGTGCCGCCATGGTGCCTGCCGATCCCTTCGTCGGAGAGGAGGAGGGCGATGAGGAGGCGGTGAACTGGGCGGTGGTCTGGCTCCCGGAAGGCGGTGACGCGGTGACCGAGAGCTACGTTAACCTGATTCCCACGCCCCTCGGCGGCACTCATGTCAACGGATTCCGCAGCGGGCTGCTGGCCGCGTTGAGGGAATTCTGCGAGTTTCAGAAGCTTCTTCCCAGAGGCGTCAAATTGGCCCCGGATGACGTTTGGGATCGGTGCAGCTACGTTCTCTCAGCCAAGATGCGCGATCCCCAGTTTTCCGGTCAGACCAAGGAGCGGCTGTCCTCGCGGCAGTGCGCCGCGTTCGTATCGGGCGCGGTCAAGGACAGCTTCAGCCTGTGGCTCAACCGGCATGTGGACGAGGCGGAGCAGATCGCCGAGCTGGCCATCTCCAGCGCCCAGCGCCGGCTCAAGGCAAGCCGGCAGGTGGCCCGGAAAAAAGTGGCGGCCGGGCCCGCCCTGCCTGGGAAGCTGGCCGACTGCATCGGCCAGAACCCGATGGAAAGCGAGCTTTTCCTGGTGGAGGGGGATTCGGCCGGCGGGTCGGCAAAGCAGGCCAGGGACCGGCAATTCCAGGCAGTGATGCCCCTCAGGGGGAAAATTCTCAATTCCTGGGAGTCGGACCCGTCCACCATTCTGGCATCGAAGGAGATTCACGACATCTCGGTGGCCCTGGGAATCGATCCCCACTCCGAAAACCTGGACGGTCTTCGCTATGGAAAGGTGTGCATCCTCGCCGATGCGGATTCGGACGGGCTCCACATCGCGACCCTGCTCTGCGCCCTGTTTCTCCGGCATTTCCGCCCCCTCGTGGAGCACGGCCACGTTTACGTGGCGATGCCGCCGCTGTACCGGATCGACGCCGGAAAGGACGTGGCCTACGCGTTGGACGACGATGAGAAGGACGCCATCCTCCACCGACTTTCAGGGAAGAAGCGAAACGTCAGAATCAACGTGCAGCGGTTCAAGGGACTGGGGGAGATGAACCCCTCCCAGCTTCGTGAGACGACCATGGCCCCCGATACGAGGCGGCTGATTCAGCTCACCGCGCAGGATGCCGGCAGCGACGCCGCCGTCCTGGATCTGCTGCTCTCCAAACGCCGCGCGGGAGACCGGCGAAACTGGCTGGAGCGCCGCGAAGGCATATCCGATGCGCAGGCCGAAGCCGGCCTTGTCACCGACGACGCGCTCGAACCAAAGGAATAGTTTTCATGGATGCAACGCCTGTCCTTGGCGCCGACGGCATCGAGCGGATGCCGATCTCCATTTTTTCGGAAAGCGCCTATTTCGAATACTCGATGTATGTCATCCTGGATCGGGCCCTGCCGCACATCGGCGACGGTCTGAAGCCGGTCCAGAGGCGGATCGTCTATGCCATGTCGGAGCTGGGGCTCCAGGCCACGGCCAAGTTCAAGAAATCGGCCCGGACCGTGGGCGACGTGATCGGCAAGTTCCACCCCCACGGGGACAGCGCCTGCTACGAGGCCATGGTGCTGATGGCGCAGCCGTTCACCTACCGTTATCCGCTGATCGAGGGGCAGGGCAACTGGGGTGCGCCGGACGATCCCAAGTCGTTTGCCGCCATGCGGTACACCGAGGCCCGCCTGTCCCGTTATTCCGAACTGCTGCTCTCCGAGCTGGGTCAGGGGACGGTCGACTGGGTCCAGAATTTCGACGGGACCCTCGAGGAGCCGGCCATTTTGCCGGCCCGGGTGCCATCGCTCCTGCTCAACGGAACGACCGGCATTGCCGTGGGACTCGCCACCGACGTACCGCCGCATAACCTTCGGGAGGTGGTGGATGCCGCCGTCCATCTGCTCGATCACCCGGATGCGGACCTGGAGACACTATGCCGGTATCTGCCGGGCCCCGACTTCCCGACCGCGGCCGAGATCATCACCCCCCGCGAGGAACTCCTGCAGATCTACCGGACCGGCGCCGGGAGCCTGAGAATGCGGGCGGTCTACCATCGCGAGAACGGTGAGATCGTCATCACGGCGCTGCCCCATCAGGTGTCCGGTGCCAAGGTGCTCGAGCAGATCGCCGCGCAGATGCAGGCCAGAAAACTGCCCATGGTGGCCGACCTGCGGGATGAATCCGACCACGAAGACCCCATCCGTCTGGTCATCGTGCCCCGATCGAACCGTATCGACCAGGAAGCCTTGATGGCCCACCTGTTCGCCACCACTGATCTGGAACGGACCTACCGGGTCAACATGAACGTCATTGGACTCGACGGTCGGCCCCGGAGCATGCCGCTCAAGGATATGCTTTCGGAATGGCTTGCCTTTCGAAAGACCACGGTCCGACGGCGCCTTCAATACCGGCTGGAAAAGGTTTCCCGAAGGCTCCATGTCCTCGACGGCCTTCTGATCGCCTTTCTGAATATCGACGAGGTGATTCGCATCATTCGCGGCGAAGACCGTCCCAAACCGGTGCTGATGGAACGCTTCGGGCTCACGGAGGTGCAGGCCGAGGCGATCCTGGAGCTCAGGTTGCGGCATCTGGCCCGGCTCGAGGAAATGCGCATCCGGGGAGAACAGTCCGACCTTGCCGCCGAGAGGGCGTCCCTCGAGAGAATCCTGGGATCCGAAAAGCGCTTCAAAAATCTGATCCGGAAGGAGCTCGAGGCGGCGGCGGCGGAATACGGCGACGACCGCCGGTCTCCCATCGTCGAACGGGGGATGGCCGCCCAGGCCATGACCCGAGAGGACATCGCACCGGTGGAGAATGTCACCGTCATTCTGTCCGAGAGCGGATGGGTGCGTGTGGCCAAAGGCCATGAGGTCGACGTGGAAAACCTGGTCTACCGGTCGGGCGACGGCTTTCGCTCCGCTGCGCGAGGGAAAAGCAACCAGCCCGTCCTGTTCATGGACGACGGGGGAAGAAGCTACACCTTGTCGGCGCATGGACTTCCATCGGCAAGGGGATACGGCGAGCCGCTGACCGGGAAACTCAGCCTTCCCGCGGGCGTCAGCGTCGAGGCCGTTCTGATGGGAGAGCCGGACCAGCTGCTGCTGCTGGCGAGCGACGCCGGGTACGGTTTTATCGCCCGGTTGGACGACCTTGTCGGGAGGAGCCGATCCGGGAAGGCAATGCTCACCCTTCCCCGAAACGCCAAACCACTGGAGCCGATGCCGATTTCGGCCCCTGAAAACGTCCGTCTGGTCGCGGCGACCAGTGAAGGCCGGATGCTGATTTTCCCGTTGGCCGAACTGCCCCGCCTGCCAAAGGGAAAGGGCAACAAGATCATCGGCATCCCCGCCGCCCGGGCCGCAGCCCGTGAAGAACTCCTGACGCACCTGGCTCTTCTGCCGGAAGGCGCCCATCTGATCGTCCATTCCGGGAAACGGTTTGTCGCTCTGAAAGGGGAGACCCTCGAAGCCTTCGCCGGTGAACGCGGCCGGAGGGGAAGGAAGCTGCCGCGGGGGTTCAGAAGCATCGCCCGCCTCGAGCCTTCCCCGCCGCCTTCAGCGAACACCGCAGATGAAGCGGCTTCGCATCCTGAAGGCTAACAGCCTGTGGCTAAACGTTGCCGCCGCGGCCTGTCTCGCCTCAATTGTCGGTGAACTTTCGGGCAAGCTCGTTGTCGATCACGTAGATGCAGACCTCCTTGGCCCCCTGCTCGTTGTAGCGGCAGCGCTCGACGAGATTCTTCATGAGAAAGGTCACGTCCTCGCGAATTTTCCGGTCGTGGGTCTTGAAGGCGGGTTCGCCATAGTCCTTGATCGCCTGGCGAAAGTTTTCGTTGGCCAGAAAGGGGTCGAGGACCTTTTCCTTGAGATGGTGGACGTAGCGCTCGTGGATGGTCTCGAATAGCCGTGTCTGCGTCGGCGGCAACCCTTCCGCCAGGATCTCCTGGGTGAGGGTCCGGGAAGCATATTCGCGCTGGGTGCTCTCCCGGAAAGCCCTTCGCGTCACTTCGCCGACGTCGGCTCCCAGGACGCGGATCTCGAAACTCTCCAGGTAGGCATTCGTGATTTCCAGACGGTCGCCCGTGAACCGGCAGGATGCCGTGGTGCCGGGCTCGAAATTGACGGCAAACATGTAGTTGAGGATGTCCCGGGAAATCTGCTCCTCGTTGTAATAATAGAGCGACTCCTTGACCTCCTGGAGAATCGTGTAGTTGTACATCTGCATCAGGGAGTCGAGAAAACCCGACGGAATCTGCTCGTTCAAATCCTGCCGCATTCGCGTGAAATAGGTGTGGAGGTCCACCATGTTGATCAGCTTGTCCTCCCGCGCGAACGCTGAATAGAACTCGTTGAAGATCTTGATCGAGTCTCTTCCGGAAAGCCCCTTCATTCCCTCGGACTCGGATTCTCCGATGATCTTCCGCCGCCGCTTGGCCGTGAAGTTCTTCCGATCCTCCTCCTTGAGCCACGGCGGGATGTGGCCGGTGTAGATTTCCATCTTGAGCAGCTGCAGATTGGCATCGCAGTAAAGCCGGTACTTGTCGGGAGTGCCGATCCATTCCAGCAGGGCATCGGAGCGGGTGTTGAGCCGTGTGGAAATGATCACCCTGGCGAAGTTGTGGAGGACCCGGGGCAGGAACCGCTGGTCGATGTGTTTCCCGAAAATGTCCCGATAGATGTCGATTTCCGTGTTGAGATCCAACACATAGGGGATTTTGATCGATTCGATTCGATCCGAGAAGGACTGGATGTCCTGGATGTTTTTACGGTCCTCGGGGTTCATGAGGGCGATGAGAAGAGAATTCACGTTCTCCTCGACATCCTCGACCTTGTGGACACCCTCGCTGATGATGTTGTGCAGCTCGATCAGCCGTTCGATGTTGTGCGATTTGATGTCCATCAGGGCATAGATCCCGTTGTTGGTCTTGGCATAGCGCGAGAAGAGATAGTGGACCTGGCTGCTGTCCTTCAGCAGGCCGTTGATGCGCCGCTGGAGCGCCGGATCGGTCAGGATCTGCTGGCGGAGCGGCCGGTCGCCGGGGTTGAAGACGCTGATGCCTTCGCCGAGCCGCCTCCCGAATCGGACCGGCCGGGCATAAAGCATTCCGAGCACCCGGGTGGGGCTCTTCAGCCGGTTGAGCAGCGCCTGGTAGATCGAGCCGCAGATCGTGCACGGCTCGTCCCGGAACACCCACTCGAATTCCTTTTCGGTGAAAAGCTTCCACTTGAATTCGTTGTTCTGAAACAGTTCGTCCATGAACGGACGCCGGAACCGTTTGGGGATCATCAGCACCGGGTGGTCGTGGCTGGGGCAGGGGACTTCCACGTACCGATCCGTACCGGGAGGGAACAGATCCTCCGGCCTCGAAGGCCTGTCGGCGACCGCGGGAACGGGATCCGCAGAATTTTCGGAATACTCGCGGGGCTGCGCCGAGGCTTCCATCATCTGAAACATGCGCTCGAAAAGCGGCAGCGACTTTTGCTTGGCATCCGGCCCCAGAAGATTCCGGTCGAGGCGCCAGACCGCTTCGAAACGGCGTCCCGCGGGGGTATTGCTGTAATCCTCGAAACGGCGGAGCAGATTGTTCAGAAACGTGCTCTTCCCGCAGCCCGGAGGGCCGTCGAAGATATAGATCTTGTTCTGCTGCGCCCCACGCTTCATGGATTCCACGTGGCTCACGAGGCGATTGGAGAAGAGCCGGTCCGCGAAAAAGGGATGGTCCGAGCCCTCCACGAAAAGCCGTGTGCAGTCATAGGGAACGAAGTGGATGGACTCCGGATCGTCGGGATATTCGTCATCGCCTTCATCCACATAGGTCTTGACCATGTCGTGGAAGACCTGGAAGATGTTCCGAAGCACCTGTTCGGGTGACCGAAGCAGGTCCTGAAGAAACAGCTCGAAGGGCATGGGAGCGGGGATGCCCCACTCGTCCATGGTGTCGTCAAGACTCTCCAAAGCGTTGCGAATGTTGTCCATGATACTCCTTGGTGTCCATCCGGAAATGGTCTTCGGGTCCCGAACGGCGCTTTCCGCTGGCTTTCGGCCGCCCCTGGCCTTTCGACCCGATGCCGGTCGATCCGCAAGCCGCCAGCGGGTCAGGCTGCGACCGGTGAGGCGTCCGTATCGGCGTCGATGACCTCGCGGGTGAGCTTGCGGTTGCCCATCGTGTAGATCACCCGCCGCCAGCGCAATTTCCGCGGCCGGGGGTCCTCTCGGGGGATTCCCATGGCGCCGGCCAGGTAGGCCGCTACGTCCGGATCGCCCTCGGGCACCAACTCGCTGGTTTCCAGCTGGACCGGCCCGTTCCAGAGATATTCGATTCCCATCAGTGTGTTCGGAATATAGTCCTTCAGGAGCGGTTTGCCTTCGAAGTGGTGATAGAGATAGAGGGAGCCGTCCCTGGATTTGTCGGGAACCACCTGGATGTGCGGCGGATGGTAGAGGGAGTCGAAGAGCATCTGCCGGTATTCGGAGGCTTTCCGGCTCTTGACGTAGTACTCCCAGACCATCCGTTCCTTGTTGAGGCGCCTGCCGGCGACGAACAGTCGATGCCGATCGATAAAATCCTGGTTGACGAACGTGTTGATGAAGGTGAAATCGCAGAGGTTTTCCCGGATGTCGAACAGCGCCTTTCTCCCGTGGCCGGTACCGGCGTCGTAGCGATTCCGCGCGTTGGCATCGCGCAGGCGCTGGTACCGGAAATCATAGCGGCCCCGATCGGCGGATTCCTCGATGTACTGGAACAGGCGCATCCCGAGGGCATAGGGATTGAGCCCCATGCGGGGCATAGCGGTCACGCCGGCGTTGACGCGGGCGTAGTCCACCTCGTGTCCCCGGATGCGGGGATCGGCCATATAGAGCCGATCGTGCCAGTAGCTGGCCCATCCCTCGTTCATGATCTTGGTGCGGATCTGGGGTTGAAAGAAGAGTGCCGTGCGACGGATCACCTCCATGACCATCTTCATCCACTGGTTGGCTTCCTTGTTGAGAAAGTCAGAGTGCGTCATGATGAACTGGATGGGGTCCAGGCGGGAGGATTTCCTGCGACCGCGATGCTTCTGATACAGCGAATTGAACTCGGGATGGTTCTTTTCGACATCGGCGAAGAAGACGTCCTCGAACCGCCTCGGGTGCTCGCGCACGCAGGCGTTGTAGCGTTCGACCTCCTTGATGTATTCGGTAGTCCCCACTTTCCGGTACGACTGAAGGAAGACATCGAAATAAAAGTCCAGCTTTCCGGGAGGCCCCGAGCCGGCGCGGTGGATCTCCGAAAGCTCGCGATGGTAGCCGACCAGGTTGTCGACGCCCCGGGTGAACTCGATGAGGTAGTCGACCCACCGGCCCTTTTCGGAGCGCAGCCTCGATATCACCCGCTTGTCCGAGAGTGCCTGCCCGGTGAAGTCGTCGTCCCATGTGTGCCGGAAGAAGTGGTTGTTCTGGAAGAAGTCGATGTGGGCCAGCACGTGGTAGAAGATCATCACGTTCAGCCAGTCGGGATTGTTGTCGTTGTAATAGGAAATGGCCGGACGCGTGTTGATGACCGTTTCGTATGGGTTGCCCGGGTAAAGTTCATACTTTCCCCTTTCCCTGAGCACCTCCACGTCGTGCACCCAGTAGTCGTAGAGGGTCGGTATCATGAGCTTCGGCGACAGGTCCAGAAGGTCCCGGTTGGTGACGATGTATTCGAGGGTTTCGGGGTTGAACCGAAGACCGGCCTCCAGCGCCCGTTCCTTGCATTCCTCCATGATCTTCTTGGCGTGCTGGTTGATCAGTTCCATGGGTCCTTCCTTTGTCGGCGGCTTACCGCGGGTTGTCCCAACCGCGGCGAAGGCCGTTGCACGGCTTTCGCGGACAGCCGGAGGCTACTCGGACGTCAATCGCCGGATGCCTTCGATGATCCGGGGTTCCCCCGCCTCCTCCTCCAGGATGTCGAGCCGGATGAGATCGGGCTTTTCTTTCAAAAGACCCGACGACTTGAGGTATTTGGATACCTCGGTGCCGTCGGCTCCGGCGTCCGGCCGGGCCACGACGGTCACCCCGACGCGGCTGGTGTAGTCGAGCATCCTGCGGATCTCCGGCAGGGCCTTTTCTCCCGAGGGATCCCAGTCGTCTCCGTCCGTGCCGTGGAAGACATAGATGTTGTAGTCGCGGGCCAGGTTTTCCGTTTCGACGATTTCGTTGACCATCCGGAATGCGGAAGCGACCTGGGTGCCGCCGGCCACCGACGAATTGTAATAGGTGTAGAAGTCCGGCACTTCCTTTGCCTCCGTGTCGTGGAGGATGAACCGGCTTTCGACCTGCCGGGCGTACTGATAGAGAAGCCAACTGTATATGAGCACATGCTGGGTGGTGACGAGTTCGGTGGGTTTGCCGGACATCGATCCGGAATAGTCCCGCAGAAAGAAGACCATGGCCTGGCTTTCGAGATCCTTTTCCTTGGACAGGACCCGGTACACCCGGTCCCTGGGCGAGATCATGAAACGGGTCGGATCGATGTCCTCGGGATCGGAGAGATGTCCGAGGTGGATGTTGGTTTCGACGATTTTCCGCAGGGTCGCCTTTTTGTCCAGGACCTGCCCCCTGCCGCGGTGCCGGTCGGTAAGATCGTAGGTGTACCGCGTCAGCGATCGTTTCTTTCCCTTTTCCTTCAGGTTGGGCAGCGCGAATTTTTCGGTCAGGATCCGCCCGAGATCATAGGCGCTGGATTCCAGCTCGTGAGCTGCGCCCTCGCCCTGTCCCGGCCCGGTGCCGGCGCCGCCCCCAGGCTGATGAACCGGCTGTCCGCCGATAACCTCCCCTTCTTCGCCCGCGCCCGATCCGCCGCTCGCCTCGTCCTCCTCTTCCTGAAACCGCGGGTCGTGGATGAGCTTCTCCTCGACCGTCGTCGGCACGACCACCACCTTGCCCTTGTCTCCCTTGCCGGGCCGGATCATGCGCCCGACACGAATCTTCCGGGGAAATCCGTCGGACTCCCTGCGCCGGTCCTGTTCGAGCAGATCTTCCAGGGACCGAAGCATGACGGTTTCCGATCCGGGCGGCATCGAAAGGTGGTGTAGAATCTCCAGGTCGTTGGCGTCGTAGATGTCCGGGCACAGCCGACCGGATGCGGGATCGTTTCCGGCGCCGGAACCCGGTGGCAACCGGTGCCGCGTGCTGCCGGCCATCTCTTCCTGAATCCCTTTCCGAAGCCGGCCGGGAAGGCTTCGCCGAGCCAGCAGCTTCCGGGCTATGTCCTGCATTTCATGGATTTCCATTCGATGCCACCTCCGGATATCGGTTTCATGACCCGCGCTGTCCGATGCTTCCGCGCTGACGGATTCGACCGCCGGCCAGCGCCGTCAGTTCTCGTCTTCCTGGGTGCAGAAGTACTCGATGGTCTTCTGGGCACAGGTGCGGCAGTAGCCGAGCTTGTTGAGCATGGTGTCGATCATGCGGTCATAGAGCTTCTGGTTTTCCTCGTTGGTGCGGTTGGCCAGGGCGCCGATCAGGCTGCCGGCACCGGCGATGTCCGATTTCAGCCGGACGTCGGTGACCGCCTTGACCAGCTCCAGGTTGTCCATGAAATCGTATTCCGGATCGATGGAAATCTTCTGGCCGTAGATTTTCCGGATGGAGGTGCGGAAGGACTCCCGCTGCTCTTCGGTTTTGAGGCCCAGCCGCTCCTCCACACTGCGGACGAACCGCTCGTCGATCTTGAGCGCCTTGAGTTCGTGCGTCTGGGGGTCCTTGTACTTCCACATCCGGTCAGGCCCCAGGTTTTCCGCATCGATGCCGATGATCATGTTGACATAGTTCATGACGTCCTTCCGGATCGCGTGGGGCTCGTCCATGTAGGCGTTGAACATTTCCGTCATGATCCGTTCCCGGTAAAGCCCCTTCGCGGTCCTGACGTCCTCCAGGTATTTGGCGCGGTCGTTGGCCTCGGTGACATAGTCGAGGATGATCCGCTCGAAGGAGCGGAAAACGTCATAGGCGAACATGCACTCGCCCTCGTTGGTCTCCGAGCTTTCCACCAGCAGTTGGATGGCGCGTCCCAGGTTCCGCTGGCCGAGCCCTTTCTGGCCGAATCGCTTGGTGATGTCGGCCTCTTGGGCGAGCGTATCGATGACCTCCGCCAGTGTCTTGATGCTTTTTTCACCCGCGACTTCGCCGGCCGCGAGCTTCATGGTCTCGACGGGGGTGAGCTTCTCGGAACGCGGAATCCGCGTGAGAACGGCCGCCACCGAGGCGGCGTAGTTCAGGTTGGGGTCTTCGTGCAGGTTGTGCCGGGTGAGCGTGGTCCGGGTTCCCGTACCGATGGCGTACTGGGTCAACCGCTCCTGAAGCTTGTAGTTGGTGTTGTGGGAGATATGGGACAGCCGGCACCGATCGACGATGGGCGCCTCCTCCTTTTCCGCCAGGAACCGGTTGAACTCCGAGTTGTTGCTGGTGGCGATGATCAGGGTGTCGATGGGCCACTTGAAGCCGTCGATCTCGAGGCTGCGATTCTGGATCACGCCAAGGTAAACCTGGACGAGGTCCTTCTTGTTCTTGAACATCTCGTCGCTGAAGTGGATGCCCCCCCCGGCTACCCGCGCCAGGGCCCCTCTGCGGAGATCGAACCGGTAGGGGTTCTGGGTGTCGGTGATGTGAAGGAGCCGCTGGATGGACTCCTCTCCCAGAAGATCGACCGCCGAGGAGGTGATCTTGTCCTTGGCCGGATACTTTCCCGTTAGCGTCCCCAGGCTTTCGGACATGGGTACGGGGACGACTTCGATGCGCTCGAGCATCTTTTCCACGTCGCCGCCGGCGTCGTTGCGGATATCGCTCCAGATATAGTCGCTGCAGGCGCCCAACGGGCGATAGTTGTGGTAGATGCGCCGGATGTCCTCGTCGCTGAAGCCGAACAGCTTCTGGACCAGTTCGCGGTTGTCGTCGGAGTTCTCCAGGAGGTTCATGGCCAGCACCATCGGGTCCTCGTAGGTCTGCGATTCGATGGTCTGAATCCGGCCGTAGTTGCCGAGCCGATCCAGGCCGAGGAACCGGAAGGTGTATCGCCGGTTGCGCGGCTGCGAGAGAAATCTTCGGTATTGGTCGCAGAGATATTCCACGAAGTAGGTCTTTCCGTTTCCAGGCTCCCCGACCAGCACGTAAGCCATCTCCTTGGAAGAGCCGTCCTCGGCGGCGTCCTTGACGTAGGATACGAAGCTGTTGATTTCATCGTACATCCCCACCACCGGTTTGGAGCCTTCCCTGAATATGCTGAAATCGTAAGTGGTCTTTCCGTTCACCACCACTTTCTCGATGTCGCTCTCGAGGATCATGCGGGCCACGGCCTGAAAGGCATTTTCGAAACTCCGCCGGCCTTCCCGGTATTCGGCCATGTGGTGATGAAGCGTGCGTTCGGGTGCATTCGCCATGGTTTCCTCCCTGCGTGGATTTCAAGAAAATTCCGCTCGCCGCGCTCGTTGTGACGGTGATCGCCGCTGCGCATCCCGCTGCCGGCATATCCGGCCGCCAAGGTTTCGTGCGTCGCTGCGCTTCGAGAACACCTGGCTCTTTTTACAATAATGCCGCAGTGAATGTTCGCAATGAGGGTCGGACCCCGCAGCGGAAGCCGCCGTTCGCGGCGGGAGGCGCCGTCCGGGGCCGCTCCTTTCCCGTGGGGTTTGGGTAGGTGAAGAGGGGTGCCGCTTGTCGGGGGAAGACCGAAAGCCCCCGTGGAAACACACAACGATGTCATCCACAAGGGCGTCTTCCGGTCTGGCTGGGATTCTTTTAGGCGCGGGCCGCCTTGAAGGCAGATCCGACGACCTGCCGGCGGAAATTAGACCAGGCCGGCCTTGCGGACCGCCCGTTCGAGCTGTTCCAGGCGCATTTCGATGGGGCCGGTAAGACCGGCCGAGATCCGGAGCAGGCCGGGCGAAAGCCCTATCTCCTTTTGTTCGTCCGGTGAAATTTCCGAGGATGTCGAGGATCCGGAACAGGTCATGAGGGTGTCGTAGTAGCCCAATGAAACCGCGATCAGCCCGAAGCGCTCCCGATTCTGAAGGATGTCCAGGAGCCGGTCTGCAATGGCCCGCGTCCCGCAGTCCAACGCCAGGATTCCCCCGCAGCCGTATCCCGGATTTCGAATGCGGTCGAGCAGCTCCCGCTGGGGGTAGCCGGGCAGGCCCGGGTAGATCACCGGAACGCCCAATGATTGCAGCCGTTCGGCCATGGCCGTCCCCCGCCGGCCGTGCTCCCGCATCCGGAGGGCGAGGTGCGGCAGCCTCTGGATGACATCGAAAGCGCATCGGGGGTCCATGGTCGGCCCCAGAAGCATGAGGCGGCCCATGTGCAGGTCCATGAGCTTCTGGATGAACGGCTTCGGAGCGCAGATGGCCCCGGCCAGGAGATCGCTCGCGCCGTTGACGAACTTGGTGAGGGAGTAGACCACGATGTCGGCGCCCAGCACCGCCGGTGAAATCACCATGGGGGAAAACGTGTTGTCGACCACCAGGGTGAGCCCGTGATGTTTTGCAATGGCTGCCAGGGCGGGAATGTCGGCGGTCTTCAGGGTGGGATTGGCGAGGCTTTCCACGTAGATCACCCTGGTGTTGGGCTGCACGGCCCGTTCGAAGGCATCGGGTTTTGACGGATCCACGAATGTGGTCCGGATGCCGGACTGGGGCAGCAGGTCCGCGAGCAATGCGTGGGTTCCTCCGTAGATCGTGTGGCTCGAAACGATATGATCCCCCGATCCGCACAGCTGCATGAGGGTGCAGGCAATTGCGGACATCCCGCTCGCGGTGGCGGTGGCGGCCTCGGTTCCCTCCATGGCGGCGAGGTACCGTCCCAGAACGGCCACGGTCGGATTGTACTGGCGGCTGTAAAGAAAGCACCCGCCCATTTCCGGGCCCCGGACGCCTTCGAAGATCCGCGGCATGGTGGCGGGATCCATGACGGTAAACGTGGAGGAGCGGCTGATGGAAGGGGTGACGCCGCCGTGCTCTCCGAATTCACGTCTCACGGTCACCAGTGCTTCTTCCGGGTCGAATCTATCCATGATCTTCTCCCTTTTCCGCCGATTCGCTTTCCGGTCCGTCATCCCGATCGGCGTCGAGAACACGCCGGATCGTCCCGGCCAGATGGTTGAGAACGATGGGTTTCAGAATAAAAGCGCGAATGCCCATCCGGTTGGCGCTCTCCTCTGAAATCTGCTCGCTGAATCCGGTGCAGAGGATGATCGGCAGATCCGGGCGGAGCTTCAGCATCCGACCCGCAAGCTCCTTTCCGGTCATGCCGGGCATCGTCATATCCGTGATCACCACGTCGAACCCTCGGGGGTTTTCCTGGAAGCGCCGGAGGGCCTGTTGGCTGGAGGTGCAGAGTTCCACCTCATAACCCAGCCGTTTGAGCAGATGACCGCTCATTTCCACGAGGATCTCCTCGTCGTCCACGAAAAGGATGCGTTCCTTCCCGCCGGGAACGTTGTCGGTGCGGGGCACGATAAGGGCAGCGGCGCTGTCGATGCGAGGGAAGTAGACCTTGAATTCGGCTCCCTCCCCGGGGCTGCTGGAGACTTCGATCGCACCTCGATGACTCTTGACGATTCCATGGGCCACGGACAGCCCCATCCCGGTGCCTTCCCCCAGTGGCTTGGTCGTAAAGAAGGGGTCGAAGATCCGGTCCATGATGTTGAGCGGGATGCCCGTGCCCGTATCGGCAACCGTCATGCACAGGTAGGCGCCGGTGGCGAGTTCGGGGAGCTTCAGGCGCGTGGGTTCGTCCACGATGACTTCATCCAGTCCGATCGTCAGAACACCGCCATTCTCCCTCATGGCATGCGCCGCATTGGTACAGAGATTCATGAGAATCTGGTGAAATTGGGTGGCGTCGGACAATATCGAAGCCTGGGATCGGATATTCTGCCGGATCGTGATGGTGGTGGGCAATGACGCCCGAAGCAGCCGGACCGCCTCCTTGATAATCGTCGCGGGCTTCACGGGCTTGAGTTCCTGCTCCCGCTGGCGGCTGAAGGTCAGGATCTGCTGGACCAGCTCCTTGGCCCGGATGCCGGCCTGAAGCACCTGTTCCATGTTCCGCCGGATGAAGGACCCCTCCGGAACATCCTCGATCACCATCTCGGTGTAGCCGAGAACCGCTGAAAGGATGTTGTTGAAGTCATGGGCGATTCCCCCTGCCAAGGTTCCAACCGCTTCCATTTTCTGGGCCTGGCGGAGCTGCTTCTCGAGGAGCTTCTTTTCTTCTTCCGCCCGGATACGGCCGGTCACGTCGCGGCTGATGCAGACCAGGCCTCTCGGCCCCGCGCCATCGTTTTTCAGGGGAACCTTCAGCACATCCAGAAACTGTTCCGAGCCGTCCGGCGAAAGCTCCCTGGCTTCGTAACGGAATGGGCTCGCCTCGGACATGACCTGCAGATCGCTTACGCTCGAGGATTCCGCGGTCTCCCGGGGCAGGATCTCGGCATCCGTCCTGCCGATGATCCGATCCGGCGAAAGCCCCACGGCATCTGCAAATGCCTGGTTGACGACCAGGTGGCGGCCGTCGGCATCCTTGAAGGCAATGCGGTCGGGTATGGATTCGATCAGGATGTTCAACCGGTCGGTGAGGGCTTTTCTCGCCCTTTCGACCTCGAGTCGTTCCCGAATGTCCCGGGCGACGATGATGCCGTAGACGGTCCGGCCGAACATGGCGGTTTCCAACGTGATTTCAACCGGTGTTTCTTGCCCGAGGGCGTCTCGATACCGGGTGATCAGGTTGGCCCGGGTCGACAGCGGATCGCGCTGGGGGGAGAGTTTGAGATCCTCCAGTGACTCGAAATGAGGAAAAAGGGTCTTGACCCGCAGCTGGCGCAGTTCGTCCCCTCCATAGCCCGATGCGTCCAGTGCCGGCTGGTTGAAATCGAGGATGCGGCCGTCGGGAATTTCGAAAAGGAAGATCAGTTCACGGGTGTGGTCCAGCAGGAACCGAAATCGTTCCAGCTCGTTGAGCCGCTGCCGCAGCTGAGGATAGTAGCTCTTTCGGACCGTTCGCTCCCTGAGGCCGATGATGCGCTCTCGGATGAGCTGGTAGCTGAATTCAGGATCAGAGGGCTTGTCCATAAAGTGTTTCGATATCCTCGAGGGTAAGCGGGCGCGGATTGGTGGCCAGGCAGGGATCCATCTTCGCCCGGGCGGCTATTCCCGGAAGATCCTCGGCGCGCACGCCCATCTGCGTCAGTGAGCGTGACAGGCCGAGGCGGCGCCTGAATCGTCGAATCTCCTCCACCAGCATGGCGCATTTGTCAGCGACAGGCCGGCCGGAAGGCTTCAGGTTCATGACTTCGGCAATGCGGTCGTAGGCGCTCTCTGCATACGGGTAATTGGCGTTCGTGACCGCATCCAGCAGAACGGCATTGCACTCCCCGTGGGGGAGATCCAGATACCCGCCGAGGCTGTGGGCCAGAGCATGCGCTGCCCCCAGACTGGCGTTGGTGAACGCCAGGCCCGCATGAAGACTGGCCAGCATCACCTGCGATCGAAGATGGATGTCGTCCAGGTTTTCGAGGGTGGTGGGCAGATAGGCGTGCAGCAGCCCGATCGCCCTCAAGGCGTGCAGATCCGTCAGAGGGGAGGCGGCATTGGATGTGTAAGCTTCCATGGCGTGGACCATGGCATCCATGCCGGTAACGGCAGTGAGCTTCGCGTCCATGGTCAACGTCGTTTCAGGATCGATCAGTGCGACATCCGGGATGACGCCCTTGCTGATGATGGCGATCTTGATCCGCTCATAGCTGTTCAGGACGATGGTGAATTGGGAGACATCCGATGCGGTTCCGGCGGTTGTCGGAACGCAGATCAGCGGTGGGCCGGGAATGTCGACGCGATCGACCCCTTCGAATTCGAGAATATGCCGGTGGTTGGCATGAACGATCCCGATGGCCTTCGCGGCATCCATGGGGCTGCCGCCCCCGACGGCAACGAGCAGATCGCAGCCGCTCTCATCGAAAGAGCGTGCGCCCAACATGGTTTCCTCGGCTCGGGGGTTCGGAGAGACATCGCCGAAGATAACGGTTTGGACCCCGGCCCCTGCCAGTGCCGCTTGAACCCGTTCCACATGGCCGGCATCGATGACCCCGGGGTCTGTCACCAGAAAGGCCCGAGAGGCTTCGAAGTTGACCGCGTATTGCCCGACAAGCTGCAGCGCGCCCCTGCCGAAGACGAATTCCGGCGCGACGAATTTTCGAGGTTCAGGGCTTGAATTCATAGGCATCGGTTCACCGGTGGGGCCGCGAATGCATCAACGTCATCTTGTACTGTCCGAAGGCTCCGCCGGTGCCCGGTCTGATTCCCGTTGGCCCTACAGGAGGGCATTCTGAAAGATTTTGCGATTGTTTCCAAGCCGTTAAAAATCTGCTCGCCATGGTATGTGGGCTTGTGGATTTTGTCAATCGAACTCCGCGTTGTTCGGGCCGAGTTGACAGTTATCAGATATGGCTTATCTTTTTCATACTGATTTTCTAAAAAACTTTGGAATTCCGAAAGGAGTTGTAGATGCAGAAAGAAACTCTGATCGGTAAGAAGGTGAAATTCACGGTCAACGCGTTCTGGATCGGGGCTGTCGAAGGCATGGTTATCAAAGAGTTCAAGAATGGAAAGGTCGCCGTGAAAGTGGAGCGCCCCCGAAAGGTCTTTCACGTCAAATCCACCGAAGTTACCGTCACCTGAATCGTTTCCGTTTCCGTGCCGTCCGCGCGGGACCGCCTAAACATACCGCCGATACGGTGCCGGCGTCGGCCTCGTTCCCAGGACGGCACCCACACCCGCATGGCCGCCCGCCTCCCCGTTCAACCGTCCATCTTACCTCCGCATTCGTCTTGGTTGCGACCGCAGCCGTTATCATCATACGCTTCAATCCCCTTCGTCGATCGTTTTGAATGCCGATTCGCAGATGGCAGCGTCGACAGTTTGACGGATTGACAATCCAGCGGCATCTGGTGGAAAATAGCCCTGCTTGAAAATCTGCAAACTGGAACCCTGGCGTCGCCCGGATGCCGGCCGAAGCACCGCCCGGAGGCGGGTGCTTCCCCTAAACGGACAATCCTAAGGAGACTGTAGATGACCCGAAGCGTAAATCAGCTGATTTGTCTGGTGGCCTGTATCGTTATCGGTCTGGGTATGGCCGGCTGCGCGAAAAGAGTGATTCCCCCGGAGAGCGCCGTTTATCCGGCGGCAACGGGTGAGCCGGGAGCGGCGGCCGGAGAACCGGGAGGGACGACGGCCGGAGGGTTTGGAGAGGGCGCCTTGTACGAAGAGGGCGGAGATCTTCTAACCGGCGGTGCTGGCAGGGGGCCCATGACGCGCGAGCGGTTCGTCAACGAGGATATTTTCTTCGAGTTCGACAGCTCGGGCCTGACCCCCGACGCCCAGGAAATTCTCAAGGAGAAGGCGGACTGGCTCAAGCGAAACCCGGAAGCCACCGTTGCCATCGAAGGACACTGCGACAGCCGGGGTACCAACGAGTACAACATTGCGTTGGGTGAACGGCGGGCGGAAGGCGTCAAGAACTTCATGATGAGCCTGGGGATCAACGGCGGCCGCATGCGGACCATCAGTTATGGAGAGGAAAGGCCGGTCGTCGCCGGCGAAACCGAGGATGCATGGTCGCGAAACCGTAGGGCGCACTTCGACTTTGACTGACGAGCTTCCCGCCATGGGAAGGCGGTCACGTGGAAAAGTCACCGGCGGCGCCCCGGGTTTGGGGGCGCCGCCGGTGGTTTGGGGTACAGGGAGCGGCTACCAGTT
>JBMNCP010000105.1:0-1836 GCA_049366795.1 Desulfobacterales bacterium
CATACCGCTTGCCGTCGATGATCTTTTTCATGCCGCATCCTCCTTTGTGTGTGAAGTGCTCTCGGTTTCCAGCGCGATGGACAGCCGCAGCTTGTCCAGCGCCGCGGTAAGCCCAGCCTGCTTGCTATGGGTCCATTCCGGCCGTAGGGTCGGTCCGTCTACAACGAGCAGTGCGTCGTGAAGCAGTAGGGCATCGTCTCGGTTCATGAGGATCTTGATCATGGGGTCCTCCCTTCGGTCCCGCCCAGGAATGCCGGGAGGTCGGCGGGGATCCGCTTCAGGTGGTAGTCGAGACCCTCCAGGGCGCACTCGCGGGCGAACCGGGCGAAGTCCCACCAACTCATACAGGAAACGTCCACGGTCCAGGTTTCGCCGGTTGGCGTCGTGACAATGGCGATAACCTTGTCCTCTGGGTTGTGAAGCGGTCGTACACCTTGCGTGTTCGGTTTCATGGCACCCCCTTAAAACAGTAACGCCCCAGGGATTGCCACGGCCTAAGACGGCCGTCGGGGTCCTTGCGGATTCCCGATCCCTGGAGCGTTCTATTTTTAAGGTGATAAAAGCAAAAATGGCCGTCACGGTGGCCTCCCCGGTCTTAGTTTTGGCATTTTCAGATTATCGAGCCCCTTTTCCGATGTCAACGATTATTTCGGAGCGTTGCGGCGGGGTCTCGGCGTCGCCGCTGAGGCGGGTTTGGTTATTTGGTCATTATGACCAGATAGATTTCTATCTGTTTCCCGCTGCCGAACACGGCCCCTGAGTGCTTCCGGGCTCACCCGATCACCAGGCGCCGCCCCCTGATTGATGTGTTCGGCCACCATCCGGCCGGAGACTCCGACGGCTTTTCCGGCCTGGTCGCGGGCGTCGCCCTTTTGTTCCGGTAAATTTTCCGGAACAGAATCGAGCGGCTTCCGCAACTGCCGCTCCTTGGCCTGTCGGTCGTAAATCTCGCGTGCTCTGGCCGCCACCAGTTCGCCTATCTCACCCGATCCCACCTTGCCCCATACCCAGGGCTTCGTTCTCGGTTTCGTTCCGAAATTATCGAAAATAGCTCGTTTTGGGGGGTTCGGAGGGGTTTCCAGGCGGTTCGAGGTCGGTTTCGATCGGTTCGGGACTAAAAATCTTGATTACGAGAGCCCAGCAGCCGACGGAATCGATCATGCCGGCCTCGTGTGACCCCTGGTATGGCTCGTATCGGTCGCAGCCGCCACACCCCAGGGAGTAGGCATCCATCCGGGCGGCTTCGTTGAGGCATTGATCGTAATGCCGGCACGACGGCCGGCGTGTCGGTATGTAGGTCGCGGTCTGCCGTTCACGGTTGACCATGAGGCGGGCCCTAGGTGTGTCTTGCGATTGACCGCCATACCCTAACGGCCTCTTCCGGCCACTCGGGGTCCAGCTCCGGCAGCTCGGCACCATCGAAAACCACTTCCGCGAAGCACGGGAACAGGTGCCCGTACCCTCGGTTGGCCGCCGCTCGGAATCCGGCGGTAATCGGTCCGTCGGGCTTCTGTCGCCATATCGAAAGCAGTTCGGTCCTGTTCCGTTTCCACGTCGCTTTCGCATGGCGCCGGAATTTCCACGGATGCTCACGCCCGCGGATCGCACCCGGAGGTCCGGCACATAGCGAGCAGCCACATAAGCAGCAGCCACGAAGGAGATGGAGCATCTCGAATGTCCCGACGGTCGATGTCAATGTGCGTGACGTTCTCGTGCGTTTGGTCGCCATGTCACCTCCTACCTGGCGGTCGCCCAGGCCGATCGTGCAACGGTTCAATGTCGATGTTCAAAGCCTTGAGAGCTGCGAGCTTTTGAGCCCGCGCGTCGCGGGCGGAT
>JBMNCP010000105.1:1936-3423 GCA_049366795.1 Desulfobacterales bacterium
GGCGGATACCCGGTCCATGCAATCCAACTCAAGGGAATAGGCATCGCAAAAGGTGGACAGAAGGTGTTGCCCGGCCGGATCGTCGATCGAGTATTCCTTGAGCAGCCGCCTGGCCTCGCGTTTTGCTTCGGGTCGCGTATTGGGCTTAAATCGCATCGTTTCAGTCAAAAACCGGGAAATTTTTCAAAGAAAATGCTCAATTTCGCCAAATCGAAAGAGTGGCGATGGTGTCAGAATAGGGCAACTGGTAAGGCTGAGACCACCCCCCCCATGAGCTGAAAAGCCCCTCCACCGGACAAGGAGGCGATGGAGGGGCTTATGGTTTTTCTCGGGCCTTGAGCCGCTTTCGCGGGGGACGTTCAAGGTCCGGCCAGCGTCCGGCAGGAGCCGCCGTCACTGACTGCCGCGGTTAGAGCACTCACGGCTTGCTGATGCGTTCCTGGTGAAAACTATCAAAAACCCAGTGGCCGCATCTGCCATCGTCAAGACTTACTCAGCCGTCCTGCTTCCGGCCAGCGTGACGAAGTGCGACAGGTCGTTCGAGCCCTTGTAGGGGCTTATCGACTGGCTCAACACCGGCTGGCCATCCACCCGCATGACGAAGCGGAAGACGGACTCATCGTAGACAAACCGGACGTGGATCGACAGGTCCTGCTTCACGCCACCTTTCTCCGCGAGGATATAGCCATTGGCGAAGTCCGCGAGGATGATATCGCCGGCCGTATCCGGCGCCTGGCATTGCTCGACCGGAACGACCGGTCGTCCGAAGATCGTCCCGTAAGGGGCCTGGCTGAATCCGGCCGGAGGCACGAACAAAGGCGCAACGCCGCCGGAACCGCCGTCGATTTTCAGCAGCAGAAGCTGAGGCAGAAGTTCCTGATTGATAAGCCACACCGCATTTTTCTGCGAGCTCCCGAAAAGCCTCGCCCACATTGAGGTGATATTTTCCGGTACCAGGCTTCCCGCCGCCTGCGCCACGGCGGCCTGAGTGACCAGTGCTCCGCTGTTGAGAATCCCCAGCGGCATACCGGCGCCGGTTCCGTTGATGATGGCGTCGTCGAGCATGAAGGCGAGTTCATCCCGCGCAATCCGCCCCACCACGTCGCCAAGGATCGTGGAATCCTGGAGAAGTTCATCGGTCGTGTAGACCAAGACGGCCGCTTTCTTGAGCTCCAGTTCGATCTGCCGGAATTTGGGTTTGCTCTTGGTTTTTTCGTCGGCCTCGGCCACCCAGTAGCCCCGACACCCACCCCACCGTGAGCCCGTAGCTCGGGAGGATTCGTCGAGTCCGGGAATCTTGACGCCGTTCGAGTTGCCGCCGATCGGGATCCGCCTGCACAAATTGGCGATGTTCGCACGCTCGAATGCGGCCTGGAGCAGTTCGGCTGAAAATTGCTTTTCAATGAGGAACCCGCCGTCACTCGGCACGGTCTCGCCCAAGCCGTAAGCATTGACGACCTTGTGCAACCGCTCATCCACACGGCCGC
>JBMNCP010000106.1:0-32145 GCA_049366795.1 Desulfobacterales bacterium
TTCACGTTGACGATTTTTTTCGGTTTCACACGCGACCATGGCCGTTGCCAGGACGCTGGTTGCCAGGTTTTCGACGATATTTCGAAAAGTGGGGGTCAGGTGATCGAATTCCCCTTGAAGCGCCTTGATGTCCAGGGGAATGACCTTGAGGGAACTGTTGCCCATCACCAGGGCCGAATTGGGCTCCAGCCCCATCTCCAGGAATGGCAGCCGCCCGATGAAATCACCCTTTCCCAGCCGGGCCAGCGGTACTATGGTGGACGCGACTTTTCGAACGACCGTGGCCCTGCCCTCGGTGATGAGGAATGCCCGATCGTCGTTTTTGCCTGGCCGGATGACCGGCGCCTGGTTCTTGAGAAGCCGGCCGCTCTCGTTTTTCTCCAGGTAGCTCGCCACGGTGCTGTTGGTGACCTCTCTCAATCGCTTGTCGAGGCTTCGAATGATGGTCTTCATGTCCGGAGACATCTTTGAAAATTCACTGCTGAGGCCCTGGGAGTCCAGCATTCCCAATTGAACGTTCCCGGTGGCGACGGCCGTTGCGTGACGCACACTCCCCTCGTTCAGGAAGGAAGCCACGCTGCCGACAAATGCTCCGTCGCTGATTCGAAGGAGCTTGAAAGGTCCCTTGGGAGTGGATTTCGAGATCTCGACCGTACCCTCGAGAATGACCCAGATCCAGTTGCCGTGATTGCCTTCCTGGACGATTTCCTCGCCATCGAAGAATTCCTCTTCGTCGACGACGTACAGGTAGTCGATCAACGGCCCCTTGATCAGCGGAAGAGAAGACTTTTTCCCTTCCGGGCCGCTCGATGTCTGACCCGTGAAAGACACGGGTTCGAGACGCGGAATTTCACCGTCATCCAACATTCGCAGTCCGTCGAGAATGATTTCCATCCGGCTGTTGGTGATCGTCTTCTCGACACCTGGAACCTCTTCTGAAAAAATGAATTCACCTTCCGTCCATCCGAAAAGGGAATAAACGGCTTCGAGACCCTGAAGGCTCCCGCTCTCGGCGTGGATCGGATTCCCGCTTGAAAAATAAACGAATCCGGGCTCCGGAGCGTATTTACTGGTCACCTTGAGGGTGCCGGTGCTGCCGTTCTGCCCCAGAAGCTGAAGCACTTCGGCCAGGCTCAGAAACCTCAAGCTGCCGGAAAGGACGCTGTCGATGGTCATTCTACTGGGCCCAATTCAGTTCTTTCTGAAGATTAAGCAGCGTGCGCTTGAGAATTTCGGTGATGGTGGGTCCCACACCGGCTCCCTTGAGTGCGCTGGCCGGAAACGCCGGTGCCTTTAGTTGACGGTTCAGGTCCCGGTCCATTTTTTCGATGGGCATGAGTGGAATACCCTCTTTTTCAAGGTCCCGCTTGTTGTACTGGAGTACCAGGGGAATCTTGAAGATGCTGCTGCCGTATGCCTTCAGGTTCTCGTGGAGATCCTTGAGAGACATCATGTTCTTCTCCCTTCTGACCTCCAGCGAATCGGCGACGAAAACGACGCCATCCACTTCCTTCAATACCAGTTTGCGCGTGGAACTGTACTGGACCTGTCCCGGAACGGTGTAAAGCTGCACCTTGATGTCGCAGCCCTTGACCTTTCCAAGGCCCATGGGCAGGAAATCGAAGAAGAGAGTCCGGTCCCCTTCCGTGTCGATGGACACCATTTCCCCCGCCACCTGCCGCTGGTAATGGCGGTGAATATATTCGAGGTTGGTCGTCTTCCCGCATCTTCCGGGTCCGTAATAAACGATTTTGCACTGAATTTCGCGCTTCTTGAAGTTGAAAAGGGCCATTCCGTCCGATTCCCGATCCGGTGTTGATTATTTGAGGATGGCGATATCCAGGCTGTAATTCCCCTCCTTCGGCCCGGAACGGATCTTCCCCAAGGAGGTGACCACCCCTGACCCGTTCAGGATGGCGATCGGAGAGAAGAATTGAATATCCTCCAGCCGTGTTCCGACCTCGAGATGGGAAATCAGATTCGACTCCTTCTCGGGAACGATCAGATTCAGCGTGTTGCCGGACTGGAAACTGACGTCCAGCTCGAAGGTTTGGCCTTCCAGCGCTCCCTCGGTGAACCGAATGCCGATCGATGCGATATCCAGAACGTCTTCTTCGCTGGCCAGCTCGCCCGGATCGATCGGCAGCGGGTGTGATTCCGGCGCAGCCGAAGGCTCCGGATCCGCATCCTTCGGTTGAGAAGGACGGGATGTCGCCGCGTCCTTGCCGGCGGACGAAAGGCCTGGTGCGGACAATGCCGGAAGCCCTGCCTTGGCCAGGCGCTGATTGGCGAAGAAGCGGACCTTCTCCATCTGGGAACTCGTGAAACGGTCATCCCGGCACCATCGGTCATGGGTTCCGGACACCCCTTCGAAGTCATTGAGTTCCAGGAGGCAACGCATGATATTTTTGGCGGCGGTCACCCTGAGACCGGGAACCTCGAGCAATGGCTCGAACTCCCGGAGCGCCCGGTCGTATTGCCCGAACTTGGCGAGCGTGATCGCGCCGTCCAGAAGTCGGTCTTGGTCGTTCTTGGGGCTGGATGAGGCAAAAAGCGTTTTGATCAGATCCTGTTTCTTGCCGGAAACCAGGGGTTTGGCCGTGGCGTCGTTGATCTTGTTGATTTCCTGGTTCAACGCGACGACCCGCTTGACGATGGAATCGATCAGGTCCTTGCCGCCTCGGATATTCGGGGTTGCACGGATGATTTCAGTCGCTTTTTTGTAGTTCTGCTTGGCCTCGTTCAACAAACCCTGTCGATGATAGATTTCGGCTTCTTTTAAAAGTTTCTGAATACTGGATTTGGTATTCATCGATTCCTCAGTCAATGCTCATCGTCCAATCCATTGGCCAATCCATTGGCCAGTCCATTGGCCACTCCATTGGATTGATCCCGGGTCTCCGGGGCGAAACAAATCTAAAAAAGAAGAGAACTTATATCATACAAGGGGAACTCATTCCAGATTTAACGATAAATGTCAACCAAGCCTGCCCCCATAAACCTGTTGACATTAATGGATATCGTGATATCAAGTTTATCTTTTGCGATGATTCCGCTCAGACCCCCAAACCTTACCATATTGAACGGAGGCCGCCAATGAAGTCCCCAAAACGCGTCACTGTCACCGGAGCTGCTGGACAGATCAGTTATTCCCTCATTTTCCGGATCGCCAACGGCGATATGCTCGGGAAGGACCAGCCCGTTATCCTGCAACTGCTGGAGATTCCCCCGGCAATGGGTGCGTTGAACGGCGTGGTGATGGAATTGAGTGATTGCGCTTTTCCGCTGCTTTCCGGTGTGGTCGCCACGGATGATCCCAACGTCGCTTTCAAGGACGCGGATTACGCGCTGCTGGTCGGGGCCCGCCCAAGAGGGCCGGGAATGGAGCGTTCCGATTTGCTGAAAGCCAATGCCGCGATTTTTTCCGTCCAGGGAAAAGCGCTCAACGACCATGCCAGCCGCAATGTGAAGGTGCTCGTGGTGGGAAATCCGGCCAACACCAATGCGCTGATCACTCTGAAAAACGCACCCGATCTGAACCCCAGGAACATCACGGCCATGATGCGGCTCGATCACAACCGTTCCCTGTCCCAGATCGCCGAAAAAACCGGGAGCCACTGCACCCGGGTCGAAAAAATGGTGGTCTGGGGCAACCACTCCTCCACCCAGTACCCGGACATCAGCTTTGCCACCGTGGACGGCAAGCCGGTCAAGGATCAGGTGGATGAATCGTGGTACGTCAACGAATTTATCCCCCTGGTGCAGCAGAGGGGTGCCGCCATCATCAAGGCCCGAGGGGCCTCCAGTGCGGCATCGGCGGCTTCCTCCGCCATCGATCACATGCGCGATTGGGCCATGGGCAGCGCCGGCCGGTGGGTGAGCATGGGCGTTTACAGCGCCGGCAATTCCTACGGTATCGATCCCGACATCATCTACTCCTTCCCGATCCAGTGCGAAAATGGAGAATGGAAGGAAATCAGCGGACTGCAAGTCAGCGACTTCAGCGCGGAGCGAATGCGCCTCACCGAAAAAGAGCTTCTGGATGAAAAGGCGGCAATCGCCGACCTCATCTGAGTCAGAGCGAAAACGATACCCGCAAAAAAGGGGGCTTTGCAGCCCCCTTTTTTTTTGGAGGGGGGAACCCTTCGTCACACCTGCACCAAAGCTTCTGGAAAAGATTCATGCTTGGCGAGCGGCAATGCGGTCAATGCCGACGGGCATCACCGGCTTTCGTCGTTTGCTGAAGCGCCGCGAGGATCCTGTCGGCCGCCTCCCGGCTGATGCCGGGGACGCTGCTGAGATCTTCCGGCGTCGCCTCCCGGATCCGCCGAACACTTCCGAACCTGGACAACAATAGCGCCTTTCGCTTGGGGCCGACACCGGGAACGCGATCCAGGTCGGACTGAAGAAAAGCCTGCTTGCGCTGTCGTCGGTGCGCGGTTATGGCAAAGCGGTGGGCTTCATCGCGGACCCGCATGAGAAAGAACAGCAGTCGAGGGTTCCGGGTTAGGTTCACGGGGTTGGCCCGATTGGGCAGAAAGATCTTATCCTCGGTCTCTCCCCGTTCGGCATCCGGCTTGGCGATGCCCGCCACCGCGAACCGATCCGCCATCCCCGCTTCCCGGATCGCAGCCAGTGCAACGTTCATCTGCCCTTTTCCTCCGTCGACCAGAAGCAGATCCGGAACGGGGTCTTCTTCCGTTTTCGCGAAGCGCCGCCGCATCACCTGCGCCATGGCCGCATAGTCGTCCGGCGCGGAGATGCCCCTGATTCGATAGGTCCGATAAAGGGACCTGGCGGGAATAGCGTCCTCGAAGACCACCCGTGCGCCCACCAGCGCGTCTCCCGAAAGGTTGGAGTTGTCGTAGCATTCGATCCGCCGGGGAAGCCGGTCGAGATTCAACCGGCGCTGCAAGGCTTCCAGTATCTCCCGGTCCCCTTCCGCCGCTTTTTGAAATTCGACGAGTGCCTGCTCGGCGTTCCGCCGCGCCGCCTCCACCAGGCGTCGCTTGACGCCCCGCTGGGGACAGTGGATGCGAAGCCTGACCTTCTGCTGGCTGAGAAACCACTCTTCCAGCAAATCGGGATCTTCCGGCCGGGGGGCGACCAGGATCTCTTCCGGCACAAAGGGCGCTTTTTCGTAATACTGCCTCAGGAAGTCGGCCACCAGATCAGCATCGGAAGACAAAAGCTCCTTGAAGCGAAAGTTTCGAGAACCCTGAAGGCATCCTCCCCGGATCGTCTGAAGGGTGATCACGGCCGCGTAGGGCGATCGGGCCAGGGCGACCACGTCGCGGTCCCTGCGATCTTCCGTGACGACGGTCTGCTTCTCGAGGGTCTTCTCGAGCGCAAACAGCTTGTCCCTCAGGACAGCCGCTTTCTCGAACGCCTGCGCCTCGACGGCGGCTGCCATTTCGGAGCGGATCTTGCCGATCAGCTCCGGCGTCCGGCCTCTCAGGAAGAGAATCGCCTCGTTTACCACTTCGCGGTAGGTTTCCGTGTCCACCAGTCCTACGCAAGGCCCGAGACAGGCCCCCATCTGGTAGTGGAGACAGGGGCGCGTCCGATTGGCAAACTCGTGGTTCCTGCATCTGCGAAGCTTGAATGTGCGATTGACGATTTTGACCGTTTCCCGCACCGCGTGGGCGGATGCAAACGGGCCGAAATACAGTGCGCCGTCATCGGTCATCTTGCGGGCGATGGACAGATTCGGAAACGGGTGGTCGACATCCAGCTTCAGTACCGGGTAGCGTTTGTCGTCCTTGAGCACCACGTTGTAGCGCGGCCGGTGCCGTTTGATCAGGTTGGACTCGAGCAGGAGGGCTTCTTTTTCCGTGCGCGTGACGATGGTTTCGAAATCGTGGATCTTGCGGACCAGAACGCGGGTCTTGATGTCCGCGTGATCGGAGCGGAGGAAGTAGCTCGAAACCCGTTTGCGGAGATTCTTGGCCTTGCCCACATACAGCAGCTTCCCCTTCTCTCCGCGCATCAGGTAGACGCCTGGAGATTCGGGCACATCGGACAGCCGCTTCCTGAGGTGCGCCTCGCGCTGATCGTTCAATTCCGCGTCATCCATCGTGGATCGACCCCCAACCCTTTCAGAAGGATTTCAACCTTTCGTACTCGTACTCAGTCCCGCAGGGACGGTACTCGTTATCGTACTCGGCAATTCTATTTTGTGAATGAAAGGGCAGGAAGTCATCGAGTACGCGCACGAGGCCCCGACCGTGAATTCTCAGGACGTGAACACCGCCATCCGGCGGAGTTCCCGGATGCGGTCCCGTATCACAGCCGCTTTTTCAAACTCCATGGCTTTCGCCGCCCTCTGCATTTGTGTCTCGAGGGTTTCGACCTCGGCATCGATTTCTTCGAGACTGGCGTAGGTCTCCCTGGATTCCCTGACCTCGGCCCGTTCTTCCTTGGGCGATCCATACATGCCGTCGAAAATCGACCCCACCACCTTCCGGATCGATTCCGGCGTAATATGGTGTTGTTGGTTGAAGGCCTCCTGGATTTGCCGCCGGCGATCGGTTTCCTCGATCGCACGGCTCATGGAATCCGTTGTCCGGTCCGCGTACATGATCACCTTCCCCCTGGCATTGCGGGCGGCCCGGCCGAAGGTCTGAATGAGCGATCGGGTCGATCTCAGAAACCCTTCCTTGTCGGCATCGAGAATGGCCACCAGGGACACCTCGGGTATGTCCAGGCCTTCCCGCAGCAGGTTGATGCCCACGAGAACGTCGAAGACGCCCCGCCGCAAATCCCTGATGATTTCCATGCGCTCGAGCGTGGTGATGTCCGAATGAAGGTAGCGGACCCGGACCCCCAGATCGGCATAGTATTCCGTCAGGTCCTCCGCCATTCGCTTGGTCAGGGTGGTGACCAGTACCTTCTCGTTCAGGGCCGCCCGTTGCCGGATCTCCTCCAGCAGATCGTCGACCTGGCGCGCCGCCGGGCGGATGTCGACGATGGGGTCCACCAGTCCGGTGGGGCGAACGATGAGTTGCACGACGTTTTCGCGGGCCTGTTCCAGCTCGAAATCCGCCGGCGTCGCGGAGACGTAGACCACTCGCCCGAACCGCTCGAAGGCCTCTTCGAACATCAGGGGCCGGTTGTCGAGTGCGGAAGGCAGCCGAAACCCGTATTGAACCAGCGTTTTCTTCCGGGAACGGTCCCCCCGGTACATGCCGCCCAATTGCGGTACGGTGATATGGCTTTCGTCGATGAAGAGCAGGAAATTATCGGGAAAATATTCCAGAAGGGTCGGCGGCGGCTGTCCCGGCAACCGGCCGGTCAGGTGGCGGGAATAGTTTTCGATTCCGTTGCAGTAGCCCAGCTCGTTCATCATTTCGAGGTCGAACAGCGTTCGCTCCTCGATGCGTTGGGCCTCCACCAGGCGTTGCTCCCCGCGGAAGTACTCGACCCGCTCCTTCAGTTCGGCCATGATGGTTTCGGTGGCCCGCTTGAGGGTCCCGCTTTGGGTGACATAGTGGCTCGCCGGAAACAGGGACAAACGATTCAGCGACCGTTTCACCTGCCCCCTGAGGGGATCGATCTCGTAGATGCCTTCGATGTCGTCCCCAAAGAACTCCACCCGGATGGCCGTATCTTCTTCATAGGCAGGGAAAACCTCCACCCGGTCTCCCCGCACCCGGAAAACCCCCCGGTGAAAATCCACGTCGTTGCGTTCGTAGTGCATGCCCACCAGCTCGCGGATAAACCGCTGGCGGTCCATTTCAACGTCGGTTTCCAGATCGATGCGCATCCCGAGATAATCTTCCGGAGCGCCCAGGCCGTAAATGCAGGACACGCTCGCCACCACCACCACGTCCGGCCGGGACAGCACCGACCGTGTGGCCGAGTGGCGCAGCTTGTCGATCATCTCATTGATGGAGGAGTCCTTGGCGATGTAGGTGTCGCTGGAAGGCAGGTAGGCTTCGGGCTGGTAGTAGTCGTAGTAGCTGACAAAGTATTCGACGGCGTTTTCGGGAAAGAAGCCTTTGAACTCGTTGTAGAGCTGGGCGGCGAGCGTTTTGTTGGGCGCGATCACCAGGGTCGGCATTTCCAGCCTGGCGATCACATTGGCCATGGTAAAGGTCTTCCCGGAGCCCGTCACCCCGAGCAGCACATTCCGTGTTTTGCCGTTCAGGAGATTCTGGTAGAGGGCGTCGATGGCGGCAGGCTGATCGCCCTTTGGCTGGAACTCGGATACAAGGTTGAATATCGACATGTTCGATCGAGATGAGTCCGGATCCTGGTAATAATTACCGGGTGATGGTCCATCGGGTCCCCTCGGGCCGGTCCTCGAGCAGAATGTTTTTTGCCAGCAGTTCGTCCCGAATCGCATCGGCTCTTGCGAAATCCCTGGCCTTCCGGGCCTCGGCCCGCTCCCGAATCCTGGATTCGATCCATTCGGAATCGACGGACTCCCCTCCGAGCGCAAGCTCGCGCCTGGCGCCCATGACGGATTCCGCATCGCTGTTCACCAGCCCGAGCACCCGGGTGCACTTTCGAAGGTCGAGATAGAGCGTCTTCAGTCGATTCCGTTCATCGTCCCGGGGAACAGGATCGTCGTCCAGCACCCGGTTCGCATGATGGACAGCGTCGAAGATTTCGGCCAGGGCCTTGGCGGTGTTGAAATCATCTTCCATGGCTTCCACGAACCGCTCCCAGAGCGGGCCGTTCCCGTTCGTTTCGGCTGTGGAAGGCGTTTCGTCGCCGAACAGCGCTTCCATCCGTCCGAATCCCTTCAGGATGCGCTCCATGGCGCTGTCCGCCTCCTGCATGGCCTTGTCACTGAAGTCGATCGGACTCCGGTAGTGGCTGGACAACAGGAAGAGCCGGACGGTTTCCGGATGAAACTGCTTCAGGATGTCCTTGATCATCAGGAAGTTGCCCAACGACTTGGACATCTTCTCCTTGTTGATGTTGACGAAGCCGTTGTGGAGCCAGAAGCGTGCCAGGGGCTGTCCGTTCACGGCTTCGGATTGGGCGATCTCGTTTTCATGATGGGGGAAGATGAGATCCTTTCCCCCGCCATGGATGTCGAAGGTCGCGCCCAAGTGACGACGGCCCATGGCCGAGCACTCGATGTGCCAACCCGGCCTTCCGTTCCCCCATGGGCTCGGCCAACTGGGCTCCCCGGGTTTGGCGGCCTTCCACAGGGCGAAATCAAAGGGGTTTTGTTTGCGGTCGTCGACCTCTACGCGGGCCCCGGCCATCATGTCCTCCAGGCGCCTCCCGGAGAGCTTTCCATAGTCGGCAAATTTTTCCACCGCAAAATAGACGTCGCCGTCGATCTCGTAGGCAAAGCGCTTCTCGATGAGGGATTCGACCAGACGGACGATGTCATCGATGTGCTCGGTCACCCGGGGTTCGATGTCGGCCCTCCGCACGAACAGGGCGTCCATGTCGCGATAGAATGCCTCGATGAACCGTTCGGCCAGTTCGAACGGAGAGTCCCCTGTTTCATTGGCCCGTCGGATGATCTTGTCGTCCACGTCGGTGAAGTTCCGCACGTAGGTGACCGAATATCCGACGGCCCTCAGAAATCGCACCACCACGTCGAAGACCACCGCCGACCGCCCGTGCCCGATGTGGCAGTCATCGTAGACAGTAGGTCCGCAAACGTACATGTCCACCTTCCCCGGGCGAAGCGGTTCGAAGACTTCCTTCTGTCCGGTGATCGTGTTGTAGATCCGAAGTGCCATACAGCTAGTTCCGTTCGTTATTGGTTATTGGTCAATGGTTAATGGCTATTCGTGACTGGTTGATGGCTTTCGGGTAACCGGTATTGGGAAATGGTGATGGATAATAGTGAGTCGTGAGTGGTGGCCCGTGAATGTTTTTAATGGTAAATAGGAGTCACCGAACACCATTCATCATTGTCCGTCCTGAAATCCTAATCTCCGAATTGAACACGCTCGATTCCGAATGAAAATCGCAAATGGGCACTCACTAAATTAACTATCTCAACTATCTCAACTAACCTAACGATCTCAACTAATAACCATTAACCAATCACCATTAACCAATCACCATTAACCAATCACCAATAACCATCAACCACTAGCGACTCCCGTCTCCTTCTCAATGAGGGCGACGCAGTTCGCGGCGATGCCTTTTCCCTCGCCCGTGGCGTCCAGGTTTTCCGTGGTGGTGGCCTTGATGTTGACCCGATCCGCATCGATGCCGGCCGCGGCCGCGATACCGATTTTCATGGATTCCCGATAAGGGCCGATTTTGGGCGCCTGGGCAATGACGGTGGCATCGACATTGACGATTTGATACCCTTCGCCTCGAATGAGATCCACGACCCGCCGGAGCAGGACCAGGCTCGATATGCCGGCGAGTTCCGGGTCGCTGTCCGGGAAATGCATCCCGATATCCCCCATTCCGGCGGCGCCCAGCAACGCGTCGCAGATCGCGTGAAGCAGGACGTCCGCGTCCGAATGGCCTTCAAGACCCCGGTTCCACGGGAGTGGCACCCCCCCCAGGATCAATGGGCGGCCTTCCACCAGGCGATGCATGTCAAATCCCATTCCAACGCGAAACATCGCGAATCCAGTCTCCCTGATTTGAAAAGTATATGACTGTTATCATAGAGCGATCCGGCGGTAAAGCCGCAAACCTGGGCTCTCCGAGGCTTGCATTACCCCGCGGGAAAGCTTATAAGTAGATCTCCTTGAACCGGAATCTGCGACTCAAGCAAAAGCAGGACACCGCCGATAGCCCCATAGAGCATCACCGGCGCTCCCTGAAGAAAGGTTCGACAAACGGTACACACACCTATGAAAGCCATACTGCGTTCGATCCCCGAGACCGTCTCCCCAGTCATCCCTTACCGCATCGAATTCAAAAGACCCGATCTCGATCAACTGTCCGAACGGTACACCGTTGTGGACATGCACTTTCATTCCGCCTACTCCGACGGCATCAACGGTGCGCGAACCATCGCCGCCAAAGCGCGGCACCTGGGTATCGGCATCGGGATCACGGATCACAACGAAATCCGTGGAGCACTCGAGATCGACCGCATCGAGGGCGTCTTCAGCATCCCCGGCATCGAGGTCACCTCGGCGGAAGGAAGCCACCTGCTCGTCTATTTCGATGCGGTCGACAAGCTCCGCCAATTCTATTTCGACGACATTCAGCCCTTCATGGGCCCGGACGTAATGTGTTCGACCCGGTTGGAGATGGAGGAAATCATCGACAGGGCAAAGCCTTATGATGCGCTCGTCGTGTTTCCCCACCCGTTCAGCGCGGCCTACACGGGGGTCTGCAACTCCTACTTTTCAGAAGACCGGCTCCAGAACCTTTTCGAAGCCGTTGACGGCGTCGAAGTGATCAACGCCTCCAACATGAACAAGTGGAACCTCCAGTGCGCCGTTCTGGGGTTCAATATCGGCAAGGTCATGACCGGAGGCAGCGACGGCCACCGGATTTCCCAGATGGGACGGGCCGTAACCTGCGTCGAGTGCCCACCGGACCGGTCGGCATTCCTGAAGGCGCTCCGGGAGCGGCAAAGCCTCGTGGTCGGCAAGGAAATCGATATCATCCGCAAAGTCACCACCCACACCATCAAATTGCGAACCAACTGGAAGAACTATCCCGATCTTCTCGAAAAAAACATCCGTTACAGTTACGCCCTCTTCAACTCCAAGTCCCGCAACCTCA
This sequence comes from Desulfobacterales bacterium, assembly GCA_049366795.1. GTDB lineage: Bacteria > Desulfobacterota > Desulfobacteria > Desulfobacterales > UBA5852 > CALNZV01. The sequence continues at coordinate 11,677 of JBMNCP010000106.1, forward strand.
GGGACAACGTAAGAAGAAGCCTGAACAACCGGATGAACCGGAAAAAAAGCCTCTGAACCGGACGGCCCGGCAAACTTCCCGCCCGCGCGGCTCCGGCAACCTACCGACGGAGCCGGTTCGGAAACCTCCGCGCGCGATGGGATTCCTTTGTCTCCCGCTCCAGACCCATCGACGCCGACACCGGCCGCAGCGCCGGCCGGCACCCCCGCCGCCCTCGATGCACATCGCATCGACGTCCGGTGATCGACCCGCCGCGTTTTCGTATTGACCAACCTTTTAGCGAACGCTATAGACCAATCCATCGCTTGAAACGACCACCATACAGGAGCTGAAATTCGTGAATCCGCCTGAAGCAGGAACCAGAACGGAAGCGGGATCCGCAGTCTTGCGCCGAGTGCTGAACGAGCACGAGGCCAAGGAGAGGCTAAGGTCCTGGGGCATTCCCGTCGTGGATGAAGTCGTCGCCCATGATGAAATCGCCGCCGGGAAAGCGGCCGGCCGGCTTGGTTTTCCGGTGGTGGTCAAAGGGTACGGGGACGCGCTTCTGCACAAAACCGAGAAGGGCGCCGTCGTCCTGAACCTTCACTCCGTCGACGCGGTCCGGGAGGCGGTTTCCGCCATCCGTAAGCGCGTCGGCGAGGCGGCGGAAGGGTTCCTGGTCCAGCCCCAACTCGAGGCCCGCCGGGAGCTCGTGGTCGGGCTGTCCAGGGACGCGGACTTCGGACCTGTGGTCATGATCGGTTGGGGCGGCGTTTTTACCGAGGCGCTCGCGGACATGAGTTTCAGGCTGGCGCCGCTCGAACCGTCGGACGCCGGCGCCATGATCGATGAAATCCGGGCATCGAGAATCCTGGGGCATTTCCGGGGAGATCTGCCGGCGAACCGGGAATCACTGATCGAGGTACTCCTGTCGGTTTCCAGGGCGGCGATGGCGCATCCGGAGATCGAGGAGGTGGACATCAATCCTTTGCTGGTGCTCCCGGACGGCCGTCCGATGGCCGTGGACGCCCTGATCGCCACCGCGCCGCCGGCCGAACCAAAGGCGCCGCCCGTTCCGGTCCCGCCCCGATCGATCGGCGATCTCTTTCATCCGCGTTCCATCGCCTTCGTCGGCGCATCGGGCGGCTTTGGAAAGTGGGGACACATGCTGGTGTCCAATACGATCGGCGGCGGATACGCGGGGGAAATCTTCCTGGTCAATCCCAAGGGCGGCCATCTGTTCGGAAGACCGGTTTACCCGTCCGTTGAAGATCTGCCGGCGCCGGTCGACCTGGCTGTCGTGACCATCCCCGCCGACCGGGTTCTGCAGCTCATCCCGCAGCTCGCCTCCAGGTCGATACGAAACGCGGTGGTGATCACATCGGGATTCGGTGAAACCGGAAAAACGGGCCGGCAGCTCGAAGCCGATCTGGTTCGTGAGGCGCGAAAGTACGGGATCCTGATTCTGGGTCCCAACACGATGGGCATCTGCAACCCGCACCGGAGGCTTTACTGTACCGGATCGCCCGTGTTTCCCGAACCCGGCAGCACCGCCATCGTCGCCCAATCCGGCAATATGGGCACCCAGCTCCTGGCCTTTGCCGAGCAACAGGGCATCGGCATCCGCGGTTTCGCGGGATCGGGCAACGAGGCCATGCTGACCATCGAGGATTATCTCGACGGATTCGAACATGACGAGCTGACCCGCACCGTCATGCTTTACGTCGAAAGCGTGAAACAAGGCCGGCGTTTTTTCGAAAGCGCCAGGCGTGTGGGTTTCCGGAAACCCGTCGTCCTTTTGAAGGGAGGACAGTCGCCGGAGGGAAACCGCGCGGCCGCCAGCCACACCGGGGCCATGGCGACCGACACCGCCGTGTTCGACGCCATGTGCCGGCAGGCCGGCATCGTGAAGGTGGACCTGCCCATGGAGCTTCTCGACCTGGCAGCCGCTTTTTCCGCTCTTCCCCTTCCCCGGGGCAACCGGATCGCCATCATGACGCTGGGAGGCGGCTGGGGAGTGGTGACGGCCGATCTGTGCTCCCGTTACGGGCTGACCGTCCCGGCCTTGTCCGAGGATCTGGCGCACCGGTTGGATCAGCGGCTTCCCTACTACTGGAGCCGCTCCAATCCGGTGGACATCGTCGGGGAGACCGATCTCGAACTGCCCTTCGCTGTCATGGAGGAGCTCCTTCGGTGGGACGGATGTGATGCCATCGTTCACCTCGGGATCCTGGGACGCCGTATATTCGTCTCGCGCCTGACGGAAATGGTCGAGGCGGCCGATCCGGGCATCGACAAGGTGATGCTGGAGGAAATGCGGAAGGTTCTGGTGGAATTCGAGCAGCGGTACGTGGAGCAGACCGCCGTTTTGATGGAGCGGTACCGCAAGCCTATCGTCGGCGTTCGATTGCTCACCGCGCCCGACGACCGCACGGTCTATCCCGTCGACGGCTGCCGCTTTCGGTCGGTGTTCTATGAAACACCGGAACGCGCCGTCCGTTCATTGGCTCGAATGGTCAATTACGAACGATTTACCCGCGGCGGAAAATGACGGCCGGTGAAGATCCGCGTCGCCTTCCCATGTGGGGGATCGCAACCGCCGACCGGCTGGGCCTTCTTGTCGAATGCCGCGGTTTCTGATACATGGACGGGGACTCCGAAAATCAACAACGGGGATTTGCCCCGGCAAGGATTCGATATGATGAAAGACAGCCCTCCATCCGCCCGACTGAAACCGTTTCAACTCCGTTTCGACTTCGAGGTCGGCTACCTGGTCAAGAGCCCCTGCCGTGGCTGCGAGGACCGGTTCCGCTTCCCCGGCTGCGCTAAAAACTGCGGTACTCTCGACAAGGTACAATCCCTCTTGTCCGACACCATCTCCTGCGCCCGGCGCCGCTGAAGCATTCCATTCCATCCCGGCAGACCCACCGGCGCCGCGAAATTGAAGCGGTATTGCGGTCGACCTTCCGCCATACCGGCCCGGCACCATCTCCCACCCACACCCCGAAGGAGGTGACGTCATGATCGACCCCGCAGGGTTAGACGTATGGAAAGACCTGAAGCGCAAGGCCGAAAGCTTCGAACAGCCGTCCCGTCACCTGCGTCGTCTCCTGGACGATCCGAACCGCCTTGGTGACTTCTCCCTGAAGGCTGCGGGGCTTTTCTTCGATTTTTCACGGCAGCGGATCGACCGGGACACGCTCGGTCTTCTCCACCGGCTCTCCGAGGAAATGTCGGTGCCGGCGGTTTTCGACGCCATGATGCGGGGCGAAATCGTCAATCAGTCCGAGGGGCGGCCCGCGCTGCACACCGCCGCCCGGGATTTCTCCAACGAATCGGTTTTCGTTCGCGGAGTCGATGTCATGCCCCGGATAAGGGAGGTGCGTCAGGCCATTCGGGAGTTCACGGCCGACGTCCACAGCGGCGCCATCAAGGGCTCCACGGGAAAGCGGATCCGTGACGTCGTTGTCGTCGGCATCGGCGGATCCTACCTCGGCACGGAGTTCGTTTCGACAGCTCTGGCCGCATATGCCGACAAGGGGATCCGGCTTCACTACCTGGCCAACGTGGACATCCATAACTTTGCCGCCATCGTGTCGGCCGTCGATCCCGAAGCGACGCTCTGGGTGATCATTTCCAAGAGCTACACCACCGCCGAAACCCTCGCCAATGCGAGCCAGGCCGCCGCCTTCATGGCGGAGCGGGGAATCGACTCATCCCGGCATCTCGTCACCGTGACGGCCGAGGGCAGCCCGGGCGACGATCCTTCCAATCCGGTCCTGCGATCCTTTCACATGTTCGATTTCATCGGCGGCCGATACAGCGTAACCTCCGCTGTCGGCGGGGTCCCGCTGAGCCTGTTTCTCGGCTACGAGCGGTTCGAGGCGTTTCTCAAGGGTGCCGAGGAAATGGACCGCCACGCGAGAACCGCGCCGGTCGAACGGAACCTACCGCTGACGGCGGCGCTGGTTGCCGTCTGGAACAACACCTTTCTGGGCTACCCTTCCCGGGCCCTGATTCCCTACGCGGCTCCCCTCTCCAGGCTGGCCGCCCACATCCAGCAGCTCAGCATGGAAAGCAACGGCAAATCCGTTTCGGCCCACGGGCGCCCGGTGTCGTATCCCACCGGCGCGGTCATCTTCGGCGAGCCGGGCACCAATGCCCAGCATTCCTTCTTTCAGTTGATCCACCAGGGGCGTCCGGTTCCCGTCGAGTTCATCGGGGTGGTCAACCCCCAGTACCCCCAGTACCGCCATCTGTCGCGGGGCGTGACGAACCACCAGGAGCTGTGGGCCAACCTGCTCTCTCAGCCCATGGCGCTCGCCGCCGGCAAGGAGCATCCGGATCCGGCCAAGGCGTTCACCGGGAACCGGCCCTCCTCCACCCTCCTGCTCGAGGACCTCTCCCCCGAAAATATCGGACGGCTGTTGTCCTACTACGAGGCACAGACCGTAATGGAAGCCGTTATCTGGGGCATCAACCCCTTCGACCAGTTCGGGGTCGAACTCGGTAAAGTCCTGGCAACGGACATCCGCAAGGCAATGGCCGCCAGGAACGACCGGCCGGACGAGGACACCCGGATCGACAGCCCCATCGTGGAGCACTATCTGGATGTGCTTTTCAGAGGCAGGATCTAGCGCAAAAAAGGATTTGCAACGTCAACGGATTGGTTTCGGAGGAGAGTTACAATCGCTACCGGGACCGGGGTCGAAACAAAGGGATCGAGGGGACCAGGGGTCGAGGGGTCAAGCAAGCGGTATTATTTAGTAATTTCATGTCTTTCTTGAGTGACGATCCCTGTCGTGTTTCTGCATTTCTCTTGACCCCTGGAGCCCTTGGCCCCTGGACCCCTTGGCCCCTCGATCCCTCGGCCCCTTGGCCCCTCGACCCCTTGGCCCCTCGGCCCCTCGACCCCTTGGCCCCTGGACCCCTCGACCCCTTGGCCCCTCGACCCCTTGGCCCCTCGACCCCTTGGCCCCTCGACCCCTTGATAATCATCCCCGCCCCGGTTCTGCCTCACTCCGGAAACCGGTAGACACTGGCGCCCCAGGTGAGTCCTGAACCCAGTCCCAGGAAGCATGCCGTGCTTCCCTTCCCCAGGATCCCCATCTCGATGGCCTCGTCCAGGGCCAGAGGAATGGTGGCGGCCGTCGTGTTCCCGTATCGCTGGATATTGTGAAACACCTTCTCCTCGGGGAGATCCATGGACTTCTGAAACATCTGGTTGATCCGCATGTTGGCCTGGTGAGGAATAAAGAGATCGATGTCATCCTTCGTGAGCCCGGCCTGGCGTATGGCCTCGTTGGCCACCTGGGGCAGCCGCCGCACCGCTTCCTTGAATATCGCCCGGCCGTCCATGCGCGGGAAATGCCTCCGTTCCTCCAGCATCCTCGCCGAAAGTCTCGGATGGTTGCGCGAAGCGGGCGCCTCCGTCATCAGGCTTTCCGCCATGGAGCCGTCGGCGTGCAGTGCATGCGAGAGGACGCCGACGGCGGCGTCGGTCTCCAGGAAGCCGATGCAGACGGCGGCCGCCCCGTCTCCGAAAATCACCGTGACGTCCCTGCCTTCGTTGGAAATATCGAGGCCGGTGCTGTGAATTTCCGCGCCGACCAGCAGAACCCGGTCGGCCATCCGGCTGCGGATGTAGGCGTCCGCGATCGAAAGACCGTAAAGAAATCCGGTGCACTGCTGGCGGATATCCAGGGCAGGGGTGCTGGAAAGCCCCAGCTTGTGCTGGAGCAGACACCCGGAACCGGGAAAGAAGATGTCCGGACTGAGGGTGGCGAAAATGATGAGATCGATGTCCTCGGGGCGCCAACCCGACCGTTCGAGGGCGATCCGGCTGGCTTCGAGGCCCAGATCCGATACGCCGGTCTGCCCGTCTTCGCTGACCCAGTGCCGTTTTTCGATCCCGGTCCGCTGGCGTATCCACTCATCGGTTGTATCCATCCAGCGGGCCAGGTCTTCATTGGTAACCACCCGCGGAGGAAGATAGCGGCCGGTGCCTTCGATAATGGAACGCCTCATCATCCCTCTCCTCATCAACACGATTTTGGTTGATCCGCGGCTGTTCAGGTGGCATTCGGCCAGAGCCGGTCGGCGAGACCGGAAGACCGTTCCAGCTTCCGCGCGATCGTTGCCATCAACAGCCGGCGATCGGCCCAGAGAACGACCCGGCGCCTTGCGCGGGTCACCGCCGTGTACAACAGCTCACGCGTCAAAACCGGCGCATCCTCCACCGGCAGCACGATGAAGACCTCGTCGAATTCCGAGCCCTGGCTTTTGTGAATCGTCATGGCGAAAACGGTCTCATGATCCGGCAGTCTCGCCGGATGATATGCCCGCATCGTTCCTTCGCCCCCGGGAAACCAGACCCTCGGGCCGGTCGCCTCTCCCGGCGGCCAATCCAGCGTCACCCCGCAGTCTCCGTTGAACAGCCGTGTGCTGTAGTCGTTGCGGTTGATCACCACCGGGCGGTGGGGGTAGAAGGCGCCCGCCATGCGGGATGCACGACCGCCGATCAGGGAAGACTCCAGCATGCGGTTCACCGTTGCAACGCCGAACGGCCCGCCCCGAAGAGCGCACAGCACCCGATAACGATCCAGGGCATCGATGGCGGCTTCCGGGCCTTCGGACGCCAGATACCGGCTGAAACCCTTTCGGGCCTGACGGGTGAGCGTTTCGGTAAAATCCGACGCGCCGGGCTGCCGCCACTCCAGGGAAGGATCTCCATGCTCCAGGATCCGAAGCACCTCCTCGGCATTGCCGGCCGAAATTTCGCTCGCAAGACGTCCGATCCCGTCCGAACTGCTGAAACGGTAATTCTTTTGGAGCACCGTGATGCAATTGGAAAGCGGTCCCCCCGCGGATTTCCGGAGTGCGCCGGTATCCAGGGATTCCCCGGTCAATGCCTGATAACGCTCTGCGAACCCCTTCGCATACCCACCGACCGCGGACGGATGGCAGAGGTCGCCGAACACCGAGCCGGCCTCGACCGACGCCAGCTGATTCCGATCTCCGAGGACGATCAGCCTTGCGCTCTCCGGAACGGCGTCAACGAGGCGGAACATCAACGCCAAGTCTACCATGGACGCCTCGTCGACCACGACCACATCGGCCGGCAGGAGACGGGCCGCATGGTGAGCGGGCGCCCGCCCTTCCCTGCCCCATTTCAGGAGCCGGTGAATGGTCGAAGCCTCGGTCGGTATCCGCCCTCCCGCCTCCGAAGGATGCGGCAGATTCGACTGCGCGCGCCGAATGGCATCGGCCAACCGGGCGGCGGCCTTTCCCGTGGGGGCCGTGAGAAGCATTCTCAGCGGCTCGTCGCCTGCCTGTTCCGCCAATATGGCCAGAATCCGGGCGACCACCGTGGTCTTGCCCGTTCCCGGTCCCCCGGAAATGATCGCCAACCGTCCGGCGGCGGCTGAAACGGCCGCCATCTTCTGCCAGTCCGTCTCCCCCCCCTTCAGGGGCGGAAAGTGCCGGGAAAGGCTCCGTCTGAGCCTCTCCCGGTCGATATCACGGGGCGGGGACAAGGTTCGCCGGATCAGATGGTCCGCCAGGCGCGTCTCGAAGGTGAAATAGCGATGCAGGTAGAGGCGGTCCCCGGGACCCAGGATCAGGGGGCGCCGGTCACCCGGGCACCCGACGGTTCTGCTCCGCCGCAATCGACTCCGCCATTCTTCGAGGTCCGGCCAGTTTCGCCCCTGGATGACCGGACCGGTTTCGGCAACGACGCCGCGGAACGCCTGACGCAGGTCCAGGCAGATATGACCATCGCCGGCCGCCCTGCTGACCAGGCCGGCCGCCAACAGCAGGCAGGGGTCGGCCGGCGCTTCGAGACGGTCGACGAGCTTCATGAAATGGCGGCTCAGTTCCGGGAAATAGCCGACCTGGGTCAGCTTGCCGACCAGGTTCCCGGTATCGCCTTTATCGGTTGCTGCCGGTCCCATCGTTTCCTTTCACAGGCTTCCCGCCGCGGGTCCGGGGGTCAAGACACGGTCCAGGGCCTCGATGAAGGCCTCCCCCGGTCGATCGAAGAACACGCCGCTGCTCGAACCGAGTTTGGGATGCATCCCGCGGATGAAGAGATAGAACACGCCCCCGAAGTCCCGACGATAGCGATACCCGGGAACCCTGAATCCGAGCCACCGGTGCAGGGCCACGGTGTAGAGGTGGTACTGAAGGCAGTAGCCCGATTCGCCCATGGCCCGCTCGATCGACGGCCGGCTGTAGTCGGAGTACTCCTCTCCCAGCAGGTTCGATTTCCAATCCAGAATGAAATAGCGATTCGAATGACGGATGACGAGATCGATGAACCCTTTCATGAATCCCCCGTTGAGGAAGAAGGAAAGCTCCTCAAGCCGCGCATTCATGGCCGGGAAGCCGGGAAAATCGGGGTGATCCCGATACACCTGCTTCAGATCGTCGTCCTTCAACGGGTTCATCGGATAGGTGAACGCAAGCTCGGCCAATCGGTTTTCCCGGGCGACTTCCGACAGGGTGAATGTCAGTCCCTCCGCTTCCAGGGGGGTCAGCAGGGTGTGCCGGAGAGTCCTGCAAACCGGCTCCTGCCAGGAGGCTTCCAGTCCATGCCGCCTCAGGCCGTCGGCAACGAGCGATTCGATGCGTTCCGTGGATACGTCCTTGAATTCGATATTTTCGAGCATCTCGTGAAAGAAGAGTCCCGATCGCGTTCCGGCCGGGAAACCCGAAATCTCGCCGATCGGGTTGGCAGATTCGGTTGAGGCGGCGGGTACCGACGGTGTTTCCGCACCGTCGGTACCCGTTTCGATGCCGTCCCGATCGATGTCAAAATCCATTGCCCGTCCACGGGCGGCGGCGAGGGCGGAATAGCTCGAGATTTGCCAGGCGGGGAGAACACGACGGGTTCGCTTTCTGACGCGGAGGTGATTGTCGTCGGATAGCGGCTCCGGTAAGGCGGACCTTGCGGCATCCGACGGCAACTCCGTGATCTCGATCGTTCCGCCGGACGCTCCGGCCAGTTCGGCGAGATCCCCATGAAAGGCGTCGTCGTCCAGGTCTCGAAAGCCCTGGCGGATCCGGCCGGCGACATCGTGCGCGGGGTCCGCTGCAATGCGGCGGGACAGGTGCAGCAGGTAGGCGGGAGCGGAGGTTTCGACACCCTTGAAGCGATCCCAGGCGATGTAGCACTTCCGGGCTGCGCGGGTAACGGCGACGTACATGAGCCTCAGGTTTTCCGCCAGCAGTTCCATTTCGGCAAGGGAACGGTTGCGGTCCAAGTGGTCGGAGCCCAGATCCATGACCGGCAGATAATCATTTTCCGGATCATGGCAGATCGGCGTCTCGGCCCCTCTCAGCTCGGAGCCGCCCCATAGAAACGGGCTGAACACCACTTCGTATTCGAGCCCCTTGCTGCGGTGGATGGTGACGACCGTCACGGCGGAAGCGTCGCTCTCGAGCCGGATGAGCTGCTCGTCTTCCGGGGTGCCGGACCGGGTCCGCTGGGCGCCGAACCACCTCATCAGCTCGGCCAGCCCCGGCCGTCTCAGCGTCCCTTCGGCGTGCAGCAGCTCCGCCAGGTGCATGAGATTGGTCAGCCTTCTCTCCCCTTCCTCCTGCTCCAGCAGCCGGAAGGCAATTCCCTCCCGATCCAGCAGAAGACGGAACATCGGCATGAAGCCCTGCCGTTTCCAGACTTCGTGGTATTCGAACAACCGGCTGATCCGATCCTCCCATCCCTCGGGCGGGACGTCGGAAAAATCGAAATCGCGTGCATCGACGGCCAGGAGCGAGGTGCTGAGCGCGGCGCGGACGGCCCTGTCGCTCCCGGGCTCGGCCACCCCCCGCAGCAGCCGCTCCAATTCCACGGCCTCGTGCGTCTGAAGGACGCCGCCGGCATCGTAGAGCACCGACGGAATGCCGACCCGGGTCAATGCGCGCCGGACACGATATGCCTGGTCGTGAGTCCTCGTCAGGACGGCAATGTCGCAGGGGCGGAAAACGCATCCGCCGGCCGTGCCGTCTCCGGGACGCACCAGGCGGAGGATCTCCACCGCAATGGCCCTGCAAATCCGCTCGACGGCATCGTTTTTTCTGACAGCGGCTCCGTTTTCACTCTTCGACGCCTCAGGCCATGTCCAGAGGACCAGGGCGGGCCCATCCACGGACGCCGGCGGATCCGGGCACGGCACCGCGGGAGAAAACCCGATGTTTCGAAACAGAAAGGGATTCCGTGCACGCGAGAAAATCGTGTTGACGGCCTGCACGAGCGCCGGCGACGACCGCCAGTTGGTGAGCAGGGTGAACTGGTGATCCGCCTCTGCGGCGGCCTTCAGGTAGGAGAAAAGATCGGCGCCCCGAAAGCTGTAAATGGCCTGCTTCGGATCCCCGATCATGTAGAGCAGCCGGCCGCGCACGCCGAAAAGCCGGGAAAAGATCTCATATTGAACCGGGTCCGTATCCTGGAATTCATCCACCAGGGCGGCATGAAGCCGTTCCCGGACGGCGCGGGCAAGAAGGTCGCCGCCTCTTCCCGCCAGCGCCGCCCGAACCCTCAGCAGCAGGTCGTCGAAGCAGAGAACGTGATCCCGAAGCTTTCGCCGGCGGACATGGGTCGCCGCCGTTTCCAGGAATCGGCGCTTGAGCCGCACCAGCCGCCGCGCCATGAGGATCCGCAGGGCCTCGTAGCCTTCGAATACATCCTGACAGGCATCGAAAAACGGGTGGTCCGGAGGAGCCGAACCGATCTTGGTCGATGTGTCGATTTTCGAGGAGGTAAAGAGGGGGAATCGATCGAACAGGGGAAAGCCCGGGTGATGGGGATCCAGCAGGCGGTCCATTTCCAGAAGGATCGAGGACAGCTTGCCGTTCCGGGTCCCGGGTTTTTTATCCGTCGCGAGCGTGCCGTAGATGTTGCCCTTGAGCCCCGGATCGAGCAGCAGGCGCCGGATGGCTTCCCTGTCCTCTCCCCAAAGCGGCCGCAGGCGGCGCATTCGCTTCCGGTAGTCCGAGAGCGCTTCCTCCAGATCCGGCCCGTTGCCGTCCTCCTCCGGCACGATGATCCTGTCGGGACTCCGGATTTCACGAAACAGCGCCGCCAGGGCTTCGGGGCTCTTGAGGGACTGGCGCGCGAATACGAGCCATTCCGGCGGCCCGGAGAAGAATTCCTTCCTCCAGAAATCCTCGGCGGCCTCGCGGATCAGCTCGGAGGCGTCGGGGAGCAGTTCGAGGTCGAAGGGGCTTCCCGTTTCAAATGCGTGGTCGAACAGAAGGTGCTGGCAGAAACCGTGAATGGTGTAAACGGCGCTGCGGTCGAAGTCCGTGAGCGCCGCCTGGAGTTTTCGGAGATCGGCCTGCCGGTCGCCGCTACGGTCGAAAAGCTCCGCCGTCAGCGGGTCTTCCGGTTTGCCGGTTTGGAAGGCGTGGCGCGCCGATGCCAGCCGGCGACGGATGCGATCTTTGAGCTCGGCGGTGGCGGCAATGGTAAAGGTGACGACCAGGATCTGGTCGACCCGCAGGTTCGCTTCCAGGATCAACCGAAGGAAAATGCCCGCGATCGTGTACGTCTTCCCGGTGCCGGCTCCGGCCTCGATCAGGCACTTGCCCTCGAGGGGCGTTCGGGCAAGATCCAGGGGCGTGAAGGACATACCAGTTTGATCCCGTCGGCTATGGGTTTGCAGCCCCCATAAAGGGGGTCTGTCCCGGGGTCTCCAGCGTATGCCGCGATACCTGCTGCTGTCTACGGGCTTCCGGCGTCAGAGAATGGAGTCCTGGAGGCGGCTGTCGAATACGCGCTGGCTTTTTTTCTCGGAGCGGGGAAGCGTTCCGTAGTCGACCACCTCGACTTCGGGCGTCACCATGAGTTGGCGTTTGACATGGCGCAGGAGCCTTTGCGCAAGCGCTTCTCGATCCTCGAGCCCTGTTCCTTCCGCCCGTTCGACCACCAGCCGCATGACATCCCTTTCGGCTGCGTCCCGGGAAAGATGGATCTGGAACTCCGACCCGACGCCCGGTATCTCCGAGATGACTTTGTCGATGGAAGATGGATAGATGTTGACGGCGCGGAATATGAACATGTCGTCGGTCCTTCCGAGGATCCGGGAGTGCCTCGGGAGAATCGAGCCGCAGGTGCAGGGGCCGGGGATGATGCGGGTGACGTCCCGGGTTCGATAGCGGATGAGCGGAACCGCCTCCTTGCGCAGGGTCGTGACGACCATTTCGCCCCATTCGCCTTCGGGGACCGGCAGGAGGGTTTCCGGATCGATAATCTCCAGGATGTAGTAGTCGGACCAGTAGTGAATGCAGTCATGGTGCGGGCATTCGATACCGGTTCCCGGACCGTACAGTTCGGTGAGTCCGGTGATGTCGAAGAGTTCGGCGCCGCCCAGCAGTTCGGATATCTTCCGGCGCATCGATCGGGAGGAACGTTCCGAGCCGTAAATCACCTTCCTGAGACGGATCCGGTCCGCGAGGCCTCTCCGGTGAACCTCCTCGGCCATCAACAACCCCATGGACGCCGTGCAGCAGAAGACCGTCGACTGGAGATCGACCAGGAACCGGCATTGAAGATCCACGTTTCCGGGACCGGCGGGAAGCGCCATGGCACCCAGCGCCTCACAGGCGGACTGAAAGCCCACCCCCGCCGTCCAGACCCCGTAGCCAACGGCAATCTGAACCCGGTCTTCAGAGGTGACGCCGGCCATTTCGAATGCGCGTGCGAAAAAATGAGTCCAGTCGTCGACGTCCTTCCTCGTGTAGCAGAGGTTCTTGCGCATACCGGTCGTTCCGCTGCTCGAGTGGATCCGGACGACCCGGTCGAATGGAACGCATCGCAGCGGAAATGGATAGCCCTCCCTGAGATCGTCCGCGGTCGTAAACGGCAGCTTGTGAAGGTCCGAAAGCCGCTGGACCGCATCGGGGTCGATACCCGCGTCGTCGAATTTTCTCCGGTACGCTTCCGAGCCCTGGTAGGCATGCCGGACGGTCCATTTGAGGCCCGTCAGCTGGAAGGCTTCCAACTCCTCGGTCGATCGAAATTCAGGCATGAAGGTTTTCATCGGGTTCAGGCTCCGAAGGCGTCCAGCAGTCTCTGGGATGAATCGTCCGTCACCGGTTTCAGGCCGCCCCTGCACGACGGGCGCGCGCTAACCTATCAACACCGGCTCGGGGTGTCAATCCGGGGCGGCCGGCGCCTTCGATGCCGGGCCATTGCGGCCGGCGATGATTTGTGGGATTTTAAACGATCAATCATGGATGAACGTGAAGTGGCCCCGGCCCACCCTGCGGTGTCGAGAAAAAAAAGGAGATGCCCGATGACGGAAAACCCGAACCTGCACTTTCGCAACAAGCATCCCCGGGATGCCGCCCCGGACCCTCGCATCGAAGCATCACTTCAGGAAGTCGCGCGATCCGGAGAGGTCACCTGCGCGGCCGCGCACGGGATCGCCCGGAGACTCGGCGTGTTGCCTGCGGACGTGGGCCGCAACATGGATCTGATCGGTTTCCGGATCGCCCGATGCCAGCTCGGTCTGTTCGGCTATCGCCCCAACAAGCGGATCGCGCAACCAGCCGAAAACGTCTCGCCCGAAACCGAGGCGCGCATCCGCGCGGTTCTGGTCGAAGGACGCCTGAGCTGCATCGATGCCTGGGAAGCTGCGGAGGCGCTGGGCCTCAAACGGCTTTCGCTCGCGGAAGCCTGCGAGGCCCTGAAGATCAGAATCGTGAACTGCCAGCTGGGAGCCTTCTGATTTTCGAAACCGCCGGAGGCTCGCGGCATCGGACATTTTTCCTCCAGCGGCCGCGCCCGGCGGTTCCGGAGGACTTCTACCTTCGGCGCAGATCCGCCACCATGAAGGGAGTGCAGCGGATGCCGATACTGCCCTTCTTCACCCAGATCCGGACCATGGTCGCCGCCGCCTGATCGGGACTGATCAGGCTCGGAAGTTCCTCGGCAAACGAGATGTCCGACTTCAGGAATTCGTAATAGAAGGTGTTGGTGCTGAAGGGATCGGCGACGAGGACGACCTTCTCGAGGTCGTGGGGGTGCTTGTGGGGGCTCCCGTCGAAAGAGACGTGGGTTTCCCTCAGCCGTTTCGGATCCGATGGGCGCTGGTAGGCCTGGATCGGGAAGTTATCCGGTTTCTTCAGAATCGTCGTGATCGGCATTCATCTCCTCCTGCAACGGTGGCACTGGCACGGAATCGTCGACGGACGGAAGTGAGTCTGCCAGGGTTCTAAGATGGCGAAAGAGCAAACGGGAAGCCTTGGACGACGATTCGTCGGCGGTTTCCCGGGCGCTTCGAACCAGGGTTTGGAGCCGGTCCCGGTCCTTTTCTTCCGGGATGCGGCGCAGCAAGCGCTCGAGCTGGTCCGGATCACCATGCACCAGGCGCTCCCTCCAGTTTTCCACGAACCGGAGGAATCGCCGGTTTTCCGTGTCCGGGACCAGCACCTTTTCGATTTGGGTCCGGATGCGTTCCGGATCCTCCCGCCGCATCAGGGTACCGATGAACTGCATTTGGCGGCGAAGTGCGCCTCGCGACCGGACGTTCCTGGCGAACCGGACCGCCTCCACGAGATCCTCGGGAAGGCCCATCCGCAGCAGCTGGTCTTCGGAAAGCGTCATCAACCGCTCTCCCACCCGCTGGGCGGCGTGAGCATCCTTCTTCCGGCGAGTCTTGCTGGGTCGATCCCATGGCATGGGCAGGCCGCCCCCTCTTCTGCTCAGACGGTCCCGGCGTTCAGGCGCCGGATGTACAAATCGATCTTGTCCCGGGTTTTTTCGTCGAGCTCGACAAAGGCGATTCCGGCCCCCAGGATCCTGGCGCGCGGATCCTTGTAGTTGTCCACCACCTTTCCGAAAATGCCGACGCGTTCACCGGTCCCGGGCAGTTCCATCTTCACCTCGACGCGGGAGCCGACCGGGAACGGAAGCCGCTTTTCGATGAAGAACCCGTCCCGGCTGAGGTTGGTGATCCGGTGGTAGTAGACGCCGCCCCCGTATTGTTCTTCCGCCCAGATCTCGACCTCGATGCGCGGCGAGCCGCGCCGCTCTGAAGACGGCTTTCGGAAATCGGACGGATTCACGGAACTCTCCTTGTTTTGGAACAGGGCCGATCAGACGACGCCGGCCGGCGCCTTGTTTTCGATCGATGCCGGTGCCCGCCACAGCGCCGCCGCCGAGCCGGTGGCGAATTTGGTGACGATTTCCCCGAAAATGACGGCGATCAGCATTCCCGGCGCAAAAACCCCGGCGAAGGCAATCAGGTTGAAAAGCATGCTGTCCAGGGGGATGCTGACCAGATTGGATCCGGCCACCCGCTGCAGCCAGGACCGGTCCAGCAGCCGATGGTAAATCTCGGTGTCGGCGGTTTCACTGAGAATGATGGCTATGAAGGAGGCGAGGATGATCCGCCACTCCACGCCCAGAAACAGCGATTCCATCACCATGCCGGTCGCCGCGAGAAGGATCATGACATACACCGGCTTCCTGCCGAAGCGGTGGACCCGGTCCCGCTGGGTGAAGGTGACGCCGAAAATCAGCGTTCCCACCGAGACCATCCCGAAAACCGGGAGCGGCACGAACCACGTTGCCGTGTAATTGGCGGCCAGAACGGCCGCGATATAAATCGACATGGATACGATCAAGGCGTTTCCCTCAAGCTTCGGGTCGACGACCCTTTGGATCCGGCCTGCCCGCGGCAGGATCGGCCTTCCGGACGGCAAGACCTACCGGTGTTCAGCGGCGTTGTCAATCCCCCTCATTGCAGCGGCGGCACTCCTCGTAGCGTCCGATCGCCTCGAGGGCCGTGCCCGTCGAGAATCCCTTCCGTCTGAGCGCATCGAAAGCGGAGCGGCGGTCCTTCTCCGTCCAGGGTTCGGCCCGCTTCCGATATTTTTTCTCAAGGCAGGCGAGCGCCAGCGCCGCGTCGTCCCACCCTTCGAGCGCCTCGGTTATGGCGGATTCCGCCACGCCTTTCCGTTTGAGCTCCGCCCGGACGGCCAGCCGGCTCCGTGGGCGGTTTCGACTGCGCCAGGCTGCCCATTCCCGGGCAAAGGCCGAATCGTCAATATACCGTTCCGAAGCCAGGCGATCAAGGACCGCCTCCACCACGGATTCCGGAAAGCCTCCGGCCTTCAACCGGCGCCGGATTTCCTCCCTGCTCCTCGGCCGGGCCGACAGGTCCTTCAGGGCGGCGCGACGGGCCTTGAACAGCGCGTCCTCGCAGATCATCCGCTCCAGATCCTCCGGCTCCGGGGATTTTCCGACTTCCAGGGCGGCGGTCATCAGCATCGGAAGACTGAGGCGAAGCCGGTCGTCGACGGTCACCTGCATCCGTCCCGGCGATGCGCGATCGACTTTCAGGCGGGTGATGACGGGCAAGGCTTGTCTCCGTTTCAGGGAATCCGCTCCAGGTGCGCCAGCAGGGGTTGGAACACCTCGATGGCCGTTTCCGCGAATCGTGCGTCGATCGCCTCCCGCCCCCGCAGGCACAGAGCCACGTAAGGATCGTCGCGATCACCGGCCTGGAAGTCGTTGCCGGAAAAAACGGAAGCTGCACGGGCCAGGGCGGTTTCAGGCGGCTCGGAGCGGGTCAGGATCCGGCGCGCGTATTCAAGCGAGGCTTCGGGATAAAGCGGGATGGGCTCCCTCAATCCGCGCCAGTAGAGGTCCAGCATTGCGTGCAGACACTCGGCGGGCGCCGGGACCGGCGTCATGCGGAATGACTCGAAGCGCGCGATCACGCAGGTGCCGGACGAGGCGATATCCGGCCGGGTCGTGCAGAGCGCCAGGTGCCTCAACCAGGCGGACAGCAGCACCGCCGCGTTCATCCTGCCGTAACGGAATATGGCAAGCCCCTCACGCCGACAGCCGGTCAGGGTGCCGGCAACCGTGAAATCTCCCAGACGCAGGTTCACTTCGACCGGGTCACCGGCGTCGGCTCCGGCCAGCAGCCCGGCCCGCTCCGCCATTTGACGGGCCTCGGTCCAGAGATCATAGAATGCGATCCGTCCTTGCTGGCCGTGGGGTAGAACCCCCTGCCCACGGCTTCGCCGGTAAATCTCCTCCGGGTCCGTCGTTTCCGCATCCAGCGCCACCAGCTCGTTTCCGAGATGGAAGCGTTCGAGCCCTCCCAGATCGAACGGTTCGCGGTCTTCCTCCTCCTGGTCCCCCGGCAGGTGGACGCCGATGCGCCACTGGAGGAAGAAACGGCTGGGATTCGAAAAAAAACGGGAGATGGTATCGAGGTCGACGGCTTTCAACTCCGGTTCGGGGACGCTCAAGGGCGTCTCCCAGAAAGGCGGAACCGGGCGGGGACTGCGGCGTGCCTCGCCCAGCCGGCGTGCCGCCTCCAGGCGGCTCCGGGAATAACTGAAAAGCCGAGGGGCACCGCCGTCGAAATAGGCGCTCGACCAACCCTGGAGCCGGTGGCGGACCACCAAATCGTCCCGCGAAACCCCGTATCCTTCGGCAAGATGGTCGAGCAGTTCGCTCACGAGAACCGAAGGGGGCAGCACCGCGTTGTCCCGAACGCTCTGCCCCACGCAGCTGATATAGAAGCACCGGCGCGCCGACAACAGGGACTCCAGGAACAGGTAACGGTCGTCGTTTCGACGGGTGCGGTCTTCCGGTCGTGGCCGTTTCGCCATGAGGTCGAACCCTGGTGAGCGATCCTCCCGCGGAAACCGGTCGCCGTCGAGGCCGATCAGACAGATCACCTCCGCCGGGATGCTGCGCATCGGCACCATCGCGCAGAAGGTGACGCCTCCGGAAATGAACCCGCCGGGATGCCGTTCGGCGTCCATCCGCTCGTCGAGGAAAGCCTTCACCACGTCGAGGGTGACGGGTATTCCGCAGTCGGAAGCCGCTTGCGATGCGGCGAGCTCGTTCAGAAAATCCCGCAGCCGCTGAGTCACGGTCGCCTCCGGCTCCGGAAATTTCCAGAAGGTCTCGACGGCGCGGCTCAGAAGCTCCGTCCACTCTTTCAGCGTGCGGGACCCGGACAGGGAGCGGGCGAACTCGAAAAGCGACTCGAGGAACCGAAGGAAGCGCCCGAGGACGGCCGCATCGCCTCCTTCGGCGCCGCCGGCCGGGACGCGGTCCGCGAACTCGAAATCCTCTTCCTCCGCAAACATGGCGTAGCCCAGCAGGAGGCGGTCGATCCCGAACGCCCAGGTATGTTCGTCGGCATCCGGAAGCCCCAGCCGCACCTTGGCATCACGGTCGGCGCCCCATCGGATCCTGGCCGCCTGGATCCAGTTGGAGATCCTTTCCAGATCAGGGGATTCCAGCTCGAAGCGTCTTCGAATGCCTTCGCTTTCCAGCACTCCCATCACCTCGGTGACCGTCATTCGCGCGTTTCTGAGGTTCAGAAGCCCTGTGAACTCCTCAGCCAGACGAGACTCATCGCGGAAGCCGCGGTCGGCGATCGAATAGGGAATCCGGCGGGCCGGGTCGGTTTCGGAATCGAAGACGGCCCTCACAAATGGCGTGTAGCGCTCGATGTCCGGCGTCATGACCATGACGTCCGACGGCGCGAGGTCCGGGTGCTCCTCGAAAAGCGCGACCAGTTGGTCGTAAAGGACTTCCGTCTCCCGAAACGGGCTGTGGCAGAAATGGACCTGGATCGACCCGTCTACCGGCCGTGGAACCCCTTCAGGCAGGCTCCCGGCAGGATCAGGACGGGAGGCGCCGGGAGGGGGTGAAAGATCGAGGATGTCCTGCTGCACCGCGTGCAGCAGACAGCTTCTTCCGGGCGCATCGAACCGGCCGATGATATCGGCATCCTTTGAAACGGCCAGGCTGAAGAACGATTTTCCGAGCCCGCCCAGCGACCCCACGATCGGATTGCCGGCGTCCAGATGCAGATCGCCTCCCTGCGATCTGCTCGCGGATCGGATGCGGCGCTTTTCCTTTTCGGACACGATATCGCCCCAGAATTCCCGGGTCGGGCTGAGAAGGAACAGGTGAACCGGGATCCGGTCGGCAATGGCTGCCAAAATATCGAAGTAAAACGGCGGCAAATAGGAAATGCCGAAAACCGACAACCGCTCCGGCAGCCGGATCGGAAATTCCTCCCGGGACCGAAGCCGATCCACCAGGAGCCGGCAGAGCCCGGTGCGGTGCGGAGCGCCGGCGCCTTCCACGACGCGGCGCCACAACTCCCTCTGCCAGTCCTCGTCGGGGTCGTCGCCGGCCGGGCCGCCGCTCCAGCGGAGAATCATGTCAGGCCGGTAGACCTGGTACTGGTCGAAGCAGTCCGCAATCCGCACGGCCAGCTGATAGCGCTTGAGCCCGCCGGGATCGAGCTGGAGGTAGGCCGTCAAAGAAGGAGGCACGTCTTCGGGCATGGACAGAAGATTCAGGATCCTGAAGGACAGCGCTCCTCGCTCGAAAGGGGAATGTTCGGGGGTGTCGGCGACCAGTCCCCTGACCAGGCCGTCTACGAAAACCTTAGGGAAGGGACAGGAAAGGTTGACGCATATGCCGAGCCGCGCGGCGAGTCCCATGGTCACCCACCGCTCCATGCCCCGGCTCTGGACCAGGACGATTTCCGGATCGAAGGGATCGGAAAGCGGCTCGATCACCGTCTCGGCCAGCGTTTCCAGAAGCCGTTCCAGACGATTGCTGGTGTGTAGAATCAGAGAGGTCAAGGTGTCCCGAAGTATCCGTCGATTGCGATTCGGTTGGGGGTCGATGTCACGGGATGTATCCCGGACCCGGCGATGCCGTCAAGGTTGGATGGTGTCGAATGCCCATGAACATCCAAGTGAGCTTCCCTTCCCTGCCGCTGGAGAGGGATCCAGGCGAGGGGCAAAATTGCGAGCAGCGAGCAACGAGATCAAAGTAGCGAGTCGAAAGACGAAAAAAGGTTTATACGCCAGGCGAACTGTCTGACGAGTTAGCGATCTCGACGCGCTGGACCCTCCATATCCTGGCGGGCGTACTCGTGCTCGTTTTCGTACGCGGCTGTTGCCTGTCCTATTCTATAGGAACTTTTTCGATTTCGATCCCGATCCCGATTTCGATTTCGATATCGAAGCGGTTGGATTGGGGGAAAACCTGCGCAATCCGTTAGCGTGGCGGGAGCGTTCCCACGCAGAAGCATGGGAACGAAGTAGGCGGCCTCGAGCCTTTCGCCTTTAGCCTTTAGCCTTTCTACTCGCGACTCGTTGCTTTCTACTCGCTGCTTTCGACTCGCTGCTCGCTGCTCAGCTACGCGCACCGCCCGTTGGGGCTGAGTACGAGTACGATCGGTGTTGGCTTGCGGTGGGTTTTCGATTTCGATCCCGATTTCGATTTCGATTTCGATATCGAAGCGGTTGGGTTGGGGGAAAACTGCGCAATCCGTTAGCGTGACAAGAGCGTTCCCACGCAGGAGCATGGGAACGAAGTAGGCGGCTTCGCGAGCCTTTCGCCTTTAGCCTTTAGCCTTTCTACTCGCTGCTTTCGACTCGCTACTCGCGACTCGTTGCTTTCTACTCGCTGCTTTCGACTCGCTGCTC
>JBMNCP010000107.1:0-1384 GCA_049366795.1 Desulfobacterales bacterium
TTATTCCAGCTTGCCCGCTTCCAGGTCCCTGATGACACCGTAGAGGATGTCGATCCCCTTCACGAGATAGTCCTCCGGGATCACCAGAGGCGGCAGAAGCCGGGCCACGTTTCCGTGGTGGCCGCCCACCTCGATCATGACGCCCCGCTGGTGCCCGTACTTGCGGACCTTCTTCGCCAGGTCCGGAGCCGGCTTTTTCGTCTTCTTGTCCTCCACCATCTCCATGGCGATCATGAGGCCGATCCCGCGGGCCTCGCCGATAATCCCCGATCCCGCCTCCATCTCCTTGAGCCTGGGCATCATCTTCTCGCCCAAAGCCGCGGCTCGCTCCGCCACCTTGTGCTCCACCATCCAGTCGAGGCCCACCGCTCCGGCGGCATAGGCCACCATGTTTCCACGGAAGGTCCCGATGCTCAGTCCGGGCGGCCAGGTATTGAGCTCCTCCCGGTAGGCAATCGCCGATATGGGAAAGCCCACCCCGCCCAACGCCTTGCTGATGGTCACGATGTCGGGGACGATCCCGGCGTGCTCGAAGGCGAACATCTTGCCCGTCCGGCCAAGGCCCGCCTGGATCTCGTCGCAGATCAGAAGCACGCCGTGGGCTTCGGTGATCTCCCTAACCCGCTGCAGGAACTTCGGCGACGGGATGATGGTCCCGCCTTCCCCCTGCACGGCTTCCAGAATCACCGCCGCCGGCTTGGAGACACCCGAGTGGGAGTCCTCGAGCACCCGCTCCAGGTAATCCGCCGCCTGGTCGTCGACGCGGTCGTCGGGGCAGCCGAAGGGGTTCCGGTACCGGTAGGGAAAAGGCAGAAACTGCACGCCCGGAACCAGCGGCCCAAGACCGTCCTTGTGCCCCCTGTCGGAGGTCACCGCGAGGGCGGCGCCGGTCATGCCGTGATAGGCCCCGTCGAAGGCGATGATCCCGTAGCGGCCCGTGTTGTACTTGGCAAGCTTCAGCGCCTGCTCGACGGCGTCGGATCCGGTGGGACCGCCGAAAAAGACCCGGCTGAGCTCCTTCGGGAGCACCCGCTTCAGGGCCTCCACCATCTTCCGCCGCGTCGGCGTGGGGATGTCCAGGGTGTGGGTCACCTTGTCGATCTGATCGTGAGCGGCCTTGAGGACCTCCGGGTGGGCGTGCCCCAGGGCCATGACGCCCGCCCCGGAAAACATGTCGATGTAGACGTTCCCGTCCACGTCTTCCAGGGTCGCCCCCCTGCCTCGCGCCAGCGCCATGGGCATCCCCCGCGAGTAGGACACGGCGGAGCTCTCGTTCTTGAACTGGTAGTCAAGGATCTCCTGCGATTTCGGTCCCGGCGGCGGCGTCACGATCTTCGGCGCCCCATCCATGGACAGGCTTCTGAACAGGTTCTCGTCGTACATG
>JBMNCP010000108.1:0-128872 GCA_049366795.1 Desulfobacterales bacterium
ATCTGAAACGAAGTTGCCTTCAGCTCAATCAAAAACTACCCTGTGAACGCTTACAACTAAACATCCCGGAAAGGACAGACAATCACCGGCTTTCCCCCTTTTTTCAGCATGGACGCCCGCCAGCGCAGGAATGGCGGATCCGCCGATCCGCACGGCTCTTCACCGGCGGGCGTCCGACGAGGCGAACGAGACCGAATGAACGAATGCAAGCTTTACCATCTGCATGGCCGCTACTACCTGGTCTGCTGGGACAACGATCTCAACCTTCGGGTGACCTACAAGAGACGAGGCGATTGGCTCGTCAACATCGAAGACGAAACCGATGCCATCAAATTCGAGGATGTGGTTGCCTGCCGGGAGAAACGCCGGCCAGGTGACGAGCGGGCTTGCTGGTACAAGGGCCCGAATGGAGGCAACGACGTCAGGGGCTCCACGTAGACCGAAACGATCCGTGTCGATTGTGGCGCCGTTCCGATTTGAAGATGAACCGATCCTGACGACCTGATACCCATCCGCCCGGCCCTTCCCGGACCGGTACCGCATCCCTTTCTCCTCCGCGAACAGACTCCGCTTCGAATTCGATCGAATACGTCTCGAGTATCGTTCAATCGATTGACTTAATCGTTCGATTGATTTATTTCGATCGAAATAACAGAGGAAACCAAAGCATGTCATCAGGAGAAGGCAGACAGGATGCCCGGGAGCGGCTGATCCAGGCCGGCATCGAAATTTTCGCGGAAAACGGCTTCAATGCCACGACGACCCGAATGCTGGCGGAGAAGGCGCAGGTCAACCTGTCCGCGATCCCGTATTACTTCCAGGGCAAGGAAGGGTTGTATCGCGCAACGGTCGAGCATATCGCCGAGGTCCTTTCCGCCTATCTGTCCCCGTTTCTGGAACGGATCCGAGAGCTTCCCGGGGATGATCTGACGCCCGAAGCCGCACGGGATCTCCTCAGGACCTTACTTTCCACCCTGGTCGATGTCATCTGCGGAAATCCGGAGATGGTCGGGTTCGCTCGAATCATCCTACGGGAGCAGATGGCTCCCACCCCTGCCTTCGACCTGATCTATCCCAGGGTCATGCAGCGCGTTCTCGGAGCCCTGGCGAAGCTTTTCGGTGCGATCACGGGAGAAGCCGATGAACGCAGCCGCATCCTCAAGGCATTCATGTGCATCGGTCAGATCCTGATCTTTCGGGCAGGAAGGGAAACCATCGTCAGGCGTCTCGGCATCGAGGGATACAGCGACGAGGAAATACGGGAAATTCGGGAACTCGTGGTTCAACAGACCTTCGCTGCACTCGGCCCGGGTGTCTGACCCACGCGTCAAGACAGACGCCCAGGCCCCGGCCGGCGGGCGAGATCGGGCAACACAGTCCATGGAACATTGATGGAATCATCATGAAGAAAAGAGCGATCATGGTGGCGGTGGGGTTGATGGTCGTTGCCCTGGGCATCGGTGGGTACCGCCTGTTCAACCGAAGAGGCGAAACCGGCGAAAACGACCGTCTCGTCCTCTATGGCAACGTGGACATCCGCAGGGTGAACCTGGGGTTCCGCGTTTCGGGGCGGATTGCGGAAATCCCGTTCGAGGAGGGCGACCTCGTCCGAAAGGGGGAAACCGTCGCTGTCTTGGACAAGACGCCATATGAGACGGAATTGGCCATGGCTGCCGCCTCCCGGGACGCCGCCGCCGCCGAACTCGAACGCCTCGTCAATGGAACCAGGCCGCAGGAGATCGTTCAGGCACGGGCCCTGATCGCCGAGCGGCAGGCCTCCCTGAAAACCCTCGAGCTGGAATACAACCGGCTCAAGCCCCTCGTTCCGGGTTCCGTGCCCGAGCAGACGCTGGACAACGTCAAGGCCCGACGGGATGAAGCACGGGCGCAACTCCAAAGTGTGCGGGAGGCGCTGGCCCTGGCGCTCGAGGGCTTTCGCCGTGAAGATATCGACGCCGCCCGGGCAAGACGGGCCGAAGCCGAGGCGAACCTGGAGCGGGCGGCCATCCGACTGACGGATACGGAGCTGAAAGCGCCTTCCGGCGGCATCCTGCTGACCCGCGTCGAAGAACCCGGAGCAGTCGTGGCAGCGGGCCAAACGATCGCCACGCTTTCCCTCAGGGACCCTGTCTGGGTCCGCGCCTATGTCTCCGAACCGGACCTGGGCCGCATCTGGCCTGGCATGCCGGCCGAAATCCTCACCGACACCCGGCCCGACCGCCCCTATCGCGGCCGCGTGGGATTCATCTCCCCCGAGGCCGAGTTCACCCCCAAAAACGTCGAAACCCCGCGACTGAGAACAGATCTCGTGTATCGACTTCGGGTCGTGGCCGACAATCCGGACGAGGGTCTGCGGCAGGGGATGCCGGTGACCGTTCGTCTGGACACGGACGCGGAACCTCCCTCCCGCGGCGGCGGAAAGATGCAGCCATGATCGTCATCAGTCGGCTGGCCAAGATGTTCGAACACGCCGCCTCGCCCGCGCTCGCTGGGATCGACGCGGAAATACATCCGGGCCGGATCACGGGCCTGGTCGGGCCGGACGGTTCCGGCAAGACCACCCTCCTCCGCATCGTGGCGGGGCTTCTCCGCCCTTCGGAGGGAATCGTCCGGATCGACGGCCTGGAGTCGGGCAACGGCACGTCCGAGCTTCACCGGATTTTGGGGTATATGCCCCAGCATTTCGGCCTCTATGAGGAGCTTTCCGTCGTCGAGAACCTGAGGCTCTACGCGGACCTTCGCGATGTCGTGGGTGGGGACCGCGATGAAACCTTTTCGCGCCTGCTGGAATTCACGGGTCTCGCGCCGTTTACCACGCGCCTGGCCCGCCGGTTGTCCGGAGGAATGAAGCAGAAGCTGGGGCTTGCCTGTGCCCTGATCCAGAAGCCCAGGCTGCTCCTGTTGGACGAACCCAGCGTGGGCGTCGACCCCGTCAGCCGGCGCGAGCTCTGGCGCATGGTGCGCGACCTGATCTCGCCGGACACCACCATCGTCTGGAGCACCGCCTATCTCGACGAGGCCGAACAATGCGACGACGTTCTTCTGCTCAACGCCGGCCGCCTCCTCTTCAGCGGGCCTCCAGGGGAGCTGACCCGCCGCGTCGAAGGCAGGGTCTTCCAGGTGCGGGGCGTCCCGGACACGGATCGGAGGAGGTTTCTGTCACGGATTCTTCAGCAGCCGGGCGTCCGTGACGGTGTGATTCAGGGGCGGGCCGTCCGGATCGTGCTCGCAGAAAGCGCGGACCTCCCGGCCCTGGACGACCAGCCCCGCGATGTGCGAATCGACGCGGCCCCGCCCCGGTTCGAGGATGCCTTTGTCGACATGCTGGGCGGCGGTTCGGGAACGGCATCCGCGCTTGCGAGGCGGATGCCGGCCATAAAGGATGACGGCCGGCCGGCCGTCGAGGCCCGGGGCCTGACCAAGCGGTTCGGGAAATTCACCGCCGTCGAGAACAACAGCTTCGTCATCCGGCGGGGGGAGATCTTCGGTCTCCTGGGCCCCAACGGCGCCGGCAAGAGCACGACCTTCAAGATGATGTGCGGTCTGCTCAAACCTTCCGCCGGAGAAGGCTTCGTGGCCGGGCTCCACCTCCGGCATGCCGCGGCGGACGCCCGGTCCAGGCTGGGTTACATGGCCCAGAAGTTTTCTCTCTACGGCGATCTTTCCGTGCGCCAGAACCTCGACTTCTTCTCCGGCGTCTACGGCCTGAGGGGACGGGAGCAGCGCGAGGCGACATCGGGCATGGCGGAGATTTTCGATCTCGGTCCGTTTCTCGACGCATCCGCCAGGGAGCTTCCCCTGGGATTCCAACAGCGGCTGGCCCTGGCCTGCGCGGTGATGCATCGGCCCGACGTCTTGTTTCTCGACGAACCCACCTCGGGAGTCGACCCCATCACCCGGCGCGAATTCTGGGGACACATCAATGGCCTGGTCGAGAAGGGCGTGACCGTGCTGGTCACGACCCACTTCATGGACGAGGCCGAGTACTGCGACCGTATCGGTCTCATCTACCAGGGAAGAAAAATTGCCGAAGGATCGCCCGATGCCCTGAAGGCGGGCGTCCGTTCCGAATCACTCCCCGAACCGTCCCTCGAGGACGCCTTCATAGCCCTGATCCGTCAATGGGAGCCGTCTGAAAGCCGCGCATGAAATCAACCGTCACCCGCCGTCGCATCGCCCGCCTTAGGCGGCTCAAAGCCCTCATGGTCAAGGAAGGCCTCCAGGTGGTCCGGGACCCGAGCAGCATCCTGATCGCCTTCGTCCTGCCGATGATCCTGCTGTTTCTGTTCGGTTACGGCGTTTCCCTGGACGCCAGGGGGCTTCGGCTGGGAATCGTGCTGGATGACCTGGGGCCGGAGGCCCGCAGCCTGGCCGCCGCTTTTCATGCCACGCCCTTCTTCGAAGCGAAGACCGCCCTTAACCGCAACGACCTGAAGGCGGATCTGGTCAGCGGCCGGCTGCGTGGCGTGATCGTCATCCCGCAGGATTTCGGGGCCCGGCTTCGATCCCTGGAAGCTCCGGCCGTCCAGCTCCTCACGGACGGGAGCGAAACCAACACCGCCAACTACGTCGCCAACTATGTCCAGGGGACGATTCTGACCTGGTCGAGCGGGCGGGGTCTCTCGGAAGGCCGCACGGCCTTGCCGCGAATCGAAATGGCGTCGCGCTTTTTCTACAACCCGGAGCTCGACAGCCGCCATACCCTGGTGCCGGGATCACTGGCCATCATCATGGCCATCATCGGAACGCTTCTGACCGCCCTGGTCGTGGCGCGGGAGTGGGAGCGGGGGACCATGGAATCGCTGCTGGCCACCCCGCTGGGGCCCGTCGAGATCATCATCGGAAAGCTGGTGCCTTATTTTATCCTCGGGATGGCCTCCATGGCCGTCTGCACCGGCATCAGCGTCTTTCTCTTCGGCATCCCTTTCCTGGGCTCGGTGGCCGCGCTGGTCATGGTTTCCGCTTCCTTCCTGCTGGCGGCCCTGGGCCAGGGCTTTCTGATTTCGACCATCGCCAGGAACCAGTTCGTCGCCTCGCAGATCGCCCTGGTCACCGGATTTTTGCCGGCATTCATTCTTTCCGGCTTTATCTTCGAAATTGCCTCGATGCCCTGGATGATCCGTCAGATGACCCGGATCATCCCGGCCCGGTATTTGGTGACGAACCTCCAGACGATATTCATGGCCGGCGACGTCTGGCCGCTGCTGGTTCCGAACACTTTGGTCCTGCTGGCCATCGCACTGGTGATGTTCCTGCTGACGCTCAGGAAAACACCCGACCGACTGGAATGAGCCGCCATGCTGACCCGTGTGAAATCCCTCGTCGTCAAGGAATTGCTGAACGCGCTCCGGGATCCCAAGGCGCGGGCCGTTCTGATCGGCCCGCCCATCATCCAGATTTTGGTGTTCTCCTTTGCCATGACCCAGGAAGCGAAAAACGTCCGGCTGGCCGTGCTGAATCTCGACCACGGGCAGTCCGGCTATGAGCTGGTTCAGCGGTTCGAAAACGCCGGCAACTTCGACGGGATCCTCCGGCTCGACGGGCGCGGCGAGATCCAGCCCGTCCTGGACGAACAGCGGGCCCTGGCCGTGCTGGTAATCCCACTGGATTTCTCCCGGAACCTCCTCTCCGGCAACCGGGCTTCCGTTCAGCTGCTGCTCGACGGACGCAGGACCAACACCGCCCAGATCGTCCGGGGCTATGCCCAGCAGATTCTCAGCCGCTTCGGCGTGGACACGGGTGGGCCCGGGACCGCACCCGCGGGGATCGACCTGCTCATCCGCCACTGGTTCAACCCGAACCTGGAATTCATCTGGTACACGGTACCGAGCCTGATCTGCATACTGACCACCGTCGTCTGCCTGCTGCTGACCTCCCTTGCCGTTGCCCGGGAAAGGGAGATGGGCACGTTCGAACAGCTTTTGGTATCTCCGCTCAGACCCGTCGAGATCCTGATCGGAAAGGCGCTTCCGGCCCTGGTCCTCTCTCTCGGCGCCGTCCTCCTGCTGCTGGCCATCGCGGTCTTCGGATTCCGGATTCCGTTCCAGGGGTCGACCGCGATGCTGTTCGGCTCCGTCGTCATTTTTCTCATGTCCATCATCGGCATCGGTCTGTTCATCAGCTCCCTGTCGCTTACCCAGCAGCAGGCCATTCTGGGGGCCTTCATGTTCATGCCGCCCGCCGTCCTGCTCTCCGGGTTCGCAACACCCATCGAAAACATGCCGCTCTGGCTTCAGCGGCTCACCGCCGCCAACCCCCTGCGCTGGTTTCTCGTCATCGTGCGGGGAATTTTTCTGAAGGACATGCCGTTTTCGGACGTCCTGGCCAACACCGTTCCGATGGCTGCCATCGCCCTGGTGACCCTGGTCTGCGCCATGTGGCTGTTCAAGCACCGGATGGAATAATGCTCCGTTCGGTGAAATCTGCGGCCCCACCTTATTCCGGCCGGCTCGAAAACAGAGACGTCACGGTTCCTCAAGGGTACTGAGACATGGGCCGATAAGCATTTCAGACCTCCTCGGGCGGGATTCTTCCGCCAACGAAAAACATTTCATCGTCAAATCTCAGGAACGATTGCCGCTGAAAGCTTGATCGATCGCCCGAAGCCTTTGGACCGCTTCGGGGATTCCGGCTCCCGGTTCGTTGGGCGTCCGGAAAATCGCACAGGACTCATTCGGGAAAGGAGAAGGATACTTGAATTGGAAATCGAAGGTGACCGGCGTCGCGTTGTTGGGGTGCCTGCTCTTCTGGTGCGGCTGTGTCAACACGGTCACGAGCCAGTACTACAGTTTCAGGGCGAACCGGCTTTACGAGGCGGACCAGAAGCGGCAGGCCTTTGACCTGTATTTTCAATCGGCCCAGAATGGCCTGGCAGAGTCCCAGTATACGGTAGCCCAGATGCTGCTGTTCGGCGACGGGATTCAGGCCGACACCGCGGAAGGCATGCAATGGCTGGAAAAAGCCGCCACCCAGGATCATCCCGAGGCGGCACGGGACCTGGCGGTCTATCTTCTGAATGGCGAGTTCGACCGGAAACGGGACCCCCAGCAGGCGGTCCGGTACCTGGAAAGCGCCGCGGCCGGCGGAGACAGCTTGGCCATGCTGGTTCTCGGGCAAGTGTATTTGACGGGGAGCGGCGCAGCGCGCAACCCGGAAACGGCGGCCTACTGGTACGGAGAGGCCGCCCAGCACGGAGAATGGGTTCCCCTTGAATGGCAGAATCCGCAGTTTCTCTCCCAGGCCGGAACTCCAAGGCCTATCAGCGAAAAGCAGGAGCGCCGCAACCGCGTCAAGCGGGCGCAGACCGGTTTGCGGGCGCTGGGGTATTACAAGGGTCGCGTCGACGGAATCGACGGCCCCGGCACCGCCGCCGCCGTCAGAAACTTTCAGAAAGACCGGGGTGTCGACGTCAACGGCCGCATCAACGTGGTTTTGATGCGGCATCTTTACGGCCGGATCGTTTTCGACCCGATGCAACGCCGGATGTAGGAGGCCGCCGATGATCAGAATACGGATACTGCCATTGATTGCCTTGCTGATGCTGGTGCTGGTCCTCGGATCCACCGACCTGAGAGCCGCCTCGATCGCGGACGCCGCGCAGCAGCTCGAGAACTCCAGGAAGCAGAAAGAAAAAGAGCTCAAAAACCTCCAGGAACTCGAAAATATCATCGAATCGGAAATCGGCACAGCCAAAGCCCAGCTGGCGCAGTCGGTCACCAGCACGGTACCCAAGATCGGAAAGGTAAAGTCCGATCCATCCGGGCTGGTGACCATTGCGGGCCCGGTAACCCACAGGCCCAACGGTGGTTGGACGCTGGACGCCAACAAGCTCCGGAAGGAATATGAGCTGGCCGGAATCTACACCAAGGATGAGATCGACGACATCGTGGGTTTTCACGAATCCTACAATCAAAACCAGGGGTTTACCACCGAGATTGCTGAGCACCTGGCCAAGATTGCGGAAGGCAAGGCCCAGCAGAGAACCCTCCAGAAGTATATCGAGCGAAAGAAGCAGGAGATTCGAGAGATCGAAAACGCCTTGACGGGTCCCTCCCCTGACGAGGGAGGAGGAGGAGACGGTGGCGGTGGCGGTGGCGGCGGATATTAGCCCACATGCCCAGGCCCTGTGAGGGGTTCAAGACAGGCGGAACGCGTGCTGTCCGATCGAGGCGGCATGGGGCGAAACTGGATTCGAATTCATAAGAGCGGTGCACGCTCCCCTCGGCGGACGGTGAAGGAACCCCTCGCGAAAAGGAGTCGACCGACCTTTAGGTGGCAACCTATGAAAAATCGGAATGAAACCGGATACGAGTGGATCGTCATCCCGGTGATTCTGCTGTCGGTAGCGGTTCTGACAGCGGCCTGCGGAAGTCTGGAGCGGTCTGGTGCCGGGAATGGAAGCCGCAGGGCACCCCTTGAGATGCGGTCGACGATGAACGACGCGCACCCCCCGGCAGGCATGGTCGTCACGGAGCCCCCTGACGGCGCCGTCTACCCGGCCGACCTGGCTGCCCCTCTCTTCCAATGGAACGGGCCTGAAGACGGGCGATGGCTGATCGAATTGTCGCCCCCCAGCCGACAAGGTCCTTTGCATCTTGCCGCCTTCAACAACCCCTGGGTGCCATCGAGGGAGGACTGGGAACGCATCAAGGGCCTTGCCCCGGGGCAGCCTCTCGAAATGTCGATCACGCACCTGATCGGAGATCAGGCTGCGACCCGGGGAAAGGTTTCGTTTATCGTTTCCCGCGAGCCGCTGGACGCGAGGGTGATCTACCAGGAAATTCCTGTCCCGTTCCGGTTCGCGGAGCGTAACGTGGATCGCTTCCGATGGCGCTCCTTTTCCCCAAATGCTCAGACACCGCCGCGGACCGTCATGACGGGCCTGCAGTATTGCGCGAACTGCCACACCTTTTCCCGCGACGGATCCACCTTCGGGCTCGACATCGATTACCGCGGGGACCGTGGCGGCTATATCTCGGCCGGCGTCTCCGACAGGATGGACCTTCGGAAATCCGACGTCTTCTCATGGAACGATTACCTGCCGGGTCAGGGCGGCATCAGCAGGGGGCTGTTCGCAAAGATCTCACCCGGCGGGGACTACGTCATGGCCACGGTCAAGGAACGCCCATTTCTGGTTCGCATCGACGATCCGGCCTATTCCCAGTTGTTTTTCCCCCTCAGCGGGCATCTGGTCTACTACTCGCGACTGACCGGCAGGATCCGGCCGCTCGCCGGGGCGGACGAGCCAAGCGTCGTGCAGACGAGTCCGGCGTGGAGCCCCGACGGCGAAACCATCACCTACGCGCGCGGCACGGCCTCGGAGGGCCTGTGGGCCGCACTGGGAGATCAAAACCTGCTGGATGCGGCGCCTGGCGAGAATATCCACACCCTGAATCGAAAATACCCCATGCGGTTCGACCTGTGGCAGGTACCGTTCAACCATGGTGCCGGAGGAACGGCGAAGCCTCTGACCGGCGCGGGCAGCAACGGCAAGAGCAATTACTTCCCTCGATATACGCCGGACGGGCGGTGGATCGTCTTCTGCCAGAGCGATTCCGGACTGGTTTCGCAGCCGGGAAGCCGGCTGATGATTCTTCCGTCCAGCGGCGGAATCGCGCGGACGATGACCTGCAATCGACCCGAATTGAATTCCTGGCACAGTTTCTCCCCCAACGGGCGGTGGATGGTGTTCTCATCGAAGCCGGACGATTCACCTTACACCCGGGTGTATCTCACCCACCTGGACGGTGCAGGCCTCGACACGCCGGCTGTTTTGCTCCACCGCATCGGCACTCCCGGATTCGCCGCGAGTTTGCCCGAGGCCGTCGGATTGCCGGAACGGGCCTTCACCCGGGTCCGGCTCGCTGAACCCTGAGCCGGGTGCCTGGCATTCTGGCGGAAAACGGGGGTTTTCGGGAAAACCCGCCCTTTCGGTATTTCGAATCCCGGCAAGAAAACATTTGTCTTCGGACGCAGGACATGCGATCAATAATGAAACGCTGCCGGGTTCGAGCGCGTTCGGGCTCGCGCGCACACAGCATCTTCAAGATGGGAAAACGAAGCCTTCAAACCGGGGGCTTGACTTGTGGTGGTTTCCCCTCTGTTCCGATGACGGCTGAATCGACGTCACCATCCTCCTGCTGCTCCTCTACCTGAATAACCGAAGCCATAAAGTCCAGCAGCTCGTGCGGTTCGGGCTGTCCCGTGAAGGGCATCCCGCCGGGAAGCATTTCCCGGCCGAACCCGCTTCAATTCCATCCGCCGTTGAAGCCTCCGCCGCTCCGGCGCGAAGGCGCAATGTATCCTCAGCCTGTCAACCTGCTACGAGGTGATCCATGAGTGAAAAAAAGGCAGAATCGCCAGGAATGGACGAAGTGATGGAAACATGGATGAAATCTCTCACGGATTTCTGGGGCGGAATGCAGAACGTTTGGATGAAGCCCATGGAAACGGCTTTTGCACCAAAGGCAAAGGACCCGGATTCGTTCAAAAGTGCCTCGGCGGCAATGGAGACCGCCCTGAAGAACTGGGAATTTCTTCAGTCCGTGATATCGGACCCGGAAGCCGTCGAACCGCTATTGAAAACCGCAGGCGCCGCGCCTCAGATGATTTTCAAACTGGCGCAGGGAACGTTCGGCGGGTTTCTTCAGCTTCACCAGAAATGGATGGAACTCACCGGACGAATCGGAAAGACCACCGAGGCCTATTCATTCGATGACATCGACGAGAACCTCTTCAAGGCCTGGGCCGAGATCTACGAAAAGGAGTTCCGCAAGTTTTTCCAGATCCCCCAGCTGGGTCTCACACGCTCCTACCAGGAACACCTGAACCACGCGCTCGACCAGTACAACATCCATCAGGCAGCCATGGCCGAATTCGTCAGAATGCTCTGCCTTCCGCTCAATCGATCCTACGAAGTCATGAAGGAAAAAGTTCGTGAAATGGCCGATCAGGGAACCCTGCCGGAGGATCCGAGAGCGCTCTACTCGGAGTGGATCAAGGTTCTGGAAGGCCATTACATGACCCTGTACCAGTCTCCGGCATACCATCAGGTTTTGTCGAACACCCTGGACGCCCTTTCGGGATTTTCAGAGGCCAAAAACAAGGTGCTGGAAGACTTCATGAGCGGCCTACCCATCCCCAGCCAATCGGACATCGATGACATGTCACGGGAAATCTACGAACTGAAAAAGCGAATTCGCCAACTGGAAAAGCAATCGAACTGAGCCGGCGTTCTTTGAGCTTCCGGCCTTAAAATCAGCATCGAGATGCGGGGGAAGACTATGAGCCAATTCAAGATACCGGTCGATTTGATTCTCTCGAAAATGACCGAGGACGCGGAGAAGATCCAGACGCGTGCCCGGAAGGCGTCCGAAGTGCTGTTGGACGATCTGGATACCGCCATCGCCGCGACTCCGTACGAAGTGGTCTACCGGGAGGACCGGCTGAAGCTGAAGTACTACAAACCCGAGGAGCCTCGATACCGGACGCCGCTGCTGATCGTTTACGCGCTCATCAACCGTGAAACCATGCTCGACCTTCAGCCGGGGAGAAGCGTGGTCCAAACCTTCAGGCAGTTCGGATTGGACCAGTACATGATCGAGTGGGGCTACCCCAGCCGCAAGGATCGGTTTCTCGGGTTCGACGACTACATCAACGGCTACCTGGACAACGTGGTGGATTTTATCCGGGACCGGCACGGGGTCGACAAGATCAACATCATGGCGATCTGCATGGGCGGGACCTTTTCCGTCATCTACTCGGCGCTGCATCCCGAAAAGGTGAAAAACCTGGTCACCACCGTCACCCCTACCCATTTCGATACGGACAAGGGCCTGTTGCATGTCTGGATGAAGCACGTCGACGCGGATCGGCTCGTGGACACGTTCGGCAACATACCGGCGGATGTGATGAATTACGGGTTCCTGCTGCTCAATCCCGCCCGCCTGATGATCGACAAGTATGTAGGTTTCATGGAAAACGTGGACAACAAGAACTTCGTCGAAAACTTCATCCGGATGGAAAAGTGGATCTTCGACAGTCCCGACCTTCCGGGCGAAGTGTTCCGGAAGTTCATCAAGGACTGCTACCAGAAGAACCTGCTGATTCAGGGCAAGCTGGAGGTTGGCGGACAACGCGTGGATCTGAGAAAACTCACGATGCCGCTGCTCAATATCTATGGGAAGTTCGACCACCTGGTTCCCCCGGAAGCCTGCGACCGGCTTACACGAAGCGTCGGCAGCAAGGACACCGAGGACATCTGTCTCGACACGGGCCACATCGGCATCTACGTCAGCTCCAAGTGCCAGCGGGAATTTGCCCCCAGGATCGCCGCCTGGCTCAAGGAAAGGGATGAAGACGAAGCACCCCCGACCATACCCCCTAGGCGCCCCGGCCGGCCGCGGAAAAAACCCGGGACGGCGGCTCAACAGCCTGTGGATAAACCAGCATCGGGTCGAAAGGCACGTGTCCCGGCGAAGCCGGTCAGCGATGCCGGAAGGCGCGGCCCGACGCGAAAAGTGCGGCAACCATAAGGGTTGTGAGCGGTTTTACGGGGGGGCTGCAACGCCGCGTTTCGGCCTGAGGCGCCATTGATCCACAGGCTGTCAACAGCAAAGGAGAAGGGCGATGACCAAGGAGGAAATGTATTTCAAATCGTTTTGCCGGCTGAGCCAGGCATTCGGCACGGCGGCTTCGGAAAGCGAGCTTCTGGATCTGATCGTCCAAAGCGCCATCGACACCATGAACGGCAAGGCCGCATGCCTGTACCTGGCCGATGAGAAAAAGGACGCGTTCTACCCCGTGGCCCAGAAAGGACTTTCGGAAAACTACCTGCACGCCAACCCCATGAAAGCCAAGCGCATCGTCGACAGCATATTGAGCGGCGGGCACCTCGCCTTCACGGATGCCACGACGGACCCACGGCTGGAGAACCTGGAAGCGAAAAAGGCGGAGGGGATCGCCTCGATTCTCACCGTTCCGGTGCGCGCCAAGAACCGCACGATCGGCATCCTTTCCCTGTACACCGCCGACCGCCGGGAGTTTTCCAAGCAGGAGGTCGATTTCCTGAAAGCCATGGCCGAACAGGGCGGAGTGATGCTCTCCAAGACCCGGCTCATCGACCGCATCAAGAAAAATGCGCGACTCTACCTCGATCTTTCCTCCCAGATCAATTCGACCCTGGACATCAAGGAGATTCTGGACAACATGACCGCCGGTATTTCCAGCGCGCTCGGCATGAAGGGTGCGGTGATCCGGCTGGTGGATGAAAATACCGAAACCGAGCGGACCATCGCCAGCTACGGGATGAGCGAGGAATTCCTGTCCGACACCCTGGGAACGGCGGTGGGGGCCTCCGCCCACGCGCTCAAGGGTGAAACCCTGGTGATCCACGACGCCACCACGGACAAGCGCATCGGGAAGAAAGACAAGATGATCAAGGAGGGAGTCGGATCGATGATCGTCGCGCCCATCCAGGCGAAGGACAGGACCATCGGCACCCTGCGGCTATACAGCGCCCAGAAGCGTGATTTCAGCGAAGACCTGTTGATCATGGTGCAGGCACTGGCCCACCAGGGTGGATTGGCGATTCAGAACGCCTCCATGTATATGCAGCTTCAGCAGGACAAAAAGGACCTGGAATCTGAGATCTGGACCCACAAATCCTGGTTTTGACGCATGCCTCGAATGAACTCCAGCCATACCGCCCGGCGAATCGTCTCCAAGGCCCGGACATTCGGCGCATCGCTGGCCGGCACCGTACCGGCGGCCGATCTGAGCCGCTCTCCCTCCCATCGAAGGAACGGGGATGTCGCATGGCCCGCCGGGGCACGCACCGTGATCGTGCTCGCCCTGGCGCACCCCGCGGAAGAACCTTCCCTGGACTGGTGGGACCGGCAACCGGGTCACACACCGGGCAACCGCAGCCTGATCCGAACGGCCGAAGCCCTGATCGAATGGGTGGACGCGGCGCTGGGCATCGAAGCCCGGGACGTGCCTTACAGCATCGAGGATGGCGGTATCTATTTGAAGGACGCCGCGGTTGTGGCCGGCCTGGGAGTCATCGGCAGGAACAACCTGCTCGTGACGCCGGCCCACGGCCCCAGGGTGCGCCTTCGGGCGCTCCTGCTGAATACGGATCTTCCGTCGGTCTCGGCCTCGTCCTTCGATCCCTGTGGCGGCTGTCATGCCCCCTGCCAGGAGGCCTGCCCCCAGCGGGCCTTTTCGAACGGAGCCTTTTCCCGTCCGGACTGCCGCCGACAGATGGATCTGGACGAGGACAATCCCTACCGAATCGTGGATGTCACCACCATGACCTATTCCACCGTGTGCATCAAATACTGCAGAGCCTGTGAGCTGGCCTGCCCCGTTTCCTCGACAGGCCGTGGATGAACGGTGAGCGTCATGAAAGGAGGCGAGGGGGGACCGGTGAGCGGCGGGCCTCAGCCCGGTGGTCTTTCGGTGGCGGATGCGGGACGTCCCTGAATCGGCGGCGGCGTGCCGCAAATGTAGACGTCGTGCTGTGTGGAGTTTCGGGAATAGGCCGAACCGCGGCAAAGGTCGACGCCCCATTGAACCGCGGACTCTTTCCGAAAAATAAACGGCGACGCCATGAGATACCCCAGACCTCGGGACCAGTCTTCAGTGTGTTCGAACTCGTAGCCGCCGCAGGCACAAACGCCCATTTCCCTGCAATAGGGAAGGATCACCATCTGGCGGTCCCCCGGTTTGAGAACGCCGTTCGTCCCCGTGGCGGCCATGCACCCGATCAGCCGTTTACCCACGGAAGGTTCGGGGTTGATCATCAAAATGCTGTCGATACTGCGGTGCGGCAGACACTCCAGCAGTTCCAATCCCGCGCGAAGTATAACCAGGTTATCCAGCCCGGCATGCTGGACCGCAAGTAGCCGGCCTCTCCAATTCCGGGCTACACGACCGTAATGCGAGCCATCCGCGGATCCGAAAGCCCCGTCATAGCTGTCTACGGCGATCACACCCATGGCTGGGTTACGGGCGGCGATCTGCCAGGCGACTTCGCCGCTGCCGCAACCGATTTCAAGAATCACTTCATTCAGTGCCAGGATTTTCGCCATACGCTGAATATCGTCCGACGGGTTTCCCTGGTTCTGAAGATAAAGATACCAGCCCGGCAGGGCCTTCACCCCGAATGCATCGACCGGAGGAGAAGGCGGTTCGATGGCGGGAGCGGCAATACGGGCAGGCACGGTCATGCCCCGGTCCGGGGTCGACCCCGTCGATACCGCGTCGAGGGGCAGAAGAAAGCGCGGCTGTTGAGGGTCGTGCAGTGGTCCGGGCATGTTTTCGACGGCCGCTGCGCGCCGGGAAACGATGAACTGTTTCAGCCGGGAGAAGCAAAGCCGAAAGGCATGGAAGCGGGTGGGCATGCGCACCCCTCCTTTGAAGGGCCGGATGAATATTAGAGAATCCGCTTCACTTGTCAATCCCCTGAATCATCGCGGGAAACTTGAATTCAGGGCATATTCACTGGAACCGTTTCAAGGTGCGACCCCACCGGACTTCCATGCGATTTCATGTAGGCCCGAAACGCTTGCGGAACCTCAATGCAGCGTTTCCTTCAAATATTCCGTGAAGCGCTGCCAGGATTTGCGGTCCGCGTCTTCCCGGTATCGATCGCTCCCGAAAACAGTAAAGGCATGGGGGGCCCCGCTGTAGGTGATCATTTCGTGCGGGACGCCTTCAGCCTCCAGGGCCTTGCCCAGTTCCGCGAAATGATCCATCGTGACGGAGGTATCCGCCGTGCCGTGCAGGATCAGCAGGCTGCCTTTCGCTTTGGAATAGTCCTGCCCCTCGGGAGTGGTCAGTCCGCCGTGGAAAGTGACAAAACCTTTCAGATCCGCTCCCGACCTGGCCATCTCAAGCACCGCCGCACCCCCGAAGCAGTATCCGATGGCCACGGCGTTGCCGATGTTCGCGCCCTGTGCTTCGGCCGCTTCCAGCGCCCCATACAGGAGGGACCGCATTTTTTCGCGATCCTGGTACAGCTCACCGGTCAGCTTTCGCCGTTCTTCCGTCTCGGCCGGCCTGACACCCGCGCCGAAGAGGTCGGCGGCAAACACGGAGTATCCCAGGTCGGAGAGCATCTCAGCCCTTTTGACTTCATAGTCTCCCAGCCCATCCCAGTCATGGATCATCAGAACCAGGGGAGCATCGGAGGCGGGACTGACAAAATATCCCTCGTAGGACATGCCATTGACTTCGTAGGTGACGGCCTTTCCAGCGGCGGAAGCCGTGGAGGCGGCGAGCAGCATCAGTGACAACGCGACGATGGTTTTCATTAAACACCTCCTGTGGACGTGTTTTGGAGTGTTGTGGGATAGGTCCCCTCTGGTGGGTCCAAACTTATGCGAAACGATATGAACGAATGGCCGAAATGCAAAATTCGGAGGGGCGATTGGGGTTGACAGGCAACCTGCTTCCGCCTAATTGATTGGCTTCCCTTCAGAAACGGGGTCGCCGCCGGAATGGCCCGGGCGGTCGCCCGCAATTGGAAATCCGCCCGATGACCAGCCAGACGATCGCCTTCGAAACCAGAGCCAATATCAAGGTGCTGTTTGCACTCACCCTCGTCCACTTTACCGGCGACTTCTACAGTTCGTTCATCACCCCCCTGTTTCCGCTTTTCGTGGACCGGCTCGGGCTTTCGCTGGCCCAGGTGGGCATCGTCGCCGGCATCGGACGGCTCCTGGCCTTCATCGTTCAGCCGTCGGTGGGTTACCTGGCGGACAGGTACCCGAACCGTTTTTTCATCCTGGGCGGTCTCCTCCTGTCCGTGGTCTTCGTTCCGATGTCAGGCATCGCGCCGGGCTTCTGGACGCTTCTGCTGATCGTGGCGGTGGGCTCCCTGGGATCCTCCATGTTTCACCCGTCCACCACCGGCATGGTACCGGTCTATTCAGGGCTCAACAGCGGGCTGGCCATGTCCGTGTTCAACACCGGCGGCACCCTGGCCTTTGCCGTCGGGCCGTTGTTCATCACCTGGTACGCGGCCCGTTTCGGGTTGAACGCGCTGCCGTTCACTATGGGTTTCGGATTGGTCGTGGCCGGATATCTCTATACGGTGGTACCGGCTCCCGAGAGTGAAGGGCTGCAAAGCCGGGGGTTCATCGGGTCGATCAGGGAAAGCCTCGGCAGCGCCTGGAAGATTGTCGCGGGCATCTGGCTGGTGATGTTTCTGAGGGCGGTGGTAGGTCAGTCCTTCCTGACGTTCATGCCGGTGATGTACGTGGAGAAGGGATTTTCCGTTGTGTCGGCCGGCGTGATTTTCTCTCTCTTTTCAGTAGCAGGGGTCTTCAGCGGTCTGTTGTCCGGCCACATCGCGGATCGCATCGGCTTCAAGCCGGTTTTCGTCTTCACCCACCTTTTGATGGCGCCGGTGTTGTTCCTGCTTCTCCGGATGGAAGGCGGGTTTGTCTATCCGGGTGCCGTCCTTGCCGGCGGCTTCGTTTTGGCCTCCCTGCCCGTCGGTGTCGTCATGGCCCAGAAGCTGGCCCCGCGGGGGCGATCCATGGTGGCAAGCCTGATGATGGGGTTCGCATACGGCCTCGGCGGCGCCGTCACACCCATCGTCGGAAAACTGGCCGATATCTATTCCATCCATGCCGTGTTGACCGGCGTCTGCCTGATTCCCCTCCTGACCCTGCCGGTGATCCTCAGATTTCCGCGCATCCGTTGATGCACCGGTGATCTTTCGGATCGCATCCGGGATGCACCGGACCCGGCAGGGAAGCGTCCGGCGTCGTATCAATCTTCAAAGGTCGTCGTTCGGCCGGAGCATCATTCGGCGAAGGTGTTGCAGGCGTCGATGCTCCCGGTGGACAGGCCCCGCTGGAACCACTCGACCCGCTGGGCCGAAGTGCCGTGGGTGAACGAGTCCGGCACCACATACCCCCGGGTTTTCATCTGGAGCCGGTCGTCTCCGATGGCGCTGGCCGCGCCGAGCGCCTCCTCGATATCTCCTTCTTCGATGATCTGGCGCGTGCGATGGGCGTAATGGGCCCAGAGGCCGGCATAACAATCGGCCTGCAGTTCCTGACGAACGGACAGTTCGTTGGCCTCGGACTCCGAAAGCTGCCGGCGGGCCGCCTGTACTTTGTCAGAGATGCCGATCAGCTTCTGCACGTGGTGCCCCACCTCGTGGGCGATGACATAAGCCTGGGCAAAGTCGCCGGGGGCTCCGAAGCGGTCTTTCAGATCCTGAAAAAAGACCAGGTCCATGTAGACCTTTTCATCCGCCGGACAATAGAAAGGTCCCATGGCGGACTGGGCGAATCCGCAAGCGGATTCGACGGCGCCCGAAAAGAGGACCAGCTTGGGCTCCCGGTATTCGGCGCCATGAGTCCTGAACAATTCATGCCAGGTGTCCTCCGTGTCGGCCAACACGACCGAGACGAATTCCGCCAGTCTGTCTTCTTCGGGAGTCCGCTCCACCGGTGCGTTTGGAACCGACAATTCCGTCGACGTTCCGGTGTTTTGGATCACTACCGATGGGTCGACGCCAAAGTAAAGGGCCACCAGAACGAGAATCAAGGTTCCGAGCCCTCCGCCCACCGTTTTGCGGGAAACCCGCATGCCCCGCCGATCTTCGATGTTTTCGCTTCTACGCCCGCTTTGCCATCGCATCGTCCCCTCCTCCCGCCACCCTCGATGTCTGTAATGTCCAAATTTTAATTTTTTGGTTCTTTGCCGATTCGATTTGTGAAGAGTGTTCGAGGTCGAGGCTTTGTTTTCATTGGATGCTATCAACTCCTCGATGGCTGGAATTCGCTTTTTCGATTTTGCGGTTCACTTGAATCCTCGAGCCCTTGAATCCTGGCAGCCTTCACATTTATACCAACGCTTCAGGATAAAATCCAAATTTAATCATTGCTGGAAAAATAGAGGGAACCAACGGTCAATCGTTTTCGTGCGTCACCCTACTTGAGTCTCCCGACGGATTCGTTAAATTATCGGGTAGCCAGCCATCACCGGAGGTTCAGATGTTGAATGCCGAAACCATCCGAATCCTTGCCGCCCAGCCATGGTTTGCCATTGCGGCGGGCAGCCTGATTTCCGCGGTGCTGATAATGGTGCTGATTTTCAGTTGGGATGCCGTCGTCAGACGGCTGAAGGGTCGAAAGTAGTGTCCGTCCGGGACATGTCGCCGTAGAGCCTGTTGGCGAGCCGGAGGGCGCGGCCAGATGCGAAAAGCGCAGCGATACCCCCGAACCCGGCGTCACCTTCCCGCCGGCAGCCGCCGGGCCGGATGGCCGCGGCGGCTGCCTTGGTTTCAGGCGACCAGGGGCAGGCCTGCGTTGGACCAGGCAAAGGTGCCTCCCGCGAGGGATCTGACCTTCCTGAATCCCGCCTGGCGCAGGATGCTCGCGGCGATGTTGGAGCGGTAACCGCTGCCGCAATGCAAAACCAACTCCTCGTTCTGCCGGATCTCCGGGTGCTGACCCTCCAAAATCCGCGAGAGAGGGAAGTGTTCGGCCCGGGCGATATGCCCTGCCTGCCACTCGGCCGGCGTGCGAACGTCGATCACCCGGATGTCGTCGGCTTCCAGTTGATCCGAAAGTTGCCGGGGGGAGGTCTGCTCGAGCTGGTCCACCGGCCTGCCGCTCATGAGCCAGGCCATGATGCCGCCGGAGAGGTAGCCGAAGATGAGGTCGTACCCGATGCGGTGCAGTTCCGTCACCATCCGATCGTAGTCCTCCTGGTCCGCGACCACCATGACGATCTCGGATTTGGGATCGACCACCATGCCGACCCAGTTGGCCAGCTGCTTCTCGAATCCGATGTTGATACTGCCGGGAATGTGGAAACCGCCGAATCCGGCTGAATCCCGGGCATCGATCACGACGGCGCCGTCGGCCACCATCTCCTCGAAACGCTTGGGGTCGAGCCGTTGGTCCAGGGGACAAGCATCCAGGGTGGGAGCCCCCTTGAGGTTGGTGTGAATGATGTGGGAGAAGCTCTTGGGTCTCGCCGGAAATCCCGACATGACTTCTGTCCTGAAGGACTCGAAGCCGCTGAAGCGAAGCATGGGGTTCGCGCGGCGCTCGTAGCCCAGGGTCGAACTCTTCTTGGCGCTCATGCCACGCCCGCAAAGCGAGCCCTCTCCGTGCGCGGGGAAGACTTCCAGGTGATCCGGGTAGTCCGCCAGCTTCACGTAAAGGCTGTTGTAGAGATTTCGAACCTGTTCGTCGAGAATTTCCTCTCCGGCCAGGTCCGGACGACCGATGTCCCCCACGAACAGCAGATCCCCGGTGAGCAGCATCTGGGGTTCTTCGGACCGGACCTTGTCCGTGACCAGCAGGGATATCGCGTTGGGGGTGTGCCCCGGTGTGTGAAGAACCTCTATTTTCGCCGCACCGAGCTCGAACACGTCCCCTTCCCCGAGGTCCTTGTGGCGATAGGTCACCGGGGCGCTTTCGTGGATGTAAATATCCGCGCCCGTTGCCTGCCGAAGCTCCTGGTCCCCGCTCACATGGTCGGCATGCACATGGGTGTTGAACACGTGGGTGATCTGCATTCCCTCCTCGCGGGCAATGTACAGGTAGTCCTGAATGTCCCGCTTCGGGTCGACGACGGCCATGGCCTTGGCCTTGGGGCAGCCGATGACGTAGGAAAGGCAACCCAGACCGGGTACCGCAACCTGGTTGAAATACATGGCATTTT
The DNA here is from genome assembly GCA_049366795.1 of Desulfobacterales bacterium. GTDB lineage: Bacteria > Desulfobacterota > Desulfobacteria > Desulfobacterales > UBA5852 > CALNZV01. Next base: position 20,698 of record JBMNCP010000108.1, read on the forward strand.
CCTTTTGGTTATATCTTTCTGTGACAGAACCACCAGTCGAAGCACTCGAATTCCTTCTCCCGCTGACGGGCCGTCTTGACGTCCTTGGGCGGCGGGACGATGACGCTCTCGCCGATCAGTTCGTTGTTGGGCCAATTGGCCGGGATGGCGACGCCGTTGGCGTCGGAGGTCTGCATCCCCTTGACGGCCCGCAGGATCTCGTCCATGTTGCGGCCGAGCTCCTGGGGGTAGTAGAAAATGATCCTGACCGTCCCCTTGTCATCCACGATGAAGACGGCTCTCACCGTGTTGGACCCCTTTCCGGGGTGGATCATCCCCAAGCCCTTCGCCACGTCACCCATGTCGTCGGCAATGATCGGGAATTGAATGTCGACGTTCAGTTTCTCCCTGATCCAGTCCACCCATTTGATGTGGGAGAAAACCTGGTCGATGGACAAACCGATCAGTTCGCAGTTGAGGGCTTTGAAGTCGTCGTAACGCTTCTGGAATGCCACGAACTCGGTAGTGCAGACGGGGGTGTAGTCCGCCGGGTGTGAAAAGAGAACGAACCACTTGCCGGCCATGTCAGTGGGCAGATTCATCGGTCCATGGGTCGTGGTCACCTTCATGTCCGGTAATTTGCTGCCGATTAGCGGAAAACCTTGTTCCATGATGATCCTCCTTTTGTGGCGGGTTGATGTTGGACGATAGTCATGACCATTGATCGCCGGGAATCGAAAGCGACTCTCCGGGTGGTGTCTTTCGAAGCACGAGAGACTACGCAAAAAAAACGGCTCACGGGGTTTGGGCATTGCCAATGGAGCCTTCAGAAAGCACGAGGATCCGCGGGAGAAGGAGCGGGAAGAGAGCAGGAGCTGTGTTGGGAGTTACTCTAACTCAAATTTTTATGACGCTTCTCCAAGCTGATCGGAGAAGAGGGTATTCCGATGATGCGGCAGGGGTAGCGCAAATCCAAAAAGGATCGCAGTAGTTTATCCGGCGAATCTGCAGTCCGCGCACAGGCCGAAGAAATCCAGCCGGTGGGTCAGGATCTGGAATCCGGTCTCGCTGGCCACCGTGGCGGCGATGTCCTCCATCTGGGACAAGTTCGAATCGATGATCTTCTTGCATTTGACACAGATGACGTGCGGGTGCGGGTAGGGCTTGCGTCCGTCGTAACGGTTGCTGCCGTCCGGAAAACCCAGTTCGAGCACCTCCCCCAGCGATTTGACGAGCATTACGTTACGGTAGACCGTCGCCAGGCTCATGGTCGGAAAGTCGTCGCGCAGCTCCTCGTAGATGGTTTCCACGTTGGGGTGCCCCTCGCTGCCGGCCAGGATATCGACGATCGCCAGTCGCTGCGGGGTGAGCTTGTGTTGGTGCTCCTTGAGCTTCTGGAGGATGGCATCTCGGCGTTTCGCGGTGTCGGTTGTCATAGGTCTCCGCCATGTGAGTGGGCAAATCAGAAAGGAACGGTTATCACTTAATAAGAATTCATCACAAAGTCAATACGCATGTGATGGAGTGCGTTTCATTGCGGAAATGGAGGATATCTTGACGACGCCTCGGGAACATAAAGTCCTGGCTCTGCTGGCCAAGGAATGGAAATACAGCGGCCCTCCCGGCATCCTGGATATCAGCGACATCGTCGCGGCGCTGGACCAGGCCCCCGGCGACACGTTGGAAGCGCTGAGAACGCTGTTTGAGTCCGGCCTGGTCGATATGAACAAGCTCAAGACAGCCGCTTTTCTGACACCTGAGGGTTACGAGGCGGTCGAATCGGTGTGAGCCGCCCCCGTTTCCCGTCATCGGTCCGGCGGCCCGACCCAATGAATTGTCGGCGCCTTTCGTGCCGGCATCCGGCGGTAGCGCACGTCGGCGTATCCGATCATCATGGGATAGTGGAACGGATATCCCTCCGGTATGCCGGCGGCCTCCTTCAAGGAGGGATTGGACAGAAACGCCCCTTGCAGCAGCCCCGCCCAGCAGGTGCCCAGCCCGTAAAGGCGGGCGGAAAGGTCCAGGTAGGAAAGCGCCAGTGTCAGATCGATCGTTCCCTGCCGCGCGTGGGAGGGAGCCATCGCAACCACCAGGCAGGGAGCGGACCTCAGGATCGAGTCGACGCCCGCGTCCCAATCCTCCACCAGCAAAGCAAAATATGGCATCGTGTTGGCTGACGGATCTTCCAGGATTCGACGCATCCACTCGATCACCTGGCCGGCCAGCGCCCGGAGTTTCCCGGGATCGTTGATGACCAGCCACTCCACCATCTGCGTGTTGCTGGCCGTCGGGGCGTATCGGGCAATTTCGATGAGCCTCTGCAGGGTTTCCCGGTCCACCGCCCGGTTCTGGAAATGCCGCACAGATCGTCTCGTCCGCAGAAACTGCTCCGCTTGGGCGCGTGAAATGGTCAGCGACGGATCGATGGAGGGGCATTCGGCCAACGGGACCTCGGCATGATCCAAAGCGCCATGAGGACACACCGCCACACAATGTCCGCACCGCAGGCAATACCTCTCCCCGTCCGGCACAAGCTCCGGGTACCGGCCGGCCTCGAACCGGATAATGTGGACAGGGCAGTCTTTCGCACACAGCCCGTCCTGCCTGCACTTGTCCTTGTCGATGGTCAACAGTTGCATCGGCATTCTCCTTGAAAACAGCCTACCGGATGGTTTTCGATCGTGGAAGACCAGGAATATTCGACGACGGTGGTGAAATCAAGAGGACGGCCCGGCCATCGATCGGATTCAGGAAAGTACCCGGGAACCGACCTGTCCCAAACTGTCTGACCGAGGGGTCGCCGCCAGAAATGCGGTGTCGTGCCGGGACGGCCGATGTACCCGAAGCACAAGGCTCGAAAAGCTCGCCTACCGGCGTATGGGAGCGCCTTGTCTCACCACGGTTTCGGGTGCGTCGGGCGTCGAGCGCAACCGCATTTGTGGCGGCGGCCGGTGATTCGATGGTCAGTCGCCGGTTGTGGTCGGATCGATGCGCGACAGCACTTCCACAATCCGGGTTACCGGGAATTCACCGCGTTGGGCGTGCTCCCGAACCGTTTTTTCATCGGGGGCGATATGCACACAGTACATCTTGTCCCCCGTAACATAGCTTTCGACCCAATGATACGGCGTATCCATCTTCTCCAGGACATCGTTGGACTTCCGCGAGATCGCCTCCAGCTCCGCCGCGCTGAGCTTTCCGAGGCCGGGAATGTCTCTTTCGATAATGAATTTTTTCATTGGATTTTCCTTTCCTCAGCATATATTCATCCTCAAGGCCGGTATAAAGGCATTTTGGGATGAGGTTCGCTTGGTCGAACCGGCCTATCGGGTGCTATACACGATCGGCGGGATGTCAAATCAGGAGAGGACTCCGTGGAAACTGGCAGGGCGGAAGAACGGGCCGCATCGCGACGGGCATTCGATCCCTTTGGGGATCGCCCGTCGAGGGATATCCGGAACACCCTGTCCGAAGCGTTTGTTGCCGCCTGGCGGGACCATGAATCAAATTATACCGCCGTGGCGGAAGACCTGAAAAGGCGTCATCCGGATCCGGTCTACAAAGGCTACATCGACGAACGGCTCGGACGCTACCGTGCGGCGCTGGAGGATCTGCGCAAGACAGCCCGTCCCGGCCTGCTCGAGGAGGTCATGATTCTCTGGAATCGGGGCCTGTTTTTCGAAGTTCACGAAGTCCTTGAAATCGACTGGCACGAAACCCGAGGAGTTCAGCGCGAAATCCGCAAAACCCTGATCCAGGCGGCCGGCGTATACATGCACCGGGAATCAGGCCGCTGCCAGGCGGCGGAGAAGCTGGGGCTGAAGGCCTGCACAAGGCTGATGGACCTGAAGGCTCATTTCAAGGCGATTGCAAACCTTGACGAGCTGTGCCGGGGGTTGAGGTCGCCTGACGCGGCGCCGCCCATCCTTCGGCGGCTTTAATACCGGATCGAAAAGGAATCCTGGTCCCCCTGGAATTCCTCCCGGGTCACCTCTACATTGTCGACGCGGGCCGAGGGAGATCCCTGCCGGCACCAACGGAGCATCTCGTCGACATCCCGGGTGCTGCCTTCGAAGAGTGCCTCGACCCGCCCGTCACGGGTGTTGCGCACCCATCCGTTCACACCGAGCCCTGACGCTTTCCTGCGGGTCGCATCCCGGAAAATGACGCCCTGGACACGCCCGCTGATCATGACATGTGCTCTCGACCGATCCCTTGGCATGGCGTTGGCTCCTTTCCTGAGCGCGGCACGACTTCTGCCTCACTCCCCGTGGTAACGCACGGAATAGATGTCGTTTCTGCGGCTTCCCATGTTCCGGACACTGCCGAACCTGCGAACCTCTTTCAGAAGATCCAGATCCAGGTCTGCGATCAGGGTCGTTTCAGTGTTCGGCGTAGCCTCGGCGGCAACGGAATCGTGGGGAAAGGCGAAGTCCGACGGCGTGAATATGGCGGACTGGGAATATTGGATGTCCATGTTCTCGACCTTGGGCAGGTTTCCGACGCTACCGGAAATGGCGACATAGCACTCGTTTTCGATAGCCCTGGCCTGAGCGCACCTGCGGACCCGCAGGTAGGCGTTCTTGGTATCGCACCAGTAGGGAACGAGCAGCACCTGAATCCCCTGCTGCGCGAGTATCCGGCCAAGTTCCGGAAATTCGACGTCGAAGCACACGAGGATCCCGATCTTCCCGATATCGGTCGGGATGACGGAGATCCGACTGCCGCCCTGGACGCCCCAATACTCCGCCTCGTCCGGGGTGATGTGGATCTTGTACTGCGAGGCCCAGGTTCCATCCCGCCGGCACAGGTAGGAGACGTTGAAGAGTTTTCCGTCCCGGTACTCCGGCAGGCTTCCGGTGCAGATGTTGATGTTGTAAGAAACCGCCATCTGGAGCATCTGGTCCCGCAGGGGAATCGTGTATTCGGCCAGGGATCGCATGGCCTGCGGCGGGTCCTCCTGGTTGTAGCGGGCCATCAGGGGCGCGTTGAAGAATTCCGGAAACAGCATCAGGTCGGCATTGTAGCCGGACACGGCATCGACAAAGAATTCCACCTGCTGAAGAAACTCCTCCATGGACGCAAAGGATCGCATCTGCCACTGCACCGCCGCGAGCCGCAGATTGGATTTCCGCCCCCAGACGATTTTCTTCCGGGACTCGTAGAAGATGTTGTTCCACTCCAGCAGTACGGCGTAACTCCTCGATTTCTTGTCTTCCGGGATGTAGTCTTTGAGGGCGCGCTTGGGGTGAAAGTCGTTGGACAGCTGGAACGTGAGGACCGGATCGACGATCTCCCGGGTTTTCACTTTCGCGATGTACTGGCTGGGCGTCAACTCCCGATGATACGCTGCGTAGCCGGGAATGCGCCCCCCGACGATGATGCCTTTGAGGTTGAGGTGCTCGCACAGCTCCTTCCTGGCATCGTAAAGGCGCCGGCCCAGCCGCATTCCCCGATAGTCCTTGTGCACGAATAGGTCGATGCCGTAGAGGTAGTCGCCGTTGGGGTCGTGGCTTTCGAAGCTTCCGGCCGAAACGATGTCCTCGTAGGAATGATTCAGCTCCAGACCGGCATAATCGATGATCAGCGTCAGGGCCGCCGCCACCACCCGTCCCTTGTCCTCGATGCAGATCTGGCCCTCCGGAAACAGATTCAGCAAGGTGAACAGCTCCTCCCGCGTCCAGGATTCGCCCATCCCGCGGTAAGCGCTGTCCATGATCCGGCGGACGTCCTCGTAATCCGCCTCCGTCAGGTTTCGTGTCGACAGTCTATGGGAATCGATTTCTTTGTTCATAGTGTCTCCCAAGGCATCGGGGCGGGCAGCCCCATCGAACTCGGCTGTTCGTTTTCGGTAATGACGATAATGGTGCGGCAAATGATTCCGGATGAAAAAACCATCGAACACGTGATAAGACGGAACCGAACGACAGTCACCGAACATGCCGCAGGATTCTGCCGAATCCGCATCAATGACCCGGAGAAGGGGGGCGACGATCCATGAAGACGATGGCCACGCAGCTTTCGCTTCTGCTCAACATCGGCCGACAGAAAAGCAACGTGAGGCTGCTGATCCGATTTACCTGGGTGCTGGCCTTCTTCTTCGTTCTGTACACCGTCCTCTTCCATCTGCTGATGCTCTACGAAGGTCGTCAGTACTCCTGGATGACCGGCTTCTACTGGACGCTGACAACCATGTCGACCCTCGGCTTCGGCGATATCACCTTCACCAGCGACATCGGAAGGTTTTTTTCCGTGGTGGTGCTGCTGAGCGGTATCATCTTCCTGCTGATCATGCTTCCCTTCACCTTTATCCAGTTTTTCTACGCCCCGTGGCTCGATGAGCAAAACAAGGCGCGGGCGCCCAGGGCGCTTCCCGAGGACACGAACGGCCATGTCGTTTTTACCCATTTCGACGCCGTCGCCGTGAACCTGGTCGAAAAGCTGGGGCAATACGGCATCGATTATGCCATCGTGACCGCCGAGCTCCAAACCGCGCTGGATCTGCACGACCAGGGCTATCATGTGGTGTTCGGTGAACTGGACGACCCCCAGACCTACCGGCGCCTTCGCGTCGATCACGCCGCCATGGTCGTCGTCACCAATGACGACGTCGCCAGCACCAACATCATCTTCACGATCCGTGAAACGGACGCCAGCGTCGTCACCGTCACCAATGCGGACGATGAGGACTCTCTCGACATTCTCCAACTGGCCGGAAGCACCCATGTTTTCCAGTTTACGCGGATGCTCGGGAAAGCGCTGGCCCGACGAGTGCTCGGCATTAGCATGAAAGCCAATGTCGTCGGACGTTTTGATCAGTTGTTGATCGCCGAGGCCCCCGCCATGCGCACCTGGTTGCAGGGAAAAACGCTGGCCGAAAGCCGCCTGCGGCAGGAAACCGGCGTGACGGTGGTCGGTATCTGGGAGCAGGGGCATTTCCAGCTTCCGGGTCCCCTATCCCGTATGACCGAGTCCACCGTTTTGGTCCTTGCCGGAACCGAGGAGCAGTTGGACCGTTTTGATCGGTCCATCGGCTTCAAGGCCGCAGACATGCCGAGGAAGGGACCGGTCGTGGTGCTGGGGGGCGGCCGCGTCGGCCAGGCGGTCGCCAAGGCGCTGGCTGCACGGGACATCGACTACCGGGTGGTGGAAAAGAAGGTCGGCATCGCTTCGCGAGATCCCCGCTTCATTCAGGGAAACGCCAGCGACCTGGATATCCTTGTGGAGGCCGGCATTTACAACACGCCGTCCGTCATCATCACCACGCACGACGACAGCCTCAACATCTACCTGACCATCTACTGCCGCCGCCTTCGTCAGGACGCGCAGATCATCAGCCGTGCCAGCCTGGACCGGAACATCAACACGCTGCACCGGGCCGGGGCCAATCTGGTCATGTCCTTCAGTTCGATGGTCACCGCCACCATCATGAACCTGCTCCAGCCGCAGAAAATGCTGATGCTTTCGGAAGGTCTGAATGTGTTTCGAACTGCGGTAAGCCCCAAACTCGAGAACAAGGCCCTCCATGACATCCAGATCCGCGAATCGACGGGATGCAGCGTCATCGCCGTCAAAAAGGACGACGAGCTGATCGTCAATCCAGAGCCGTCGATCGTGCTGCTGAACGGGGATGAACTGGTGCTGATCGGATCGGCCGAGTCCGAGAAGATGTTCGCGGAGAAATTTCCGACGGCTTCGTGACTGAGTAAAGCAAAGCAACCCAAGGAATCGCCCCGGTTTCGGGAGGGCTGCGAGGTTCCCATCGGGTCTGGGTGCCGTTTAGCACCAGGCTGTCAGATACCCCACTGCCGGCTGAATTCACCATCCGGCAGTCCCCAGACCAGCCGGTGCAGGGCGGACAAGGACTCGGCGTCTCCAAGCAGCTCCGTCTTCTCCCGGGGAGAAAGGTGTCCGGGTCCCATCTCCGCTGCTCTCCGGACGAGCTGCCGTCGGCGCGTCGCGATTTGCGGAGCTACCCTCCGTCCTCCCCGCAGCATGGCGATGTGTAGACCATTGATACGGGGATCGGCGACGGCGCCGATGAAACCGTCCCAAGAGGGATCGCACTCGCACTCCGGTTCGGTCGAGGCCTTCCCCCCTCCGGCTTTCTGCAGATACCGGAGCTCTTCCGGCGGATCGAGTTCAGCCGGCGTGAGGAAGATCCCCCAGCGCCTCAGGAGCCGCCCCAACCGCACATCGCTGGTCCACACGGAAAGCGGCGCAGCCAGAAATATGGGAACCAGAATCGGGGTGAGCCACCAGAAGAAGGACCGGTTCAGGAGAAAAACAGCTGCCCCCCAGACCAGGGCCAGGACCATTCCCCAGCCATGGAACCGCAGGGCATCCGGCCACGAAGTCCGGTATTCCCCTCGCGGCTGGGCGTTCCAGCCGATCTTTCGACCCATCAGGGTGGCGATAACGAACTGGCTGTGAGCCAGCATTCGTACCGGGGCCAGAAGGGTCGAGAGAAGGACCTCTCCCGCGGCGCCCAGCAAAAGACTGCCAACGCCTCCGAAGGTCCTGGTCCGGCGTTGCCTGACCAGGATGAGAAACAGGCTGAAAAGCTTCGGCAGAAAAAGTATCACCAGGGTGGAGGTCAAGAGGGTCATCGCCCAGCCCAGGTCCCAGACGGGCCATGCAGGAAACAGGCTGCCTTCCTGGGGAAAGTAATCCGGCTCCAAAACTGCCTGGGCGATGGCTTTGACCGAACTCAGGGTCAGAAACAGAAACCAGAGCAGGGCCGAACCGTAGGACATCGCCCCATTGAGAAACAGGGCGCGGTGGGCCGGAAAGATGCCCCTGGTGAACAGCAGGCGAAGATGCTGGATGTTGCCCTGACACCAGCGTCGGTCGCGGGCCAGCTCGTCGATCAGCGTCGGCGGCGGCTCCTCGTAGCTTCCCTCCATGTCGTAGGCGAGCCACACGCCCCATCCGGCCCGCCGCATCAGCGCCGCTTCGACGAAGTCGTGGCTCAGGATATCCCCTCCGAGGGGGGGCGGACCGGACAGCCGCGGCAGGCCGCAGTATCGCATGAAGGGCTCCACCCGGATGATGGCATTGTGGCCCCAGTACTGAGCGTCCCCGATCTGCCAGAAGTGCAGACCGGCGGCGAACATGGGCCCGTAGACATGGCTCGCATACTGCTGCGCGCGGGCGATGAGGCTGTCGCACCCCATCGCCTTGGGCGGCGTCTGAAGGATGCCGACATCCGGATTACGCTCCATGGCGGCAACCAACTTGACGAGGGTGCCGCCCGACATCACGCTGTCGGCATCGAACACGATCATGTACCGATAGCCTCTGCCCCATCGGCGGCAGAAATCCGCGATATTGCCGCTTTTGCGTTTGACGTTGGGCCTTCGGTGCCGGTAGAAAATCCGGTTGAAGGCGTTCAGGCGCCTGCAAATCTCCACCCACGCCATTTCCTCACGGACCCATATGTCGGGATCCGTGGAATCGCTCAGGATGAAAAAATGAAACCGATCCAGCCCGCCGGCAGACTCCAGCGATCGATAGGTGGCCTCGATGCCGCGGGATACCCTGTCAACGGGCTCGTTGTACACGGGCACCAGGATGGCCGTCACCGGAAGTTCGGCGGGCAGGGGGTCCTTCCCGCCCCGGGTTCCGGGCAGATCGAACCGGTCGAAACCTCTCAGAAGCATGATGAATCCAAGCAGGGAGGTCCAGAAGCCGATGGAGATCCACGCGAACAGCGCGGCAAAGAAGAAGACGAGAATGGCCTCGAGCACGGTGGCGCCCCGATGGGGCAGAATGCTCGCCATATAGGCGCTGGCCACCAGGGTCGTTGAAACGATCAGCGCCGCAAGCATCAGGCGTCTGCCTGAGGCGGCCTTCTCCCATGGATGGTCGAAAGGTTTTTTGATTCGGCGCATGGTTGTCCTCGATTGCCCGTATTTCTTCGACCTCTTGCCTCCGTCTCCATCGAAAGGAGGCGTTCATCCTCGGCCCATGCCGGATTCACACCGGTTTCAGTCTTTCACATTTCCGGCGCGCATGGCGCTCCGATTGATCGGAGGCATCACTCGAACATGGCGATAGGGCTCCAGCTGCCTCCGGACCAGTACCGGAACGAATCTGGAAGACGGGTCCACCAGCGGTATGACGTCTCCCAGGCCGTTCACCGCCGAATTTTCTGCCTGGGGCTGCGCGGGTGGCCGCAATCGGGTCCCGCCGCCGTCCTCGAGCACGCGATGCATTATCCGCATTGCCTCGGGTATCAGCTCGACCCGGCTCCCGTCCCCTACCTCGGAGGCCAGGCGCCGCATCACCTCGAGGGCGATCTCGAGGCTTTCCAGGGGCCGAACTCCCGACGCCTTCAGGTACTTCAACAAACGGTCCTGCACAGCCTGCCAGGTTTCCCCGAATGCGGCTTCTTGGGACCGCGGCCGCGGACGGCGCGGCGCCAAAACGGTCTTGTCAGCCTTCATCGTTCACTCCTGAATAGCAGCGCCCCTGAATGGCAGCGCCCATGATTGGCCACGCAATGGATAAGCGGTCGCACCGGGGCTGACCGACGCAACCCGGAACCCCGGACACCGGAAGCGCTCATGCGGCCTGCGGGATGGCGCGTCCCTGCACCACCGGCGCCGGGCGCCACTCCTGACACACCGCATCTTTCCGCAATCATCACGGCCATACGGCGTAGCTCCATATTTCGGTCAACACCGATTCCCCCTGTTTGATGAAAGCCCGGAGCTCGAGCGGCGGCAGACGATCGCTTGCGGGCAGTACCTTGCCAAGGGCGCTTTCCTCGATCCGCTTCACCTGGAAGGCCAGTCGCCATGCACCGGAAGCCTCCAGCCTGAAAAGCTGCTTTTCGAGTATCTCACCCCCTTCGCCAACGGTGACAACAGCCTCAAGGGGTGATTCCGCCGGCAGCATCTTCGGCAGATCTTCCAGTCGGCCGCCTTTGAAATCGACGAGGATACGACGGATTCCGGCCTCGCGGCCAGCCGCCGTGCGAGTGGCGACGACAATCCCCTCGGAATGCTTCGGTGCTTCGGAGGCTGAAAACCATTGCAGCTCGTAGGCAAAGGCCAGCGGGGAGTGCTCGGGGTCCGGGATTTCGGCTGGAACCCAGAAGGCAACGATATTGTCGTTTTTTTCACTATCCGTAGGAATCTGGATCAATTCCACATGCCCTCGCCCCCAGTCCCCCTCGGGTTTGACCCAGGTGCTCGGACGTTTGTTGTAACTCGCCTCGGGATCCTGGTAGTGGTCGTATTTCATATCCCGCTGAAGCAGACCGAATCCGGCCGGGTTGTTCAACCGAAAGGAGTTGATGAAAAGCCGGCTCGGGTTGGTCACCGGACGCCAGATGATTTCCCCTTCGCCGTTGTCGATCAGAAGCCCATCGGAATCGTGGACCTCCGGCCTGAAATCATCGACCGGGCGCTGGTTGGTTTCCTCGCCGTAGAAAAACATGCTGGTGAGAGGCGCAAGCCCCAGCTTTCCGACCTGCTCGCGGAGGAAAACGACGGCCCGGATGGTCATGACGGTCGCCTGACCGGGTCGTATGTCGAATTGGTAGGCGCCGGTAAGACTTGGGCTGTCGAGGAGGGCGTAAACGATCATCTTCGTGGCCTCGGCCGACGGTTTCTCCAGCCAGAACTCACGGAAGTAGGGAAACTCCTCTCCGGACTCGAGACCGGTGTCTACCGCCAGACCGCGAGCCGAAAGGCCGAAGACCTGATCCTTCCCGAGCGACCGCAGATAACTCGCCCCGAGAAAGACCGCGGCCTCGTCCCGATAATCGCCTCGGTTGATCGGAAAGTGAAGGCGGAACCCGGCGAAACCCAACCCGTCGGGCAACTGGTTTTCGATCGCATTCTCTCCGTAGTCGAACATTCCGGCATCGAACCGTAAAGGCTGGATTCCATCAGGATCGACAACGTTGATGGCCACCGGCCGATCGTAGAAGAACCCGACATGGAAGAACTGCACCTCGAAGGGAAGGTTGTCCGATCTCCATAGGGATTGCTCGGGACGAAAGCGGATATTCCGCCACTGGTCGTAGTCCAGCTTCATCAGGAAATCCGGAACGCTGCCGGACGGGTCCTCAAACGGCTTCGCCGCGCTCTCACGGGCAATGGCAACCACCTTTTCGAACGCAAAAGGTCCTTGAGGTTCGGCCGGGAAAACTTCGCCCGCCCTCAGAAGGGTGATCAGAAATACGATAACGGCACAAATCCAGGCGCCGTTGTGAAAAAGCCTGTGCGGGCGAAATGAGATCCCGAAAGCCGCAGAGTGCATCAACTGTCCTCCATTACCATTTCCTCAAGGGTACCAAGCCCGGAACCAGCTGCCTATATCCGGCTGTCCAGGTCGGCCTCCAGGAGCGACAACCTCGTGTGGATGCGATCCTTTTCCTCGACGGTCAAGCCGGTTCTGCCCATGAGGTCAAGATCCGACCGGATGGCATCCAGCCTTGCCTGGTAGCTCCGACGAAGGGTGGATGAAGCCACTTCACCGTCGATTCTGCGTTGCAGCTGATCAATTCTCCGGCCGAGGTCGGGGTAGGAACCGTAGACCGGATCGCCGGAGGGCTCCCCCATGGCGACGTCGATATCAGCCTCCAGAGCCTCCAGCCGGTCGTAAATATCCTGGGTTTCGGCTTCAGTCCTTCCGGTGGACTCTTCCTCGAGGTAATCGCTCCGGATGGCGTCCAGCCGAAGCTGAAGATCCCGGGCCTGACGACGCGTCGTCCTGTCGGATCGAATTCCCTCGTTGATCCGGTCCTGAAGCGCGAAGAGCTTGTCTTCGATCTGGAATTTTCCGACGATTTCCCGGTCGGCGTCGATGAGTTCTTCGTTCACATCGGCTTGCAGGTCGTTCAGCCGATCGAGAAGATTCTCCCAGCGGCTGCGGGGGGTGGCTTCCCCCTTGGCGTCATTGTAGTCATCCCGTATCAGATCCAGTCGGCCCAGAAGATGATCGGCTTCGCTCTTGGTGATTTCACCGCTGGCAACGCCGGTGCCGATGGCTTGCTGCACCTGGGCCAGCTGGTCTTCGACCTGGCGCTCGTAGCCAGGCCATCTTTGATTGTAGGTACACCCCGATAGAACGAGGACCATTACAGCCGGTATCATATAATGGATTATGGATTTTTTGTTCATGGGAATTCTCCTTGACAACAGAGCCGGTCATCGATTAGAATTGGATGTTTCCCCTTTCGACGCAGGCTCATTTCGGAAGATCGAACGAAGTGCCGAATGCTTCCGGTTTTGCTCGATATATTGGACCCTCCAGCTGACTATCGAAGAATGGAAAGCCTTTCGACCTGGTCCTTGCGGATTTCATACTCGCGGCGGTCGATCCGGCCTTCCCGGTAGTCGTCCTCGATCCGATTCATTTCAGATTTGAGTTTCCACTCGTAGCCGCCCGCACCGGCGGCGGCCCCGCCTACTGCGCCGACGCCGGCGGAACCCAATCGGCTCCCGCAACCGGCGGTTACAAGACTCAGCAGGATCATTCCGATCAAGATCGTCCTTTTCATCTCACGCCTGCCTTTCCATGGAAATTCGGCCGCCGAGATGCCAAGGGCCCCATCCCGACCGGCTCGACGAGTGCGGTACCATGATAGAAGCGCCTCAGGCCTCGGACAATGGGGCAAACACCGTATTAGGGAGACACGCCGGCATTATTGCGCATCGCCGGGATTGGACGGTCACCGTCACCGGCTCATCCGGTGAGGGCGAACCCATCAGGTGTCCCATTTTCAGGGATGCACCCTCAACGAGGCCAGTATAGGGCATTGACCTGATTTCCAATTGTCAGTCACTGTCTCATTATCTGCTTAACAAATGGAGGAATGGCGAGCGCGCCACCGGTCCAGTAGATAGACCTTCCGGTGGTTGATGTAGAAACCCTCAAAACAGGAGGAAACTTCGATGCTATCATGGGCGCTGACTTTTTTTATCATCGCGATCATCGCCGGCCTTCTCGGCTTTACGGGTATAGCCGGGGCGGCTTCCGGGATCGCGAAAATTCTTTTCGTCGTATTCCTGATCATTTTCATCATTTCACTGATCGCCGGGCGGCGAAGACCGACGGTATGAAGCTGCTGATGAAGCAACCGGGTCTGCGGCGCCGCCGCAGACCCGTATTCGTTCCTTTCAGCCACCCCGATACCGCATGTCATTCCCGGGTTGAATTGCTTGACCGGATATATCAGTATTGCACAAGCCCCCATCGGAGGTGAATTACGCGTCTCCAAACATCGGCGAAGCGAATGTGAGCCCTTTTCTTCACTGTCCACATCCCGCCCCGCTATTCGGAAGCGGAAGTCGGTGACCTGTGCGCCTTGAGCTGATCGGCGTTCATCACCGCATTGGCTGTTGACCTCCACCCAACGGTCCTGTAAGGGTTTCTGCCTTTCATCCAGGCTGCCCAACCGGAGGGCCGATGTTCCACCAGATCCTTTCCATATTCCTCAACGTGGTCACGCCGGTCTTTTCCGTGGTGCTGCTGGGCTATCTCCTGGGGCCGCCGCTGAGGCTCCATTACAGTACCCTTTCCCGCACCGCCTACTATCTGTTGATACCGGCGTTCATCTTTCATGTGCTCAGCACCCTTCAAGTCGACCTGGGAACCGCGGGCCGGATGGTTGCCGGCGCCTGCCTGGTCTATGCGGCCACGGGGCTCCTGGGTTGGTTGGGAGCCCGGATGATGGGGCTGGGGCCCGAGATGGCCGTTGCATTCCTGATAACGGGAGTCTTCGGAAACGTCGGCAATTACGGTCTCGCCCTGACCCGGTTTCGCCTGGGGGACCTCGCAATGGAAAGCGCGACGATCTACATGGTGACGGTCAACACGTTCGCGTTCACTGTCAGTGTGCTGGCCGCCAGCTGGCTTCGCAACGGCGGGTACGGTGCGCTGAAGAGCGTGATGAAAACCCCTGCCATCCTGGTGATGGGGCCGGCCCTGTTCTTCCCCCTGACCGGGGCGGCACCGCCGGTCATGGTCGACCGGATCGCCGGCCTGCTCGCGGATGCCATGATACCGGTGATGCTGTTGAGCCTGGGGCTTCAGCTTCGCGAAGCCGGGCGCCTGGAATGGGGAGGAGCGGCCTTGGGAGCCAGTGCCGTTCGACTGGTTGCGGGCCCTGCCTTGGCCTTTGCCCTCATGCCCATGACCGGCCTGACGGGAATCGAAGCATCCGCCGGAGTGCTCCAGGCCAGCATGCCGGCCGCCGTCGTCACCGCCGTCGTCGCCATGGAACACGACATCGCTCCGACATTCGTCACATCCGTCGTCTTCGCCTCCACCCTGCTGAGCCTCGTCAGCCTGCCGGTGGTGATGGCGCTGCTCTGAGGCTGACTGCGACCCGTCTTCTGACCCATAGGGGGTGACCTTGCCGTCCATCCTTCTATCGATCGGTATTCTGTACCTGCTTGCCATCCTTGCGGGCCGCCTGAGCGCCGGCATCGGGATTCCCCGCGTAACCGGCTACCTGATCGCAGGCCTGGCGGCCGGTCCATCCGTCAGCGGGGCACTGGGCATTCCCCCAATCATCTCTGCCGAACAGCTCCACGCGCTGGGCCCGATGCACGATATCATCCTCGGTCTCATCGTGTTCACCATCGGCGGCAGCTTCAGCCTGAAGGAGATCCGAAGGTTCGGGCCCAAACTCCTGCGCATCAGCGGCATCGAGATCGGCCTAACCGCCGTTTTCGTCGCGCTCGGAACGCTCCTTTCGGGCGCACCGGCGCTCAGTGCAGCATTTCTCGCCGTCATCTCGATCACCACCGCACCCGCCGCAACCCAGATGGTCATGCGCGAGTGCCGGTCCGAAGGCCCGCTCACCGACACCATTCTGCCGCTGATCGGAATCAACAACCTGGCGGCAATCGTCGGATTCATCCTGTTGAAGCATCTGGGATTGTCCTCCGATCCTTCTTTCCTCTCGGTGATCCTACCGGTTTTCGCACCTCTTGCCCTGGGATGGGTCACCGGCATGGTCATCGCGATCGTGGATCAGCGTCTCACGCGTCAGGTGGAGCGGCAGATACTGGTCCTGGCCGCAGTGGCCATCACCACCGGAACGGCCGCGAGCTTCGATCTATCCGCCATCCTGGCCGTGCTGGCCGCCGGCATCGTCGCCGTCAATGCGTCGCCCCGCGGCCATCGGATTCTCGAGGACCTCACCGCCATCGATTATCCGCTTTACGTGCTCTTCTTCATCATGGCCGGAGCGGACCTGCATCTCGAAACCCTCGGCCATATGGGACTCATAGGGATCGTTTATGTCGCCGCCCGAACCATCGGCAAACTTTTCGGGTGCCGGATAGGCGCGGCCGCGGCCGGCGCCTCGCCGATTCTGAAAACCTGGCTCGGGCCGGCCATGCTCGCCCAGGCCGGCCTCGCGATCGGCTTGGCCGAAACCCTTGCCAATGAATGGCCCGGCACCGGAAACGCCCTCCAGACCGTGGTCCTGGCGTCTGTCGTGGCATTCGAGATGGCGGGTCCGCTGTTGACGCGGATGTCCCTGGTTCAGGCAGGAGAAGTGACGGTTCTGAATCTGCTCGCGCAGCGCAGCCCCGTTGGATACGCGGAAGGGCTGCATCAGGTGTTCGATCATTTCAAGGGCGAACTCGGCCTGAGGTCGGCGAGGAGGATACGGAATCTTTCAGACATGAGGGTCGGCCATATCATGCGACGAAACGTTGAGGTTTTGTCCAATACGGCATCGTTCGACGAGGTTCTGAAAGCCCTCGGACATTCCCGTTATGATCGGCTCCCGGTCGTGGACGACCGGAACGAACTGGTGGGCGTCATCAAGTACGCGGACATCGCCAACACGCTTTTCGACCCCGGCCTCCGGAACCTGGTCATCGCGCACGAAATCGCCACCGGCGACTATTTGAAGCTGACCCCGGAGGATTCGCTCGAGCAGGCCATGATGGCGCTCAAGGAGCACCCCGACGACAGCTACCTGCTGGTGGTGGACAGGGACAATCCCAGGAAACTGATCGGCGTCGTTCGCCACAACGATCTGCTGGCGATGCAGGTCCACCCGTGAGTCCGTTCAGTCGCATCCCGGGCAAACCGAAAAGCGGTTTCCGGTTCGAATGATCAAGGCGGACCGCGGCGCCGATGGGGGACCGGCGGTCCGTCTTCCTTCACCGCGAGACCGCCTATGCCGGCCGCAGTCCGACCATCTGCTCGATGCGTTGGGTCACCGCCGGAGTAAGCCCAAGATCGGAGGCGAGCTTCTCCATGTAGGCCCTTTCGGCCGGTGTATCCACCTCGATCGCCATCAGGGAGGCCGCATAAATCTCCGCCGCCAGTTCCGGAATGCCCCCTGCCTCGTCGACCAGCGTTGCGGTTTCCATGGGTTTTTGCATCTGCGTCAGCACGTAGCGCTGGGCTTCCGTATCCGCCCCGGCTTCCTGAAGCTTGCCGACGATGCGATGGATCTCCCTCTCGTCGATTCGGCCGTCCGCCTTGGCGGCGTTGATCATCGCCTTGAGCACCAGCTCCATGTGCTGTTCCAGCTCGCGCTGGTCGGCCTCGGTCTGCGGCTCCTTGAGGCCCAGGGGCACCCTCCCCGTGCTCTGGCCGCTGCCTTGCAGGGCCTTGAGGGCCATCGCTCCCAGAAGCGCCATCACGCCACCGCCGACAGCGCCGCCCAACGACTTGCCCCTCCCGCCCAGAAGCGCACCCGCCAGCGCCCCCAACCCGCCAAGCGCAAGGTTCTGCCTGCCTCCCGCCGACTGACCCGCCTGGCCCAACACCTCACCGAGCATGCCGCCCAATCCGCCGCCGGCACCGCCCGGCCTGCGGGAGGTAAAAGAGTCCTCCTGTCCGCCGCCCCGCTGCCCGCCAAGCAAGCCGCCCAGGCTTTCGAGGAGCCCTCCTCCGCGCCCGCCCAATGCATTTTCCAAACGCTTGTTCGATGAAGGCGCCATGCCGGATTGCATCATGGCTCCCAACAGGTCGCTGATGTTCATTGGATCGTCCTCCCGTCGATTTGTCGTTGATATTGGACTTCTATCGAGCAATACCGAAACCATCGGCATTGTTGCAGGCCGATTCACGTGACCGGCAGCGTTCGCCGCGGCCGATGGTGAAACAGGATCGAACGTGCTGGGAAACTCAACCCGCGGGTGGTGTGAGCTGGTTGAGAAAACGTCGAACGGATGAAACCTTCCGGCTGTCTTTCCGGATGGAGTATCGCTTCGTCGGGACCGGAGGCGCCTGGAGGGATGTGGATCACAGTATCTGCGGCAGCATCGGATTGTTATTTGAAGTTATCGCCTTCCAGCATCGAAAACAAGCGCTTTGTGCTTCGACATTGGACGGTTTTATCCCTTGACGCCGTCTCCCATTGCGAATAGACGAAACCGACAAACCCATTCAGCGAGGAGAGTGAAAGATGACGATCAAGGAAATCCCGCTCGACGAACTTCAGCCCGAGGTGTTCATCGCGGAACAGTGCCGCCTGATTTCGGAGCAGGTCGGTGCGTCGAAAGCGGTCAATGCCCTTTCAGGCGGAGTGGACTCTTCGGTCACGACCATGCTCGCCCATCGCGCCCTGGGGGATCGTCTGCTCACCTACTTCATCGACAACGGCCTCATGCGGGAAGGCGAACCGGAGTCGGTCGTCGCCGACATGAATCGGCTGGGCGTTCCGGTGAAGCTGGTGGACGCGCGCCAGGAGTTCTTCTCCGCCCTCGCGGGCAAAACCGATCCGGAAGAGAAGCGCCAGGCCATCACGGATACCTTCTACCAAGCGGTCTTCGGCCGGCTGGTCAGGGAAAGCGGCGCTCCCTATCTTCTACAGGGAACCATTTACACGGACGTGGAGGAAACCGTGGCCGGCATCAAGCGCCAGCACAACATCCTGGCGCAGCTCGGCATCGACACCCAGGCCACCTATGGCTACGAGGTCATCGAACCGCTCATTCAGCTGCGAAAGACCGGTGTCCGGCGGGTCGGCAAAGCCCTCGGCATGCCGGAGAAAATGGTCCACCGCCCGCCGTTTCCCGGACCGGCCCTGGCCGCCAGGGTGATCGGCGAGGCCACCCCCGAACGGATCGCCCTGGTGAGAAAGGCCACGGTCGTGGTCGAAGCGGAACTGGCCGGCATCGACGCCTTCCAGTTCATGGCCATCCTCCATGAAGACCACGTGACGGGCACCCGCGCCGGCAAAAGAGAATATGGCCATCAGATCGAGATCCGGTGCTGGGACAGCCAGGATGCCGTGACGGCGTCACCCACCCGCCTCTCCTTCGATCTGCTCCGCAAAATGGCGGATCGGATTACCTCGGAGGTTCCCGGCGTCGTAAGCGTCACGTACAACGTCGCCACCAAACCGCCCTCGACGATCGAGGCGGTTTGACAAGATACCGGGGAGGAGCGAGGCAGTTTACGGATTGCGGAGTTTCCGCTCTTCGGCGGGCGGCGGCGACCACTGATACACCCAGGTTTCGGTCAACGGCTGTCCGTTGGCTTCCAGGTACAGCTTCAGGTTGATCGGCGCCTCCCCGTCATCCGGGGGTACCACGTCGAACATGGCCCGGTAGCCGCCGATGGGCTCTTGGGGGCGTGCGGATGTGAGTTCGACTTTACCGGCGGAAGTCGAGATCACCGGCCGGACATCGACGTCCTTGCCGAGCATGGGCAGTTTTCCGCCCTTGAAATCGACCACGAAGCGTTTGCTGTAATATTCCCGCTTTCGCCCGACGACGCCTCCGAGACCGGTGAACGTGTCCACCACCAGCGCCAGGCCCGGTGGCGTGGGAGTCGGGCTGCCCCAGTGAAGACGGTAGCTGAAGAGCAGCTCTTCACCGGCTCGCACCGGCTGGGCTGGATTCCAGTACGCCACGACGTTGTCGAAGGTTTCGTCCTGAGTCGGAATCTCGAAGAGCTGCACCGACCCCTCCCGCCAGTCGTTCATGGGTTCGACCCAGAGACTCGGGCGCTTGTCGTAGTACACGCCGTCGTCCTGGTAGTGGTCGAAGGCGCGGTCGCGCTGGATGAGACCGAAACCCTTCGGGCTGGTGTCGGCGTAGGCATTGAAACGCAGGTGCCGCGGATTGGCCAGGGGCCTCCATATCCATTCGCCGTGACCGGTCAGAATGGCCAACCCATCGGAGTCGTGGATTTCCGGCCGCCAATCCCAGCCGGCCCGCCGGCTGTTCTCGCCAACCATGTACATGCTGGTCAACGGAGCGACGCCCAGCCGTTCGATCGATTTTCTCGGGTAGATCGCCGCGTCCACCTTCATCGTCGTGATGTCGCCGGGCCTGATGTCGAACCGATAGGCTCCCGTGGCGCTCGGTGAGTCGAGAAGGGCGTAGACAGTCGCAGTGTCGCTCCCCGGCTTGGGCTTTTCCAGCCAGAAGTGGCTGAACCGCGGGAACTCCTCGGGCCTCGGCAGGGCGGTGTCGATGGCCAATCCGCGCGCCGAGATGCCGTACTGCATTTCCCGGCCCACGGCACGGAAATAGCTGTGCCCCAAAAAGGCGACCACGTCCCGCCGCCAGTCGGTGTGATAGAAAAACCGGAACCCGGCAAAACCCAGGTCTTCCGGCAGATCCTGGGCGTTCAGGCCCGACCGGCCGTAGTCGAACATCTCCGGTTCATAAGGAATCTGCCCGGTTCGGCCGTCCACCAGTTCGTAGATGATCACCGGCGTCTTGAAGAACAGCCCCAGGTGAAAGAATTCGGCGCGAAAGAGGGATGACGCTTCACCCGACCACAAAGCATGTTCACGGTTGAAGGTCAGCATCTGGTAATCGTCCCAACTCAAGTCCCGAACCGCCCGGGGGATTTCGCCCTCGTGATCGACGTAAGGCCGGGACGCCAGTTCCCGGGCATGCCCCTTGAGCCAGGCATAGTCGAAAACCGTCGATCCTTCCGGCAGCGAGGGAGAACCGGAAGCCCCGACGATCGAGGCGGCCGAAAGCAGTATGGCGACGAACAGAAGACGGTGGAGCCAGTGCAAGCCGAACCGGCGATGATTCATCGATGCCTCCCTTGGTTATGAATGGATAGGTTCCCTTCACACCTGCCGGCCAATACTCGGCCTGGTCGCGGAGGGTGAAACGCCGCTGTCAAGCCGATGGACAACCCGCAAGCCTTCCTTGCGGGCTTTCAGTGTTGGGCCTCATTCTCCGTGTTCGAGAAAGGCCGCATTGTCGGCGAAGTTGTTGGGCAGTCCAAGCTGGTCGAGGATCTGGGAAACCTGGCCGCGGTGGTGAATCTGGTGGAGGAAGAGGAACTCGAAGGCCGATGCGGCCGTGGCAGGGCGCCGGGTACCGGCCGAATCGAGATAGGTGAAACGATCCCCGTAACGGTCGGACGGAAACTCCTCGAACCAATCCCGAATGCCCACGTCCACCACCCCCCGCTCCCGGCGGAGGGAATCGAAGTCCTCGTGAAGAATTCCCCAGGAGAGGTTGGGCGGGTTCAGGCTCTGGTCGGCCAGCACCGCTGAATCAGGCGCCAGGGCCCGGTAGCGCTGGAGCCAGTGAAGATCGGCGGCAAGGACGTGGTTCAGGATTCCGTGAAGGGAGCCGAACCAGGAGCCCATGTCCCGCTTCCGCGCGCGGCCGGTCAGACCGGCGAGTACGGAGTACATCTCGATATTGGCCCGTTCGTTGTAGCGGGCAAGGCTCCGGAAGGACTGCTGAAGATCGTAGGCCATGGGGAGTACCTCCTTTCCGATGGGAGAATTTGAGCCCGAATTGAGCATCGGTCAAGTTGATTTCGGGTTGCCTATGGAACCGTGTCCTTTCCGGTGAATGTACAATGGGACGGAACCCCTGCCGACGTCCGCCGGAGGCGCGTGGAGTGGGTTGAACGCCTGCGCGCGGAACAGCAGCGGATGGTCTCGACGGGTTTCGCTAACGCCCGACAGGGCGGTTCGCCTTCGGGCGATTTTCTGCTCAGGTTGATGGCGCTGTCCGTCCCAGGATACCTGATCCTCCAGGTTCTACTGCCCCTCCGATTCAACGGCGCGTGGCGGAAGGCCGCTCTCCTACCCACGCTGGGGTCCATCCCGCTGATCCTTTACACGGCCTGGGCCTTCATCGCCGGATCCAATCTGTGGCCGCTGGCCATGCTGTTCCTGATGCCTGTCGGGTTCGTCTATCTCGCAGCGCTATGGCTGGTGAGGCTGGTTTCGGGGAATCGCGCCTCGAGGACTCCAGGGGAATGAGGAACGAGAATATGAAACGAGACATCCAGGATTCCAGGGTTCGGAGGAAAGGATACAGATAGTGTTTTCACCGGACCATCCATGGCTTTGATGGGTTGAAATCTCGTTTCACTCGTATCCTCGAGCCCTTGGCACCTCGGCCCGGGACAACCAAGGCACTTCTTACATTCTGGCATTCTTCTATTCATACTTTCTATCGTTCTTACCTTCTACTACGTTAGAGCCCTCACCCACCCGTTTCGAGCACCCTTTTGATCTGGATGCCGTATTTCCGGATCCGGTTCCAAACAGTGACACGGTTGATTCCCAGGATACCGGCGGCGCGCGTCTGGTTGCCTCCGGTGGCGCGCAGGGCATCGATCAGGGCCTGTTTCTCGGCCTCCTGGGCCGGATCCGTCGGACAGGAGCTGACAGCGGAGGCTATTCCAATTCCTCCGATCTTGTGCGGAAGCGCGGCTGTTTCAATCTGGCCGGATTCAGCGATGACAAAAGCGTATTCCATGGCGCTCTTGAGCTCCCGCACGTTTCCCGGCCACTCCCACGCCATCACCCGTTCCATCGCTTCGGCGCTGAGTCCGGTGATGGGTTTTCCGGTCGTTTCCCGCAGTCGCCGGATGAAATGGGCCACGATCAGGGGTATGTCTTCCTTTCTGTCCCGGAGGGGCGGAATGTGGATCGGGATGACGTTGATGCGGAAGAAGAAGTCTTCCCTGAACTTTCCTGCGGCGACCAGCGACTCCAGGTTCCGGTTGGTGGCGGTGATGATGCGGGCATCGACCGAAATCGGGTTCTGATCGCCGACGCGCTCGAAAACCTTTGTTTCAAGGAACCGAAGCAGTTTCACCTGGATCGACATCGGCATATCGCCGATTTCGTCCAGAAAGACATCTCCGCCGTGGGCCGCTTCGAATCGCCCCTCCCGATGCCGGTAGGCGCCGGTGAAGGCCCCCTTGATGTGGCCGAAGAGCTCGCTCTCCAGAAGGGATTCGTTGAGAGCTGCGCAGTTGATCATCACCAGCGGGGCGTCCCGCCGGTTGCCAAGCTGGTGGATCGCCCTCGCTACCAGTTCCTTGCCGGTCCCGCTCTCTCCGTAGATAATGACCGGTGCTTCGCTCCAGGCGGACTTTCGGACGATTTCGAACAGGTTCCGCATCGACGGCGACCGGCCGATGATCCCCTGAAAGCCGTCCTCGGTATCGAGCTGGCGGGATAGTTCCCCCACCTTCCGATCCAGCGCTTCCAGTTCCGTCAGGTCGGTAAAAGTCTCTACCGCTCCCAGAGGCCGGCCGTCCTCGTCTTCGAGAAGTGCAGCGCTCTTGAGCACCGGGAGAAAGCTGCCGTCCTGCTTGCGGATTGTGCAGCGGCACTTGATGTCGGTCCTGTTTTCGAACAGGGTGCACCAGAAATGGTCCCTGGGTTGCAGCCTGCCCTCGCACGCATCGCAGCCGAGCAGCGTGCATGGCCGGCCCATCACCGATTCGGCCGTATATCCGGTCATGCGTTCGAAGGCCTGGTTGACCATGACGACAGCGCCGTCGGGACCGATCAGCATCAGGCCGTCGTTCATGGTGTTGATGATGCGCTTCCAATGCTGGTTGATCGTATGATCCTTCACCTGACCCCTCCCGAAATCATTTGCGACCGACCGTATTACATACCGGGCTGGAAGTTCCTCCTCGCAGTCTTTCCCTTGCTCCCGGGAAATTCTCCTCGATAGGACGCCATACCTGTTTAAACGCCATTTAACATATGTTGTGACATGTATAAACAGCCGAGCCCATCCCCTTTGTGAATAAGCACGTAAACATCGTATCGGACCAAGCACTTGAAGTTCATTTCAGCATTATCACGCTTGCGGCACACCAATTGCTAATCCGTATTCGGCGCAGATGAAACATTCCGGTGTCGGAATCTACGAAGCGCCTAAAACGTTGTCCCGTCGGAAAATCGCACACGGCCGAAGGATGCCGGCTCGGAACGCCGACTTATGGAAGCGTTCCGAAAGCAGACACCGAAAGGTGCGTCTCATGAAGGCACTTGATCTCATTGGCTGGGTGTCGCCCATCTGTCTCTTGAAATTCCAGCAGGCCATGGAACTTCTGGAGTGCGATTGCCGACTGGAGGTGTCGATTCAGGACCCGGACGTGCTGGCGGATATTCGCCGCCTGATTGCCCATGCAGGCCATCAAATCGACGCCGTGCACCACGATCCGGACCGGATCCGGGTCGTCGTTCAAAAGCGAAGGCAACCCACATAACGGTAACGGGTGTTCATTCACGGATGAACACAAGGAGAACTCATGGAACTAAGCCGACGCGGTTTTCTTGGTACCCTGGGCGCGATGGCCGCCACGCTGGCCGCGGGTGGCGGTGAAGAAGCCGCCGCAGCACCGTCGAAGCCGCCTCCGGATCCCTATGGCTGCCTGGTGGACATCAGCCGGTGCATCGGCTGCCGCAAGTGCGAGGCCGCCTGCAACCAGGTCAACCACTTGCCGGAACCGGAGAAGTCCTTCGAGGATCCGACCGTCCTGAACCGGCTGCGCCGGCCGGACGAAGAGGCTTTCACGGTGGTCAACCGCTATTTTCCAGGCACTCTGGATGCCCGGCACCAGCTCGTCCCCTCCTTTGTCAAGATCCAGTGCATGCACTGCCAGGAGCCGGCCTGCGCATCGGCCTGCATCGTCGGCGCACTTTCCAAACAGGCCAACGGTTCGGTTGCCTACGATGTCGGCAAGTGCATCGGCTGCCGCTATTGCATGGTGGCCTGTCCGTTCGAGATACCGGCCTACGAGTACCACGACCCCGTCACCCCCCGCGTCATGAAGTGCACCTTCTGCTTCGAGCGGATCTCCCAGGAGGGCGGTATTCCCGGCTGCGCAGAAATCTGCCCCGTCGAGGCCATCACCTTCGGAAGGCGCGACCGGCTTCTCGAAGTCGCGAAAAAACGCATCCAGGACAACCCGGCCCGGTACGTGGATCACATCTACGGAGAAAACGAGGTCGGCGGCACCTCGTGGATGTATATCTCCCACATACCCTTCGAAAAGCTGGGGTTCATCGAGGTGCCCGACGAGCCCACGCCGACGCTGTCCGAAACCATCCAGCACTCCCTGTTTGCCTATCTATGGTCCCCCATCCTTCTCTATGGTCTTCTCGGCGGGGTGATGTGGGTTCGAAGGGGCAAGGGCGATCGTGACGCGGAAGGAGACGCTCCATGAACCATCGCGCCATTCCCTTGAGGACCCGATTCTGGTCGCCCGGAGTCGTGATCCTGGCCGTACTGACAGCTGCCGGCGCCGTTGCCATCCTGGCCCGCTTCACCGGCGGCATCGGGTACGTTTCGAATCTCTCCACGGCCCGCCCCTGGGGGCTGTGGATCGGGGTCGACGTGGCCTCCGGCGTGGCCCTGGCCGCCGGCGGATTCACCACAGCCTTTCTGGCCCACATCGCCGGCCGCCACTTTTACGAACCCGTGGTGCGCCCGGCCCTGCTCACCGCGATGCTGGGCTACACCTTTGTCGTTCTCGGGCTTCTGGTCGATATCGGCCGCTCCTGGGCGATCTGGAAGCCGATGATCTTCTGGAACCCGAATTCGGTGCTTTTCGAGGTGGCCATGTGCGTCATGCTCTACCTGCACGTGCTCTACATCGAGTTCGTTCCGATCGTGGTCGAGCAGTTCAAGGGCCGCGTGAATCTCCCCGGCATCCTGTCGTCCCTCAACCGGCCGGTGGAGGGGCTGCTGGATTTGGCGGACCGGGTGTTGGGCAGGATCATGTGGGTGTTCGTCATCGCCGGCGTGGTGCTCTCCTGCATGCACCAATCCAGCCTGGGATCGCTCATGCTCGTTGCGCCGACCAAGCTGCACCCCCTTTGGTACACGCCTATTCTGCCGCTGCTGTTTCTGACGTCCGCCATCGCGGTGGGATACCCGATGGTGGTCTTCGAGACAACGCTGGCCACCGCTTCCCTGAAGCGCGAGGGAGAAATGCACCTGCTCGCACCGCTGACCCGGATCACCATCTACCTGCTCGGTCTCTACATGGTCCTCAAGGTCGGAGACATGATCGTACGGGGCACCCACGTGTATCTGCTGGACGGCACGGCCCTGACGAACGCGTTCGTCGCCGAGCTGGTTCTGGGCGTGATCGTTCCCTGGCTCATGCTCCTTTCGAGAAAAATCCGCCGGTCCCGCAGGGGCCTGTTCATC
The DNA here is from genome assembly GCA_049366795.1 of Desulfobacterales bacterium. GTDB lineage: Bacteria > Desulfobacterota > Desulfobacteria > Desulfobacterales > UBA5852 > CALNZV01. The sequence continues at coordinate 47,070 of JBMNCP010000108.1, forward strand.
GCCTGCAGCATGATCGTCGGGGGTGTGCTGCTCAACCGGGTCAACGTGTTCGTAGTCGGCTACCGGCCGCCCGTGAGCGAGGCCGACTATTTCCCGGCGGTAGGAGAGATTCTGATCACCGTCGGGCTGATCGCGGCCCTGATGCTCCTCTACCGACTGATCGTAACGTACCTGCCGGTCATCAGCGCACCGGCCGAGGAGGTGTCTCGATGAAGAAACCGAACCACATCAGGAAAGCGGCCTGGCTGCTTCTCGGACCGGCCATCCTGCTGGCCGCGGGTTGGGCCTACGCCGCCAACCCACAAGGACCGGATGACAGCGAAGTCATCCCACCGGGATGGACGGCCCCGGACCAGGATGCCGCCAGGGAAAGGGCCCGCGAAGTCGTCCCGATGGTGGACGAGGTGATGGAGGAATGCCTGCTCTGCCGCCAGCAGCGGCTCCGGGACATGGGCCTGGGCGTCAAGGATATCACCCACAGCTATTTCCTTCTCGACAGCCCGATCATCAAGGCCAGGGAAGACCATTACGGCCCGGTCCGCTTCATGCACAGCAAGCATGCGGCGTCGATTCAGGATTGCGCGGTCTGTCACCACGTCCGGCCCGCGGATCCCGCCGCGCCGGAGACTGCCCGCTGCTCGGCATGCCACCAGGATTCCTTCAGGGAGGATCATCCCGACCGCATCGGGCTCAAGGCCGCCTATCACCTGAACTGCATCGAGTGCCACAAACAGCAGGCCAAGGGCCCGGTCGACTGCCTCGGCTGCCATCCGCGAAACACGCCCGACCACAGCCAGCTCGTGAAGCTCGCCACCAATCCGGATCCCACCGATGTGACCCGAGAGTGCCTCCGCTGCCACGCATCGGTCGGGGAAGACATGCTCACGACCGCCCACTGGCTCTGGAAAGGCCACTCCCCCTATACGCTCGACCGTCGAAGGGAGGTCCGGCACGGCAAGGCAACCACCGCCGTCAACAATTTCTGAGTGAGCATCATCAGCAACGAGGCTCGTTGCACAAGCTGCCACGCAGGATACGGTTGGAAGGACGCCACTTTCGATTTCTCGGACATGACCCGAATCGACTGCCTGGTCTGCCACGACACGACCGGCACCTACAAGAAAACCCCCACGGCGGCCGGAATGCCGGACCCCAAGGTGGACCTGGTCAAGGTGGCCCGCAATGTCGGGCACACGAGCCGAAAAACGTGCGGGGAATGTCACTTCAACGGCGGCGGCGCCGAGGCGGTGAAGCACGCGGACATGTCCCGCCAGCTGCTGGCCCCGGATCGCAACTGCGACATCCACATGGGCGGATACGACTTCCAGTGCTCCGAGTGCCACACGACCCGCAACCACAGAATCCCGGGCAGAAGCTCGTCCGTCCCGGTGGTGGAAGGGGCGCTGGACTGCGCGGACTGCCACGGGGAGCGGCCCCACTACGGCAACAGCATCCTGGATCATCACCTCAACAAGCATACGGACAGCATCGACTGCAACACCTGCCATTCGCCGGTCTACGCCAAGTGCAAGCCCACCAAGGTGTGGTGGGACTGGTCCAAGGCCGGGGACAAGGACCGCAAACCTCAAAAGGACAAGTACGGCCAGGAGGACTATGACTGGAAGAAAGGCGAGTTCCTCTGGAAGGAATCGGCAAAGCCGGTCTACCGATGGTTCGGAGGCTTCACCAAGCGTGTGCTGCTCGGCGACAAGCTCGATCTGAATGCGCCGGTGACCAATCTGAGCGAGCCGGTGGGCGGCAGGACCGATCCCAACTCGAAGATCGCCCCTTTCAAGGTCATGAAAGGGGTCCAGGCCGCCGACGCGAAGCACGGGTACCTGCTGGTGCCCCACCTCTTCCCCAGAAACGAGGAGGACAAGACCGCCTACTGGAAAAACCGCAACTGGCAGAAGGCATTCACGGACGGGATGGAAGTCGCGGGCATGCCCTACAGCGGCGAATACCAATGGATCGAGACCTGGATGTACTGGCGTCTGCACCACGAGGTCATGCCCGCCGGGATGGCCTTGTCCTGCGTCCAGTGCCACTCGAGCCTGGCCGGCGAACGCACCTGCGACCGCTGCCACCAGGACAGCCGGCAGGTGGATTTCAAATCCCTGGCCCACAAGGGGACGGATTTCAGCTTCATGGTCACCCAGGGCCGGGATGTGAGCGAACTGGTCGGCACCACCGACTATATCGACTTCGAGTCGCTCGGTTACCAAGGCGATCCCATTCTGCATGGAGGGCGATTCAAGAAGCTCCCCATGGGTTACAAGGCAGAGCAGTGACAGCGGAAACCCTCCCTGCTCGGAGGCGGTCCTCGAGACCGCCCCGGGCAGGCTACCGAAAGGAGAACCTCAATGAAAGCTCTGGTAGTGTACTCGAGTCAGACCGGCAACACGCGCAAGCTTGCGGAAGCCCTTTACAGCGCCATGGACTGTGAGAAGGCCATCCGGCCGGTCGAGGAGGCCCCCGATCCCTCCGGTTTCGACTTTGTGGCCGTGGGCTTCTGGCTGAAGGCGGGCATGCCGGACGCCAAATCGGCGGCCTACCTGGAGCGTCTCGGCGAGGTGGATCTGTTTCTTTTCGCCACGCACGGAGCGGCCGCCGATTCGGAGCATGCGAAAGCGGGAATTGCGGCCGCCCGGGAATTGGCCTCGAAGGCGCGTTTACGAGGGACTTTCAACTGCCAGGGCATTGTCGCCCCCCACGTGCTGGAAAAGGCCTCCAAGAAAGAACAGCCGCCAGTCTGGCTGAAAGATGCGCCATCCGCGTCGCGCCATCCCGACGAACGTGATGTCCATGGGCTTCTGGAGGCGTTTCGGAAATCGGCGCTGGAGGCCGTGAAGCCTCGCTGAGGCAATTCGACCGGAGTGAATCGGAAGGAGCCGCGCCGGCATCCCTCAATTCGCGGCCCGCTCTTCTTCCGGCACCACGATCCGGCTCTCGAGTTCCAGGTCCTGGATCACCGAGAGGGTGAGCTCCCGTCCGATGGGCCATTGGGTCAGGTAGCGGTGCAGATCGTCCACGCTTTCCACCGGGTGTCCGTCCGCACCGACGATCCATCCCCCTTTGCGCAGCCCGGCATTTTCGGCGGGCCCGCCGGCCTCTACGAAGAGGACTTCCACGGCGTGGCGGTTGGGCAGGTTGAAATGCCGGGCAATGCGACGCGAGAGCGGCCGCTGCCGGCCTGCGATGCCGAGGAAGCCCCTGCGGACGCGCCCGTGTTGCAGGATCTGTGAAACGACCCATCGCGCGGTGTTGCCCGGCACCGCGAACCCGATCCCCTGGGCCATGGCGATGATGGCGGTGTTGATGCCGACGACCCATCCCCGGGAGGTCAGCAGCGGCCCGCCGGAATTGCCCGGGTTGAGGGGCGCGGTGTGCTGGATGATGTTCTCGATCAACCGCCCGTTGCTGGCCCTGAGCGCACGGCCGACCGCGCTCACCACGCCCGTCGAGACGGTGGACTGAAACCCCAGCGGGTTCCCCATGGCGACCACCAGCTGCCCGGTCTTCAGTTCGTCGGAGTCCCCGAGTTGGGCATACGGCAGTCCAGAGGCTTCGGCCCGGAGGACGGCCAGGTCCGTCGCCGGATCGGTGCCGACGACCGAGGCCGTGAACGCGCCGTCGGCCATGCGCACCGAAAACCGCCCTGCCTGCGAAAGGGCCTGCACGACATGATCGTTGGTCAGGATGTAGCCGTCAGGCGTAATCAACACCCCCGATCCCGTCGCCGACGCTTCCACACCGGCCTCTTCCGAGGGGTGTCCGGCGACCACGCTGACCACCGCCGGCCCCATGGCCTCCACCACGCCGATCACGGCTTCGGAGTAGGCATCCAGAAGCCCGGCATCCGAAGACGACCCGGACAGGGCCCTCCCCGCAGCTCCGGTCGCGTCGCCGATGGATTGGCCGTTGATCAGCCTCAAGATTCTTTGGATGGCGGGTTCGGATTTCATCCAACGTCTCCTTGTCCCCTGACGGCCTCCTCACGGAGGCATTCCACTTTCCCGTTCACAAAGTACGATCCCGAAGGATGCCATTCCTTTTCAGCGGGGAAACGGTAAGCATCCGGGGCGACGAGGGCAACGCAGCCAAGAATCGGAAACATGGGTAAGGATTTATGAGAATATGCCGATAGTTCACAGGAGGGCGTCGGGACTTCCGCTCCTCAATGGGTGGGGAGCCGGAAGCGCCTCGTTCGTTCAGCAAGCACATTCCTGGCGCTCTCATCGAGATGGAAGGGGGTGGGAAGGCGCCCCTGCCCCTTTCCGTTTCCACCGTGAGGTTCAACCCCACCCGAACGCGCGCCGGTCCGCCGACCGCCGCATTTTTCCCCTTGCGGCTGAACCGGCCCTCCTGTATGCTTTTTTCAAGCAGCACTTCCAATGCGTTCGCATAGAGTTCCGAACCTCACCTACCTGCACTTTCGCCCCCATTCCACTTCAAATCCGACGCGACACCTGAATTCTCCGTTTCTCCGGTCAGGTACATGGATGAAAGACGTCATCAGATTCATCAACCACGATCTTTTTAGAAAGGGGGTCATCATGAAGCGTTGTCATTTCATCGGGATGTGTCTGGCAGTGGCTCTGGCCTGCGTTCTATCATGGCCGGCGGCCGGTGCGGCGGCCGAGCTCACGCCCATCGAGCAGTTGGGTAAATCGATCTTCTTCGACGATAACCTGTCCATCGACCTGAACCAGTCCTGCGCTTCCTGCCATGGGCCGGATTGGGGATGGACAGGCCCGCACTCCGATATCAACGCGCATGGATCGGTGTATGAAGGATCGATTCTAGGCCGTTTCGGAGATCGGAAGCCGCCAAGTTCCGCCTATGCCACCCAGAGCCCGATCCTGCACTTCAGCCGGGGCGGGTTGTGGATCGGCGGCAACTTCTGGGACGGACGCGCCACCGGCGAAAAGCTCGGCAATCCGGCGGCCGACCAGGCGCAAGGCCCGTTTCTGAACCCGGTGGAGCAGGCGCTTACGGATTCGGCGTGCGTGGTCTATCGTGTCTGCACCGCCGCTTACCCGGTTGCCTTTGAAGAGGTTTGGGGAGCAGGAGCCTGCGAAATCGAATGGCCTGACGATGTGGAAACCGTCTGCGCCACCGAGGGAAGCCAGGTGCCGCTGTCGGCCGATGACAGGGCCAAATCCGACGAGGCCTACGACAGGATTGCACTGGCCATCGCCGCCTACGAGGCGTCCCCCGAAGTGAACGCGTTCACCTCGGCCTATGATGCGAGCTTCAAGGGAAACTACAAACTGACCAAGGAGGAGCGCAAGGGGTTCGCGCTCTTCATGGGAAAGGGAAAGTGCAAGGCCTGCCACGTGAGCAGCGGGCAGCACGCGCTTTTCACCGATTACAGCTTCGACAACTTGGGGCTTCCCAAGAATCCCGAAAATCCAGTGTATGAGGTAAAACCTTTATTCATCGATCAGGGTCTGGGCGGGTTTCTCGAATCGATATACCCCGAGGAAGAAGAAATCTACGGCCCGGAGATGGGCAAACACAAGGTCCCCACCCTACGGAATGTGGACCTGCGGCCGAACGAAGCCGAGATCAAGGCCTACGGGCACAACGGGTATTTCAAAAGGCTCGAGGGAATTGTTCACTTTTACAACACCAGGGACGTGAAACCGGTCTGCCCGGGCGACTACACGGAGGCCGAAGCCCTCGCAGCCGACTGCTGGCCGCCACCGGAAGTACCCGAGAATGTCAACACGGCCGAACTGGGGGATCTGGGGCTGACCTCGGCAGAGGAAGCGGCGATCGTGGCGTTTCTGAAAACCCTGTCCGACGGCTACCTGCCGTAAAAATTGGCCAATAGAGTCTTCCTTTCGCTTAGCAGCCGGGGAGATGCAGGAAGCGGCCCGGTCGGCTTACCCCCGACCGCCGCCCCGCATTACCGAGTAGAAGCATAACGGATTCGGAGGCATCTCCCCGCCTCCTGACTCGTACATTCCCCCGCACCCTCCGCCCCCTGCCAGCCCGCCGATCAACCAACATCGGGCCGCGCCTGTCGGTTCGGACCGATGCGGGTTGAGCGACAGGATGGCTAGTCGAAGCCTCCTGCACTGCATCGCAGGCCGCATGTATCCAACCGCACATGGTCGCTTACTGAGAATCACCGGATCCAAGAATGTAAGCGTTTTCAGAAATAGGAAACTTTTTTTAAATTGACTTTGGAAATTAATTTCTATTAGGATGTAAGCGCTTTCATTTTATTGCATATTTTCCTGTGCAGGACCGCCATGGTGCCAAAGCTTACGATGCAGGAAATTGCTCGACTCGCCGGAGTGTCCCTGGCGACCGTTTCCCGGGCCGTCCACAATCCCGAACTTCTTCGCCCTCACACCCGCCAAAGAATCCTACAGGTCATGGCGGAGCACAACTATGTCTACAATGCCGCGGCCGGCGACCTGTCGAGGCAGCGGTCCACCGTCATCGGCGTAACCGTCCCCACGAACCGCAACCCCATTTTTGCCGCCTCGACCTTCGCCATCGAAGAGCAGGCACAGGAAATGGGCTATTCCATACTTCTGGCCAACACCCAGTACAGTCCGGAAGTCGAAAGCCAGCTGCTACAGGGATTCCTGGAAAGGCGGGTGGCGGGAATCATACTGACCGGCTTCTCGATCGACCGGAAAGCCCAGGTTCAAGACCTTGTCGATGCCGGCATTCACTGCCTCGTCATCTGGGAGCAGTTGAAGGATTCGGGCCTGAGCTATGTCGGATTCGACAACCATGGCGCAGCCCGCGCCATGACCGCCCATCTCGCGGGGCTGGGCCACCGCCGGATCGGTTTGATCATCGGCCCGTACAGCAAGCTGGGCAGGGTGCAGAAGCGTCTCGACGGCTATCGATCCGCGCTTCGGGAGGCGGGCATCGGCTTCGATCCGGAACTGGTCCTCGAGAACGCACCGGTTCTCGAGGACGGCAAGGAATCCATGCACCATCTGATGTCCCTTGACGATCCACCGACGGCCGTATTCGCCGCCAGCGACATACTGGCGATCGGCGCGCTGTCGGCAGCCAAGGAAATGGGATTGAATGTTCCCGCGGACGTATCCATTGCCGGCTTCGACGACAACGACTTTGCGGCGTACTGCGATCCTCCCCTGACCACGGTCCGGGTGCCCAGCCATGAGATCGGTCGGCTCGCCGCGAGGCATCTCATCGAAACCATCGAATCCGGCGCGGCGCAAATCCGACAGTACTCCCTTCGAACCGATCTGATCGTTCGGGGATCGTGCGCGCCACCTCGTGCTCGACAAAATACTTCCGGCTGAAAAGGAGGTGATATCGAACGGGTTACGGAAACAATCGGCTAACCACTGCCCCGGCAGCCGAATATGGGATCCAGATACGGTCAGGGGCGCTTCAGGGAGGAGGGCTCAGATGAAAATCAAACAAACGATGGTTTTCGGGCTGTTGATTCTCGTTCTTTTCGGTTTGGTCAGTCCGGCGTGGAGCCTTGAAAAGGTGAAGGTCGGCTATCTCCATACCCTGGCCGTCGACGGTCAGTTCTGGATCGGCGTTCACAAGGGGTACTTCGAGGAGCAGGGGCTCGAAATGGAGCCGATCCAGTTTACATCCGGAATCCCATTGATGCAGGCCCTTAGCGGCGGCAGCGTGGACGTGGCCATCATGGGTGCCGTCATTTCCAACTTTCCGTCACGCGGTGTCGGAAAGGTATTTCTAATCAACAACATCGAATACGATACGGCCATGTTGTTCGCCCGACCGGAGATTGGCGCGAAGACCATTCAAGATGTCAAGGGACAGAAGATCACGACGGTCAAAGGCACCACGGCCCACGTATTCCTCCATACCGCACTGAAAGCGAACGGAATCGATTCGACGAAGGAGGTCAGCATCGTCAGCATGGACATGGCGGGGGCCGTCTCCGCATTCATCACCGGCGCCGCCCCATATGTCTGCACCTGGGCGCCGTTCCACGTCCAGATTCGTGAGAAGGTCCCCGGCGTCGTCCTGTTGAGCTCGGCCAAGGACTACTACCCGGAAGCGGCCATTATCGGCGGCTGGGTGGCGACCAACGATTATTACGAGAAGAACAAGGACGTGTTGAAGAAAATCGTGAAGGCCTGGGTAAAGGCAAACGACGAACTGGTCGGCTCTCCCGAAGCCTCGCTCGCGCTGATCCACGAGAAGGCCTATTCCAACATCCCGTATTCGGATATCGAGGCCAGCTGGAACGCCGAAAAGTGCGAAACTTCGCAGAAGTGGGTCGAACTTTACTCGGACGGGACGGTCTCCAAATGGATCGGCCAGGTCGAGCAGGTCTTCGTGGAAATCGGATCCATCGGGAACTGGGTCGATCCGAAGGAATTCTTCGATCCCGACATCTACCTGGACGCCGCCCAATAACCGTCCGTGGATAACCCGGAGCACGTGGGGCGAACCCCGCGCCGGAGGCTCCGGCCTTTTGAGCCTCCGGCGAATCCAATCCAAAGCTGCCGACCGGAGCCGATCATGGCCACTGCTCGAGAAGGCGTCAACGCCGCGGAAATCTTCAAACGCCAGCGCCGACGGGAGCGCATGGAGAAGGCCATCTATTTCATGGTGTCCTTTGGACTGCTCCTCATCATCTGGGAGGCCAGCCGGACGATCGGCCTCATCAATCCGAAGCTGTTCCCCTCCGTCGCCGCGGTGATGAAATCCTGCTGGATCCAGTTGAAGGATGGAAGCTTGCAGACCCACATGTACGCAAGTTTCATGCGGGTTCTGGTCAGTTTCTCCATCGGCATCACCCTGGCAATCGTTTTCGGTTTTCTGATCGGCTGGTTCCGGGTTGTGAGGATGCTGCTCGATCCGGTCATCAACTTCTTCCGCGCGCTGCCTCCGATCGCGCTCATTCCACTGATGATCATTTTCTTCGGCATCGGAGAAACCTCCAAAATCGTCGTCCTGAGCTATGCGTCCTTTTTTCCGGCCCTGGTAGTCATCTACCAGGCCCTGGTGAGCCTTGAACCGATCTACATCCGCGCCGGAAAGACCCTGGGGGCCACGAACCTGGAGATTTTTCGAAAGATCATCCTGCCCCAGCTGATTCCCCACATCATCACCGCCTGTCGTGTATCCCTGGGGGTCTGCTGGGCCACTCTGGTGGCTGCGGAGCTGATCGCAGCTCAGCGCGGGATCGGCGCAATGATGGTGGATGCCCAGAATTTTTTCCAGATGGCGCCACTGGTGCTGGGCATTCTGTTGATCGGAGCCATTTCCCTGCTGATGGACGCGGCGGTCCGCCTGATCGAGCGGCGTGCAACCTCATGGCAGGAAAAGTTATCCTGAGTGGGCGCAAGGCACAGGAGTCGCCGGGAGGCGCCATTCCCGTGTCGGAATGAAGAATGGGAGACGGATCTTGGACCAGGGAATCATCATCAGCGACGTCGGAATGACCTACAGCGGGCTTACCGGTTCGGTTGAAGCCCTGCAGCACATTTCCCTGAGCATCGAACCCGGCGAATTCATCTGCCTCGTCGGGCCTTCCGGATGCGGGAAAACGACCCTGCTGAACATCATAGCGGGCTTCCTCAAACCCACGGCCGGAGAAGTCCGGGTCGACGGCCGCATCATCGAGGGGCCCGGGCCGGACCGTGGAGTCGTATTTCAGCAGTATGCGGTGTTCCCCTGGCTGACGGTCAGGGAAAACGTCCGGTTCGGCCTAAAGCTCGCCGCCAATCGTAGAGGGACCTCCGAAACGGATGAAATCGTCGATCATTTCATTGAACTCGTGGGCCTCAAGGAATTTGAAAAAGCATACCCGAAGGAGCTTTCCGGCGGAATGAAGCAGCGGGTCGCGCTTGCGAGGTCCTATGCCGTAAATCCTGCCGTGCTGTTGATGGACGAGCCGTTCGGCGCCCTGGACGCCCAGACCCGGCAGTTCATGCAGGAATCCCTCCTGCAGATACTGGAACAAGAGCGCAAAACCGTCGTTTTCGTGACCCACGGGGTCGAAGAAGCCACCTATCTCGCATCACGGGTGGTGATCATGGCGGCGCGGCCCGGCCGCATCCGGGAGATCATTCCCGTGGAAATTCCCTATCCGCGCCTCTCCGAAATCAAGACGACGGCCGAATTCATCCGGATTCGGGCCCGCATCGAAGGAGTCGTCCGAGAGGAATTCCGAAAACAGAGATACCTCAATTGAACCAGGCGCAGCACGGAAATTCAAAACGAAGGAAAGCGTTATTATGCGAGCACTAGTTACAGGTGGGGCCGGATTCATCGGTTCCTACCTGATTCCAGCGTTGCTGGACAAGGGTCTGGAAGTCGTGGTCTTCGATCTGGCAGACAAACCGGCGAGCCTTTCGGAGATCTCGAAGCGGATTACCTATGTCAGAGGCGACCTGGGTTCGGCCAGCGACCTGTATCGGGTGATGCTGCGCTATGAGATCAGCGACGTATTCCACCTGGGGGCATTGCTGGCTGGACCTTGTGAGGAAGACCCGATTCGCGGTTTCAGGGTCAACTTTGACTCGACGCGATTCCTTCTGGATGCGTCCCTTGCCGTCAACGTGCGCCGTTTTGTGTTCCTGAGTTCGATTTCGGTTTTCGGCAGGGACGTACCGGAGCCGGTCACCGATGGCGCGGTCAAGAACCCCGAAACCATTTACGGGCAGACCAAGCTTGCCTCGGAGCACCTGCTCCGGTGGTACGCCGACCGCCGCGGCATCGATACACGCGCGGTGCGGTTCACGTGGGTGTTCGGACCAGGAAGAACCACCGGCATCACGGCCCTGTATTCCTCCCTGGTCCTCGATGCCATCGCAAAAGGAAAGGCGATAGAAATCCCCAATCCGGACGAACGCGGGGACTGGCTGTATGCAAAGGACGCGGTCGGAGCCATTCTGGCCTTGTGGGCGGCCGATAATCCCGGGCAACGGATCTTCAACATATCCGGCGGCGTCCATTCGATTCGGGAAGTAGTGGAAATCGCCCGTCGGTTTCGTCCGGACGCCCAGGTGTCCTACGCGGAGGGCGGCGCCAACCTGTCCCCGTACCCGGCCGCTTACGATGATGGGCCCGCGCGGAAGCTGCTGGGATGGAAGCCCGCCCACACCATCGAATCCGCGGTTCGGGAGCATTTGAGAACGGTAGCGGACGGCAGGTAGCTCAGCGGCGCGGAATTCCCCTGAAACCGGCCGCATTCCAATCGAAGTGGAAGGAAACGCACGATGATTGAAATCGCACTTGACTACGGAGACGGGAAGATGCGGGTCGAACTTCCCAAAACAGCCACAGTGGTCCGGTATGGAGACACCTACGTCGACCCACCGGCCGTGGATCCCGTCGAGACGACTCGGAGGGCACTGGAAAAACCGCTGGGCTTCCCCCCCCTTCGCGAGCTGGGCGGGCCGGACCGACAGGTTGCGATCGCCTTCCCGGACCGGGTGAAGGGAGGCGCTCACCCAACGGCCCACAGACGGGTGGCCATTCCCTTGATTGTCGAAGAGCTTCTCAAGGGTGGCACGCGGATAGAGAATATCCGCCTCATCTGCGCGATGGGGCTTCACCGGAAAAACACCCTGGAGGAATGGTACGGATATCTCGGCAAGGGAATCGTGGAGCGCTTCTGGCCGGACAGGCTGTTCAACCACGACGGTGAAGCGTCCGATCTGTTGGATTTCGGAACCGACGCGATGGGCAACGTGGTGTTGTGCAATCGAATGATGGCCGAGGCGGACCTGCCGATCGTCGTGGGCCACTGTTCCGGAAATCCGTACGGCGGATACAGCGGCGGCTACAAAATGATCGTTACCGGGCTGACTGGCTGGCGATCCATTGCCTCTCACCATTGCCCGGACACGATGCACCGGGACGACTGGCTGGGTGCATCGACCCAGTCCCACATGCGCCGCCAGTTCCGCTCCATCGGAGAAGCGATGGAGGCCGGCATCGGAAAAAAATTCTTCGCCGTCGATGCGGTATTGGGGCAGCATTCCCAGGTGCTGGGCGTAGCTGCGGGGAAACTGTCCGCCGTGGAGGAGGCCACATGGCCCCTGGCGGACCGGCGGACCAACGTCCATCTCGACATGTCGGGCTCCGCCGATATCCTGGTGATCGGTCTGCCCCGGAATTTCCACTACGGTCCCGGGATGGGGACCAACCCCATCCTGATGAGCCTGGCCATCGGCGGCCAGCTGTCACGCTGCTGGAACGCTTTCCAGGAGGGCGGCGTGATCATCGCTGCTTCCATCTGCGACGGCTGGTTCAACGCCAACTGGTTTCCCTCGTATGAGAAGACCTACGATGCCCTGCAAAAATACTGCACGGCCACGGATTTTCTGCACAGCGACGAGGCGCGGAATATCTCCTCGGACGTCGAATACCGATTCCGGTACTCGAACCATTTCACCTACCACCCGTTTCATGCCATGTCCATGATCAGCGGGGGATGCATCCCGCTTCAAAGAACCTCTGCCGTCTTCATCGTGGGCCCGAAGTCCCCTCAATTTGCTAGAGGAATGGGCTTCATCCCGGTTGCAACTTTCAGGGAAGCCATGCAACGCGCGAAAAAAATCGTCGGCCGAACGCCACGGATCCTTTGCACTCCGGAGTGCTTTTCAGGAGGCGTGGCCGTACATCTGCACCGGATGACCGGAGATTGACCCGGATCAACGCTATCGAGACCACGGAAGGATCAAGCCATGGCAAGACTCACGGTTCTTGGCGCGGGAGTAATGGGGAGAGCGGCTGCACGCGTCTTGCTGGCGGCCGGCCATTCGGTGCTCGCGTATGACCCTGCACCCCGGGCCAGGGATGAGATTCACCGGATCGGGGCCGACTTGGCCTGGACACCTGCCCTGGCGGCCGACCCGGCGGATCTGATCCTGATGTTTCTGCCGGGCCCCTCTGAGGTCGAGGACTGTGTGAGCGGATCCGAGGGTCTGGTCCACGGCGTCAAGCCCCCCACCCTGGTGGTGGACATGAGCACCGTGGATCCCGGCACGACCGAACGCATGTCCGCGGGCCTCGAGCCGATCGGCGTCGACTACCTCGACGCCCCTGTTCTCGGCAGACCCGACTCCGTGGGCCGGTGGGTTCTGCCCGTCGGCGGAAAAGCGGCGGCCATCGACCGGGCGAGGCCGGTTTTGCAGTGCCTGGCCGGATCCATTGTCCACGCCGGTCCTTGCGGCTCGGGAAACAAGATCAAGCTGCTCAACCAGCTCATGTTCGGGGCGATCAATGCCGTCACGGCCGAGATGATGGCCGTCTCTTCCAAGATCGGCATGGATCCCCGGCTGGTTTATGAAACCATTTCCGCCAGCAACGCGGCCACCGTCAGCGGTCTCTTCAAGGAGCTCGGAAGCCGCATTGCCGAAGATCGCTACGACAGCCCGACCTTTACAGTGGAGCTCCTCGAGAAGGATGTCCGGCTGGCGGTTCAGATGGCGGTGGACCACCATGCCCCGCCCGTTCTCGGTCGGGCCATCCAGTTCCTCAACGAGGCGGCATGCAGTCAGGGCGCCGGTAAATTGGACACGGCGTTCATGTGGCAATGCGTTCGCCGCTTCTGGACTCGACAGGAGGAACAGGCGACGAATTCATCTCGCTGATTCCCTGTGAATGGCTCCCTTCGGTTTCCCTGGAATTTGGGCGTCGGCCCACCCTTTCCGGTTCTGGACTCGATATTCCTTGCGAATTATGGGAAAGCCTCCTCTCGGTCCGATCGGGCCGTTGCGGAATTCTCGATCATTCCTGATCAACCGCAAGATGATGGCCCGCGCAGGGCCCGAGGTGAATGCAGACGAGCGGGCCGATGGCGTGGTTCACCGGGAGACCTGCGCGATTGCGGAATGAGGTTCTTCTTGGTAGTTTTAATGAGAAGTCAGGACCGAACCGAATTCCGCCTGGCGGGTTCAGGCCGCGGATCGGATAATGGCGTTTCCCGGGTGTGAGAAGGAAGACCGGGATGCCGCCGGCAAGCAGGTGGATGTGCAAATCAAAAAGATCATATCCGGAGGATCTCCCGGCGCGGAGACCGCGGCCCTGGATGCGGCCATTCAGTTTTCCATTCCCTACGGCGGGTATGCGCCTGGCGGCGCAGACCGGATCAACTCCTACGCCCTCGAGGAACGGGCCTTCGAATCATGGATCGCCCAGGCGAAGGCCAACATGGCGGAATCGGACGGCGTCCTGGTCTTTTCCCATGGCGCCGTGAACGAGCAGCTCGCCCTTTTGATCGAGACGGCAAAGGATCGTAATTTTCCCTGGTATCACATCGACTTCGAAATATTGACGCCTTTCCAGGCCGGGGTGTGGATCGACAAGTGGGCGGGTGAGCATTCCATCGGGGTTCTTTTCGTGACAGGCTCCCTGCTTAGAGAAGACTTCCGGATCGTCGAGAAAACCAACAAGGCGGTTTACACGGCTCTCATGTTGGGAATGAGCCGGGAGAAACCGTCCTCCATGGGCCTGAAAGCCTTCCCGGACGCCCCCCGCACCGTGGATCAAGCCGTTCAGGTCCTCATCGAGAAGCTGCAACTGAAAGAGAAGGTCAGGATCGCCAACATGAACGAAGAGGACCTGGCCACTCTGAACTCGACCCTCGGAATGTATATCCGGAACAAGTTCGGCCTGGTAGGCGGGAACCAGGATCTGCTGCAGTCCTGCGCGGATGCGGCCATCCGGGATTTCATCTACCCCGATGAAGCGTCCGCGGTCATTATTGCGCTGCTGGCCCACGAACTCGCCAAAACCCACAGGCTTCGAATCGTATGAGGCTCCGACCGACGGCTACTGGCCCTTTTTGACGGTCCACTCGGGCGTGTATTCGAGGTATGAGGCAACAAAACCCCTCGCGCCCGCTTCAAACGCCTTGATCTTGGCAGTCAGCACGAACTCTTCCCCCAACTGCCCGACCACCTGCCTTGCAACCTGCAGCGGCGTCTTTTCCAGGACGCCGAGCAATAGCGCCAGGTAGAACGGCCGGCTGTTCAGAAAATTGAAGACCCGAAGAATCGAGCAGTAATATCGGACGAGATTTTCGGGAAGGTGATTGAGGTAGGGATTGCCTCCCAGGAACGACCAGTCATCCTTGAAATGATCATGGCCGAACAGGTAGGCGCCGTAACAGTCGGGATGCAGGGAATATTTCGAGATGTGCAGGTTCCGGCTTTCCTTTTCGAAGGAATCGGTCCCCGGCATGTAACAAAGCGGATGAACGAAACAGATATTGTTGTTTTTCTGCGGCAGCTGATCCTGCTGGCGGCTCTGGACATACTGGCACAATTCATCAAACTGCATACCTGCCGAACATTCCATCGCAAACCGCATCGTGTTTTCCAGATCCTCGTCCGTCTCGTCCGGAAACCCCGCGATAAAGCTGCCGATGAACTTGATACCGTGCTGATTGAAAAGCTTCAATTTTTCGAATGCCGTCGACGCGTTCAACACCTTTCGAATCGCCTTCTGGGCGGAGCGGTTGGGCGTTTCGAAACCGGTAAAAATCAAGCGGCACCCCGCCTTGGCGATAACGGGGGCTATGTCGTCTGAGAGCCGATCCAGCCTTGAGTAGCATCCCCACAAGATGTCGGAGTGCTTGTCAATCAAGGCTTCGGACAAGGATCTCAAGAAGTGCTCCTCGAGGTTGTCCTGGGTAAAAAAACTGAAGTTGCCCCCCTTTTGTGCCAAAAACGCCATCTCCTCCAGGATTTCGGGAATGGGCCGGTATCGGACGATGCTTCCCCACATTTTTGCGGGGGCGCAGAAGGAACAGGCGTGGGGGCATCCCCGACCGGACTCGATCAACACGAAGCCGGGATGCACATAGGGATTTCTTTGATTGTGGGAAACGTATTTTTCAATGTCGATAAGGGAGTAGTCCGGGCGTGGAATCCGAGCGTCCTTGTCAATCGATGGTCTCGGGTTCTCGATGACCTGGCCGTCTTCTCGATAGACGACCGATGGAACGCGCGAAAAATCACGGTGCCCGATGATGTTTCGTATGAGCGGTTCGAGAACGCCCTCGCCCTCTCCCTTCACGATGACGTCGATGTCAGGGCAGCGTTCCAGGGCATCCCTGGCCTTCAAGGTGGGCCCGACGCCTCCGACGACGATGAAGACATCCGGCTTTGATTTCCTGATGATCTCGGAAAGTCCGAGGACAATGATGTGATTGAGACCGTGAACGGTAAAAAGAAGGACGTCCGGGTTTCGGTCGAGGATCAGGCGGGCGGCCTTTTGAAGAAACGATTCGTCGTCCGAAAGTTCGCCGTGTTTGAGAAGAAAATCGAGATCCAGCAATTCGTAGGAAATGTCGATGCCTTTATCCTTCATTTCCTTCAGACGCGTTCCCAGCACCAGAAGCGATAGGGGAGCAAAGGCGGTTTTGTTGACATAGATGGATACCGGAGGATTGATCAGGAGCAGTTTTGTCATCGTTTTGGCCGTTGTCCTTGTCTTTGCGGATCTTTCAAATTTCAGATCTTCTCACCTTCAGATAAGTCAACCCCGATGCGACCACCATCGGCACCACCCCCAACAGGATCAGGATTGCATGAGACGGCAGACTGGCCCATTCGAGCAGGCGTATCCGGTCCTGTCCCATGAACTCGAGCCCACGGGCATGCCAATAGCCGTTGGTCAGGACGTCCCAGACCTGGAGAATCCCCACGGGAAAGAGGTTGGTGATCACCATGAGGGCGAGCCCCACGTTCATGCCCCAGAACGAGACCCTGACCCATTTTTCCGGAACGGCCCATTGCGCGTCGGTCAGGACGTGCCGAAGGCAAAGTACGAGAAGCGCCATGGCCAGCATACCGAAGGCGCCCAGCAACGCCGCGTGTCCGTGATTCAGGGTGAGGACGGTGCCCACCTCGAAGTAGCTGACGACCGGCATGTTGATCAGAAAACCGAAAATACCCGCGCCTACGAAGTTCCAGAAGCCGACGGCCATCAGAAAATAAAAAGCCCATTTGTGAGGGATGACCTTCCGTGCCGCGCCGCCGCCTTCCCTCGTGCCGGTCAGCTTGATGAAATCCCATGCGTCCAGGGTCAGAAGCGTCAGGGGAACGACTTCGAGAGCGGAGAACATCGCAGCCAGAGCCATCGTGAAGTTGGCCTGACCGGTCCAATACCAGTGGTGCGCGGTTCCGACGATGCCTCCGGACAGGAACAGAATGGCATCCAGGTAGATGATCCTTACCACGTTGATCCGTCTGACGACGCCCAGCTGGTAGAAGGTGACCGCTACCAGCACGGTCACGAAAAGCTCGAAGAAGCCCTCCACCCACAGATGGATGATCCAGAAACGCCAGGTATCCACAACCGCGAAATTGGAGGTGCTACCGAAAAAGAAGGCGGGCAGGTAAAAAAACGGGATGGAGGCCGCGGCCCCCAGAAACAGCCATGCGATTTCCTTTTTCTCGGGGTCGTGGAGCGCCGGTTGTATCGACCGGTAGAGCAGCCACATCCAGAAGGTCAGTCCCACGACGAGGACCACCTGCCACAATCGCCCCAATTCCAGGAACTCCCAGCCCTGGTGGCCCAACCAGCTCCACAGGGAGCCGAAGACCTGATGGATGCCGAGGATCTCACCCAACAAACTTCCCACCACCAGAACGACCAGCGCCCAGAAGAGAAGATGAACCCCGGCGGCATGCCCCTTGGGCTCCTTCTGTCCCAGGGAGGTGGCCAGCATCAATCCACCCGCCACGTAACCGGTGGCGATCCAGAACAAGGCGAGCTGAAGGTGCCACGTCCGAAGGATATTGCTCGGCAGGTACTTGGACAGATCGATTCCGTAGAAATCCCCGGGTTCGGCCCGGTAGTGCGCCAGGGCGCCGCCGATCATTACCTGCGCCAGGAAAAGCAGTGCGACGACCAGAAAGTACTTGACCACCGCCCTCTGTCCCGGAGTCGCCACGCCCGGCCGCATGATGGGCGTGACGACCTGCGGTCCGCCTTTCCAGCCCAGGTAATTCCACTTTCCAAAAGTGAACAGCACCAGGGCCAGCCCCCCAAGCAGCATGACGACGCTCAAGGCGCTCCACAGGACGGCATCACTGGTCAACAGATTCCCGACGGTCGGGTCAAAGGGAAAATTGTTGGTGTAGGAATAGGACTTGCCGGGGCGGTTGGCGACGCTGGCCCAAGCGGTCCAGGAGAAGAATGCCGTCAGTTGGCGGACCTCCTCCGGATCGGTGAGATACGCGGCCGGAAGCCCCATGCTGGCGGTGGGGTGGGCGAAATACTCGGTCCAGAACCGGATCTGTCTATCGAAGGAAGTCTTCTCGGGCTCCAGGTAGGTGAGCGTCTTAGACCCAGGATCGTAGCGGTTCTCCTTCAGCGCCAGGGGGATCTGGGCGTTGACCGATGCGCGCTCGGCTTCATCCAGCATCGCCAGATCCTTGCCGAACATCCGGCGGGCCAAGGCATCGCCGGTATCGATCGACAACTCGTGGAGATATCTCGCCGAAAAATCAGGCCCCAGATAAGACCCGTGGCCCCAAACCGACCCGTTTTGCATCAGGCCGTACTTCAGGAAGACCTCCTGGCCAGCCTCGATCTCCCGACCGGTGAAAATCGTGCCGCCGTCGGGACCGACGACCTTGTCCGGGATCGGCGGTGCGTAATGGTAGGCCTTCACGGAAATGAAAATGAGAATCGCCATGCCGACAATAAAGACCAACGCCACGCTTCGACGCCACCATGGCGAGAGACTCGACAACTCAGGCGATGGAGTACTCATGAAGGTTGCCTCCTGTCACAGCTGGAAGGATTGAAAACGGCCCGGGCCATCTACCGGGTGCAACGATTTTATCCTGCGCGATACCGGATTTTCTACTATCCGGTTATCTCTCGAAATCGTCAACCGAAAAAGCCATGCGTGCCGCAGACTGTTGCATACTTGCAACACCCGCCTGGCGCGGTGTCGACGGAATTTTGATCCTTGGTTGGCGAAGTGTTCACCAGGGGTTGATTTTGGCCGCGGGCAATCCGCGTGGACTTGGAATCGGCGGTTTTGAAGGGGGCGCGGTAGGGAGACCCACGACAGGCAATCGTGCAATCGTCGCCGGAATGGGTCGATTATCCCGGCTCCGATTTTCAACCGCACAGGTGCATGACAGGGCCGGGCGAGGGCTACCGGTCGGCACGGGCGGCGTTGGTCCGTTCAAAGGGCAGTTCACCGAAAAGGGCATCAGGGGATGCCCCTTTGGATTTCCGGTTTTATTTGCGGTCGAAATGACGGTGAAAATGCTTTCCCTTGTGCGGCCGCAGAAGATCACGGCGGAAGTCGGGGTACGATCGGCGATTGAAGTGCTTTTTGATGACCGGGCGGTCAAAGCCGTGCCGATCGTGTTTGCGCAGCCGATGGTACGGGAAATCCCGATGCTGGTAAAGGCGCTTCAACTCTCCGGGATGCCGGTGGCGCCAATGGGGATATGCGGAAAAAGGCTTGTGCCGCTTCAGATGATCGTGCCGCTTGTACCACACGGGGTAGTAGGAATAGGAGCCGTAGGGGTCGTGCCAGGTACGATAGTAGCGGTCGACGTATCGAACATCGGCGCTCCCCCGATATGCACACGCGCTGCTGACCATGGCGAAGGCAAGGCCGATCAAACCGAGGCCGACAATCGAGATCCTGTGTTTCATGATGATCTCCTCCGATTCGGCGGATTTGAAATGTAGGACGGGCATGGCCTGCGAAAGGTCGACAAGCCCGGGGCGAATTGTTGCCAGAAAGCGTTCCACGCCTTATCCAGATACAGCGTGAGTCCGGATGAAAAAACAATGAAATATTGGGATATGCATCATGAAGAACACCTATCGAGTATCATGCCTGTACAAAAAACCGGTTGTGGACTTCGAGGACGGTTCACGGTCCGGAAAGGTCTTGGATGTTTTCCTGGACAGGAAGACCAAGCGGATCCATGGCATTTCCTTCGGCCATGGTTTGTCTGGCACGGAAGCCACATTTTATGCAGGTTTTGAGGAGATTCTTAAAATCGGAAAGGATTTTGTGATCATTTCCGGGATGAAAACCGCAACTCCTCTCCGGAAAGAGATGAAGGGGGATAGCGCTGCCCAGCTCAAAGGAATCAAGATTGCCACAGGCGATGGCGGTTATATCGGGGAAATGGTGGACTTTTCCTTCGACCGGGACAATGGCATTGTCTCGGAAATTTTTTTGAATGATCACCGATTCATCGGAGTGATCACCAATGAAATCGTTATCGGACCGGACGTGATCGTCGTGCCGACCGGGTATTCCACGGGGATCAGGCAGCTGGACGTCGGCAAGGCCGGGATTCTCGAGCGTGTCCGGGATGTTGCGCCATTGCCCGAGCCGTTGCGCCAGCGGTATGAGGAAATCAAGGAATCGATAACGAAGGCCAGGGAAAGGGATCAGCTGCTCGAGACCCTGAAAAGCGGATCCGGGAAAGCCCAGGAAGCCGTCCGGCGCACCTCACGGAAGATCAGAAAAACCCTTCAGCAGATCCGGAAATCCCGCGGACTCGACCGGATGGCCGATGCGGGGAACGATTTCCAGTACCTTGGGGCCGAAGCCGAATTTGCGGGAAAGACAATCCATGAGTCCGATCCACAACCGGATTATGAGGCTCGTTATGCCTGCAATTCAGTCAGGGATCTGGAAGTGGAGGAACGATGCGGCCAAGTTTAGATAGTACTCATACACGATGGGTCCAAAAGATTACGGGGGCGATGAAATCCGCCCCCGCTGATAGGTTCACCTGAATTTCAGACTGCCGGAATTCCGGTTATCGCCGCCCGCTCACACCGACGGAAATGCCAAAGGCGTGGTCGATTATCGACGCCGCCACGCTATAATGCCCGTCATGGCGTCGATCCCTGCCGTGGTAATGGTGAACGTGCTTTTCGACAACCACGGGTCGGTAGTGGTGGTAATGCCGCACCACGGGAGGGCGCCGGTGGCTGTAGGCTGGCCGATGGGGATTTCCCCTGCCCTTGACCCAGCCGTTGTGATGGCCGGGAAGCGTTTTCGAGATCTGATGGTGGTTCCTGCCAATGTCTTTCCGATGTCCGTCCCGTCCGCGATCCGCCCAGGAGTTGCTTCCAAATGCGAAAATAAATCCAACGAGCGCCACGATGATGTAGATGAGCTTCCGTTTCATGGTGATCTCCTCCGTTTCAATTTAGAGCCAACGCTTCCCGGCCTTTCTGAAACATACGACGCGAGGGATCACTTAAAAGTTGACATGACGGATGGAAACGCCGTTGCATCGCTCTCGTGGGAGGAAAGATCGAAGCGGTGAGCCAGCCGTCTGTGGAGCTCATCTGGCGGCTCCCTGCCTCCAATTCATAGGAAAGCAATTCCTTCAATTTCCGGCCATCATGGCTGAAATGTCTTCCTGGACGCTGCCGATGGGCTTGATATCGAATTTTTCCACGAGCACTTTGGCCACATTCGGCGACAGGAAAGCCGGAAGCGTCGGCCCCAGTCGGATGCCCTTCACCCCCAGGGCGAGCAACGCCAGCAGCACCGCAACGGCCTTCTGCTCGTACCAGGCGATGTCATAGGAAACGGGCAGATCGTTGATATCCTCCAGCCCGAAAACCTCCTTTAGCTTCAGGGCGATCACTGCCAAAGAATAGGAATCGTTGCACTGGCCTGCATCCAGAACGCGCGGGATTCCGCCGATTTCTCCCAGGGCCAGCTTGTTGTAACGGTATTTTGCGCAGCCTGCGGTCAGGATCACGGTGTCCTTGGGAAGGTATTCCGCCACTTCGGTGTAGTATTGCCGGGATTTCTGCCTTCCGTCGCACCCGGCCATGACGACAAAACGCTTGATCGCACCGGATTTCACTGCCGCGACCACCTTGTCGGCAAGGGCCAGCACCTGATGATGGGCGAATCCGCCGACGATGCTGCCGGTTTCGATCTCAGTGGGCGGCGGGCAGGTCTTGGCCATTTCGACCAGGGCCGAAAAGTCCTTTGCGCCGCCTGAGGGACGGTCCGGAATGTGCGTGGCACCCTCATAACCGACGACACCGGTCGTAAACAGCCGGTTCAGGTAGGTATTGTCCTTTTTTAGCGGGACGAGGCAGTTGGTGGTCAACAGGACCGGTCCGTTGAAAGACTCGAATTTTTGTGAAGAGCCATCCGGATCGGTGGCGGGGTCACTGCCGATGGTGCTGCCAGCATCGGCGTACCCCGACTCTGGCATCGGTCCCCCGCCACACGGGCTCCAATCACCCATCAATCAAACGCCATCTCGGTCTTCCAAACCTCCCAGACCTTGCCGACGAGATCCGGGCCCGGCTTGAGCGTTTCCTTACCCGGTTTCCAGCCCGCCGGCGTGGCTTCCTTGCCCTTGCTGTTTCGGACGGTCTGGTAGGCCTGCACCTGGCGTATGGATTCGAGCACGTTTCTCCCCACCGGCGGCGTCAGCACCTCGTAGCCCTGCAGGACGCCCTCCGGGTCGATGATAAATCGCCCACGGGTTTCGACTCCGGCATCCTCGTCGAACACACCGAAAACCTTACCCACTCTGCCACCGGCATCGGACAGCATCGGAAAGGGAACGCCGCCTTCCACCATCTTGGACAGCTCGTTGTCGTTCCACATCTTGTGGACGAACACGCTGTCGATGCTCATGGAGAGAACATCGACTCCCAGCTTCTGGAATTCATCATATTTTTCGGCAACTGCCGAAATCTCCGTCGCTCAGACGAATGTGAAATCCCCTGGGTAGAAGCACAGCAACACCCATTTGCCCAGGTGTTCGGAAAGCCTCACGGAGACGAACTTTCCCTGGTGATAGGCGGGCGCGACGAAATCCGGTACCTTCTTTCCGACTTGAATCATTGTGGATCCCTCTCTGACGGTTTTAGGCGTTTCGGTAAATTCACTCTCGACACTTTCCCCTACCGGTCCTCCGGTCGGCCTGGCACAGCCGACCTCCATTTCTTCAGCCATACGTCTCTCCTTTCCGGGTATCGGAGATGGTCCAACCATTTCCGCTAAAGATTCCTCTTTTCAAAGAAACGAAAAAGCAGGATCGAACCGACTGTCAGCGCAAGAATCACCACCCAGGGATGGAAACCGATGACCCCAGGCAAGCTGATTTTGCCGAATTTTCCAATGGGCTCGATCTGTGTTTTCATGAACGGGTAGGCGTAAGCATAGAGCCCTCCGCCGGCCAGCATGCCGAAAATGCCCCACAGCCCGTCGATTCTGCCTTCTCCCAACGCTCCAACCGCGGTTCCTGGGCAATAGCCCAACAGGCCCCAGCCGATGCCGAACACGATGCCGCCGAACAACTGGGCCCCGATGGATGTGGACTTGATGTCCAGTTCGACCCATCCAATGCCGTTGAGGAAATAGATGCCGACTGATGCAACGACGATGGCGCTGAGCATGAATTTCACGATCGTCATGTCGATCAATCGCAACACGCCGACCTGCTTTTCGTATCTCAAGACATGGCCCTTCTGCAGAAGAAACCCGAATGCAATCCCGGTGATGACCCCCCAGAACAGACTCATTTTGAACTCCTTTGCCCGCCGTAGACCAGATTGGCCGAAATCAGACCGCCGACAAAAAAGGCGGCCAATGCGATGAAGCCGCTGACGGATAGCTGAGCCAGACCGCTCAGACCGTGGCCGCTGGGTCAGCCACCGGCGAGACGGGCGCCGAACAATCCGATCGTACCGCCGGCAAAGGCCACCACGGCTCTCCTGACCCGGCCGGGCCCGAATCGATCGGCCCACATGTCCGGAACCGCCTGGATCTTGAATTCACCGGAAAGCTTGGCCGCCGCAAAGGCGCCGACCAGAATGCCGACGAGAAACATCAGCTGCCAGTTGGGCAACGAGGAGGGCCCGTACTTGCCGTCTCCGGTTGTAAAATACTCGAATGTTGAGATATCGATACCGACGGATTGCTCGATGGCCGAAGCGCTTCGGGCAAATGTCGTCGAAGCGCCGACATATTTACCGCTGACGAGGACCGACAGCACGAGCACGACACCGGTCAGACCGCCGGCGAGATAAGGGCTCCAGGGTTTTTTCAGCATGGCTCCTCCTATATTTGGGTTAGACACCAACAGATTATTGGCATACTCCCATAATGTCAATCCAGATGTGGGCCCGCGGTCGCTGCTTTTTCGCTTAGGACCTGGCCCAGTCAGAACAAAGCAGACCACCGTCGGCCCCTGGAACCCGCGGCCTCCGATCTCTTGTTCCTTGAACCCGCCGACCCGGATACCGTATGTTTGACAGCGAGAGACCGCATCGGGTCCACAGGCAAAACAGTTTGGCCTTTCCATCGGTCGAAGCAAGGCGGCAAGAACCCTGATCTGAAAACTGCACCGGACGAGATGCCAAGGCGCCTCGGACGAGCGCTTCATCCGATGAATGGACGCACCTCTCGGGGGATACACGGAGGACATCATGAAATGTGACAATTGCGGCGCCACCGTTGCCGAAGACGACGCAAGGAAACACTTGGGCAAAACCCTCTGCGAGGACTGCTACATGGAAGTCCTCTCTCCCATGAAGACCTGCGACCCTTGGGCCGTTCACAGCGCGAAGACCTTTGAACGGCTCACCGGCGACGAGACAATGCTGACGCCCACACAGATGAACATCCTGAAAATCCTGAAAGCGGAAGGCCCGATCGAGCCCTCCACCCTGCTGGAGAAGCTTGGCGGCGGATTGTCGCTCGATGGACTCGATCGGGAGTTCGCCGCGCTAAGGCACCTGGAGAAGGTCAGAAAAGAAAAGAAGGGCCGTCTGGTTCTGATGCGATTGTGGTCAGCCCTCGGTAATCCATGAAAAACCGGTACGCATCAATGCGATCCTCGCAAAGTACCTGGAAGCCACGTTGACATTTCAGGCACTCTTGATACCATACGCCATTGCATTTCTGATCCGGTACCCCAACTTTGGAATGCGGGGTTGTCGCCAGCGCCGCCACCGTTTCATGAATGAAAGAAGCAGGCGGTTTCAGCATGCAAGTTCGTTTCAAACTCAGTCATTTTCTCATTTTGGTGAGCCCCCTGCGGAATCCTGAATCTGAGTCATAAAACCTCCCTCCTTCTCCATTTCTAAGTCGCTTTTCTCTTTAGTGAATGATCAACTGCATAGTCGGGTTTGAAAACCCACATGAGGAGGTTGGCATGTTTGTGAGTCAGTGCGTGGTCCTGGACGCCGATATGTCCGTATCCGAGGTGACCGCCCGCCTTGCCAGGCAGGGATACTGGCTGGATCCGACGCATCCGGCAGTGCGGCCGATTATCGAGGAGAGCGCCGAACGTCTCAAGCTGCCCGTCGAGGAAGTCGAACAAAAGTTGCGGCGCGATTTTTCTCTCGTCGGTGCAGCGATTCGCCGGCAATGGTACGCCAACATCCTGTGGTACGCCCGACCGCTGGTGCAGGTGCTTTACGCCTGTTACGATTCAGCAGCCGTGGATGCTCCGCTCCTGCTGGCGTTGAATCTGGCCGAAACCGACAGCTTGCCCCTGCTCACGGTGCCGCCCGGCGGAGAGACGCCCTACCGGGAGGGTGTTGTCATGGATGGCGCAACGCCCGTTGCCGTGAGTCTCGAAGACTGGGGCGCGCCGCCTGTCGAAGAACTGGGCGGCGCCGAAGAAACAGCCCCGGCGGCCGCTCCCGCCGCTGAGCGGGGCGGGCCGGGTGAGCTGTTTTCCGGGGATGCGCCATCCCGAAGCGCAAGGGCGCCCGCCCCCTCGGCGGCCGTCGAACCGCGGGAAGTGCGCGCATGGCCTCGCATCGACGCTCCGAGCTACGTGCCCGCGCGCAAGCCCTTCGATGTCACCGTCGGCCTTGCGGTGGCGCGGCAGCCCGGCGTGTCGGGCGGCCAGGTGGTATTTCATCCGCCTGCCGACGCCAGGCACGTCGATGTCGAAGTGGCGCTCATCGCCGACGGACTCGATGCGCCGGACGGCTGGTCCAAAATGTTGCCGGTCGACGTCGACGATCCGACCGCGGCCGAAGTGACCTTCAGGCTGTTCGGGCACGATCCGTTCGGGTCCGAACCGGTGCGGCTGGTGACGTTGGAGGTGCGCTACAGTTTCGGAGGTTCGATCTGCGGCACGGCGTCGCGGCCGCTGGTGATCGGGCAGGCCGATGCACCGACGTGCGATCTGCCGGAAGGCTATGGCGCGCCATGGCTTGCCGAGCCCGCGACGGCTTCTTCGGTTTCGGTGCAGGCGGACCCTGACGTTGCCGACCTGACCATCGAAATCTTCAAGCCCGACGGCAATCCGGCCAAGGGCAGCTACATCTGCCGCTTGTACTCGCCGCACGCGCTTGCGTGCTCGATGGGGCCGTTCCCGATCGAGCTCGACGATGACGCGCAGAGCTTTGCAAAAGCAATCGTCCAGCAGGTGCGCATCTACGCGAAATCACCCGCCGTGGACAACCTGCTCGAATCGCACGGCCGGCTCATCGCGGACAAGCTCGGCGCCGGAGTGATCGCGGCCTTGCGGGAAGTGGCAGCGAAAGTGGCGCCGGCCGTTCCGGCGGTCTTGTTGGTGAGCGCGGAGCCTTACGTGCCGTGGGAGCTGGCATTTATCGATCCGCCGCTGTTTGCCAACCGCCCGAAATACCTCGGCGCCCAGGTCATACTGGGGCGCTGGCTTCGTGATCGCTTCGGATCGAAGCCCTCGCCCGCCGTAATGGGCATCGATGCCGCGGTCGTGGAAAAGCCGCCCGTACAGCCGCCGTCACGCATCGACATCAACCACATGGCGGTGATGGTCGGCATGTATCACGCCGCATCGGGTCTGAGGCGGCTGCCGGAAGCGGAGGCCGAGGCGACGGCGTTGCAGGAAATCTACGATGCGGTGCCCCTGGCGGCATCGTTGCAGGCCGTCAAGCAGCTGCTCGATGCGCGTCTCGAACACAAGTTCAAGTCCATCGGCGGTGTCGAGATCATCCATTTCGCCGGTCACGGAGACTACGACGCCTCGAACCCCGACTCGGCCGTGTTGTTCCTCAGCGACGGCATGCCGCTGTATGCGGCGCTGTTCCGCAGTGCAAAATATGGCGGCCGCCAGTCGCCGATGTTCTTTCTCAACGCTTGCATGGCGGGCATCGGAGATGTATTGCTCGGAGACATGGGCGGATTTCCCGGCAACTGCCTGAAAGGCGGATTCGGGGGTGTGCTGGGCGCGCTGTGGGAAGTCGATGACGCGATGGCCCACAAGCTGGCGATCGAGTTCTGGCATCGGGCATTGCCGCTGGACGGAACCAGTTCGATACCGGTGGGCGAAATCCTTCGCGACATACGCGCGAAATATATTCCCGACCCGGCAACGGCGCCGGCGATCACGTATCTCGCCTACGTCTACTACGGCCACCCGCGACTGACACTGCGATTGGTTCGCTAAGGAGGACTGAACGATGGCTACGCAACTGACCGGAAGCCCGCAGGAAATCGAGATCGGAGAAGGATACAGGGTACGCGCCCCGGGCGTGCAGGGCACGGCGGAGCTTCGCCGCCCGCGCTCGGCCGCGGACCGCTCCCGTGCGCGCGCCAGTGAGGACGGTACGGACGCGCTCGACGCCGCCCTGGCCAACACGAATGTGACCGAGGTACGCCAGGTCGAACTTCAGCTGCGGCCGACGCCGGCCGCCGGCGCGACACGGTCGCTGCGCAGTGCGGACGGCCAGGAAATGCTCCAACTGCTGGTACCCGACCTCGGTCCGGAAACAGGCCAAGTCGTTCTGGCCTGCGACGAAACCGGGGTACTCACCTGGCATCTACCGGTCGATGAACGGCAACACACCCAGACCCCGTCAAAGCGCGGCGCGGATCAGGTCAAACGATTCCTGATTCCGGCGACGCAGCCTCATCCGGCGGACGCTGACAAAGCCGCCAAACGCAGCCTGCTCGGTGTGATCGGCAAGAAGCTGCTCAAGGTCCTCGTCTACCCCGTGTTGGATCCCGTTGTCGGCAAAATTTCCGAAGTGTTCGCTGAGCGCTGGGAAGGGAAAAAGCGGCCTTACGGACTGCGTGATTTTGCGCCGGACAATTTCCGTGACACGGTCGGGCCGGAGATTTCCGGAGACGACTGGCAGAGGATCGCAAGCGGACGCGCCCTGCTGTTCATTCACGGCACCTTCAGCACCGCGCACAGCGCCTTCAGCCAGATCCCGGACTCGGCGTTCGCCGAGTTGCACCAGCGCTACGGGGGACGGGTCCTTGCATTCAACCATCACTCGCTGTCCCACGACCCCCGGCGCAATGTCGAGTGGCTCCTGACAAAGCTGCCGGACGGAAAATCCCTGGAGATAGACATCGTCTGCCACAGCCGTGGTGGTCTGGTGGCGCGCACGCTCGCGCAGCATCCTTCGAGATTCGGGCTGGATACGTCGCGTGTCAGGGTCCGGCGGGTGGTATTTGTCGGCGTTCCCAACAACGGCACCCTGCTCGCGCATCCCGACCACATGGTCAAGATGCTGGACCGGCTCACCACCGCGCTCAACCTCTTCCCCACCGGCGTGGTGACGGAAACGCTCGAGGCCATCATCACTGTGGTGAAAGTGATCGGCCATGGGGCTCTCGGAGGCCTGGACGGCCTTGCGGCCATGCGCCCGGGCGGGGCGTTTCTGAATCAACTCAACGCGGGGCAGGAAGACGGCGTCGGGTATTACGCCGTTGGCGCCGACTACGAGCCCGTGGACGAGGGGCTGAAGGCGTTGCTGACCGGAAAGATAGCCGATACCGTAATGGACCGCGTCTTCCAGAAAGTACCCAACGACCTCGTGGTGCCCACTCCCGGCGTATACGGGGCTAACGGCTGCACGGCTTTCCCGATCGAAGACATGCGGTGCCTGAAGGTGCCGGTCGACGCGGGGATCATTCACACGACCTTGTTTGGGTATCCCCCTGTGATGAACAGGCTCGTCGAGTGGTTGGCGGCCGATGGGAGGTGACGGCGATACCCGCGGATCACAACGGGCGATGGCCGGTCGACACTCAGAGCTGATAAAACTATAACACCCTGAATTCCTTATGCGCTTTATCCATCGTCGTTGGCTGATCTTCCTGATCTCCTGTCTGCTGTTTTGCTTTTCGCAGTTTTACCGCTCCTCGATCGCGGTAATATCGCCCAACCTGGTCGACGATCTCGGTCTCGACGCGGAGGATCTGGGGCTCATTTCGGCCTCTTTCTTCTACGCGTTTGCCGTGATGCAGATCCCGCTGGGAATCTATCTGGACAGCATCGGGCCGCGGATCCTCATGACCGCTCTTTCGCTGGTGTCCGTCGCGGGCGCGTGCCTGTTCGCCTGGGGCGAATCGTCCTTGGCGCTCATCGGCGCCCGCCTGCTACTAGGCGTGGGCATGGCCTGCAATCTGATGGGGCCGCTGAAACTGGTCACGACCTGGTTTTCCCCACGCTATTTCGCTACCCTTTCGGCCGTATTCTTTTCCGTGGGCACCGCGGGAAACATCGTGGCGGCCACGCCCCTGGTCTGGCTGACCGGGCTGCTGGGATGGCGCTCGGCCTTTCTTTTCTTCGCCGTCGTCAACCTGACCATCGCCGTACTCTTCTGGCTGGTCGCGCGGGATCGCCCCGAGGACCTCCCGGGGGAGCACGCCACTCCTGCCTCCAATCTCGGTTTGGCGGCGGCGCTGAGAGGGGCCAGGCACCTTTTCGCCCGACGGGACTACTGGCTGATCTCGGCGGGCACTTTTTTCCGCTACGGCATCTATGCCTCGGTCCAGGCCCTTTGGGCAGGTCCGTACCTGATGTTCACCATGGGGCTCTCCCCGATCACGGCCGGCAATCTGCTTCTGGTCATGAGCGTCGGCCTCATCATCGGCAGCCCCATATGCGGCTGGATCTCCGATACGACTCTCCGCTCCAGGAAAATGGTCATCATGGCCGGGCTGGCGGTGATGGCCGGCATCCTTGCCGCACTGGCCATGCTGTCGCAGAACGCCGGGCTTCCGATCCTTTATGCCCTGTTTTTCGGATTCGGCTTTTCCAGCGGCGCCGGGCAGATCATGTATGCGCACATCAAGGACCGCGTTCCGCCCGAAAACGCCGGCACCGCCATGACCGGCATCAATTTCTTCACCATGGCGGGAGTTGCTTTTTTCCTCCACGGTCTCGGCTGGGCCATCAACACCTTCTATGCGGGCAGCGCCTTCGCACCGGAAGCCTTCCGGATCACATTCGCCCTGTTCGGCGGCTGCATGGTTCTGGCATGCCTGCTCTACGCCTGGACAGGAGAAGCCGGAAGACCTTGAGAGTTCCGCTTTTGTCCATGCAGCCATCCTTCCCAAAGAAGCTCTGTGATGTTCTTGGCCGAAGTTCCCTTTACGGTTGCAGTCCAATCGCAGCGCGATAGCTCCCGTCCATGAAAAATGGCATCGACGAGTGGTCGTGTACGATGCGCCATCGCCCCTTCGATTTCCTAAGGCAAATCGTTGATCGGTACCAAAGTTCCAAGGGGCCACCGTCCTTTTGTCCCTGTATTCGATTCAGAGATGTGGCGAATGCGAGATCGCATTTGACATTGATTTTGATGTTTTGAGCATCGATCCGGATTGCCCCATCCCACTCCGAAAGCCATGCAGCGACGCTATCACATTTCATTCTGCAGTTCCAAAGGGGCGAAGCCAAATCGTAAATCACCGCGCCCTGCACATGCGCCTCAACAATGGCGGTTGCGTTCCGATCAGCATGTGCATTGGCCAGTTGCTGAATGAGCTCCTTGATCTCCGCTTTATCTGAAATCGGATTCATACCAGCGCTCCTAATCGGGTTGGTGGCTGTTTTATAGTCGAAGGAATTGATCGGAAATAGACAGGCTGGGGAAGCTATACCTCCTGGCCCGGATGTCCAGAAACAAAAGGAATGCCGAGATGTAGGGTAATCCAGGTTGGGATTTCCGGCGCACCCGTTTGAAAAATAACGAGGGACTATGGTGAAACTATTCGAACGGATACAAAAAAAGGGGTCACAGCACAATGCTGTAACCCCTTGATATAATTGGCGCGCCCGGAGGGATTCGAACCCCCGGCCTACGGATTCGAAGTCCGGCGCTCTATCCAGCTGAGCTACGGGCGCACGATCGGAAAAGGCCGTTGCGGTAAAGGCAACGGCCTTTGGGTGTCTGGAATGGGGTGAGTGATGGGACTTGAACCCACGACTCCCAGGGCCACAACCTGGTGCTCTGCCAACTGAGCTACACCCACCACAAGTGAATCCACCAAAAGTGAACGTGGATGATTACCAAATTCATGGATTCTTTGCAAGGGAAATGTGGGTCTGGTGTGGTTCCCCGTCCACCGCCGACAAAGGCGCGGCGAGCCGGCGCCATCCGCCATGGGTGCTTGACCCTGCTTGCATGAGTGCTATAAGGGTTGGATCGGCAATGGTTATTGGTTAATGGTTATTGGTTAATGGTTACTGGTTAATGACGGACCTGGCGAGCGGATTCAAGTCGGCGGCGTTCCCACGCCGGAGCGTGGGAACGAGAATTTCTTGAGTTTCCGTTCGCCAGCGGCTCGTACTCAGCGACGAGGAGCGGTACTCCTTCTCGTACTCGAATGAAAATCCGTTTGTCGTGAAGGTGAGGCGTGAACGGGAATTTCGAGAACGAGTGCGGGCACGATCGAGCCAAGTCAAGACGACCGACTGGCTTATTTCAGATTCAATCCCACCCAGCCAAGGATATCCGATTTGACCGCATTTCATATGTTCTTCATCCGCGCCGTACTCGGGCTCGTTTTCGCCGTCATCATTACCAAGGTGTTCCGCGGCGTCATCGATCCGGTTTACGTGACCGGGCTGGCCATCATTCTGGTGGGTCTGGCCTATCTCATGGAGTATTTGAGAAAACGCAGGAAGCCCTGACGCGAGAGGAGGCGCTCACCTTTGAAGCAGATCATCCTTGGCACCGCCGGCCACATCGATCACGGCAAGACCAGCCTGGTCAAAGCGCTTACGGGAACCGACACCGACCGACTCAAGGAGGAGAAGCTCAGAGGCATCACCATCGAACTCGGGTTTGCGGCGCTGGATCTGCCAAGCGGCCAGCACGTCGGGATCGTCGACGTACCGGGCCACGAGAAGTTCGTCAAGAACATGGTGGCCGGCGCGACCGGCATCGACATCGTGGCCATGGTCATTGCAGCCGACGAAGGTGTGATGCCCCAGACGCGGGAGCACATGGAGATCTGCACGCTGCTGGGAGTTTCCCACGGGTTCGTTGCCATCACCAAAATCGACATGGTGGACGAGGAATGGCTCGAACTTGCCATGGAGGACGTTCGGGAGTTCACGCGGGGCACGTTCCTGGAAGAGGCGCCCATCGTGCCCGTCTCCTCGGTCACCGGACAGGGGATCGATGCGTTCATCGCCACCCTGGACGAGATCTGCAATGAGATCCCCGCCAGAAAACCCAGCAGCTTGTTCCGGCTTCCCGTGGACCGGGTATTCACCATCAAGGGGTTCGGCACCGTGATCACCGGCTCGCTGGCATCCGGTCGCGTCGAGGTGGGGCAGACCGTCATGCTCTACCCTTCGATGATCAGCTCCAAGGTCCGCGGGATCCAGGTGCACGGTGCCCACGTGAGCGAAGCCCATGCCGGGCAACGGACGGCCATCAACTTCCAGGGGCTCGAAAAAGCCGCGATTCAACGGGGCGAGGTGCTGGCGGTTCCCGACTCCCTCAAGCCGAGTTACATGGTCGACCTCTCGTTCCACTACCTGGAGAGCAATCGGAAGCCGCTCAGAAACAGGGTCCGTGTCCGGTTCCACACGGGAACCAGCGAAGTTATGGGCAACCTGATACTCCTGGAAGGCGACGATATACAGCCGGGCAGCACCGTGATGAGCCAGATCCGGCTGGACCAACCGGTGACCCTGGTCAAGGACGACCGGTTCGTGGTGAGAAGCCTCTCGCCCGTCAGAACCATCGGGGGAGGCCGGGTGCTGAACCCGATACCGCCCAAGCACAAGCGGCTCGACCCGGTGGTGATCGACGCCCTCCGGGCCATGGCCGAACAACCGGCGGAGGAATCGATACCGATTCATGCAAAAGGTTCAGGGTTCAGGGGGGCCACGTTCAACGACCTGCGGCTTGCCACCAACCTGGGGGACAAACCCCTGGAAGCCTCCATCGGCGCCTTTCTCAGCCGCAAGACATTGATCCAGATCGACAAGGACAACCGGCTTTACGTCCACGCCGACAGCTTCGACGCCGTCCGCGCCGTCATCCGCGAAACCCTTGCGGGCTACCATGCGGCGCAGCCGCTGAAGCCCGGCATGCCCCGGGAGGAGCTCAAGTCCAAGCTCCCCCGGCGAATCGGGATCAAGCTGTTCACCCTGGCTGTCAACCAGATGGTCAAGGACGGCGAGATCGCCATGGAAGCGGACCTGGTCCGACTGGCCGACCACCGGATCTCCCTGGGGATCGACCAGGAAACCCTCAAGTCCAGGATTCTGGACATCTACGTCAAGGGCGGCATCATGCCCCCATACTTCAAGGACGTGATCCAGGAGCTGGATATCGATTCAGCCCGCGGGAAGGATGTCCTCATGCTGCTCGTTCAGGAGGGCCGACTGGTGAAAGTCAAGGAAGACCTCTATTTCGACGAGAAGGCAATTCGGCAGCTCAGGGAAAAGCTCGTGGCCTTTCTGCGGGAAAAAGGGGAAATCACCACTCCCGAGTTCAAGGATATGGCTGGAGCTTCCAGGAAATATGTGATACCTTTGGCCGAGTATTTCGATGCCTGCCAGGTAACCCTTCGGGTGGGCGACGTTAGGAAGCTCCGTAAAGGTTGACCCATCCCCGTTCTTCAACACCGTCACAATCGGGAACAGCAATGGACGTCCAGACCGAGCCTGAAGAGGGTGCAAAAAAAACCAAGGGATTCAGCTGGTACGCCTTCGTTCGCATCCTAGCAGCGATCGTGATCACGGTCGCCGTCCTCTGGCTGATCAGCTACGCGATCGGATTCTTCCACAGCGGGGACACCCCCCGATTCGTCCACACGCCTCCGACCGGCGAGAAAACCCTTCTACATGGCGAGACCGGTTCCGGGGAAACGGAAGCGGGAAGCGGAGCGGGCATTTTTCAGGAAGAAACCGCCGCGCCGTCTCATGAAGGCGAGAGCGTGCCCGCGCAGACCGAAACCGGCACGGAAGCGGACCACGACGTCCCATCTCCCCAGGTCGACAAACCGCCGGCAGCCGACTCCATGGTCGTCAACAGCCGCAGCACCACGGCAGCTCGGGAGTCCACAGGCGATGCGGCACACGGCGAAGCGGAGGTTCACGGCGCCGCCGGGGAAGAAGCCTCCCAGATCAGCGGCGTGGCTTTCATGACGGCCTTCATCGAACAGATAAACTACGAGGTCAACGAACGGTTCTGGGGCTGGCGGCCCAACGACATCATCGAGTTTACAGACAACGTCAACAATTTCCAGCTCGGCGTCCTGGAGACCATCCGCCGCACCAGCGAAGTCCTTCACGAGCACATTTCCCGGACCGGCAGCACCCAGGCCCACAACCGGCACCTGGAACGTGTCCGCAGCAACTTCATGATCAATGCGGACAAATACTGGCTGCCCTCGGCGGAAAACAGCTACCAGGAAGCGATCGAGCAAGCCCAGCTGTACAAGAAGCAGCTCGAGGAGGGAACGGCGGCCTTCTACTCCCGCACCGCCAATCTGCTGCCGCTGCTGAGGGCTTATGAATACCTGTTGGGCAGCTGCGACGACAACCTGGTCAAGACCCACGAGGAGAACGGCGACCCGGTTTCCTTCTTCCGCGCGGACGATTATTTCTACAATGCCAAGGGCGTCGCTTCGGCCATGCTGCCGATTCTGGAAGCGGTGGCCGTCGATTTCGCCATGACCATCGAACCCCGACGGGGAATCGAAGTGCTCCACCACGCCATCGAGGCCCTGGAGCACGCCAACCATGTATCGCCCATCATCATCCTCAATTCCGGCTCCAGCAGCCTTCTCGCCAATCATCGGCTGAACCTGGCAGGTCCCATCAGCCA
Source organism: Desulfobacterales bacterium (assembly GCA_049366795.1). Classification (GTDB taxonomy): domain Bacteria; phylum Desulfobacterota; class Desulfobacteria; order Desulfobacterales; family UBA5852; genus CALNZV01. The sequence goes on from JBMNCP010000108.1 coordinate 82,086, forward strand.
TGCCCGCTTCTATGTCGGGCTGCTGATCGAAGCCCTCTCTATCTGATTACAGACAATCGATGAGCCGACGGCTGATGCCGTCGGCATAGGCCATCCCCCTAAAGGTCGGACGGCAACGTCCACCCTCCATGCGGATCCAGTCTTCCTCTCCCAGCGCCTGTAGGACGGGTTCGAACCGCTCGGTGAATCGGACACCGAACCGGTATTCGAATTGCCGAATGTCGATCCCCGTTGTCATTCGCATCCCGAGGAAGAGAAACTCGATCATCTGCTGATCACGGTCGAGGCGTTCCCTTCCCGTGGCCGGCGTGCGGCCCTCGGAAAGCGCTGAAAGGTAACCTTCGATGTCGGGCAGATTCCAGAATCGATCCGGATGACGGTAGGAATGGGCGGAAGGACCGAATCCCAGGTAGGGCGCGAAGGTCCAGTATTTCATATTGTGCCGGGAAAAGAGTTCCGGAGACCGCGCGAAGTTCGACACCTCGTAGTGATGAAAGCCGGCTTCGCTCAACACCTCCCTGGTGGTCTCGAAAAGCCTGGCCATCGCGTCATCGGTAAGGGGCTCGAACCGCCCGGCCCGGCGTGCCCGGTCGAGCGCTGTTCCTTCCTCGTAGGTTAGCTGGTAGCAGGACAGGTGCTCCGGCGACAAGGCGACCGCCTGTTCGAGATCCCCGCGCCAGGCGGCTTCCACCTGTCCCGGAATCCCGAAGATGAGATCGAGTCCGATGTTGGAAAAACCCGTCTTTCGTGCTTCCGCAACGGTCCGCAGGGCCTGGCCTCCGGTGTGGATACGTCCGAGAAACCGGAGCACGTCGTCCGAGAACGACTGGATGCCGATGGTGAGCCGGTTGATGCCGGCGCCACGGAAGCCGGCAAGATTATACGCGTCGACCGTACCCGGATTGACTTCAAGGGAACATTCAGCCCCAGGCAGGATATCGAAGGCACCAGCCAGGCCTCCCAGGATCCGTTCCACGGATTCGGGCGGCAGGAGCGACGGCGTGCCGCCGCCGAAGTACACCGTGTCCACGGGCAGCCCCGGTTCGGCCCGCAGAGCGATTTCCGTCTCGATCCCCGCAACCAGCTCCGGGATGCGATGCGTTTCGGGGATCGAGTAGAAATTGCAATAGTCGCATTTTCTTCGACAAAATGGAACGTGAAGATAAATGCCGGCAGGGGTGTGAACCATGAGTCGTGATCCGTAAACCGTGAGACGGGAGCCGTGAACCGTGAACGGGGAGTCGGGAATCGTAAGCCGGAAATAGAAAAGACCCGGGCTGCGTCGGCTTCGGGTCTTTCGGATTCGGACTCGGACCTACTGACGGTGAGGTTCTCCCAAAGCCATTCCGAGGTCGACGGCCTTCTGGTTGATGTCGATGAAGCCGGAGGGGATGCGCTTCTTGAGCACCTTCATGACCGACTCGGGCCGGACCACGCGCGTGATGGACACCAACGCCCCCAGCATGCAGATGTTGAAGACGATGGGCTTGCCGATTTCCTCCATCACCGTCTGGTACATCGGCAGCGTGATCTGCCGGGCATCCACCTTCTGCTCAAGGTTGACGAACTTGTCGTCGGTCAGCAGGAGCCCCCCGGGGCGGATGATGGCGCTGTAGCTGTGATAGGCCTCCTGGGTGAGGCACACCAGGACGTTGGGTTGAATCACCTTCGGAAAATTGATCTCCTCCTCGGAGATGATCACGTCCGAACGCGTCGAGCCGCCCCGTGCCGCCGCTCCGTAAATCTGCGACTGGGTGGCGTTGAGCCCCTCGTGAATCACCGCCGCCTCGGCAAGGATGATGGCCGCCGTGATCACCCCCTGCCCCCCGGAGCCCGAAAACACCATGCGAACTCGTTCCATAACCCCCTACCCCCTCATCGCCTTCTGTATGATCCGGTCGTATTCCTTGCAGTACTCCGGCGCGTCCTTCTGAATAAAGATCCCGCGTTCGATCAGCTCCGGGTTCTTCTTCTTCGCCTCGGAGCGCACCGGCGTGGTCATCTTCTTCATCCGCTCCATCATGTCCACCGCGCTGCCTTCCTTGTTCTTGCGGCCGAAGTGCGTCGGGCACTGGGAGAGAATCTCCACCACCGAAAAACCTTCGTGCACGATCGCCTGCCGGATGAAATCCGTCGCCTGCTGCGCGTGGTAGGCCGTCGTGCGCGCCACGAAGGTGGCCCCGGCCGCCATGGCCATCTCCACCACGTCGAAGCCCCGATCGATGTTCGAGTAAGGTGCCGTCGTCGCCATGATCCCCGGCCCCGAAAGCGGCGAGTACTGCCCGCCCGTCATCCCGTAAATCCGGTTGTTCATCACGATGGCCGTGATCCCGATGTTGCGCCGCGCCGCATGGATGAAGTGGTTGCCACCGATCGCCAGCGCATCCCCGTCGCCCATCGGAACGACCACGTTCAACTCCGGGCGCGAAAGCTTCACGCCCGTCGCAAAGGCCAGCGCGCGGCCGTGGATCGTGTGAAGGGTATGGAAGTCCACATAGCCTGAAATCCGGGCCGAACAGCCGATCCCCGAAACCATCACCAGCTCGTTCTTGCTCATCCCCAGCTGTTCCACGGCCCGCAAGAGACTGTTGAGCACGATGCCGTGACCGCAGCCCGGGCACCACATGTGGGGGAAAAACCGCTTACGGATATAGTCCTGTACCGCCATGGGTCCTTACACTCCCTTCCCCTGGATCAGACGCAGTATCTTCATGATGTCCGTGGGGTTGATGAACACCCCGTCGATCCGGTTGGCCAGAAAGACGATCTCGGGATTCGACACCGACCGCTTCACCTCGTTCAGGATCTGGCCCATGTTCATCTCCACCACCACGATGCTCTTGGCGCCGGCGCACTTCTCCCGGACGATGTCCGCCGGAAACGGCCACAGGGTCTGAAGCTCCAGAAGCCCCAGCCGCTCCCCGCGCCGTCTGCGGTTCTTCACCACATGAAGCGCGCTCCGAGCCGAGGACCCGTAGGAGATCAACACCCGATCGGCGTCCTCCAGAAAATACTCCTTGTAATGCGCCAGCAGGTTCGCCCGGTTTTCGATCTTGTCCACCAGGTGCCGGATCAGACCGTGCACCACCGCCGGATCCGCCGAGGGAAACCCCCACATGTCGTGATAGAGCCCCGTCACGTTGTAGCGGTGCACCCCCCCGAAATCGCTCATCGGCAACCGCCCGTCCTCCCGGGGAAGATAGGGATGGTAGTCCACTCCGCCCTTCACCGAGGTGTGCAGCCGCTCCACGATCGGAACCTCCCCGGGCTCGGGCACCTCGAGCTTCTCCCGCATGTGCCCCACCACCTCGTCGAACAGCAAAATCACCGGCGTCCGGTAGGTCTCCGCCAGGTTGAACGCCTCCACCGTCATCGCAAACACGTCCTGGTGGTTGCTCGCCGTCAGCGCTATGATCGAGTGGTCGCCGTGAACCCCCCAGCGCGCCTGCAGAACGTCCCCCTGGCTCACCTGCGTCGGTATTCCCGTCGACGGGCCGCCGCGCTGAACATCCACGATCACGCACGGTATCTCCGCCATGATCGCATACCCAAGCCCCTCCTGCATCAGCGAAAACCCCGGCCCCGAGGTGGCCGTCATTACCTTGTGACCCGTCAACGAAGCCCCGATGATCGCGCAGATCGAAGCGATCTCGTCCTCCATCTGGATGAACTTGCCCTTGCGCACCGGAAGCCGCTCGGCCAAAAGCTCGGCCACCTCCGTGGACGGCGTGATCGGATAGCCGGCAAAAAAATTCAGCCCCGCATATAGCGCCCCCTCCACGCACGCCTCGTTTCCCTGTACGAACTTGATTCGGCTCATTCGTCCTTCCCCGCTTCAACCTCGATTTCTATCGCCAGATCCGGACAGCGTATCTCGCAGAGCCTGCATGCAATGCAATGCTCCAGACGCGCCGCAACAGCCTTCTCCTCCTCGTCCAGCTCCAACACGTTCTTGGGGCAGAAATGCACGCAGATCCCGCATCCCTTGCACCAGTCCCGGTTGATCCGGTGCTCCTTCAACTTCTTCTTCCTTGTGGCGGTGGCTTCGGCCATTGAGAAAAACTCCCTTGTATTTCGGTCACAGTCAGGCTTCCGGACGCGCTCGGGAAGCCCGCCCTCCCTTGGATCTTTTCTCCCACGGATTCAGGGCTCCCGCTGGGAGTCATCTATAGTTGTATCGACAAGTGAATGTCAAGGAAACCCCGTGCAAATGAATGCATCCGGCCGAAACGGCCGATTGCCGGCGGCCCATGAAAAGACCGCCGTCCGCGAGCGGCTTCAGACGCTCGCGCCCATCATCTTTCGAAGGACATACGGCAAAATTCCGCCGTTGCGGAAATAGCCCACCTCGATATCGCTGTCGAGCCGGGCTGTCACCGCAAAGGTGAGCGTACTTCCATCGGCCTTGAAGGCCCTGACCTCCAGCCGTTTCCGTGGACCGATGTCATGGATGCCGCCGATGGAGAAAGTCTCGGACCCGTCGAGACCGATCGAAGCCGCGCTTTCGCCTTCCTCGAAAAGAAGGGGCAGCACGCCCATTCCCACCAGATTGCTTCGATGGATGCGTTCGAAGGATTGTGCGATGACCGCCCGGACGCCCAGGAGATTGGACCCCTTCGCCGCCCAATCCCGCGACGACCCGGCGCCGTACTCTTTTCCGGCCAACACCACCAACGGTGTGCCTTCCCTTTGATAGGCCATCGCCGCGTCGTAGACGAAGCGCTCCTCGTTTTCGGGAAACTTCAGCGTGTAGCTGCCTTCCTTGCCGCCCGCCAGCAGGTTCTTGATGCGGATGTTGCCGAACGTGCCGCGCATCATGATCTCGTGGTTTCCCCTCCGGGAGCCGTAGCTGTTGAAATCCGGCGGTTGGACGCCCACCGATTGCAGGTACTCCCCGGCGGGATACGTATTGGGAATCGCGCCGGCGGGAGAGATGTGATCGGTGGTCACGGTGTCGCCCAGCACCAGCAGCGCCCTGGCGCCCATGATGTCGTCCACGGGAGGCGCATCCATGCCGAACTCTTCGAAATAGGGCGGCCGCTTGATGTAGGTCGAGGCATCGTCCCAAGCATAGGTGACACTCTGAACGTCGGGAAGATCCCGCCAGAACTCGTCACCGTCGAAAATGCGGCCGTATTCGATCTCGAAGAACTCCTTTTTCAGATGGCGAGAAACGAGATTCTCGATTTCGTCGTTTCCCGGCCAGATGTCCTCGAGATAGACGGGCTCTCCGTTCGGATCCATGCCCACCGGCTCGAAAGTGAGATCCACGTCCACGCGGCCGGCGAGGGCAAAGACCACAACGAGCATCGGGGAGGCCAGAAAGTTGCTTTTGACCCGCTGGTGGATGCGGGCCTCGAAATTGCGGTTGCCCGAGAGCACGGCCGCCACGTTGAGGTCATTGTCCACGACGGCTTTCTCGATCGCCGGGTCGAGGGGGCCGCTGTTGCCGATGCAGGTGGTGCACCCGAAGCCCGCCAGGTGAAACCCCAGCGCCTCCAGGTACGGAATGAGACCGGCGTCCTCCAGATACTGGATGACAACCTTGGAGCCGGGTGCCAGGGAGGTCTTGACATAGGGCGGCACCCTGAGGCCGCGTTCGACCGCTTTCTTCGCCACGAGACCGGCGCCGAGCAGAACGAAGGGGTTCGATGTGTTCGTGCAGGAGGTGATCGCGGCAATCACCACGCTGCCGTTCATGAGCTTTACGGGCGTTCCGTGGAGGTCCACGTTGACCACGCCGTCGGTTACCGGGTAGCACTTGCGCGGCCTGGAGGTCTGGGTCCCCGACTCCTCGTGAAACTGGGAGATCCGTTCGATATCCTCGTCGCGGCTGTACTCGCAGCCCAGGATGTCCGCGAACCTGCCCTTGAGATCCCGGAGTGCGATGCGGTCCTGGGGACGGGCGGGTCCGGAGACGCAGGGCTCCACCGTGGCCAGATCGAGCTCCAGGATATCGGTGTATTCCGGCCGCTCGTCGCCGGCGTAGAACAGGGCGTTCTCCCGGGTGTAGGCCTCCACCAGGTCTGCCTGGGCCTCGCGGTTGGTCCTTCGGAGGTAGTCGATGGTCTTCTCGTCCACGGGGAAGAACCCCAGGGTCGCGCCGTATTCCGGAGTCATGTTGGAGATGGTCGCGCGATCGGGAACGGTGAGCGCTTTCATGCCGGGACCGATAAATTCCACGAATTTCTCCACGACGCCATACTTGCGGAGCATCTCGGTCACGGTGAGCACCAGGTCGGTGGCGGTCACGCCCGGACGGAGCCGTCCGGTCATGTGGACCCCGATGACCGGCGGGATGGACATGTAGTAGGGTTGACCCAGCATGACGGCCTCGGCCTCGATGCCGCCCACGCCCCACCCCATCACGCCGATCGCGTCGATCATGGTCGTGTGGGAGTCGAGACCAACGAGGGTGTCGGGAAAAGCGATCGTTCGCCCCTCCCCCGGTTCCACGATCACCACCCGCCCCAGGTATTCGAGGTTCACCTGGTGGCAGATGCCGGAGCGGGGCGGCACCACCTTGAAGTCGTCGAAGCTCTTCTGCGCCCACTTGAGCAGCGCGTACCGTTCTCCGTTGCGTTCGTACTCCCTGGCCACGTTCTTGACGACCGCATCGCGGGTTCCGAAATAATCCACTTGAACGGAGTGATCCACGATCAGCTCGGTCGGCACGAGAGGATTGACTCTGGCGGGATCCCCGCCGAGCGAGGCCATGGCGTCGCGCATGGCGGCGAGATCCACCACCGCCGGCACGCCGGTGAAATCCTGCATGAGCACCCGGGCCGGGTGATAGGGGATCTCCACCGGAGAATCGTAGGACTTCCGCCAGCGGGCGATATTGAGGACGTCCTCCTCCCTGACGGTCGCGCCGTCCATTTTCCGCAGGAGGTTTTCGACGAGGATCCGGATGGAGAACGGCAGCCTCCCGATATCCGCAAGGCCGTCTCCCTGGAGCTTTCGAATATCGAACAAGCTGTAACTGGTGCCCTTGACCTGGAAATCACGAATGAAGTCTTCCCGCTTCATAGTCGTCTCCGATGGTTGATGGCGCCTTTGGATACGGCTGCGCCCCGGGTTTGGGTTTTTTACATCGATTCGACGATCGCCTCGCTGAAGGCCGAACAGGACACCTCCTCGGCGCCTTCCATCTGCCGGGCGAGGTCGTAGGTAACCTTCTTCTTCTGGATGGCGCCCATGAGCCCGCCTCGGATGACGTCGGCGGCCTCCCGCCATCCCATGTGCTCCAGCATCAGCGCCCCCGAAAGGATGAGCGATCCGGGGTTGACCTTGTCGAGTCCGGCATATTTGGGCGCCGTCCCGTGGGTGGCCTCGAAGACCGCACAGTCGTCGCCGATGTTGGCGCCGGGCGCCATGCCGAGGCCTCCGACCATGGCGGCCAGGGCATCGGACATGTAATCGCCGTTCAGGTTCGGCATGGCGAGGACATCGTATTCCTCCGGCCGGAGCAGGATCTGCTGGAACATGGCGTCGGCGATGCGGTCCTTGATCACCACCTTGTCCTCGGGCCGCCGGCCGTCATGCTTTTCCCACAACTCGTCCTCGGTCACCACCCGGTCGCCGAAAACCTCCCGGGCAGCCTCGTACCCCCACGTCCTGAAAGCACCCTCGGTGAACTTCATGATGTTGCCCTTGTGAACGATGGTCACGCTGGGACGGCCCCGTTCGATGGCATACTGGACGGCCATCCGGACCAGCCGCCGCGTACCGAACCGGCTGATGGGCTTCAGGCCGATGCCCGAGCCTTCCCGGATCGTCCGCCCCTCTTCCTTTTCGATCAGGGCGATCAGCTTCCTCGCCATATCCGATTCGGCCTTCCACTCGTAGCCGATGTAGACGTCTTCCGTGTTCTCGCGGAAGACCACCATGTCGACGTTTTCCGGGGTCTTCATCGGGCTCGGGATACCGGGAATGTAGCGCACTGGACGAACGCAGGCGTAGAGATCCAAAACCTGCCGAAGCTGGACGTTGACGCTCCGGATGCCGCCGCCCACCGGCGTGGTCAGCGGGCCCTTGATCGCCACCCGGTAGTCGCGGATGGCCTCCAGCGTGGCTTCCGGAAGCCACTCGCCGGTGGCGTTGAATGCCTTTTCCCCTGCCAGGAATTCCTTCCAGGCGATTTTACGCTTGCCGTTGTAAGCCTTTTCGACCGCCGCATCCATCACCCGCCGGGCGGCCTTCCAGATGTCCGGCCCGGTACCGTCGCCCTCGATGAACGGGATGACCGGCGCGTCCGGAACCATCAGACGGCCGTCATCATCGACCGTTATTTTCACTTCGTTTTGAGCCATTTTGAAACCACCTGTCCTTGCTAGTGAATCTTCTGAAGATTGAAGGAGATAGTTGGATTTCCGTCGTCAACAAGCCTCCGCTCAGCCCAGGGGCCAGGGAAGCGTCAGCAGCCCTTCCGGCCACTGCATTCTCAATACATGCGACGTCAGCGCCAGAAAAGCCAGCCCTGCCAGGCCCCCTACTGCCGATGCCCACCAGGACGCGCCCGCAAAAAACCGATAGAAGATAAAAATGAACAGCGTCATCGTCAGGGGATAGCCGACAGCCCAGATCAGGACATAGAGCAGGAGGAGCATGGCCAGGTAGATGAAAAACCGCCGCCAGACGAGTTCGATGGGAATCTTCCAGTCCGTGCTGAGATCGGCGAATCCTCCCCCTTCCTTTTCTACGTCCCGGGCGGTGCGCATCACCTGCTGTATCAAATTAACAATCCCGAGAACGAAAAGGCAAGCACCGACGGAAAGCGGCAGCACCTTGGCAAGATAGGGAAACCGGAACGCCTCCCATGCCACATAGCCGAACCATCCGGTCAACGCCAATGCGAAAAGATTCTTGAAGGCGAACAGGTTACCTGCCATGGGCACCTCCCGTCGATCGGCCTGCCTGCCTGATCTTGCGCTGGTAGAGTGCACTCAACACCACCGAAACGACCGTGATCACGGCCAGGATGATGACCCCCGGCCGCCAGAACCACTCGATGCCGTAACGCTGGACCGATATGAACAGGTAGCTCTCCAGGTTGCCGGCCAGGACGAATCCGATGAGTGCCGCCGGCCGCGGCCATCCATACTGCTTCATCAGCCATCCCAGGACCCCCATCGCGAGCAGAGCGATCAGATCCCCCCAGCTCTGGGTGGCCTGGTAGGCGGCAAAGGTGATGATGAGAATGATGAACGGAGCCATGTAATTGAAAGGGACGACCGTCAGCCGCGTGATGGGCTTGGAAAGCAGAATGCTCAGCCCCGCCCCGAAAACGTTGGCCAATGCCAGGCTCCAGATCGCCGTATAGACCAGATCGAGATTGTCGATGAGCATGCTCGGTCCCGGCTGGATGCCCAGGATCAGCAGGCCGCCCAGGAAGACGGCCATGGAGCCCGAGCCCGGGATTCCGAAGAGAAAGGTCGGAATCAGCCCGCCCCCTTCCTTGGCGTTGTTCGCGCTCTCCGGCGCCAGAACCCCGCGGATGTCGCCGGTCCCGAACCTCTCCCTGTCCTTTGACGTCTGGATGACATGGCCGTAAGCGATCCAATCCACGACCGAACCGCCGAGCCCGGGCAGGAACCCGATAACAACCCCGAGGATGCTGCATCGCAAAATAATAAATTTGTTCCGGAGCGCGTCCTTGACCCCGTCGAGCCAACCGCGCCCCAGCGTGGCGGACTCCGAAATCGCCTGGCCCTTGATCAGCAGGTCGATGATTTCAGGAAACGCAAACAGTCCCAGCCCCACGATCACCAGGGGTATGCCGTCCATGAGGTAGTCGAGCCCGAACGTGTAGCGATAGACCGGAACGGCCGGCGCATCCCCCAGCGCTCCCAGCGTCAGCCCCAGCCCTGCCGCCAGGATACCCCGGATCGGCCGATTGCCCGACAACACGCCCACCATCGACATCCCCAGCAACGCCAGCATGAACAGCTCCGGCGAGGCGAAGGCCAGCACCACCGGACGGGCGATGGGAATGATGAGCATGAGCACGGTGGCGCCGACCAAGCCTCCAAGCAGAGAGGCGGTGAACGCGGCGCCCAATGCCCTTGCGGCCTCACCCTTTCGGGCCAGGGGATAGCCGTCCATGATGGTGGCCTGGGAGGCCGAGGATCCTGGAATGCCCATCATGATGGACGGAAAGGTGTCGGAGGTGGGGATCACCGCCACCATGCCGATGAGCAGCGCGAAGGCCGAGTGCGTCTCCATCCCGTAGATGACGGGCAGCAGGATCGTCATGCCCACGATCCCGCCGAGACCCGGTAAAATGCCGATGCTGAGTCCCAGCAGCACGCCACCCATGAGCATCAGCAGGTGAGCGGGAGCCAGCAGATTGACCAGTGTCTGAAAAAAAACGTCCAAGACTGCCTCCTTTGAAGGCTATCCGGTGCCCATCCATGAATGGTATTTTCCAGCCGCGGGTCGTATTGCCGCCCGCGTCGATCCCTGGCGCAGCGCCATCGGCCGGTCTGCGCAATCCTCAGCCCGGTACAGCGTGTCCTAAGCGCGAAGGCGACCACCCTCGAGCGGACTCGATCTGATGATGACAGGAAGCGGACGGATTTGCAGAGGAGGGGTGAAGGAGAGGCACGGTTTTCTCCCCTCCTCTGCCTGATCGGTCATGGACAACGAACCTGACCGGTTCACTCCATTACTCGATGGTCACACCCCACTTTTCCTTGATCCAGTCGACGACCCACTGTTTGTCTGCCTTGGGAACGTTCAAGACCTGCCCGAAGGCGATACGGGCGGCGCTCCCGGCCAGCTGGGGGTAGCCTCCAAGGCTTTTCTCGTTGACGGTCTTGAATTCCTCGTCGACGATGATCTTTCCGGCGGCCTCACGATAGGCTTCAACGATGGCGGGATCGGTCCCTTCCGGCAGCCACATGGCTTTCTGAACACCAAACCCGGCGATAAAGAAGGCCTTCCACGCCTCCCAGGCCTGGCCGGAGGGCTCCTTCCCATGAACCATAGCATAGACCTCCTTGAAGGTCGGCAGGTCCGGCTCGATGGGGTCGCGCACGATCATCCCGTTGTTGTCCAGGATACCCCAGGTCATCAGGGGGACCGCCAGGCCCTGCTCCACCAGCGGACGCCCGTTTTTGATGAATGCCGTGGTTGTCTGGTAATCGATGTTGACCTCGCCCTGCTCGAAGGCAACGCGCCCATCGCCGCGGCCCTTGTAGCCGAAAATGGCCTTGACATTGAGACCCAGTATGTCGAAGGCCAGCAGCGGAACGATGTCCAGGGAGGTCGCCCCCTGGGATGCGTAGGCCAGTTCTCCCTTGAACCCCTTGAGATCCTCTGCCGATTTGACCCCCAGATCGGGCTTGATGTATGCCACGCCCCCGGTGGGGGAAGCGAAGATGATGGGGTACTTGGCAAAATCGTACTTCACCCGGCTGTTGCCTAGCAGGTAGGGGAAGCTGGTGGACCCTGAGGAACCGAACACGGTCAGCCCGTCGTTTTTGGCCCGGGTGTGAAACAGGTTGCCGCCGGTGATGCTGCCGCCCCCTTCCACGTTCTTGATCGCGATGACCGGATTCCCCGTCAGGTATTTCTGAAAGAACGGGGCGTATAGTCTCGCCCACACGTCGCTTCCTCCGCCCACTTTGAACGGGATGATCCACTCGATCTGCTCGCCGGAAAAATCCGCTGGCTGACTGACTGCAGGCAGAGCCGTCATCAGGATCATTGCTGCCGCCGCACAGAAGATAATGATTCTCTTCATTGGAAAACCTCCCTTTTGCATTTCGAGGAACTCCCTCACCCGGAGGCGCAGCGATCTGCCCCTCCATCTCCCATACCGTTCAGGCAGGTTCCCCCGGGCAACCGGCCCGAAATCCATGCCCTCCACGCATCTACACATCCATTGCCGGTTCATCTATTTTAACGATTGGTAACATAAACCGTGCCAATAAAAAAATAGTATTCATTTTACGCTGCAAGGCCGCGAACCTGAATCCGGGAGCTGAAAATGATTGCGTTTATCGGACAGGGCCGGGGAGAGCCTGTTCAAATCGAAATCGGGATCGATCGCTTTCGCTGCCCGATCGATTCAACCGTTAAATGGGATTGACAATCGGTTCAATTAATGGAACCTATCGTTTCAGATTTTTGAAACCTTCTGGAACAGGATTCTCATGCAAAGCAGAAAAGTCCGAATCGGCATTTTCGCTTCCAGCCAGACGCTGATCGATCGGATCCAGCTGATCGCCTCCCGACAGCAGGATCACATCTACATCAACACCCATGGTCTGGATGAAGCCGTACCCGTTGCCCTGGAGATGCAGCGGAACGGAATCGAAGTCATCATCAGCCGCCGGGGGACCGCCCATTTGCTGCGGGAGAGCCTTCGTGTTCCGGTCATCTCCTTTCCCCACCGTTCCCTGGACATACTCGTCAGCCTCAAAGCAGCCTCCCAGGAGGGTCGGAGAATACTCCTGCCCGTGTTCCGGCAGGAGATGAGCGGAATTTCGATACTGGAGGAGCTGCTGGACATCGAGCTCATCCAGGAGATCTACCATGACAAGCCGAGCCTGGAGCGGGCCATCTCCCAAGCCAAGCGCAACGGCTGCGACGCAGTGGTGGGCGGCAGCGTCACCCAGCAGATTTCGGAAGCCGTGGGTATCCGGTTCGTGGAAATCCTCACTTCAAACGAGGATATCTCGGCAACGATCGAAAACGCAAAATCCGTCGCCTTGTCGGGACGGGAGGAAAAGGCCGCCACCCGCCGCTATCGAGCCATCATCGATGCGGCGTCCGACGGCATCATCGCCGTAAACGAAAAGGGCCGCATCACCACCATCAATGAAACGGCGCGGCAGATGCTGAACACCCCTGAGGAAGAAGCCCTCAACCGACCCATCGGCCAATTGATTCCCAACTGTCCGGTCCTCCAGGTCCTGACCACGAAGAAGGCCATTCATGACCGTCTCGGGCAGGTCCACAACGACCGTTATATCTTCAACCACCTGCCCGTTCTCCTGGAGGGCGAGGCCATCGGGGCGGTTTCCACCTTCAGGGACATCGGCAACGTGATGCGGACGGAAAACGTCGTCCGCAGTTCCCTCTCCAAGGGGCTCGTCGCCAAATACGAACTGGACGAACTGGTTCACGCGAGCCCTGCCATGCGGGACCTCCTGAACATCAGCAGGGAATATGCCAGGACGGAATCCACGATCCTCTTGATCGGGGAGACAGGCACCGGGAAGGAGATTTTCGCCCATGGCATCCACAGTCTCAGCCTGAGGTCCCGGCACCCTTTCGTTTCGATCAACTGTGCCGCCATGCCCGAACAGCTTCTGGAAAGCGAGCTATTCGGATATGAAGAGGGCGCATTCACCGGTTCGAAAAAAGGCGGTAAGGCAGGTCGTTTTGAAATCGCCCACCAGGGCACCATTTTTCTGGACGAGATCGACTCCACGCCCCAAGCCATGCAGACCCGGCTGCTGCGGGTCCTCCAGGAGCGCGAAGTCATGCGGGTCGGCGGTGATCGGAAGATTCCCGTGGACGTGCGCGTGATAGCCGCTGCAAGCCGCGATCTCCAGAAGGCGGTCTGGGATGGAAATTTCCGGGCGGATCTCTTCTACCGACTCAACGTGCTTCGGCTTCACATCCCTCCGCTGAGACAGCGGCGGGAAGACATACCGGTGCTTCTCGACTTCTTCATCCAACTCTTTTCCGATCGACAGAACCTGGACCCTCTCCGCCTGCCGGACGTCTACATGGACAGGCTCAAGCAGTATGACTGGCCGGGAAACGTCCGGCAGCTCAGAAACTATGCCGAGCGCCTGGTCATGAACTGCAGCCTGCGCTGCAGCAACGACACGCTAGAGGTCCTCTACCGGGAGTTGATCCAGGAAACTGCGATCGTCCAGCCCGCTGCTTCAATCGACGAGGCGCCGGCAGCCCTCAAGGATCGCGTGAAGGAGACCGCCCTGAGAAGCGAGAAGGCCATGATCCTCGAAGCCCTGGTTCAGGCAAAATACCGCAAGCGCAAAGCTGCGGAAGTCCTGGGAATCAGCCGCACCACCCTGTGGCGGAAGATCAAGGAACTCTCGATCGAATAGAAAACCGCGCCGTCATCGTCCGGGTCTTCGGGCTGCGTCATCGGACCCTGGCACTTTTCTTGCTGGCTTCCGGACGTATCGACGTTCTCTTATATTCGGAAGGAGACCCCATCATGCAGCAGCGGATTCCTGCGGTCATCATGCGAGGAGGAACCAGCAAAGCCTTGTTTTTACAAGATTATCATCTTCCCGTCGATCCGGCCATTCGCGTACGGGTCATTCTGGCCGCCTTCGGCAGCCCGGACCCCAACCGACGTCAGATAGACGGGATCGGCGGGGCCGTCAGCACCACCAGCAAGGTGGCCATCATCAGCCCCTCCGAGGACCCCCGCTACGACGTGGTCTACAACTTCGGACAAGTGGCCATCGATCGGCCCGTCGTCGACTTCAAAGGCAACTGCGGCAATATTTCCTCGGCGGTCGGACCTTTTGCCGTCGACGAGGGGCTTGTCAAGGCGATCGAACCCGTCACGCGGGTGCGTATCCATCAGAAGAACACCGACAAGCTTATCGTTGCCGAGGTGCCGGTCAAAAACGGGCGATTCGAGGAAACCGGTGATTATGCGATCGACGGCGTCCCGGGTACCGGCGGCCGGATTGCCCTCCGTTTCAGCGACCCGGGCGGCTCCGTGACCGGCAGCCTTTTCCCGACCGGAAACCGGAGAGACGTCTACGAGGTCCCCGGCACCGGCCCTGTCGAGGCCACTTTCATCGACGCCGCCAACCCCGTGATCCTGGTCCGTGCGGAATCCATCGGCCTCGAGGGAACGGAAATCGACTCCATCGATGCCGACCCGGTAGTCAAGGCGGTGCTCGAGTCGATCCGCTGCCAGGCGGCCGTCCGGGTCGGCATCGCGAAGAGCGAGGCGGAGGCGACCCGTTTCAGCCAGGCCGTGCCGAAAATCGGGGTCGTCACCATTCCGAAAGACTACACCACGGCAGGTGGCAAAGAGCTGCGTTCCAGCGAGATCGACCTGACGGCCCGGATCATGTCCATGGGCACCCTTCACCGCTCCTTTGCGGTCAGTGGTGCCGTCTCCACGGCGGGAGCCGCCATGATCCCGGGCACCGTGGTCCATGACGTCCTGAACAGCGACGCGCGGGAAAAAGAACTGCTTCGCATCGGCCACCCGGGCGGGGTGATGGACGTCGGAGCGGTGATCGACGCTTCCGGAGATACCGTCCGCTACCGTGAGGCGGTACTGGGCCGGACGGCCAGGAGGCTCATGGAGGGCTACGTAATGGTTCCGGAACGATATTTCGCCTGACAACCGTCGGCCCGCCTTCCAAGCCTCGTCATTCGTTGCGGCGCCGCCGACCCCGAAGAGTCGACCGAACCCGCGGCAGAAAGGCAGTCCCATGGGAAAAAGCTACTGGATCGTGGTGTTGCGGGGCGACGGCATCGGCCCGGAAATCGTCGACACCACCCTGGAGGTGCTGGAAACGGTTCAGGAACTGTCCGGGCGGTTTTCCCTCATCTACGAATTTCACAATGCCGGAGCCGGTTGCTACAAGGAAACCGGCGAGCCCATCACCCCCCAGGCATTGGAAGCCTTTTCCCGGGCCCAAGCCACGCTCAAGGGCCCTGTGGGGCTTCCCGACGTGCGCAAGCCGGACGGCACCGAGGCCGGCCTGCTGGGCGGCGTCCTCCGGATCGGCTTCGATCTCTATGCCAACGTGCGGCCGATTCGACTGTTCCCGAATGTCAACTCGCCGCTTGCCTGCAAAGCCCCCGGTGATATCGACTACGTGATCATCAGGGAGAACAGCGAAGGCCTTTACCTTTCCCGTGGAGCCGGCCTCGTCACCCCTGATGCGGCCACCGACAGCCTGCTCATGACCGCTCGGGGATGCCGGCGAATCAGCCGCTACGCCTTCCAGCATGCGATGGAAAAGGAGCGGGGTGCACCCGAGGACGGCCGAAAGCGGGTGACCCTGGTCGAGAAAAGCAACGTTCTGAGGTCGTTTGCATTTTTCAGGAGGATTTTTCTCGAGGAAGCCGAGGCCTATCCGGACGTGGATGCGGAATGCCTCTACATGGATGCCGCTTCGGCCGCCCTGGTCAACCGGCCGGGGCACTTCCAGGTAGTGGTGACGGAAAACATGTTCGGCGACATCCTGAGCGACCTGGGCGGCGCAACCGTCGGCGGTCTCGGCATGTGCCCGTCGGCCAACATCGGCGATCGACTGGCCTATTTCGAACCCATTCACGGCTCCGCTCCGGACATTGCCGGCAGGCATCTCGCCAACCCGACCTCCCAGCTTCTGGCCGCCGCGATGATGCTGGCGTACCTGGAAGAGCCTGAAGCAGCCGCGGCACTGGAGTCGTCCATCTGGCAGCTCTACGCGGAGCGGCGGATACCCCTGCTGCCCGGCGGGGGCGTGGACGGGGGAAGCGCCGCCTTCGTCCGGGAGCTGAAGAAAGTGCTTCGGCCCTGCTTCGAGCGCCTGAACAACGGTGGATCGTCAGGCGAAGAAAGGAAGAAAGAATGAGCCCGAACGTGGGAATCTGGATTTACATCGGCCTGGGATTGCTGGGAGGGTTGGCCGGCTCCAGGCTCAAGATACCCGCCGGCAGTCTGATCGTGGCCATGCTGACCATCATTGCATTCAAGATGATCACCAAGAGCCACTGGGAAGTGCCGAAAGGCTTCAATTTTTTTCTTCAGGTCTTTCTGGGCATCATGGTCGGGGCCTCGTTCCAGCCGGCCATGCTGCCGGTGCTCAAAAAGATTTTCATACCGGTTCTGGCGTCCACCGTGACGCTGGTGCTCGCCGGCATGGTTCTGTCCATCATCTTCACACGCCTGGAGATCCTGGATGCGCCGAGCGCCTACCTCGGCACCAGCCCCGGCGCCATGAGTGCGCTCATCGTCCTGGCATTCGACAGCGGGTCGAGTGCGACGCTCGTGGTCTGCTTCCACTTTTTCCGCGTCGTTTTCGTCATTCTTACAGCACCGCTGTTCCTGAAATTTTTCTCCCATTAGACAGCCTGTGGATAAACAAGCATCGGGGCGAAAGACACGTGTCCCGGCGAAGCCTGTTGGCGAAGCCGGAAGGCGCGGCCAGATGCGAAAAGCGCTGCAACCACACGGGTTGTGAGCATTTTCACGAGGGCTGCAACGCCGCATTTCGGCCTGAGGCGCCATTTATCCACAGGCTGTTAGCTTCGGCCGGGACCGGCCGGCTCGGCTCGAGCGGCGGTTACCGCTCCGCCCGCCGCTCGATCGCGTCCCGGACGAGTGCGCCGTAACGATAAATCCCGTGGACGAACTTGCCGTAGGGCATGGTAATGAACAGGGCCACGACGAACCCGATG
Source organism: Desulfobacterales bacterium (assembly GCA_049366795.1). Classification (GTDB taxonomy): domain Bacteria; phylum Desulfobacterota; class Desulfobacteria; order Desulfobacterales; family UBA5852; genus CALNZV01. The sequence goes on from JBMNCP010000108.1 coordinate 99,492, forward strand.
TGGACGGCCAGCAGAAACCCCATGAGCGGCGTGGCTCTCAGCAGGAGCAGGAGCAGCCCTGTCAGGGTCGTCAGGAAGAGCAGCGCGGTAAAAGCGACATCCATCCCGACGGTTTGCGGAGACGCCGGCTCCCGGTCCATCCGTTGCTTGAGGACCAGCAGCCCTCCCGACCCGGCCAGAAGCGCGATTCCCCCGACGGTTCCCAGAAGGACCGGCCAGCTCCAGAAGGGATACGGTGCCGGCCGATGCAGGAGATGGTCGTAAAAGAAAGCGACCGTGGTCGATGCCAGGCAAAGCATGAAGCCGTAAAACACCGCGTGGTGAAAATTGCGCCGGATCATGCTGAACCGGTCGTCAGGGTAGTTGCACCCATGCCCGCCGCCATCCAGGTATTTGAGCCTAAGCACGTCCCAGACCGCCTGCGCATGCGCCCGCCAGTCCGCCAGTCCGCCGGGCGACCCGCCGGTCTCCCGCCAGAGGGTTCGAAACCCCTTCCATAGTCCTACCAGGATGAACAGAGCGAGGGCGGTAATGGGCAAAACCATTGCCGCATAAGGGATGACCCGGTAGAAGGCTCCCTCCCCTGCGTGGGTTCCGAAAACCACTTCATGTCCCTGAAACAGGAGGGTCAACAGCAGTACGATGGAGACGCTGAGGGCGGTCAGGAGGGACACCAGCAGGCCGTTGTTCTGGAAAAAGCAGTTCATGGCCCGGGGCCAGCTGAAATCCCGATAGGTCTCCTGCCGGAGTTCCGCGAGGGTCCTTGGGACGTTGATGGCAAAGGGGTGGGGTGGCGCGTACTGGCAAGCGTAATAGCAACCGCGGCAGTTGTGGCAGAGGTTGGCCAGGTATTTCAGGTCGCTTTCTGAAAAGACCCTCCTGCGTTCGATAGCCGGGTATACGGCGCAAAACCCTTCGCAATAGCGGCAGGCGTTGCAGATCGTCATGATCCGATCAGCTTCCTTTAAGCTCGTCGATGACATTGCGCACCGCCTCCTTTCCCGCGATACGTCCGAAAACGGTTCCTATGGTCATTCCGAATCCGGCCATGTAACCCTGGCCCAGGATGTTGCCCGACATGATCTCCCCGGCGGCGAAAATATTCGAAGCCGGCGTGCCGTCCTGCAGGAGGACCTGCGCCCGCTGATTGACGGCCACGCCCAGATACGTGAAGGTGATTCCTGGCCTGAGGGGGTAGCCGTAGAAGGGGGGCGAATCCAGGGCCCTGGCCCAGTGGCTTTTGGGGGGCGTCAATCCGTCCGTCCGGCAGTCATCCAGATTGGTCGAATCGAACGATCCCGGCTGAACGGCACGGTTGAAGCCGTCGACGGTTTTTTCAAGGGCATCGGGATCGAGGTGAAACTTCCCGGCCATCTCCCGGATGGAGGTCGCCTCGATCGGCGGGAAAACCGACGGCATGAAGAGATCGATGGATTTGGAATCGATGATGGAGTAAGCGATCTGGCCCGGCTGGCCGGCCACCAGACGGCCCCAGATGGCATAGCGCTTGGGCCAGAATTCCTCCCCTTCGTCGTAGAAGCGTTCCGCGTTCCGATTGACGACGATTCCGAAAGGGACGCAGTCCAGCCGCGTGACGATGCCGCCGTCAAACTTGGGGGCCCTAGCATCGATGGCAACGGCGTGGCATTGCCGCGGATCGCCGACGGATTGGATCCCGTTGTCGAGCAGCACCTTGAGGACCTGCCCCTTGTCGTACGGCGTGCCGCGGATGATGAAATTGTCGGCTGCATCTCCCCAGTATTCCCTGAGCCAGTCGAGATTGGCCTGGAATCCGCCTGAAGCCACGACCAACGCCCTTGCCCCGACCCTGCGGTCGATGCCGTCGGTCCGGTAGGTCGCCGATACAAAGCGGCCGTTGCGGATATCGAGATCCCATACTTCCGCATTGTATCGGATCTCCACGCCCAACCGCCCGGCCGTGGCGTAATAGGCGTTCATGAGGGCCTTACCCCCGCCCAGGAAAAAAGCATTGGTTCTCGACAGGTGGAGCGTGCCTCTCATTGAAGGCTGGAATTTGCAGCCATGGCGCTCCATCCAGGCCCCCAGATTCCTCGATTCGCGGATGGTAAAGCGAGCCATCTCCTCATTGGTCTTTCCGCCGGTGACGCGGAGCAGATCTTCCCAGAATTCTTCCTCTGCATAGGGGCCGGTCAGGAATGCAGTTGCGCTGTCGTGAAGATATCGGAGGTTTCGGGTGTGCCGGCTGTTGCCGCCCCTGAAGTCCCGTGGGGACCCTTCGAGCACCAGTACACTCGCGCCGGCTTCCCGGGCGGTCATGGCCGCGCACAAGGCCGCGTTGCCGCCTCCGATGACCAGTACGTCGAAGGATGCCTCGACCGGTCCGTCGAATCGGCCCGAAAGCTCGGCGGGCTGCGCATTTTCAGCAGTCATCGTCATTCTCCCTGTTGCCTTGCCGCTGTGAAGTCGAGGTGCGGGGTCGTACGACCGCCCCTTGGAGCGGCGGGTGGAAATGGGCGAGAAGGGGATTCTCATCGCCTCCTTCTCCGGCATGTCCTTTTAATCCAAAGGAAGTTCACGCTTTGCAACAACAATGCCGTCTTCATCGCAATAGACCCATTGTCCAGGCCGGAAATGAACGGTTCCGAAGTAAACCGGGACATCGACCTCACCGACGCCCTCCTTGCGGCTCTTGCGCGGATTGCTCCCCAGAGCCTTGACGCCGAAATCGAGGGCGCCGAGACTGGTCGTGTCGCGGACCGCACCGTTGATCACGATCCCCGCCCATCCGTTGCTTCGGCCCAGTTCGCCCATCATGTCCCCCAAAAGCGCCGTTTCCATGGATCCGGCGCCGTCAACCACCAGCACACCGCCGTTTCCCGACATGGCCAAGGCCTGCCTGACCAGTACGTTGTCGTTGCGGCACCACACGGTCCGACACGGTCCGAAGAAGGCGGCCCTCCCGCCGTAATTGCGGAACTGGATCTCGCAGCTCTGCAGTTCCTCCTGGAATGTATCCATCAGGTCCGCGGTTTTCATCGGAATCTCCTTTTGGCGAAACGTTATGTTTCAACCACGGGTCTTTTTGTCGCAACAAAATGTTAACCCGAGGCGCCCCCTGGGAAAGGCTCACCTACCCGGTCTCCTTCCCCTTTCAGTGCCAGAACCACATCCGGGGTGAGCGGGATGCCCTTCAGGCGTCGATGCCCGGCCGTCCGGTGTTCGGGCTCCCCCGGCATCAGAATCTCATCGAAGCCTTCGGCCGGTGGTTGCTCCTTGGCCCGGCCGGCAAGCGTCTCCATCCGCTCCTCGAAAACCGGCATCGGCAGAAAAAGGTCGGCCTTGACGGCAACGAAGAAATGCCCGGTTCCCTGGAAGCCGTCCAGCCCGGTGAACGGGTTGCGAACCTCACCTCCGAAAGCCGCGCCGGTGAACACACCGCTCAGCACTTCCATCAGCATCGAAAGCCCTGCCCCCTTGACGCCGCCGAAGGGAAGAACGACCCCTTCGAAGGCAGCGGCCCCGTCCGTGGTCGGATGCCCGTCACGGTCGAGCGCCAGCCCTTCGGCAATGGGCTCCCCTCGCTGAGCGGCAAATTTGAGCTTGCCGCGGGCCACCACCGAGCATGCCATGTCCAGCACAAAAGGCGGCGCTTTACCCGCGGGCGCACCGGCGGCAAAAGGACTGGTTCCCAAAAACGGCGCCCGTCCGCCCCAGACCGGCAAGGCCGGCGATGCGTTGGTAAACGCCATTCCTATGCATCGGGATTCGATGGCCTGCAGGATATATAGCGCCCCCATCCCGTAGTGGCCGCTGCGCCGGACCCCCGCCAGTCCGATTCCCGAATCCCGGGCAATCCGGATGGCCTCGGCCATGGCAGCCTTTCCCACCACGAGGCCCAGTCCGTTGTCACCGTTCACCCAGGCGGCTGCGGTCGCCACCCGGCTGATCTCGATATTCGGCCGGGGATTCGCTACGCCTCGCCGGAGCCGCTCGCAGTACATGGGTACTCTGGCAACGCCGTGGGAGTCGACTCCCCGGAGATTGGCCAGGACGAGCCCCCGGGCGGCGGTTTCCGCATCCGGTTCCGGCAGGCCGTTGCCGGAGAACACCCGTTGGACAAATTCCTGCAGCTCCTCCGATCCGATGACCCTGGCATCCCGGGGAGAACGGATATCCGCCATTTCAAACCCCCTTTGGTTATGATTGCGAAAATAGGATTGCAAAAAGAGGAAACACCTTCGCCTTTGCCCCAATCCGATCAGGGTGCGGAAATAACGGCGTCTCTTGGTTTTACCGTTTTTTCGGTCCCGCGCTACGGGATGGTTGTGACCGGGACACCAAGGAATGGCATCCCGCACTGCAGGGAATATGCCGGATCCGATCACGTGGATGCAGGCTGGCGGTTGAAAAAAATATCGTGGGTCTTCGTTTCCATGTCCAATTCCGCCGAGACAGCGGCGGGATCCAGGACCAGAATGGCCACGGCCACTTTGATCCCGCATAGGGTTCCACGGGTCAGGTGCCCGCCAAGGGTGACCACCGTGTCGTCCCTGACCATCGACGCTGAAAAGTGGGCGTGGATTTCGACCGTACCGTCTGCTTTCGGTGCAATCCATCCCCCCAGGGACACCAATTCCATCGGGCATTCGATGTCGAGATACAGACGATCTTCGTGGCGAACCGGATAGACCGAGGGAAACTGCTTGAGGTTTCGGAACACGGCCTTCTGGAGGGCCCCCAGCCCGGATACGATCACGCCTGCCCGGATGGTTTCAGAGGACGCGGCCTCTTCGATGAACTCCAGCAGGTCCGAGCCCGCCTTCGCCCTGAACTGGACCAAGCGCTGAATGGACTGGCCGCCGATGGTTTCAATGGTGGTCATGGCGTTTTCTTTCTCTCACGGGTGAAAGGCGGTTTCAGATGAACCGCTTCATGATCTCCTCGATCTTCTCGTCCACATTTTCCGGTGTGATGCCCCATGTTCGGCAGGCCTGCTCGGCTTGGGCGCGGCGGGAAGAGGAGGCCATGTCGGCGAGGGAGTGGAAATATCCCATCCGCCTTCCCACCTGGTAGAGCATCCTTTCCTCACCGGGCAGATCCAGGAAACGGCGGATGGGCTCCTTCATCCGCTCTGCATCCCCGGGAAGCCGCCCCTCCACTTCCTGAAAGAGGTTGAGGAGATGATCACTTTTCACTTCGCTGTCGATTCCGTCCAGGCGGTCCAGGAAGCGCAGGATTTCATCGGCCGTTTCCGCGTCGGTCAGCTTTTCGAAACGACCGCTGTCCCTGTCCTCCGCCAGTTCGGTGTGGTTGCGGATGGCCAGGGTCCTCATCCGGATGAAATCCGGGTTGATCCGGTTGAGGGCCTCCGCCGTATCCAAGGCGTGTTCGCGGCTCAGCTCCCGCCCGCCCAGCCCCGGCATGACATACTCCGACAGTTCCATTCCAGCGGTCTTGATCTTGAGGCCTGCCTGGATGTGGCCCGATTGGGTCACCCCCTTTTTCATCCGCTCGAGAACCGCGTCCGAGCCGGACTCCATGCCGATGTGGATCCGGTTGAGCCCGGCCGCGGCCATTTTCGACAGATCCTCACCACTGATCCGGGCCACCGTGTGGGAACGGGCATAGGAAGTGATACGTTCCACCCACGGGAACCGCAACTTCAGGTGCTGAAGAACACGGATGAGTTCCTGCGGCGGTAGAATGAGGCTGTTGGCGTCCTGAAGAAAAATGGAGGCCATGCCGCCGGCAAACCACTGGAGGGCTGCATGAAAGGCGCCGTTGTCGGCCGGAACGATCTGCTCGCCGACGGCTCGAAGGTCTTCACGCGACAATGTCTTCCGCTCGCCTGCCGAGGATCTGAGCGCCTGCACGTAGCGGTGAACCGCATCGATGTCCCGCAGCACGTGGTCGACCGGACGCAGGGAAAACCGGCTTCCTTTGTAAACCGGACAGAACCGGCAGCGGTTCCATGGGCAGTTGCGGGTGACACGGATCAGAAGGCTGTAAGCCTCGCTGGGCGGGCGAATAGGCCCCTGTTCGAAGCCCTCATAGGCGGGCCGGGAATCCGAAACGCTGCGGGTCATGGAGGCACCTGTTTGGGGAAAAGGGTTCGAGGTCACAAGGCCGAGGGGTCGAGATTTTTCCCTTCGGAAATCAGTTCCCGTGGTCGATTGAATTCAGCCGACGTCACCATCCATCCAACGATATTCAGGAGTTCCTCAACCCTGCAAAGCCGTTGCCGATATAGGATTCTAGTAGGCAGCATCGCCGCCCGAATCAAGGCGTTCCGCCCGTGGGACGGCGATGCCGGCTGCGGCTTTGACAACCCGACGGGTTTTGACATATGAGGGGGCTTCCATGAGCTCGAATCCGCCCGACACCCGTACACACGCTGCCGCCTTGCGCCTCGCGCTCAAGGCCCTGACGGCGACGCTGCTGCTGGCGGCGCTCCTCGCGGGAGCCGCCGTATTCGACATTCGCAGGTATGCCGAAACCCGGTGGGACCCCCCGTCCTCGGAGGAATATCTGTTGACCGTCACTTCCGGCTCTCATCTGCGGTCGGTGGCTGCCCAACTCGCGGAGATGGGATTGATCCGATCTCCGCTCCGTTTCCGGATCTACGCGCGCGCGACCGGGATCCACCGTCAAATCAAGGCCGGCGAATACAACTTCGTTGGCGCCAATACCCCGCGGGAAATCCTGGACCGCCTGGTCGAGGGACGGGTGAAGCTTCACCGGATCACCGTACCGGAAGGGTTCGCGTTGCGCCAGATCGCCGATCTTGTGGCCGAAGCCGGTTTTTCGGACACCGAAACCTTCATCACCGCGGCCACCGATGCCGAAATCGCCCGCGGCCTCGGCATCGATGCGGAAACCCTCGAGGGCTATCTTTTCCCGGACACCTATTATTTCCCGCGGGAAACCCCCGTGAAGGACATCCTGGCCGCCATGGTGAAACGGTTCGAGGCGGTCATGACCGTGGAACGGCTGGCAAGGGCCGAAAGCCTCGGACTCAGCGTCCACGAAGTGGTGACGCTTGCTTCCATCATCGAAAAGGAAACCGGCGTCGATTCGGAGCGACCGCTGATCTCCTCCGTGTTCCACAACCGGCTGAGAAAGGGTATGCGGTTGCAGACCGACCCCACCGTCATCTACGGCATCGACGATTTTGACGGGAACATCACCCGTCGGCACCTTCGGACACCGACGGCTTACAACACCTATGTCATCAAGGGGCTTCCCCCCGGCCCCATCGCCAGCCCCGGAGAAGCGGCCATCGAGGCGGCGCTCTTTCCGGCTGACACCGATTTTATCTTTTTCGTCTCCCGCAACGATCGGACACACCATTTTTCCAGCTCCCTCGAAGAGCACCAGGAGGCGGTGCGACGATACCAGCTGGGGGGACGACGGCGCACCGGAAAGGCGCCCCAGTAAAACGAAAAACCGCAAACGAGGTGGAATTGGCAATCTATCGTGCATCCGAGCTGCCGGCGGAAGACCTTGCCGGGCAGCGCGTCGTCGTCGGCTTCGACGGACAGCGGTTCAACGACGACCTCCGCGACCTGATCGGGGGTCTGCGGGTCGGCGGCATCATCCTGTTTTCCCGCAACATCGATCATCCGGAGCAGGTGGCCGCGCTGTGCTCGGAGGCCCAGGCGTACGCGGAATCCCAGGGCCTCCCGCCATTGTTCATCGCCGTGGACCAGGAAGGAGGAGTGGTGGCGCGGCTGAAAGCGCCTCACTTCACCGAGTTTCCCGGAGCCCCCTTCCTCAGGGATCCGGACGATGCCCGGCACTTCGCCCGGGTGACCGCCCGGGAGCTGCGCTCGGTCGGTTTCAACATGGACATGGCCCCGGTCATGGACGTGGCGCCCGCTGAGCGCGAGAGCGTGATGACCCGCCGGGTCTTCGGGACCGCCCCCGAACAAGTGGCAAAGATAGGCAGGACCGTCATCGAGAGCCTTCAAGCCGCCGGCGTCATGGCGGTGGCCAAGCATTTTCCCGGCATCGGGCGAACCACCCTGGATTCCCACATCGATCGGCCCTTCATGGACGCACCGGCCGAGGCAATCGACGCGTTCGAACTGCCGCCTTTCGAGGCGGCCATTTCGGCGGACGTCGCCGGCATCATGCTCTCCCACATCGTCTACGAACGTCTCGATCCCCGATGGCCCGCAAGCCTGTCGCCGGCGATCGCCAGGGAGCTGCTGCGAAATCGGATGCGCTACAAGGGGGTGGTCATGACCGACGATCTCGACATGGGGGCGATCGCCCGTCACTATGACATTCGCACCGTTGTCCGGCAGATTCTCGACGCGGACATCGATCTCGCCCTGATCTGCCACAAGGGCCCAAACCCGGCGATCGCCGTCGAGACGATCCGGGACCGGATCCGGGAAGACGGAGCCATGCAAGAGCGCGCCGTGGCTTCCGTACGCAGAATCCTCTCTCTCAAGAACCGTTATATCGCCTGACCGGGTGCTCGGATTCCGATACGGGCTCGGCGCCGGGGGCGTCGATGCCGCGGCGTTCGAGCAGGGAGCCCTCCAGCCGGTAGAAATCGGTCAGGGCCTTGAGATAGCTCACCACCGCCTCCACCTCGTTGATCCGGGCGACCAGCAGGTCCCGCTGCGCCTGGGCCACGAAGAAATTGGTGGAGCGGCCCACCCTGAATTTCTCGGTTTCGATCCTCAGGGTTTCCTCCTGGTACCGCCGGGTGGCCGAGCTGGCGTCAATCTGTTCCCGGCTTCGATCCACCTCGATGAAGGCGGTCCGCACGTCCAACTCGACCAGCTGGGACAGATTGTCCAGTGCGCGCTCCGACTGATCCCGGCTCAGCAGGGATCGGCGGTGCTCCGCCCTGGCGGACCGGTTGAGAGGCGGAAACTCGAACGCCACCCCTGCCTGGACGTCATAATTGTCATTCGAGATGTCGTCCACGGAGCGTGAGAAGGAATCTGCATAGCCGGTTTTGCCGAGCTGAACGAACAGGTCCATTTTCGGCAGCAGCCCGTTCCGCGTGCGGACGATCTCCAGGTCGCCCTGTCGGATGTTGAGCTTGGTCTGGTTGATCTCCGGCCGCATCCGTTCGGCCGCCGCCACATGGGTCGACACGTCGCCCAACTGGACGTCCGGCAGCTCGGGAGGGTGGACCAGAACCACCTGCCGCTGCCAGAGGTCCTCCACGGGGGGATTCAAGAGCCTCAGCAGCTCGAGACGGGCAGTCTCCCGGCTGCTCCGGGCGTTGATCAGCGCCTGCTGCTGGGCTGCCACCTCGGCCTGCACCGCCGCCAGCTCTGCCTCGGCCATGGTGCCCACCTCGATCATCTCGCGGGTTTCGTCCAACTGCTGGTTCGCCACCCGCAGGGACTCTTCGACGATTTCGATCTGCCGTATCGCAAGGGCGTAATCCCAGTAGGCATTTTCGACCCGGGCCATCAGGCTTTCGGTAAAGCCTCGCAGTTCGTAAAGGCTGATCCGTGTTTCCAGCCGCGCCTGCCGAAGCCGCGCCAGGTTCACGTCGGTCCCGAGGCCGCGCAGCAGGGATTGCGTGACGACCAGCCCGAGCCGCGTGGAAGTAAACGGATCCTGGTAGAGGCTGGAATCCGTGCTCGTGGTAGCGGCCTCGGCCTCGACGAAGGTGCCCGTCGGAAAAAACTGAACCAGCGACAGGCGGCCGTCCGTCACCTTGCTTTCCAGGCTTTCGGTGTCGCTGCCGGACCGGGCAAGCCGCTGGCTCTCGGTTTCCAGATAGGATGCCTCGCCTTCGAGGACGGGGTCGAAGACCGCCCGCTCCTCGGCCGTGAACGTTTCCTGAATCGATGGGGTCAGCCGCTCCACCGCCAGGGAGCGATTGTTCTCCAGACTCATGAGGATGGCATCGTGCAGGGTGAGCCGAAGGGGCTGCTCCGGATCCGGCACGGCCCCGGGGGATCGGGGATCGGCTTCGGCGGTCGGCGATGGTCCGACGGATGGGGCGACCGCCTGGGGCAAGGAAACGGGCGGGTCACTGCCGTGCACGGCGCAGGAGAACGACAGGACAGCCAGGCTGAATACAAGGAGTACGGAAGACCGGTGGACTGGACGGGGGCGGATCGTCATGCGGACTCCTTTCCCAGCAGCGCTTCGGCCGGAAGCGGGGCGGATTCCTCCTCCAGATGGCGGCGTTCGAACACTGCATAGAGAGTGGGAACCACCAGAAGCGTGATCAGAGTCGAGCTCAGCAGGCCGCCGATGATGGACCGGGCCATCGGCGCCTGGGTTTCCCCTCCCTCGCCCAGCCCAAGCGCCAGCGGGGCCATGGCCAGGATCGTTGTCATCGCGGTCATCAGGATGGGCCGCAGCCGCCGCCGTCCGGCTTCCTCGATGGCGATTTTGAGCGGCATTCCATCCCGCTGCCGCAGCAGGTTGATGTGATCGACCAGCAGGATGGCGTTGTTGACGACGATGCCGCCCAGCATGATGCACCCGATGTAGGATTGGACATTGAAGGTGGTTCCGGTCAGAAAGAGCATGAGAATGACCCCGATAGCCGCCAATGGCACCGAAAACATCACCACGAACGGATATCGGAGAGACTCGTACAGAGACGCCATCACCATGTAGACCAGAATCAGCGCCAGGAGAAAGCTCGTCAACAGCTCCATGAAAGCCTTCTGCTGCTCCTCGTAGTCCCCCCCGATCAGGATGGAGAAATCCTGGGGAACCGGCACCGACCGAAGCCCCTTGCGCACATCCGCCAGGATGGAGCCCATGTCCCTACCGCTGATATTGGCCGAAACGTAGGCCACGCGTTCCTGGTCCTTGCGCTCCACCAGCACGGGCCCTCTCCTGGGGATGACCGATACCACGTTTCGGAGCACGACCGGCTCCCCTTCCAGATTGGTGATCGGAAGATCCAGGATGCTGTTGAGCGCCTTCTTTTCCGCATCCTTGAGCTGGACGCGGATGGTGTATTCATCCCCGCCCTCCCGGTAATTGCCGGCTGGCGTTCCCGACAGAACCGTCTGGAGCATGTTGGCGATCTTGGAGACCGTCAACTTCATGTCCGCGGCCTTCAGGCGGTCGACGATGACGAGTTCTTCGGGGGTTCCGGTCTCGCGGCTGATCTTGGTGTCGGTGACGCCGGGAACGGCGGCAACGATTTCCTCCACCCGGCGGGCCAGGACATCCGAAACCTCCAGGTCATGGCCGCGCACCTCCACCTGAACCTGCTCCTCGCCACCGGTTCCGATCCTCAGGATAAACAGCCCCTGCCCGGCCCGGGATCGAACCTTGGTGCCTGGAATGTGGTTCAGCTTCTGACGCAACGCGCCCGCGATCTCATCGCTCGAGCGGGTCCGTTCGCGGATCGGCACCAGCCCGATGCGGATTTCACCGGCATTGCCGCCCCGGGCCCTCCAGGTGGATCCGCCGATAAAGGAAACCATGTTCTGGGTCTCGGGCACTTCGCGCTGGACGATCTTTTCGATCTCGAGAAAAGACGCGTCGACCAGCTCCAAACGGGTTCCGACCGCCATTTCGGCATAGATGCGCACCTCGCTCTCGTCGGCGGCCGGCATCAACTCGACGCCCACCAGCGGGATGAGCAGGAGGCATGCGGCAAACGCCGCCAGGACCGAACCGAGCACGACAGCCCGATGGGCGACGGCAAACCGCAGCAGATCCCGGTAGGCGTTTTCCATGGCGGCGAAAAGACGGCCGGTGGCCTGAAAGATCCGCCCTCCCCTGGGTGGGGAGTCGCCGGAGGTTTCCACGATGACCGACGCCCGAACCCGTGAGGCCAGCATGGGCACCAGGGTGAGGGCAACGACCAGGGAGCAGGCCAGCGAGAAGCTCACCACATAGGAGAGCTGCTTGAACATGATCCCGGACATGCCCCGGACGAAGACAAGAGGCAGAAAGACGGCGAGGGTCGTGAGGGTGCTCGCGATCACCGCCGCGGTGACCTCATGGCTGCCGTTCACGGCCGCGGAGGCCGGGCTCTCCCCCGACTCCCGCATCCGGTAGATGTTCTCGAGGACGACGATGGCGTTGTCCACGAGCATGCCGACGCCCAGGGCGAGCCCGCCTAACGTCATCAGGTTGAGGGTGAACCCGCTGAAGTACATCAGGGCGAAGGTGGCCACGACCGAAATGGGGATGGTCGTCGCGATGATGGCGGTGCTGGGAATGTTCCGCAGAAAGAGGAGCAGCACGGCTACCGCCAGAAGCCCGCCGTAGAGGATGGTGGTACCGACGTTGGTGATGGAGCGTTTGATGTATCCGGAGGTGTCGATGATGGGAACGATTTCGAGCTGCGGGATGTCCCGGTTGATCCGGTCGATCTCGGCGAGAACGGCTTCGGCCACCTCGACGGTGTTTTTTCCCGATTGTTTGCTGACCGAGAGACGGACGCCGGGCTTGCCGTTGATCCGGACGATCCGGGTCACTTTTTCCCAGGCATCCTCGACGTCGGCGATCTCGTTGAGCTGGATGGGCGCACCGTCCCGAATGGCCACCACGGTGTTTCCAATTTCTTCAACGCTGCTGTAGATGCCAGGAGTCCGGATGGTGATGTCGAGCATCCCGAGCTCGATGGTGCCGGCCGGAAGATTGATGTTTTCCTCTTTGAGGCGGGTCAGCAGCTGGTCGATGGGAAGCTCGAGTGCCTTGATTTTCTCGGCATTGAGATTCACGTGGATCTCGCGGTCCAGCCCCCCGCGGACATCCAGAGAGGCCACTCCGGGAATCCGCTCGATGCGGTGCTTGACCTGGTTGTCGATGACGCGGCGGACCTGGATGGGATCGAGGCTGCTGGGAACCCCGAGAATCAGTATCGGAAAAGATGCCAGATCGAATTTCCGGAGCGCCGGCCTCTCGGCATCTTCCGGAAGCTGGGGAATGACCCGGTCGAGCCGGTCCCGGATATCATTGGCGGCCGCATCCAGGTCGGTCCCCCACGTGAAGGTTACCCGCACGCTGCTTCGCCCCTCGGCGGAAACCGATGTGACTTCCTCGACGCCAGGAACGGCGCTCATGGCCTCCTCGACGGGCCGGGTGATCAGCTCCTCGATCTCCTCGGGGCTCGCGTTTTCGTATTCGGTGCTGATGCTGAGCGTCGGATAGGTGATGTCGGGCATCAGGTCGATGGAAAGCCGTGAAAGGGATACGCCTCCCAGGATAATGACGATCAGTGAGACCATGACGGTCAGCACCGGGCGACCAACGGAAAAACGGGATACATTCATGGATGCTCAGATACCCCCTGCCCTCCTGTCGAGCAACGATGCTTCGGGATTCGGGTGGATGGCAAGTTAAGGTCAGCCCTGCACGCCGGGCAGCGGATCGGCGAATCCGGACCCGGCCGATTTCTGATCGGGAAGAAGGACCGGCGCCCCGTCCTCCAGGAGATGTTGCCCCAGGGTCACGACCGATCCGGTGACGGCCGGGGCAAGTACCTCGGCCAAGCCCTCGTTGACGATCCCCAGCGTGATGGGAATGAATTTTGCCGTGCGGGCATCCGCGTCGACGACGAAAACTCCCTGGGAGCCGTTCCGTTTGACCACCGCCGAAGCCGGAACGACGGTGGCGTCCGGATGCTCTGCAAATCTCAGCCGGACCTTCATGAACATGCCGGGTTTCAATTCCCGGGTCTCGTTGGGGACATCGATTTCAACCCGGGCCTGACGGGATCGTTCCTTCAGAAGGGGCGCGATGCGAATGACCTTGCCCCTGAAGACGCGGCCGGGGAAGGCGTCGGTGGCAACCTCGGCCTCGAGACCCGGGCGGATCTTCGAGTAATCCCGCTCGATCACGTGAATGACGCCGGTCAAGGAGGCGATGTCCAGGATGGAGGCGATCGGCGTGTTGGAAGCGAGCATGGCGCCATCGTCCACGAAGCGCTCTCCCACCACCAGGTAGCCGCTCGCGTGGTTTTCCGGCACCTTGATCTGGGCGTAGGAAAGCCTGACCTTGGCCATGGCGAGGGCTGCCTCCTTCTGGGAGACCTGGGCGATCGCCACCTTCACCATGGCCTCCTGGGTCTTGTATTCGGACTCGGCGGTGTCGAGTTGGGACTCCGAGGCGATTTTCTTCCGGCGAAGGGCACCGGTTCTATCGAATTCCCTTCGCGCCTTTTCGTAGGTATTTCGCCGCTCCTGGAGGGTGGCGCGCGCCACCTCCAGCTCCGCGCCGGCCTGAATCACCTCCTGGCGAACCTCCGCGTCGTCGATCAAGGCGACAAGCTGCCCTCCTTCGACCCGGTCGCCGATGCGGATCAGGACCTGATTGAGCCTGCCTCCGATTTTGGGGGCCAGAACGAACTCGGATTGGGGATAAAGGGATCCCGTGAACAGACCCTCGTCCCGGATGAGTGCTTTACGGACCGGTTCGACGGAAACCGCAACGGGTGGATTCTGACGCTGGCCGTTGACCGGAGTCCGAATGACGGAAAGTTTCGAGAAGATCTGCCAACCCAGCAGGGCGATTACGACCAATACCAAACCGATGATCCATGGTTTCTTCATTCGTCAGGGTCCGCTGTTAGTCTCCGAAATCGATGAACGGGCACATCGCCATGCGGACTGCCCGGTGTGGATTCTCAGGATAGGGAAATCGTTCAATGAATTCCAATTCGGTTGCGTTCTCCCGTCATCCCGCCGGCATCGCGGACCGGGAATAGACATCGTCCGTCAACCCGCCCCGTGCTCCGGACTTCAGTCGATGGTAGCCGGCCGCGGCGATCATGGCGGCGTTGTCTCCGCAGAGAGCTGCCGGTGGGATGTGAACGGCCATGCCTTTGGCTTCCGCCCGCTCCCGGACGATTTCCCTGAGTCTGCGGTTGGCCGCCACGCCCCCGGCGACGGCCAGATGCCGACAGCGCCTGCTTTCGGCCGCCTGGACCAGTTTGAAGGAGAGCACATCCACGACCGCTTCCTGGAACCCGGCCGCGATGTGGGGCGTGAGGGAGTCCAGGTCGTCCGCGTGCTCCTGCACGAAGCGGTTGACGGCGCTCTTGATGCCGCTGAAGCTGAAATCGAAACGCTCCCTGTCCAGAAATGGGCGTTTGAATCGAACCCTGTCCGGATCGCCCTGTGCCGCCAGACGGTCGATCGGCTCGCCGCCGGGATAGCCCAGACCGAGGATCTTGGCCACCTTGTCATAGGCTTCACCGGCGGCGTCGTCGCGGGTCCGCCCCATGGGGGCCATCCGGGTGGGACCGGAGACATGGTAGATGCTCGTGTGCCCGCCCGAGGCGAGAAGCGCGACAAATGGAAACACCGGCGGGTCTCCCGAAAGGAAAAGCGACTGGATGTGGCCTTCCAGATGGTCGACCCCCACCCATGGGATGCCGAGTCCGTAGGCGAATGCCTTGGCGAAGGAGAAGCCCACCAGAAGCGATCCCACCAGCCCGGGTCCCTGGGTGACCGCGACCGCTTCAACGTCCCCGCGCCGGATGCCGGCAGTGTCGAGGGCTTCCAGGACGACCGGGCCAATGGCCTCGATGTGCTTCCGCGAGGCCAGCTCGGGAACGACCCCGCCCCAGCGGTGGTGAATGTCCACCTGGGAGGCGATTACGGACGACAGGACGGTGCGGCCGTCTTCCACGACAGCGGCGGCCGTCTCGTCGCATGAGGATTCGATGCCGAGTATCTTCATCAAAAAAACCGGAATCCTCCAATGGGCGATTCCGGTGGAAGAGGTCCGGGCGGCAAATTCAGGCGTTCCGGTCCCTCCGATTTTCCTTTCCGGTCCGCCCGACGGGCGGCCTCGATCGGGTGCCTCAGCCGGGACAGATCGGCGCCTGTTTCCGGCCTTCGGCGATCCATGCGAGGAAACGGGCGATACGGCCCCGGATCCCTCCGGCGCCCTTGTCAGCAGGCTCTGTTTTCATCGGAAACCATCCAGATCAGCCGGCGATCCGGTTCGGCCATGGCGGCGACATCCCCCACCACGTATGCCTTTTCCTCCATTCCGTGCAGACGGTCGAGCACTTCCTGGGCAAAGGCTTCGGGCACCACCGCGATCATGCCTACGCCGCAATTGAAGGTTCGTCTCATTTCCCGATCCGTCACCTTTCCGGCCTTCTGTAGAAATGGAAAGATCGGTGGGACCTCCCAGCTGTTTTCGAAAAGCCGGACGGCGCAGGACTCCGGGATCACTCTCAGGATGTTGTCCGGGAGGCCGCCGCCGGTGATATGGGCCAGCGCCCGGATGGGCAGGTCCTTGATCAGGTTTCGGATGGGGTTGGCATAGATGCGGGTGGGAGTGAGCAGCTCTTCTCCCAGGGTTTTGCCCAGTTCCTCCACGTAGCTGTCCACCGTCAATCCGAGCACCTCGAAGCAGATCTTCCGGACCAGTGAATAGCCGTTGCTGTGGAGACCGTTGGAGGCGACGCCGATCAGCACGTCTCCCTGGCGGACTTCGGAGCCGTCGATGATCTTCTCGTTGTCCACGATGCCGACGGCAAATCCGGCAAGGTCGTACTCCCCTTCCTGATACATTCCCGGCATCTCGGCGGTTTCGCCGCCGATCAGCGCGCATCTTGCCTGAAGACAGCCTTCGCCGATGCCCCGGATGACCGCCTCGGCCACGGCTTCGTCCAGTCTTCCGGTGGCGAGGTAGTCCAGAAAGAACAGCGGTTTTGCGCCCTGAACACAAATGTCGTTGACGCACATGGCCACCAGGTCGATGCCCACCGTGTCGTGCCGCCCCGTCATGAAGGCGATCTTGAGCTTGGTTCCCACGCCGTCGGTCGAGCTCACCAGCACCGGGCTCTCGAGCTTTTCCACGTTCAGGGAAAACAGGCCGCCGAATCCGCCAATCTCGCTCATTACGCCGGGCCGCGCCGTCTCCTTGGCTATGGCTTTGATCCGGTCGACCAGCCGGTTGCCGCGATCGATATCGACGCCGGCTTCCGCGTAGGTGATTCCCTCAGGCATGGGTGGTACTCCTTCACGTCCAGGTGGTTGTGGCTGATTTCGTCGATCGAGGCTAATCGGTTTGCCGCCAAAAGTCAAAACAATTTTTGACAATGAATTCGAAATAATGTAAGCAATTTCAGGCGTTATCCGATCACCGCCCCCATCGGCAAACGCCGGAATTGTCTTGGAATCGGGGGCGCGGCAGCCGACGGCGTCGATCCCGCCGGAGGTGCCGGGCCGGGCGGTGCCGCATCCACCGGCCCTCTATGGATCGCCATGACGAGGAACCCCGCATGAAAGACCGATTCGCCAGACTGGACCGCCTGCCGCCCTATGTCTTCGCCAGCGTCAACGAGCTAAAGATGGAGCAGCGCCGCGCAGGGGAAGACATCGTCGACCTTGGCATGGGGAACCCGGACCTGGGAACCCCCCGCCACATCGTGGACAAGCTGCTGGAAGCCTCCCAGAAGCCCCCGAACCACCGCTACTCCGCCTCGGCCGGCATCACCCGGCTTCGCACGGCGATCTGCGACTGGTACCTGCGGCGCTACGACGTCGACATCGACCCCGACACCGAAACCATTGTCACCATCGGCGTCAAGGAAGGTATGAGCCACCTCGTGCTGGTGACCATCCGCCCCGGAGACGTGGTCTTCACGCCCACGCCGACCTACCCCATCCACCCCTATTCCGCCATCATCGCGGGGGGCGACGTGCGGGGAATCCCGGTGGGGCCCGGCCAGGATTTCCTGGCCAATCTTCAGGAGGCGGTGCGTCACTCGTGGCCCCGCCCGAAGCTCCTGATTCTGTGCTATCCCCACAATCCCACCACCGAAATCGTCACCGTCGACTTCTTCCAGCAGATCGTGGACTTCGCCCGGGAGAACGACATTCTCGTGATCCACGACTTCGCCTATGCCGATCTGGTCTTCGACGGACACGAAGCACCGAGCTTCCTTCAGGCGAAGGGCGCCAAGGAGGTGGGGGTGGAGTTCTTCTCCATGTCCAAGAGCTACAGCATGGCCGGATGGCGCGTGGGATTCTGCGTGGGCAATCCGGAGACCATTTTCGCCCTCAAGCGCATCAAGAGCTACCTCGACTACGGCATCTTCCAGCCCATCCAGATCGCATCCATCATCGCGCTCAACGAAGACCAGGCCTGCGTCGCGGAAATCCGGGATACGTACCGGGAAAGGCGGGACGCCCTGATCCAGGGCCTGGCCAGGGCGGGATGGGAGGTCCCCCCACCCAAGGCCACCATGTTCGTCTGGGCCAAAATCCCCGAACCGTTCGCCGCAATGGGATCCGTCGAATTCTCCAAGCACCTGATTCGCGAGGCCAGGGTCGCGGTATCCCCCGGTCTTGGATTCGGAGCCAACGGAGACGGCTATGTGCGATTTGCCCTGATCGAAAACCAGATGCGGATCAATCAGGCGGCAAGAGGCATCAGAAGGGTAATGCAGCAGGCATAGCCGCCGCACTTCCCGACGCCGCGCGCAGGGGCAGACAATAGGTATTGACAGGACCGTTACCGTTGTTGGAAAAACCGTCTGTTTGATCGGACCGGAGCAACTGAACTCCCGGCCGGCGGGAGCGCCACCAACCTCGAAAGGCAATTGGCCATGAAAACGATCAACGTGGGGCTGTTGGGCTGCGGCACGGTGGGCACGGGCGTCGCCCGGATGCTCATCCAGAATGCGGACATTCTGCGCAAGCGGGTCGGGACCGATCTGAATCTGCGGAAAGTGGCGGACATCGACACGACGACCGACCGCGGCGTGGCCTTCCCGGACGGGGTCTTCATCAGCGACGGTTTTCAATTGGTCGACGATCCGGAAATCGATATCGTCGTCGAGATGATCGGCGGCGAAGGCATCGCCAAGGAACTCA
Organism: Desulfobacterales bacterium; assembly: GCA_049366795.1. Taxonomy (GTDB): domain Bacteria; phylum Desulfobacterota; class Desulfobacteria; order Desulfobacterales; family UBA5852; genus CALNZV01. The sequence continues at coordinate 118,271 of JBMNCP010000108.1, forward strand.
TCCTGAAGGCCATTGCCAACGGCAAGCATGTCGTCACGGCCAACAAGGCGCTGCTGGCCAGGCACGGCGGCGCGGTTTTCGCGGCGGCGGCGGAGCGGGGTGTCGACCTGGCCTACGAAGCCAGCGTCGGCGGCTGCATGCCCGTCATCAAGACCCTGCGGGAGTCCCTCGTGGGGAATCGCATCGTGTCGGCGACCGGCATCCTGAACGGAACCTGCAACTACATTCTGTCCCGCATCACCGACGAAGGCATCGCCTTCGAGGAGGCCCTTCGCCAGGCTCAGGCCGAAGGCTATGCCGAAGCCGACCCCACCCTCGACGTGGAGGGCTACGACACGGCCCACAAGCTGGCCATCATTACGGCTCTCGCCTACGGTACGCCCGTCGACTTCGACGACATCTACATCGAGGGAATCACCCGCATCACCCCGATGGACATCGACTTCGCGCGGCAGTTCGGGTTCCGCATCAAGCTGCTGGCCATCTGCAAGGCCGTCGGTGACGGTATCGAGGCCAGGGTCCACCCGACGATGATTTCCGAGAACAACCTGCTGTCCACCATCAGCGGCCCCCTCAACGCACTGACGATCACGGGCGACGCCGTCGGGGACGTCCTCCTCCATGGCCGTGGCGCTGGCATGATGCCCACCGCCAGCGCCGTGGTGAGCGACATCGTCGACATCGCCAGGAATCTGATCTACGGACAGCCCGGCCGCGTGCCCCTTCTTTCCTTTCAGCGGGACCAGATGACGCCGCGCCGCATCCTGCCCATGGAGGAAATTTCCACCCACTACTACCTGAGGATCCACGTGCTCGACCGGCCCGGCGTGCTCTCCACCATATCGGGCATTTTGGGTGAAACGGACATCAGCATCCAGACGGTTCACCAGAAGGGCCGCAGAGAGAAGGGATCGGTGCCGATCGTGATGATGACCCACCGCGCCCGGGAGGCGGACATGATCCGGGCCCTTGCGGCCATCAACGCCCTGGACGTGGTGGCCGATCGGCCGATGCTGATCCGCGTCGAAGACGAAAACAGCGATTGACGGCCTCCCGGCATCCGAAAAAAGGAACCATCATGCATATCGTCTGCTCGGACCTGGAAGGCGTATTCGTTCCTGAAATCTGGATCAACGTGGCCCGGAAAACCGGAATCGACGAGCTTCGACTCACCACGAGGGATATTTCCGACTACAACGTGCTCATGGCCAGGCGACTGTCGATCCTGGACGCGAACGGCCTCACGCTGAGAGATGTCCAGGAGGTCATCGCCGCGATGGCCCCCATGGAAGGCGCCGTCGAATTCCTGGACTGGCTGCGTTCGGTCACGCAGGTCGTCATCGTCTCGGACACCTTCGTGGAATTCGCGGACCCGCTCATGGTCAAGTTGAAACGCCCCACTCTCTTCTGCAATTCCCTGTCGGTCGACGGCAACGGACGCGTGACGGACTACCGCCTTCGGCAACCGGACGGCAAACGAAAGGTGGCCGAGGCGCTCAAGTCCCTGAACTACCGCGTCATCGCCATGGGCGACTCCTACAACGACATCACGATGCTAAAGGCCGCCGACCACGGTATCCTGTTCCGTCCGCCCGGGAACATCGTGAGCGAATACCCGGACTTCCCCGTTGAAACCGAGTACGGTCCGCTCAGGCAGCGGCTTGAGGCCCTGCTCCAACTCGATTGAGCCGGCTTCTTCCGATGCGATCCACGGGAAACCGGTAAATGCGGCCTCAAGGGCTGAATGTCCTTTTCGCCGTCACACGATGGCATTCGATGAGTGTTTACGAAGAGAAAAAGGACGGGCTGATCATCAATGTCTTCATTCAGCCGAGGTCCTCGAGAAATCAAGTCGCCGGACTGCACGGGGACGCGCTCAAGTTGAAGATCACCGCTCCTCCCGTGGAAGGAGAGGCCAATCGCCAGTGCCTCAAGTTCCTGGCGAAGGCACTGGGACTCCCCAAGAGCGCCCTGAAGATCGCCGGAGGCGATACGAGCCGCAGCAAACGGATCTTCATCCGGATGGATCCCGGGCCCGACCTGATCCAATTGAAAAAAAAGATCGACATTCTTCTGAGCCACGCAAACCCATCTTGACAGCCACCTGTTGCTGCGGTATTGTTACTTTTCAAAATTGATGCGGGGTGGAGCAGTCTGGTAGCTCGTCGGGCTCATAACCCGAAGGTCGTTGGTTCGAATCCAGCCCCCGCTACCACAATAAAAACAAGGGGTTATGGACAAATTCCATAGCCCCTTTTCCATTGGCCAATCGGCCTTCCCCACATTATTCCCCACAAGAAGCCCGATTTTGAGCCTTTTCAAGCCTTGCAGCTCCCTGTTCTATCTTCCTTCGAGAATCGGGAAACCGGCCGCATTCAACCCGCTTGACATTTTCGTAACCGGAAATTATATCCAATTACGTTGCCGGTAACTTAAATGGACAGGGGGAAGCATGGCAAATCGCGGAAGGCCACGGAAACATGACAATCCTACTGCCAGAGTCGCGGCGTGGCGTCGGGAACGGCGGGAGATGCACCGATTGGATGGGTATATTAGTTCTAAGGCGTCCTGGCGACTGAAGGCGCTGTCCTCCGCGTGGGGATGCAGTCAAGCCCAGGCGGTCGAGAGACTGCTCATGGAAGCAGATGTCAGGTATGAGGGGATTTTTTTTCCGGAAACGTAATAGTACCGCTCCGGTGTCTGCCACAAAAAAAGGCCGACCCGTCCAAGGCCGACCTTTCACCGCTCCGATAGGGCGCTCTGGCCTCTATCCCCTCATCCAAAATTCATAGTCGAAAGCCACTGCATCAATCTCGAACTCGGTCTGAAACTCGAACCGGAAGGGAAGCGGGCGTCCAAGGTTGGTTCCGTGCACCATGAAGCTGATATTGTCCACAATGATGCCATGCTCGGAAATCAGCATCGAGAACCGGGATTTTTCCACCAATATATGATCCCAGGACTTCGCCTCTCCATGAGTGGGGTCAAATTCACCCGTAACCCGATAGCCGTTGGGTTGCTCGGTTCTCTCAAGCTTGAAATTGACGATCAACGGCCCGGTACCGTCGATTTTGCCAGAACATGGGATGCTGTAGACCCTGTGCCATGCAGGGTGGTTATAGTTGGTAGTCTGGCCAACGTAGGGCTTCCCGCAGCCGGTGAGGAAAAGCAAGGTAAGGGCGAGAACGATTGATGCAGCGGCTTTGCTTTCCATGATGGTCTCCTTCGCTTTGGGGGAGATTCGCCGGTCGCCAATCAACCGGCTTGCTGTCCGTTTTTCTTGAGGTATCCGGTGCCTTCCATGATCTTTTTTAGTTCCACGACTTGAGGGAAAATGAGATCCCCAACATAGTTGAGAAGCGTCCCTGCAAACTCGTCGCCGTACTTCTCCGGGTCCAGATCATCCCCCCCAAGCCCCATAAATTCTGAGATGCTTTCCAGGCTGTTGACCGCGCATTCCATTTTGAGCATATCCTCACCTGTCAGTGTGAAATCGCTCATGGTTCCCTCCGTTATCAGGGCATGGCAACAAATGCCACCCCTCCCGGTTGCTGGTTAATCAGTTCCCTTGACAGCCGCCGCGTCGAGTTGGTCCATCGTACCGCTGATTTTGCGGGCAGTTTGGGTGAGCCCCATTCCCAGGTCTATGAAGACCTCTTCAGAGTTCGGAAACTCGCCGGGTTTCCAATTCATTAGAAGATCCCCAACAGACCGAACCTTGCCCGCCCAGATGTTGATGTTGCAAAGCTGCTCGTGGGTCAATGCATAATCACTCATGACTCCCCCCTTTGATTGGTGAAACATTCTCGGTTCGTAGCGCAACCACCAGCCGCAGCCGGTCCAGCGCCGCCGTTAACGCCTCCTGCCGGTCCTGGCCCCATTCCGGCTGAAGCGTAGGACCATCCCATGCCATAAGCGCATCGTGCAGCAGGACGGCTTCCTGGCGCTTCAGCCGAATCTCGATCATGACCGCCCCTCCCTTCTTTTTTATTGATCTGCACCGCTTTCATATGTTATGCGCTGTTTAACACCGTTTTACAGACAACTTAAGGGGTTGTCAATAGAAATTGCAAACGCTGTGAATCCCTGTTAAACAAAAGGAATGAAACAAATGCTCGGAATAAGGGTCGAACCTGAATTAAAAAAACTCTTGCAGAAGCTGGCGGATGAAGAAAACCGTACCCTGTCGAACTTCGTCCTTAACGCCGTTATGACCTATCTCCAGGAGCACAAAGGCATTCCCGATTGGAAAAAGGCAATCGGCAGAAACTAACCCACCACCATCCGGACCCACCACTTTATGCCGTCAGTCAAAGGAATTTGCAGGAAGGAGCTACAAAGGGATGAACGGGGTGAATCTTCAGGCCATCGACCAAAAAGAACTACATGAGCGCAGGAAGTATGGCGGGCAAACGCCGGCGTGCAGAGAAGATGATTTCAGGCGGGTTCGAGAGGGGATCAATGAGGCATGGGGAAGTGGCGATATCGAATCCGTCTTGGCTTGGATGGACAACTCACTGGAATTGGCCTTTGTTTTCGACAACCACGCTGCTCTGCTTGCTCGCGGGCTTTACGAAAGAGCCCTGATTAACGCTTACCAGGACACCCGAAGTAACTTCCTTGGATGGACTCTCCCGGCGCTGAAATTTTTATTCAATAAAGCCAACCCCGAGAAACTGAGAGCAGAGGGAGACCCGATGCCGGAGCGGGAAAGGTACACTCTATACCGGGGAGTATCCGGCAAGAGGCATGAACGTCGAGTGAGCGGGATATCCTGGACGGATTCGATGGAGACGGCTCGATGGTTTGCGAATCGATTTGATTTGCTTGGCCCTGCCGTCTACACCATAACGGTTTCTGCGGACGATATCCTTGCCTACCTTAACGGCCGCAATGAATCAGAATATCTTCTCCGGCTTCCACCTCCTAAGAAACCCAGGCGAATAGGTTGAAGTTCCCCTCGTTTGTTGTCGTATTTTTGCCGATTCCTCGTCTTGACCGGTGACATCCGAAAACAATTTCACTATCCAATACAGCAATGTTAAATCAGGGGTATTTCATCAAAGCTCGTGCAAGGATTTCAATTGCATAAATTGTGTTGCGGAATTCGGTAGCAGGGAAGAGGCGGTTCGGGCAGGGTATCGGCCATGTGGGAAATGTATACCCTAATACCGAAATGCATTAACCTCAAGTTCAGCTTTCACTAAAAACCACATCAGGGGCTTCAAGGTCTGACTCGACAATCGGTGCTGCAATATCGTACTTCTCTAAGATATCTTTAACGATGTTTCTAAACCACGTTTCTGCACTCGGTGAGAGGCGGATAGATTCAATAAAATCTGGTACCTTTTTCCAGTCAATTAAAATGTTTTTTTTCGAATTCTTGTTTCCTTTGGATTCATTTTCATTGTAATCCTTATCAAGTGCTACAAGCCTTACTTCTTTCTCAAACTCATAAGCATTGTGTTTCACAAAGAATGCTAAAATAATGGGAAATAAATTAGTCATACGATCTGCAAATCTACTTATAACATTTCTACCGAATGGAATTTGTAGCAAATCTGGATTTGAAGGGTTCAAATATACCACATCATCCAAATACGCTAATGTATTTTGTTGGGATTTTCTATATGCCTCTTTAAGCTTGTCAGTTGTAGTTTGAATTGCGATTGCGTTTGCATCCCTACCATATATTTTCCACATACCGTAGCTTTCTTGATCCTCTTTATGCCAGCAAGAAACATAGACCCACTGAGATACGGTCCTGAACATAGCCATATAGTTGGCTCTCGATTCTTTTTTAACTTTTCTGAGGATTAACAATCCCTCCCATTTATCATCACCAAGAATTTTCACTGATGGGACAAATAACCCATTTGTGAGGAAGGCCAAAAACTTATCAAGCGGCATATAGCGTGTAATTTTACAATTCATAAAAAACCTTTGGTAGTCCAGATAATTTGGCTCATTATTCTGCGAGCGGGTACTCCAATACCAACCCGGTTTTCAGCGTCAATTCTTCTTTCATAGGTCCATCTAAATAAAGAACCTTTGCAGGCTTTTCCAATTCCATCAACCACAACCGAATCAACCCAACCAAGGTAGTATCCTTGTCCTTCCGGATATCAAGCCTTCTCCATTGCGGACAGTGTTCATTCGCCAATAGCTGAAGCTCAATTTGGTCCGTTGTCGGTGGGCCGTCAGTCAGGATCAACAGGGCGTCTGAGGTTTTCAGGGATTCAACGACGTGACCGGATATGGATTCCAGGGTAATCCCAAGCCTTGAAGAAACTTCCCAAGCTGCCTTGAAGATACCGGACTTGCCGGGGGAGACAATGATCCGTTCAATGGCAGTCATCAGGTAAGGCTTATTGTTATGGATAGTTGGTCATTTAGCCTGGGACTTGCTTGATTGGTGTTTATCTCTGACACTGATAAAAAATATTGTGTAGTCAAAACAGTTAGTTGAATGCATCAAAAAGTGGTGCATAAATAAAATTTGTTTCGAATCTGTTTATGCCTGAAAAGGTTCATACCCAATCAAACTCTGTTATGGAATTGATTAATTTAAAAAAATCAAACTGATTGTTCTATTTTAATTTTGCTTCAATCTTGGAATTCTCATTAAATTTAATCCCATATTCTTCTTCTAAATATTGTTCTATTACACAGCTGGCTGTTCTTTTATATTTTTCAGTTACATAAAAATATCCTTTAAGCTTTTTTAGATCATAAGTCGTCTTCCATCCTTCAATCATGAAATATTCACTCATAGGCTTTATATTCCCAGTTGCATCAACAACCGGAGCTGACGCCGCCTCATCCATTTTAGGAGCCTTTGGCATGTTTATAAATATATCATCAATTTTGAATTCTTCACACCCTTCACATGCCTTAATTCTTTCGACGATATTTTGCCTGATTTTCATTGATTCTTCAGGAAGCCCTCTCAAATCTTCTAATAATTTTCTCCACTTCTCCTTAACTGTATCATCAGAGTTTAATCCTATAACGAACTCTCTATTAATAACGAAGCATCTTTTAGGCAAATCTCGAGTTTTAATGCGGTCGCTAAGTATTTGATATTTTTTCCCCAAGTCTTGGTTGTTTGATGAAAGAATATCGGCATCTGTATATAATAAGAAATCTAACGGATGTTTGATATTAATCCTTTCGTTTTCATTGGCTATGAGCTCCCATACCAAATCAAAAATGATCATATCAGATGCCAATACTTTTTGATGGTGATAGACAAAGGAAAACAACATCATTTTGCTAAAAATAATCTGTTCTATTGCACTAATACCCCCATGGTCCATTACTAATCTGCATCCGGTAGCAGTTTGTGCGACTCTAATTTTATAAAAGTATCGCTCAATGTCATACGAAATTTGAAGCCCGGCCATTCGGGAGTCTCTATAAAGATATTCTAATTTGTCTACATCATATGCACCAGAAATTATTTCTTGGAGAAACCTCCTTTCTGGTGAAAAAGGAATCTTAACTATCATTTTTGCAATTTCATCGAGGCTTGGAATATCTGAAATATCTTCAAAAATAGGGATAACATTTGAATCCCAATATTTTTTGAAGTAATGATTAGTAGCAAAAAGATAGGAAAAAAATTCATGCGGTTTTGGATTTCCGATACTACACTCTGCAATGGCTTTTGCGACCACTGGAGATAGTACCTTTTCACTTGCATGCGAAAAGAAGCAGTGCCCGACATCATGCAGAAGTCCAGCTAACCTAACTGTATAAACATCGCGCTTGGAGATCTCAACAGGTACGCTATCAGGAGATATTTGAGACTTTTCGCGTAGTTTGTCAATCAACCTTCCAGCTAAGGTAATAACCCCTAGCGTATGAGAAAACCTGTTATGGATCGCTGAAGGATATGTTAGAAAAGCTGTACCAAGTTGATGGATATGCCTCAGGCGTTGGCACATTGGAGTATCAAGAAGAGCTATCTCCCAAGGGTAATAAAGACAAGAACCCCAGAGAGGATCATGAATGACCTTCATTCCGGGGTTCTTAAATTCAGAGGGCGGTAAAAGCTTTTCTCTAAGAATTTCTTCCAATCTTGCCTGGAAGGAAACAAGGTCTATTGGTTGGTCAGCATTCTGTACTGCACTTATCATCCTGCACACCAAACTCTTCTTTGAATTTAGCTGCAACCTGGACCAAGTTTTCTGAGAAGCTACTATCTATTTTTATTCGCATGCTTTGGTGGTTCGAATTTACGAGATATTCAGAAAGCGAGGGGTTCGGCCGAGATACGTATCCGTATTCTTGCAGTCTGGTAAGACAATCTGATAATTCTTCAGAATACGGAAAGTCTGGATCTTTTGTAAAATGAAGATTTGGAAATAATTGTGGGTACTGTTCTTTCATATTCGAAAAGAAGCGATGGCATTTATGAATCGGAGATTCAAACTTCATGCCTTTTTTAGGCGCAGAGCGTGAAATAATAAAAAGAATCGTGTCAAACGGATCTTTGTCTGGTAAACAGCCTGCGAAGCGACCAAGCTTAACCTGCATGTTTCCTCCTTTTCAAGGAATGACTGCTGGTTTCCCTAGACAATCCGAAGATGATTTGATTAAATTTTAATAGGTTAGCTGTTGTGGGTGGTCTGCTTAGATAGTTGTAGAGCATAGGTTCACTTTTTTGTCAATATGTATAAATAAATGCACACTTGTTGGCATAAGTGCGGTTACAGCCCCAAAAGAGTCCTCTATGCCCCCCCCACTCATTATCAACAATAACACCTAAGTGGATTTGGTTTTCTTTGGTTTAAAAAAGTAATTCGGCATTTTGCCAGAAATACTTTGGCCATGTTTCTATTGCGGTTGAATATATTATCGTTCATTCAAGGAAGATTTTCAACTTCCAATGGCTTATAATCGACTTCCCATCGACTGCAAAAGCACCGATGCTCCGCCCGGCCCGCTTCATAGTCTGTCTGGTGTCATCTGAAACTAATTTCCGCTGTAGGGCGTGATTCGGGCTGAGATTCAACAACGGTAGGGTTGTTTGATTTTTCCGGCACATTTGTGCCACCCTGCCCCCTTGACGCTTTCATGCGGATGGTGTGAGGATTCACCTCCGCCTCAAACACCCGCCTTCCGCCAATAAGATACGAGTTTCATTCTAAATAAACCCTTATGTAAAGATCGCCAGAGTCATAGATTCCCGCCATAGTCCAATACTGGTCGTCGGAATTGAACCTCAATTGCCCACCCGTCCAGTTCGTTGAGTTCCTGGAGAGCCTGAATGAATCCGCGTCCGTCCCTTTGATTCCAATGGAAAACGGATCGCCAAGCGTTACGGATTTGCCAGTTGAGAACGTAATCTCAAACGTACCTGTCGCCGTGATTTCTCCGGTGGCCTCGTCGTCATAGCTGGTTAGGGTCTCGTCGGTCCCAAGCCTCGCCACATAAGCAGGAGTCCCGCTGACCGTTCCGGCGTATAGTTCCACTCTCTTTATCGTGCCTGTGGCCGGAGCGTCGTAAACAAGCTGTCCGTAGAGATACCCGCCAGCGCCGCCCGTGCAGTCAGCCCCGACCGTGGTTGCCGCCGTACCCTGTAGCGTGTACCACTGCCCGGAAGGAGGCGTTACCGGAGCGCGACTATAACCCACCACAAGGGCATAAACGGGGAGTGCGAGTAGGGAGGAGATCGCCATGAAAGGAAGAATTTTCTTCATTTGCCCACCTTCATTCATTAAACCCGAATCCCCATCGACCGCAGAAGTGCCGTCGCTTCCCCAGCCTTCCTGCTCCGCCGCCTGCTCGATGTCATAATCAGGTCGTTCAACCACTGGTTCATACCGCCGCCGCTTCTCGGAGTCGCAACCGTTGTCGGTGTGCCAGCCAATGACCGATATTGTGCCGTTCCCAATGCTTTTTTCCCCAGGCTCTCAAGAACCGATTCCCGCGCAACATAACTTCCGAACTTATCCAGCCCGAAGCCAACGGCTTGAGTCGGGGCAAACATGTTAGCCAACCCGGAGAACAACCCCTGTGCCGTCTTCGCAATTGGAATGCTGTGCTTGTCAAGGAACCCCCAATTCTCCGCAGGGACCGCAGCTTTCACCATTCCTTGAAGGGTCTTTAGCGCATCATATGACGGGACGTTGAAGGGATTCGTCTTCCGAAGGCTGATGATATCCTTGAAAACCTGTTGCACATTCGGGGGAGTGACCGGATTAAAGGATAAAACGTCTCTCGGGTTAACGTCCGTCCGATATCCGAAACCGGGCAAGCCTGAAAAGGCCGCATTGAGTGCCGCATCTATCGCAGCATCCAACGCAGCGTCGCCGGTAGAAGCACCACCACCAAAACCACCGCCACCCGGTTTACCGCCGCCAGAGGCTCCACCCGTAGGGTCGTCACCACCGTATGAGCCACTTCCACCTAATGAAGGCATTTTGCTATCTCCTTGTGAACTCCCCGGAAAACGACCGTAAAAAAATCATGTGTGGTCTCCGGAGGGGGAATTTGTTTTCAAAGCCGATTTCTATATAGGGGCATACCCCCCACCCCCAGGGCTGGAGCGGCCCCACATTTTTTACTGGACACAAGGTTAAACCGCATGTAGTA
>JBMNCP010000109.1:0-19639 GCA_049366795.1 Desulfobacterales bacterium
ATTTACAGGAAGATAAACGGCAAGGTGAAATCGCAGAACTCAACCGCGAACTTCAGAGACTTAACCTTCTGGAGAGGACCGGGATTCCCGAGTTGGGCGTGACGACGCTGGCGGAAGAAGTAAAGCGCGGGTTGTTGTAAGACCCTGCTGCTGCGCGAGGGGCCAAGGGTGGCGCGACGGCACTGTCGCAAAAGCCTGGACGCACTGGACGCGGCGGAAGGGTGGCCGGAGTCGTCGGGGCTCCGGCATCACATGACGGCACTGGGTCCGTCGGCTACCCGACAGGCCAAAACCCAGAATGGACGCGGCGGCTGGACCCGGACCTCTCCCTCGGGTCCGGCCGTCCCGCCAAACATCAATTTTGAAGTGTGGCGTTGCCAAGTGGACCGGTCGCCGGGGATCGGAGAGCCCGTACAGGGGCAACGCCTCAACCATGCTGCTGACTGTACGGGCAACCCGGCAAACCCTTTTTTTAGAGGGCGCATGAGGAACTTCAGTTGTCCAAAATACATGGAGTGCCTGTCCGAGGCCGCCCGGGAGAACCGGCAGGACCTTCCTTGCCGAGGCTGCCAGCATGAAGGCGATCATGCCGGCGAGTCCATAAGCCTTCAAGAAATGGTGGGCATCGGCGCCCTGATCCTTCAAATTTTCTATGGAACCCGGATCAACACTGAAGAAATCGACTTGAGCGTACTGCAACCACCTGATGCGCCCCGACCATGGGGGTCACGCTCGAACCAGAAACCCCTGGACGACCCTTGAAAGCCCCGAACATCTCGAACCCGGCCGCTTGGGGGTCACATGACCATTGACAGACTCCCTCTTGCCGTGACACGATCAGAGCACTTAAATGAGCCAGCAAAACAACCTACCGATCGGCTTAACCATTTTGTTCATCAATTGGATTCATGAAAGGGGTCAACAAAATGGCAACCGTCTTTGACGTGGCAAGATACATCCTGAACAAAAAAGGACGCATGACAACGGCCAAGCTGCAAAAGCTTGTATATTATTGCCAAGCCTGGTCATTGGTATGGGATGAAGAGCCCATATTCGATGAAAAGATTGAAGCTTGGGCCAACGGCCCGGTTGTGCCGGCGCTTTTCAGGCATCACAAAGGCCGTTTTTTCATTGCCTCGCGCGACATCCAAAATGGGAAAACCAGGAACCTGACCAAGAGCGAAAAGAAAACCATTGACGCGGTTCTGAGCCATTACGGCGACAAAACGGCGCAATGGCTCATAGACCTTACCCACCTTGAGGACCCGTGGAAAAACGCTCGTTATGATTGTTCGCCCGGCGACAGGTGTGACCGGGAAATCTCACATGCCGATATGATGGACTACTACAGCGGCTTGTGATCCCATGGCCAGGGGCAACAAAAAACAGCCGAAACATTCCCAAACCCCGACTTCCCAAAAACTCCCCAAGCACGCCAAGAACCCCGAAGGATATCAGCACCAGTTGATTGCATGGCATTTTCAGTACCTAGACCATGAAGGGGATTGGCCTTGTACCTGCCAAACAATAAACGACATTATGGCCCTGTTGTGTGAATATGAAAGTATGACCTGGAGTGAGGCAGACAAAAAGCGGCACACCCACCCTATGCCTACACACAAAATTTGCAAAAGAGCCCAAAATAGATTGATAGCGCTTGGGCACGATGATGCTGCCAACCTCTATCAAATCGAAATAGCTGGAGGACAAAAAAGGCGTTTGTGGGGGTTTAGGCAGCAAAATATTTTGCAGATCCTATGGTGGGACCCTGAGCACACAGTTTATCCCATGCGGCGCTGATGGCGGGTGCTGGCCGAGCGGCACATGGAGGATTTCCCGGACTGACGACAAAGAGGATTGAACCACCTGGGGGCGGTTTCCCGCCTCAACATACCGGCCGGGCCTTCGGGTCCGGCTTTTTTATTTTGGATACCCTTTTGGTATCACCGAGGGATTTTGGCTTGTAAGCTACTGATTTCAAAAGGAGGGTGGCGGAGAGAGAGGGATTCGAACCCTCGGTGCCGCTTCAAACGGCACACACGATTTCCAGTCGTGCACCTTCAGCCAGCTCGGTCATCTCTCCGCGAACTTTCAGTCCAATGGTCGGCGCCTCAAGGTCTGTGGATCGGAGTGTGGCGGAGAGGGTGGGATTCGAACCCACGATCCCGCTTGTGGCAGGATACTGCTTTTCGAGAGCAGGGCCTTCAGCCGCTCGGCCACCTCTCCATCGCACCAACTGATGTCTGAACAAGCGCGCTTGATAACCTGTTTTCACTCCGGTGTCAACGGTCGATCCTGTGCTTCGGCATGTCGGATCAAGAATACGACGCACTCCGGGAACGCTTTGTGCCTTGAACTCCCGGGTACATTTTAGTATTGGGTCCCGCTGGTCTTTCGTGAATCGAACCTTCATCGACGCAAAGCGGTCGCTACCAAATCCGAAAGGGAATCCACATGGCAGAAGTCCAGCCGTTCAGAGGCATCCGATACAACCCGGAAATCGTACCGGACCTGGGTGAGGTCACGACGCCGCCCTATGACGTCATCTCCGAAGCCGAACAGGATACGTTCCACGCCAGGCATCCCCACAACATCATCCGACTCATACTGGGGAAAAAGGAAAAGGGGGATTCCGGGGCCAGCAATCCGCATACACGTGCCGCCGAATCGTTCTCCCGGTGGCTGCGCGAAGGGGCGCTGATCCGGGATCGTGAACCCGGCTACTACCTGACCTCCGTTGAATTCGAACACCAGGGGAGGATTCTCTCCCGGTTCGGCCTGATCGCACGCGTGGCCCTGGAGCCTTTTGATCGGGGCATCATCCTTCCCCATGAGGCGACCTTCTCGGCCATCAAGACGGAAAGGCTTGGCTTGATGCGGCAATGCCACGCCAATTTCAGCCCGATATTCTCGCTCTTTCCGGACCCCGACGGCCTCATGGAAACACTCCGCGCGGAAGCGGAAGGCCGCCTGCCCGTAACCGGGTTCATGGACGGCAGCGGACATCGGCACCGCATGTGGCACCTCACGGACGAAGCGCCGTGCCGAAGGATCCGGGATGCCCTGGCCCACCAGAAACTCTTCATTGCCGACGGCCACCATCGATACGAGACGGCCCTCGCCTACCGCGACGAGGTGTCAAGGTCGGAGCCCGGCTTTTCATCCGAGCATCCGGCCAACTTCATCATGATGTATCTTTCCAGCATGAAGGATCCGGGATTGATCGTACTGCCGGCACACCGCCTCATCCGCGGCGTGGATCGATCCCGATTGATGACCTTTGCCGACCATGCATCGACCTCCTTCGAGATCGAGGATGTCGCCGTCGACCGTGGGTCCGCCGACGACATCCAGGCGGCATTGAGGCCCGATGAACCCGGCGGTTGCCGGATCGGCCTGCTGATGAGCGGGGTGAAGAAACTCACCGTTCTGACGGCCCGCCCGGAAACGGTCCGCCAGCGACTGGCTGCCACCATGCCCGAAGTCCTGGCATCACTGGACGTGAGTGTGCTGACCCATCTGATCTTCCCGGACCTGCTGGGCATCGCCCCCGAGGAGCTCGACAGCGTGGGACGGATCCGCTACACAAGCCGAACGGCCGAGGCGGTGGCCGAGGTTTTCGACGGCAGGGCCGACGCCGCTTTTCTGCTGAACCCCACGCGGATCGATCAGGTGCGCCGGATTGCCGAGGAAGGCCTGGTCATGCCCAGGAAAACGACTTATTTCGCTCCCAAGGTAATAACCGGCCTGGTTTTGAACACGCTTTGTCCCTGAGGGGCGCTTGGGGGGCGGGAAGCTCAGGGATCGAACATTCGTTCCATCTCTTCGGAGTATTGCCCCTTGCCGGCATAAATGTGAAGGGGAGGCGCGACCACCATCGCCGGGCGCGCTCCTTTGAGCCCTTCGACCAGGAACAGCTTCGCTTTGCCGCCCGCGCTCGAATGGACCATCCGAAGCCATTTTGGCTCGATCCCGTGAGCCCTCATGGCGGAGATCACGTCAACGAGGCGATCCGCCGGGTAGAGGGTCATGAACCTCCCCCCGGGCCCGAGTACGCGGCATGCGGCCGACAGCAGGTCTTCCAGTTTCGCTTTGATCTCGTGACGCGCCAATGCCCGCTGGCTGTTGGCATTGATCCTTCCCGATGCGACCCTTCGATACGGCGGATTGCTGACCACCACATCCATGGAGCGGCCAAGGCATGATAGATGGATTTTCCTGAAGTCCCGGCAGCGGATATGGATTCGGTCCTGCAGGCCGTTGTCCCGAACGTTCAGCGCCGCGACCGCCGCCAGTCGGGCCTGCAGTTCGATGCCCCAAAGCGTGACGGCGGGGAATTTGCTGGCAAGAATCAGAGGTATGATTCCGCACCCGGTCCCCAGATCCAGTACACGATCGCCATCTCGAGGGAAGACGTGCCCGGCGAGAATGACCGCATCCACGGAAAACCGGTAGCCGGTCAGGCTCTGCCAAACGGTCACTCGGCCGTTGAAGAAGCTATCAGCGCCGAGATCGTCCCGAAGGCGGCTCCGTCGAAGCGCCGGAGGAGTGGAGAGGGCCGACCTTGAATGCGATGTCGGATATGATCGGGTATCCCGCGGCATGATTGAGCTTCCGGAGGATTTCCTGTTTCTGGAAGTGAAGTTCCTGGATCCAGGCTGAGCTGGACACATGAACCAGGAGCATTTGCTTGCAGACGGCCGCCGGTCTGGTGTTGGCGGCCACCGCAGCTCCCACCGCCTGAGGCCATAAGGCTGTGAGAATCTCGATCCCCCTGGCGTTCCCCTTCCTGCATTGAGAGAGCACCTCCGTCAGGAGGTCTGCAATCGGAGTGAAGTCCTTTCCAGCGGGTTTTCCCGACGCCATTCGTCAATGCCTCGCGGATAGGGGTGAGGTGGACACGGCCGGCGGAACATCCCCCGTCCGGGGCGGCCCCGCGTCTGCCGTCACCGGAATCGGCCGATCGGTGTCAACCGCATATAGGAGCCAACCCGGACTGCTGTCAAGTCGATGTGCAGCGTTATAGGGTTGACGGGGGGTCCTTCATTCCTGTATTTAAGATACTTTAGGTCTGGTTAGCGAACAGTGGGCGTCGAGTCGGAGCACCGGCCAGGACGCCCGAGGGCGATCCGGCGAAGTTGGCTTGTACTCCCGGCCCCTCTGGAACTCGATATCGCTTTCGGGCCTGGCTGAAAAATCGGCCGCTGACGGCCGACAAGTCAATCTGCCCTTTTTATCATAGGGGCAAGACAGGATTCATATCATGAGTTGGGACTGGGACAAACTGAAAGAACAGCAGGACAAGAGAACACCCTCATCGCCGCAGGTGGACGAATTGATTCAGAACCTGAGGAAGATCAAGCTGCCGGGCGGCCCCCTGCTCTTCATCGTTGCCATCCTCATCCTGGGAGCTTTCACCTCCTTTTACACCGTGGCTGTGGAGGAGGTGGGCGTCATTCAGCGCTTCGGCAAATTCGTCCGGATTACCCAGCCGGGCCTGCGATTCAAGCTCCCCTTCGGCATCGAAAGCGTCGAGAACGTAAAAGTGCGCCTCGTGCTCAAGGAAGAGTTCGGTTCGACCACGGATACGACACCGGCGCGCGGCCGCATGGTCACCGCCGGGACCAGCGACAGTGAATCGTTGATGTTGACCGGAGACCTCAACGTGGCGATCGTACCGTGGATCGTCCAGTACCGCATCAAAGACCCGTACCAGTACCTTTTCAAGGTTGAGGATGTCACACGGCTGCTAAGAGACATGTCGGAAGCCTCCATGCGGCTTGTCATCGGCGATCGCAGCATCAACGAAGTCATCACGAAACGAGACGAAATAGCGGTCGAGGCACGCAACGTGCTCCAGGCCGAATTGGACAAGGCCGAGGCCGGCATCCATGTGGTGACCATCGAGATGAAGCGGACCAACGTCCCGCTTCCCGTTCAGCCATCCTTCAACGAGGTGAATCAGGCCGGGCAGGAAAGGGAGCAGCTCATCTATCAGGCGCGGGAGGATTACAACAAGGCCGTTCCAGCGGCTCGAGGCGACGCGGAGCGCACCATCAGGGCGGCGGAAGGATACGCCTTGGATCGCGTCAACCGCGCCGAGGGTGACGCATCGAGGTTCAAGTCGGTCTACGAGGAGTATCGAAATGCGCCGGATGTAACCCGTCGCCGCATGTACCTGGAAACCCTCCGTGAGGTATTTCCGAAGCTAGGCCACAAGTTCATCCTGGATGCAGATCAGAATAATCTGCTGCCCTTACTCAATCTCGGCCAACAGCCGATCGACATCAAAAGTGGTGCAGGTGTAAAAGAATGACAAACAAGACGCCGATAATTCTCATTCCCGTTCTGGTGATACTGGCTGGGATCTACCTGTCCGCCTTCACGATCGACGAGACCGAACAGGCGGTCATCACCCGGTTCGGAAAAATCGTCAGGGACCCGATCACGGATCCAGGGCTGCAGTTCAAGCTGCCCGTCGTGGACAAAATCAACCGGTTCCCGAAAAACCTTCAGCAGTGGGACGGCGACCCGGGTCAGATCCCGACGCTGGACAAGACATTCATATGGGTGGATGCCTTCGCCCGCTGGAAAATCGTGGATCCGGTCAAATTCGTGGAAACGGTGGGCACGCTGTTCAACGCGAAGGCGAGGCTCGACGACATCATCGATCCATCGCTCAGAAACTTCGTCACCTCCTACCGGCTGATCGAGGCGGTTCGAAAAAGCGACCGGGAAATGGACACCTTCGAGGTGGGCATTTCGGACAACATCTCGAGCGGGGAAATCGAGGAGGCGCTGAAGCCCCCCCGGATCACGATCAATGCAGGCCGGGAAAAAATAATGGAAGGCATCCTGTTGCAGGCACAGCCCAAGCTCGACAAGTTCGGGATCGAGTTGGCGGACTTCAAGATCAAGCGGATCAACTACGTCGAGCAGGTGCAGGAATCCGTCTACAACAGAATGATTGCCGAGCGAAAACAGATCGCTGAAATGTTCCGGTCCGAAGGCAGGGGCGAAGCCAGAAAAATTCTGGGTGAAAAGGAACGGGATCTGAAGCGGATATCCTCGGAGGCCTACCGGGAAGCCCAGATGATCAAAGGGACGGCGGATGCGGAGGCGACCCGCATCTATGCCGATGCCTTCAACGTGGATCCTGAGTTCTACTCCTTTTCCAAAACTCTCGAAACGTACGCGGAAACCCTGGACAGTCAGAGTTCACTGATTCTTTCGACCGATTCCGAGTTTTTTCAGTATCTGAAGGAAGGCACGGGGTCATCCAGGATCCGGAAGTAACCCTGGCCGACAGCGGGGACTGAAATCGAAAAAAAGCACCCGGACGCATTCATCGAGCCGTCCGGGTGCTTTTTTTCCGCCCTCTGGGTCGAGGGAACATTATTTGCCCTTTCTTCTCTGGTGCCGTGTTCTGGCCAGCAGCTTTCTATGCTTATGCTTGCGCATTTTTTTTCTTCTCTTTTTGATAACGCTGCCCAACCGATCACCTCCTTCCCATAGACTGCCGATCTACCTGTGTTTCTATATGCCGAGCACTATAGAATCCGGAATAGTTAGCACCATCATTATCCCTTTGTCCAGACTTTTGTGGCCCCGAGGAGTTGATCACCCCGATGGGCTATGATAAGCAGCGGTCTGGTTCCACGAAACGGATTTCCAGGACCCTATAGCCGGCCGCCACCCCATGACGAGTGACCCGATTCGATTTTCAGACGATCAGATTGCCGAGGTGGTCCGCGCGGCTGCGCTGGCCGAGGAACTCGTCAGCGAATTCTACAAGATGTCCGCGAGCCAATGGCTCCGGAGGCGATACGACATCAAGACGGCATCCGGCCTCGAACCCGATGAAATGGTGGAGGGCCCCTATGCCCAGGTCATTCGTTATCAAGGACGCCCGAGGGAAGCCTCGCCGATGCCCATGACCTTCGATTTCTACGCCGTTTGCCTCCAGGACCCCGCCATTCTGTCAACGATCGAAGAACAGAAGGGAATGAAACTGTTTCCGTTCGTACTCTATATCATCGCCCATGAGCTCATTCACATTGTCCGGTTTTCCAGGTTTTTGCAGAATTTCGAGGCAACCGAGCCTGAACGGATAAAAGAGGAGGCACGGGTGCATCGGATTACCCGCGAGATTCTGGAGCCGCTTGGGATCGATGGCATGAAGACCGTTCTGGACTACTATGGCGAATGGCACAAGCCCTTCGAGAATCTGAAGCAACATTAGGTGGAAAAATCATTCGCAAAGCGACTTGACATCAGATTTTTTCTGACTATTTTTTACCAGTTTTTTTGGGGTCGGCCTTCAATCGCCACCCTGAGAGCGGACAACGGGATTCCGACTGCCTCGTACAAAGTCCGAGATCGACCCCGTGATCTACCGTTGCCGAGAGTGTGCCGGGCTTGAGCCGCGGTGAAGCCTGCGGGTGGATAAGATATCGGGCTCTTTACGAAGCCGTCGACAATGCAGCATTGAAGCTTTGGTTGGAGGTTGCCTGAAAATGCCCATCTATGAGTATGAGTGCGAAAAATGCGGTAACGTAAAGGAAGTCCTTCAGAACTTTTCGGATAAACCGCTGACGAAATGCCCTCATTGCTCCGGGAAAATGCACAAGCTGATTTCTCAGAGCTCATTTCACCTGAAAGGTTCCGGCTGGTATGTGACCGACTACGCCAAAAAGTCATCCGCCGCACCCTCAACGTCCAAGACAGCGTCCAAGACGTCGAACGCAAATGACGGAACCTCCTCCAAGAGTTCCGATTCATCCGGCGGATCGGGCAGCGCCTCTGACTGACGTTTCTTTCCGGAAACAACTCACTGTAACGACACATTGAAAACGGTCTGGCTATCGATAGCGACGGGTCGAAAAAGATCCAACGCGGCGCTGTAGCCGGGAAATCGGGGGTTAAAGCTGCGGCGTCACCTGACAAACAACAACCAGCATGTGCCCGATGGCGAGACCCCGGGATGATTTCCCGGTCGCAGTAGCCAGCGGATGTAAAAATACAAAGGACAATATCAGCGGTTTTGCGGTATGTGCCGGCGCATCGCCGGCGGGAATCGATTCGGTTTGATCAACTTATCAATGGCTGGAAAGGGAGAAAGGTGAACAATGAAAATTAGACCATTGCACGACCGAATTCTTGTGAAACGCGTGGAAGAGGAAACCAAGACGAAAGGCGGCATCATCATTCCGGATACCGCTAAGGAAAAGCCGGCGGAAGGCAAGGTGATCGCCGTCGGCAACGGCCGGATCGGAGAAGACGGAAAGCGTATTCCTCTCGAAGTCAAAGAGGGCAGCCGGGTGCTTTTCAGCAAGTATGGCGGAACCGAGGTGAAGGTCGAGGGAGAAGAATATCTGATCATGCGAGAAGACGATATTCTTGGCATTATCGAGTAAATCAAATCCAGAGAAAACGGAGGTTAACTGAAAATGGCTGCGAAGATCATCAAATACGATATGAAAGCCCGCGAGGCGATGCTCAAAGGCGTGAAAACCCTCGCTGATGCCGTTGTCGTCACTTTGGGCCCGAAGGGCAGAAACGTGGTTATCGACAAATCCTGGGGTTCCCCGACGGTTACCAAGGATGGCGTAACGGTCGCCAAGGAAATCGAACTCGAGGACAAATTCGAGAACATGGGCGCCCAGATGGTCAAGGAAGTCGCCAGCAAAACCAGCGACATGGCGGGTGACGGAACCACCACGGCAACCGTCCTGGCAAGGTCCATCTATGAGGAAGGCCAGAAGCTCGTCGCCGCGGGCAACAATCCCATGGCCATCAAGCGGGGAATCGATCTCGCTGTCGAAGCTGCCGTCAAGGAGCTTCAGAAGATGAGCAAGCAGACCAAGGACCAGCGTGAGATCGCCCAGGTCGGAACCATCTCTGCGAACAACGATGAGACCATCGGCAACATCATTGCCGAGGCCATGAACAAGGTGGGCAAAGAGGGCGTCATCACCGTGGAAGAAGCCAAGGGCATGGAAACCACGCTCGATGTGGTCGAAGGCATGCAGTTCGACCGCGGCTATCTCTCCCCCTATTTCGTCACCGATCCCGAAAAAATGGTCGCTTCCCTCGAAGATCCCTACATTCTCATCAACGAGAAGAAGATCAGCAACATGAAGGATCTTCTGCCGATTCTCGAGCAGGTCGCCAAAATGGGGAAACCGCTGGTCATCGTGGCCGAAGACGTGGACGGGGAAGCCCTTGCCACGCTCGTGGTGAACAAGCTTCGCGGCACGTTGCAGGTGGCCGCGGTCAAGGCCCCCGGGTTCGGCGATCGCAGGAAGGCGATGCTGGAAGACATTGCGATTCTGACCGGCGGCCAGGTGGTTTCCGAGGACCTCGGCATCAAACTCGAAAACCTGACCTTGTCGGATCTGGGCAAGGCCAAGCGCGTCAACATCGACAAGGACAATACCACCATCGTCGACGGCGCCGGCGCCCGCTCGGCGCTGGAAGGCCGGGTCAAGCAGATTCGCGCGCAGATCGAGGAAACCACCTCCGACTATGACCGGGAGAAGCTGCAGGAGCGGCTGGCCAAGCTCATCGGCGGTGTCGCTGTCATCAATGTCGGCGCCGCGACCGAAACCGAGATGAAGGAGAAGAAGGCCCGCGTAGAAGACGCTCTGAACGCCACCCGCGCGGCCGTCGAGGAGGGCATCGTTCCCGGTGGCGGTGTCGCCCTCGTCCGGTGCCTGGATGCACTGGACAAGACCCGCTCCAAGGTCAAGGGCGAGCTGAAACTCGGCGTCGACGTCGTGATGCGCGCCATCGAGGAGCCGCTCCGCCAGATCGCCAACAACGCCGGCTCCGAGGGGTCGGTGGTCATCGACAAGGTGAAGCACAGCGAAGGTGCGATGGGCTTCAATGCCGCCAGCAACACCTATGAGGATCTGATCGAGGCCGGTGTGATCGATCCCACCAAGGTCACCCGCTTCGCGCTGCAGAACGCGGCCAGCGTTGCAGGCCTGATGCTGACGACCGAGGCCATGGTCGCCGAAAAGCCCGAGGAGAAGGCTGAAGCCCCCGGCGCCGGCATGGGCGGCATGGGCGGAATGGGCGGAATGGGCGGCGGAATGATGTAATCGCGCCAACCCGGCCAAGCCTGATACAAGGCCATTCAGAATGGAGCCCCCTGCGCACCGTGAAAGCGGTGCCAGGGGGCTTTTCTTTTGTGTTCAGCAGGAGGGAATCCGCCTTCGATTCCACGCTGGCCTTGATGACGCCGGCGGCCGAGGGCCCCCCGCCGTCGTTCCATCGGCGCGGAAGAGGCGGCTAAAGATCCACGTCCGGATGGACGATAGTTGCTTCAGAGGGTACGACCTTGACAACCCTGGGAATCACAGCTTTAATAGGCCGCTAAATTTATAGGGAAAACCATCATTCGGAGTCTCAACCACCAACCAAACGGGGTTTTGCATGAAAGATCATTCCTCTGGCGTTTTACTAGCGATCCGCGTGCTCTTCGTCGCCCTCCTGGCGATCGTGCCGTTGACGGCCTTCGGCGCCCAGCAGGACAGCATCGAGGACCACATCGTCGAAACCGAAACGGGCATCTACTACGTCGTGCAACCGGGGGATACCCTCTGGGACCTGTCCCGCAAATTTTCGGATTCTCCCTGGCTTTGGCCGGACCTGTGGAAGGAAAACCAGGACATCCCCAATCCCCACCTGATCTACCCCGGTCAGCGGATTCGGATCTACCGGCGCCAGGACATCGACAAGCTGGCCGGCCCAACGGAGGCCGCCCCCCAGCCGGTGGTTGGGAAGACTTTTGAATACA
The DNA here is from genome assembly GCA_049366795.1 of Desulfobacterales bacterium. Classification (GTDB taxonomy): domain Bacteria; phylum Desulfobacterota; class Desulfobacteria; order Desulfobacterales; family UBA5852; genus CALNZV01. The sequence continues at coordinate 11,804 of JBMNCP010000109.1, forward strand.
AGAATATGAAGGCCGTCGGTTTTATCCGGTATCCGGAGCTGCCCCCCAGCGGGGTGATCTTCCACGTTCAGGAGCCCAAGGATATGATCAGGCCCGACGACATCGTTTACATCAGCCCGGAGATCCCGGGAGACTTCACAGCGGGCGGCCGATTGACGGTGTACCGTACCCTCAAACCCCTCCGCGAAAGACAGACCAACGAGATCAACGGGGTTCAGCATCTTCTGACCGGCGTGCTCGAAGTTACCGAGGTTCGGCCAGATCTTGTCACGGCCAGGGTCGTGGACGCATTCCGGCCCATTGCGATCGATGACAAGGTCACGCCGTTTCTCGAGCGTCCCGCTACCATACCGATCCAGGAAAGCCTGGAAGGCCTCGAGGGCAGACTGATCTTTTCCGAGGAACACCTCGACATGATCGCCGAACAAAACCTGGCCTTCATCGACAAGGGGCGGAAGGACGGTATCCTGACGGGGCAATTCTACACGATCTTCGACAGGGAGGAAGCCGCCAACGCTTACATCCAGCTGCCGAAATACAAGGTAGGGGAAGTGTTGGTGCTGCATATCGAGGACGACTACAGCACGGTCCTGGTGACCCGATCCAATAAGGAGGCGGCGCCGGACACCGGCATCTGCACGCCGTTCTAGCAACCGTTCGGACACCCGCGTCAAGGCGATCATTCGACAAGTCAGGGGAGCCTCCCGGAAGAACTGAACTCCGGGAGCTCCCCTTTTCATTCCGCTCCGACCGGAAAGGAAAGGCGCCCCACCCGGGGGCGCAAAGGTGGATCGAGACGTCAGACAGGCGGTCCGGATCGCACCCAGCCCTCGCCTGACGGGTGTTCCTTGGCGAAACCCGGGACGGGGTCAGGCGGCGGACGAGGCGGAAAGGGAGCCGGAGGGTTTGGCTTTCGGGAATTCCGAGGGAACCACCACCTTCTTCCCGACCGTGACGCGCAGGACCTCCTGGTAGGTGGTCACCCCCTCGAGGAGTTTTCGCACCGCGTTTTCCCTCAGCGTGATCATCCCCTCCTCCCGGGCCCTGACCCGGATGTTCTCCACGTTGGCCTTGGTCGTGGTCATCTTCTTGATGGATTCGGTGTAGGGCAGCACTTCGAAGATGCCGATCCGGCCCCGATACCCGGTGTGACGGCATCGGATGCAGCCGCGCCCTCGGTGGAGCTTGATCTTCCCCGACGAATCCATCCGGATGCCCAGGGCCTTGAGCTCATCCGACTCGATAAAAAAGGACTCCTTGCAGTACTCGCAGATCACCCTCACCAGCCGCTGGGCGACGATGCCCACCAGCGTCGCCTGGATCAGGAACGAGGGAACGCCCAGGTCCAGCAAACGGGTAATGGTGGTCGGCGCATCGTTGGTGTGCAGGGTCGACAGAACCAGATGCCCGGTCAGGGCGGCCTGGACCGCGTTTTCAGCCGTTTCCAGGTCGCGCATTTCACCGATCATGATAATGTCGGGGTCCTGCCGCAGGATCGTCCTGAGAATTGAAGCGAAAGTGACCCCCACCGCCGGCTGGACGCCGATCTGGTTGAATTCCTCGTGCACCATTTCGATGGGGTCTTCCACGGTGATGACATTGTTCTCTGGCGTGGAGACCCGCCTGAGGGTCGAATAGAGCGTCGTGGACTTGCCGCTTCCGGTGGGGCCGGTGACGAGGATGATGCCGTGGGGCATCTGGATGAACTGGTTGTATTTCTCGAGATCGTCCTCCGAGAAGCCGAGCCCGTCGAGATCCTGGATCAGGATATCCGGATCCATGATCCGCATCACCACCTTTTCCCCGAAGGCCACCGGCACCGTCGAGATCCGGATCTCCACCTCCGCGTTGCCCTTGTCCGTCTTGATGCGGCCGTCCTGGGGACGGCGCTTCTCCGCCATGTTCAGACGCGAAAGCGTCTTGATCCGGCTGACGATCGCGTTGTGAACCTTCTTGGGCAGGCGATAGACCGTGTGCAGAATCCCGTCGATCCGCATCCTGACCAGGACGAAGTCCCGCTTGGGCTCGATGTGGATGTCCGAGGCTCTCTGGTCGAACGCATAGAGGAAAAGATGGTTGACGGCATTGACGATGTGCTGATCGTTCGAGGGCAGGTCGTCGCCGGACCTGAGCTTGACATACTGCTCCAGGTTTCCGATGTCGATGGAGGAACCGGTGAACAGGTTTTCCGCCGCGGCAATCGAACGCTTGAATCCGAAGAACTCGTCGATGAGCTTGACGATGTCCGTCCGGGAGCTGACGACCGTCTGCGTCCGCATGTTGCAGACTCTGGAGATATCGTCCAGAACCTCGATGTTGAACGGATTGGGCGTGGCGACCGTGAGGATGCCGTCGCAGACCTCGATGGGCAGGACCAGGTGCTTGCTGGCGAAATTCTTCGGGATGGTGGTGGTGACCACATTGAGGTCGAGATTCAGCGGATCGATTTTTTTGTAGGGAACCCCCCATTCCTCGGCCAGCGCCTGGAAGACGCCTTCCTCCTCCAACCCGCCGCGCACACCGTCCGCCCGGTCGAAGTTGAGATGGGAGATGACATCGATGATCGTCAGGGGTTTGTTGGCCGCCGCCCCGCTGGTTCGCTTCTGTCGCCGCTGCCGCATCAGCTCTTCGGCGATCATTTCCTTTTTCTTGAGAACGGCCGTGGCCTGCTCTCGGGTGAGCAGGCCGCGTTTGAAAAGGATCTGGCAGACTTTTTTCGGTTCGAATGCACCGTTCTCGTCGTTTAATAGCGTCACGATCACCCTTTCCCGACCCGTCAGGCGAAAAGCACCTGGGGTCTTTTCATCTTCATTTCCTCCCCGGCCTTTTCCGCGTACTCCATGGCTCTGTGCACCAGCATTCCATAACGGGATTCGCGGCTGAGTTCAAGAAAAGCATCCCTCTGACCTATGATTTGTTCGACCAACGGCAGATCCGAGGGATCACCCGCCCGGCCGAGGGCGCGGAGCAGTACCTTCAGGTGCTGGATCAGCGCCTGGCGAAGCCGGTCGGTGGCCGCAAGACGGTAGAGCTCATTTTCAGGGTTGCCGTAGGCATTGAGCGCGCCCCTCAGGATCGAACGGGCGATATCGCCCCCGAGCAAGGCCAGGAAAATGTGGATTTCACGCTCCAGCGACAACAGGTATTTGGGCGTCATGCCCACCAGTTCGGCGGTCGCCGGATCCATGGATTCGAACACCCTGCGGTGGATGGTGCGGATCTTTTCGATGAGGGCTTCCTTGTGGGTGTCCACGTAATGAAGCGCGGTGGTCGCCACCTCCCGGTTCAGGCCGTCCCGGACCAGAAAGACCTCTTCCGGAGTGATTTCGATGTCGATCTCCAGTTCCTTGTTGTATTTCCGGAGCAGTAGTGTGGCCAGCATCATGGAGTTGCGGTCCGAATACCGCACGAGCTGGGTTTCCGACATGAAGTCCTCGAGAAGAATGTTCAGCGCCCTTTCGGGACGGCGCAGCCGGACGAAGAACAGCTGAACCGCATTCAGAAACGCCAGGCGGTCATCGCGGCTGAGCGGCTCCTTGAGGTAGTGCCACAGAATCTCGAAGGCCTTTTCCTCGAATCGGCTGAGATCCTCGAGGCTGCTTTCAAAGGCGCCCTTGACGAAATGACCGGCGGCGTCGAAGCATCGTTTGACGACCTCCAGGATCTCCTTGGCGTCCACCGGTGAAATGTCGAATTCCCTGGCAATGATTTCGAAGTCGCCGCTGTCGAACACGAGGTCCCGGTCCCCGATGCGGCGCATTTTCTTCCGCGTACCGGACCGTCTCTTGAAAAAGCCGAGGAAATGGGAAAGCGTTCGGCTCCGCAGCTCGACGGCGATCGGCGGGCCCTCCCCCGTTTCAGCCGTCAACCGGCTATTCAGGATGTGGATCCCATCGTAAACCGCATCCGAGACCTTATCCAGCCGCCATTGCAGGTTCCCGAGGATCTCCTCCATGACGAGCTCGCGCTTGGGGCGGTCTCCGATCCCTCCCAGCAGTTCGGAGATCCGATCCAGCCGCATCGCCAGCTCGGATGGGCTGAGCCTCGGGTAATCCATTCCGTAGATGCTCTGTAGATACAGGATCTGGTTCAGCGGCGAGGGGTCGGGCATTTCCAGCAGAACGCGGGCCAATTGCGCCTTGGATTTGGACAGCTTCTGGTCGCCCTTTTCGATCAGAAGCCACTTCAGGTTGTTGACTTCGACAGGCGGATTCTTGAATTTTTCGTCCGCACCCCGGGTACCGGATATCGCGTTGTAGACGCTGGCATACCGGTGGGCGCCGGCGGAGGCCTCCGAGCTTCTCATCCACTCTCCGACCTCCTGAACGAGTTTTTGCATCGTGCCGGGGGAGAGATCGTTCAAACCCGCGAGCATCGTGAGATTCACATCGGGGAGGCCGGACTCGTTGTATACCAACGGGATCTGAACCTCCCGTCCGTTTCTCGGAGTTTGAATGGGCTGGCCGGAGGCAATCGCCTGCGGGTACTGCGACAGGATATGGATCGACGTTCTCAGGTCGTCATAAGCTTCCGCGGTGTCCTCCGGCATGCGCATATACAAACAAGCGATGGACAACTTGTCGAAAATGGCAAAGGCCCGGTCCATCAATCCGGTCAGGTAGCCCATCCGCTCGCCCAGCCGTTCGATCATGCCGGCCACGGCCGGACGATCCATGGCCATGTCGGAAAACCGCACTTCGTAGTCCGGCGGGCAGGCGTCCCGCGAAACTTCGAAAGGTACCCGCGCCCGGATCAGCACCTGGCCGTCGCCGCCGGGAATGGCGGCCAGTTTCTTGAGGGTGATGCCGAGGTTCTGAAAGGGCCGGCCGATCAGGCCGGCCTCCTCGCCAGGGGCTGTCGAAGATTCCCCGCCATCGTCCAGGGCTTTCGATCTGAGATTGGAGCCCAGAAGATGAAGCAGTTCTACCAGGAGTATCTGATAGGAGTCTTTCCGGTTGATCTCGTCATACAGGCTTTCGTCCATGGGGAGTTCAGGGTTTTCCATTTGAATATGGAGCTCCATACCGGGTTTTTGCGCAGAATCTGATTGATCCTTGGAGAAGCGACATCAACATGGGTTGCAACCAAAACTCGAGCACCTTAAAAAAGTGAGGCGGGACGGCGTCGCCGCCTCGCTTTGGGAAAATGACAGGCAAAGGAGTGTCAAATCCGGCGATACCGGCGCAGAGAGTTAATTATCTCCTGCTCCTGAGGACTGGATGCGAGCGACCTCCGCTTCAAAAGCGTCCCGCCGACGTTCAAAATCTTCGATCTTCCGGTTCAGTTTGACTACTTTTTCCTCGAATTGCTGTCGTTCGAATGGGCGATTGACAAGTTTGGCTCGTTCCTCGCCCAGGGCCTTGGCGCTCTCTTGGATCTCTGCATACTCTAGGTCCAAAGCTTCTTTCGTTTCCTTCAACCGTTCAAGGGCAGCGTCATCAAGCAACGGTGTACCATCTCCAGGATTGGAAACGCCGCTCTCCTCGGGACGATCTTCTGTTTCGGTTGGCGTATTTGCAGGATCGGCCATCCCGGATGGAAAATGAGTCGAGGAAGTCCCGTTCTCATATACACGAACTTCCGGACGCTGGTCGGCCGGCACATCATCCAGGTTGTCCGTGTAAGAAACTACCCCATTCTCATTGACATACCGGTAGAATTCAGCCCTTGAGGCAAGGCTGGCGAAAAGCACCACGACCAGGCAGCAAAAAACGACAATAATAGACTTCATTCATCACTCCGTCGGCATTGGGTAAATTCTCAAAAGCTCTCCTTCGTTGTTCAGTGTATAGCCGATGCCTTGGCCTGGCTCAATATTGGTAATTCGCAGCCCGACTCCATTTAATGTTCGGACTTCATAAGAGCTTGCAAAGTGAAACATTCGATCGTCAATGACAACGCCATCATCCAAAATCATGTCCACTTGCCCCTTACCGTGCAGGATAACAGAACCATCCCCCAAGTCATCATAAGGCTCCACGATGCGAGGCTTGGGAAGAGAGGCGGTATTTCCGTCTTGCTGCGCCTGTGCAGGAAAGGCGCTGAACAGCAAGAAAGGCAACGCCAGCATTATGACCCATCTCATGTTTTTAACCTTTCTTAGTCTTGCCTCCAAAGGCGCCAATAATACATGCCGAGTTGCTCACCGGCGACAAGCTCGGTTTCGATTTCGCCTTCAGAAGTACTGAAGTACAGAATATCCTCACCATTTCTACCCTTGGAAAGAATGGCCGGTGTGTACCAGATTCCGCCTCTCTTCATTCCGGTAGGCGCGACCCAGATCGGATTGGCAAAAGAACCGATATTGATCAAATCATGGGTATCGATTCGTCCATCGCCGTTGATATCGAAAACAGCCGCCGCCACCCTTCCGCCCGTGCAGGCGTTGACCAGGAACTCGATCGTATGCCCACCAGAGGTACATGGGTCACTCGATGGGACAGTCGCCAGGACGATTGCCTTCCCGTCTCGAATCAGGATGTCATTGATGACGCGTTCACTGTTTCCCTGCAAATCGAAATACCATCCCACGTGCCTCCCGTTGTTTCTCGACGGGGAGAACCAATCAACGGCGCTATCACTTAGCACGATCAATTGATCGGTGTGATAGACAACATATTGTTCCAACAAGCCAGCGACGATTCTTTCGTCCGATACGGAGATGCCGCCGCTGACCGAGACACTCAGGCTGCTGCCTGGAGGATCAGAGCGCACCGATACCAGGTAGCCGGCACCATCAGCCCGGGCACCTGATACACCATAAGTGCTGTTGTTGATGCATTCCGCCAGAGCAGCGGCATTGGTAAACCGTCGCAATGAAACATCCTTCACCAGCGCCTTGGAAAAGCTGACACCATTTATGGTGACCTCATCCAAAAGGGAGGCCGATGTCAGATCTATGGTGTAAACCCACTCATCAGCACCGTCGATATTGGGATTGCTAAGCATATTGGAAAGCTGACGCGAGGCCGTAAACTCCCCGAGATACTTGTCATCGATGCTGCTTCCCATGTCCTCCCATGCGTCCTGCCAGTCCCAAATTCCGTAAACCGTCTGGGTCGTTCCAATGTCATCGAGATCCTCGGTGCCGAGATAGCGGCCGGTACCGAAGACCACCATATAACCCTTGTCGATTCCGCAATGCTTCATCACGTCCGGTTTGGCTGTGATGGGCTGGATGGTACCGTCGACATTTCTTGCGGTAAACAGCGGCTTGGGGGTTCCGCTGTTCTCATAGGCGACGGCCCAGGAACCAATCGTGTCTCCGGTGAGGTCGAATTTCCACATGTTGCCGAGAAGATCACCCGCGTAAGCATAATCCACCAGACCATCCAGATCCACATCCACCAGGGTTGGCGTGGAGAGCCCGTTACATAAGTCGGCACCTGGATCTCCTGACAGCGTTTCGATCGCCCGGTAATCGCTGATACCGCCGGTGGAATCTAGTTTCACAATAAAAAGGACGGCCTGCCCGCTGGTGCTTTCATATCCATTTCCGAAAATTGCCACCCATCCGTCCCTCGAGTTGACGATGTAGGCATCACTGAAACTGTACCCCATATCATCGGCATTAAAGACGCCGCCATCGAATTCCCACATCACGACCTGGCCGGCCTGGGTTTCGGCATCGAAGGTGCCGCTTTCCACACCGGTCAGGTTCAAGCAGTAGTATCCCTTTCCGCCACGACCGAGTCCTCCGACAACCAGGCGAACGTCGTTGCTGGAGTTGCCGTCTTGGGTGTTGATCGTTTCCACGTAGGGCTCCGCATCCACATAATAATGGTGGGAGTATAACGGAACGGAAAGATCTTTCAGATTTCCCAAAACAAGCTTGGG
>JBMNCP010000110.1:0-54270 GCA_049366795.1 Desulfobacterales bacterium
AGGATCGTGACTTGACAAATACGCAGGAAACCGGTCATGGCCGATGCCATGCGTGTATTGGGGTTGCCCTGCCCACTATTTATGCTTCCCTCAACTTCCGGGAAATCATAGGGAATTACACGAACGATGGGGTGGTTCGGTGTCACTTCGCAACCGTCCATCCAGAGAACCATTGATCGTTACTGGTCGGGAATGTTGTGAATCCATGATTCTGCTTGCGCCTCAGACTCCCTCTGAAATCGAAACCGTCAGGGGGTTGTTCCGGGAAATGACCAGGAATGTGGGAAATAGGGACAGCCCTCGGTTCAGAGGGTTGATCGCGATGTCCCAGTCTGAAGGCATCAGCCCTTGCTTTACAGCATTTCACCGCTTCTCATCCGCCTGCCCAATCAACTCCCTCGAATTGTTCTTCACCGAATTCACCGTCTTCGAGACCGGCCGGGCCTTGAATTCCGTGTGTGTGCGGGACTTCAGTATCTCCACCAGGTCGACGTCCTGCCTGCCGGGATCGAGCCATTCCGCATGGGCGTCCGCCTTCAGGATCACCGGCATCCGGTCGTGGATGTCGCGGATCGACCGGCTTGCCTCCGTGGTGAGGATGGTGCAGGAGTGGATGGGATCGGCTTTGCCCTTCTCGTCCCAGGTCTCCCACAGCCCCGCGAAGGCAAAGGGTGCCTCGTCCGGCAGGGTGATCAGCAGGGGCTGTTTTCCGGACTTCTCCTTTTTCCACTCGTAAAACCCGTCCGCAGGGATCAGACAGCGCCTTTTTCTGAACGCGTTCCGGAAGGCGGGTTTCTCGGCCACGGTTTCCGCCCGGGCGTTGATCATGCGGGCGCCGATGGAGGTGTCCCTGGCCCAGAAGGGGATCAGGCCCCAGTGCAGCCGCCTCAGGATGTTCCCGTCCTCCTCGCGGATGATGGAGAGCACCTCCTGGGTGGGGGCAACGTTGTAGTTGGGACTGATCTCGGCCTCCACCCGATCGATCCGAAACTGCCTCCGCATCTCCTCCAGGCTTCGATACCCAACGAACCGCCCGCACATTTTGCGCCTCCTTGGAGTTGTTCATGAACCGTGGGGATAATTTAAGCACGAAAGCCGAAGATGGAATTTGGCCCGCAACCTTCACAACCCATTTTCCCGCCCTATTTGATCGTTTTGGGACCAGATGTTCAACGTCCAAATGAGACCCAACTCACGGATCACTTTGACCAAATCCGCAATTGACAAACCATCGATACTGTGAAAAGTGTTGCACACTTATCCCACCATACTTTCATAACCCAATCCCGGGCCTGTTCGAAAACCACACAACCCACCTTCAGATCTTATCCAGAAGGAGAGTCAACATGGAAGAGTCCACACAAGTACGCATTCTGGCGGTCGACGATGACGAAAGTGCCCTTTACCTGATTCGCCGGATGCTGGAGAAGATCGGGCACACGGTGACGCCGGCCCAAGACGCCGAGGAAGCCCTTCAATGCTTGAATCACGAGAGCCAAACCATCGACCTAGTGATCACGGACATCGTAATGCCGGATATCGACGGATGGGAACTCGCGCGCAGGATAAAGGAGCTTGACCCTCTTATGCCGATTGTCGCGTTCACCGGCCTCGGCCCTGAAGACATCCTTCCCAACCTCCATGTCAATGGAATCAGCCACGCCATTTTCAAGCCCGTCACCGTCGACCAACTCAAAGTCGCCATCAACGACGTTCTCGAATTAAAAAGGCGGCAGATGAAATCCTGATTCAGCCGTTTTGAATATTGACGTCTTGACGTGCCCAAAAATGGCGACACCGTAATCCTCAAAAAGCTTTTTCCAAAGGAAATCAGATTTTTTGCAATTTACCGCAACACTCGCACAAACGCAGAAATGAGCATTCCATCAAGTCGCCGATCTACACTGGAGGGCAATAACATGTCGAGTATTCCTCGGAATGCGCACGGCGGTCTGTTCATGAATATCTTTCACGAGCATGGAGGCGCCTGCGGTGCGGGAACCGAACCCGCCTATTCGATGGTGCACAAAGCCCGCAAGCCGCAAGGAATCCCCGTGTCTTGAAGAAATGAGACAACTTCCAGTTGGCGTTTGCCCATGAAACCAAGAATTACCGTGATCACCATTGGGGTCGACGACCTGGAAAGGGCGATGCAATTTTATCGGGACGGCCTCGGGTTGCCCACGGAAGGCATTGTCGGAGAGGAGTTCGAGCATGGCGCGGTGGTGTTCATCGATCTCCAGGCCGGGTTGCGGCTTGCACTCTGGCCCCGCAAGAGCATTGCCCATGACACCGGGATAGGGCCGGCACCACCAAGCCCGACGGAGTTTACCCTCGGGCACAATGTGGCCTCAAGGAACGAAGTCGATGAGGTCATGCGCCAGGCCGATCGTGCAGGGGCAACCATCGTCAAGCCCGCGGAGGACACCTTCTGGGGAGGCTACGCGGGCTATTTCCAGGATCCGGACGGTCACCTTTGGGAAGTCGTATGGAATCCTCAATGGTCCGAGTAGGCCGTCGGCATGAATCGGCTCTTCATCCGGTCGATTGACATTTCGTTCAAATGCTTTCAAATGTAGCCGGCAACGATCGCTTTGATGGCAACCAATCACGAACCCGCGATTCCCACGGGCGGGCGAACGGAACCCGGAGACGCTCGATGAGCCAGGGCACGCAGCCCCTTAGAATTCTGCACACATCGGACTGGCATCTCGGACGAACCCTGTGTGGCCGAAAGCGCTACGAGGAGTACGAGGCGTTTCTGAGCTGGCTGGCGGAGACCCTCCATCGGAACCAAATCGAAGCCTTGCTGGTGGCCGGCGATGTCTTCGATACCACCGTCCCCAGCAATCGGGCCCAGGAACTGTATTACCGCTTCCTGTGCCGGGTGAATGCCTCACCTTGCCGGCATGTCGTCGTCGTCGCCGGCAACCACGATTCTCCCTCCTTTCTCAATGCCCCCAGGCATCTGCTCAAGGCGCTCGACGTCCATGTGGTCGGCAATGCTTCCGACGACCCGGCGGACGAGGTGCTCGTGCTTTGCGATGCGCGGAATGAGCCGGAAGTGATCGTCTGCGCCGTGCCATACCTGAGGGATCGGGATATCCGCATGGCGGAAGCCGGCGAGAGCATCGAGGACAAGGAACGAAAGCTGATCGAGGGGATCCGAGGCCATTACGCCGCCGTTGCCGCCATCGCCGAACAGCGGCGGGCCGAGCTCGGAGCGGATCTCCCGATCGTGGCCATGGGCCACCTTTTCACCGCCGGAGGACAAACCGTCGAAGGCGACGGCGTGCGGGAGCTCTACGTCGGATCACTGGCGCATGTCACCGCGGGACTCTTCCCGGAGAGCTTCAGCTATCTGGCGCTCGGCCACCTCCATGTCCCGCAGAAGGTGAGCGGCTCCGAGATCATTCGCTACAGCGGATCTCCTCTGATGATGGGATTCGGGGAGGTGAAGCAACAGAAGAGCGTCTGCCAGGTTGAATTCCACGGCACCACCGCCTCGGCTTGGTCGATCGACGTCCCGGTGTTTCAAGACCTCGAGCGCATCAAGGGAGACTGGGAGGCCATTTCGAGCCGCATCCGCGAGCTCGCGGCCGCCGATTCGCGGGCGTGGCTCGAAATCGTCTACGAGAGCGACGAGGTCGTCGGCGACCTGCGGGAACGCCTGGATGCCTCCATCGCCGGCACCCGAATGGAAATTTTGCGGGTGAGGAACAACCGCATCATCGACCGCGTGCTGGGACAGGTCCATGACGAGGAAACGCTGGACGATCTGGACGAAGACGATGTGTTCGAACGGTGCCTCGCCGTCCACGAGGTGCCCGAGGCGCAGCGGCCCGAATTGCTTCGTGCCTACCGGGAGACCCTCTCGTCTCTCCACGAAGACGACGCGCAAGCGGAGTAGATGAGGATGTAGATGAGAATACTGCGCGTTCGATTCAAGAATCTGAATTCACTGGCCGGCGAATGGGAGATCGACCTGGCTCATCCGGCGTTGGTGTCCGACGGAATATTCGCCATCACCGGCCCGACCGGCGCCGGCAAGACCACCATTCTCGACGCCATCTGCCTGGCCCTCTACGGCCGCACTCCCCGTCTCAACAAGGTCAACAAGGGCGGAAACGAGATCATGTCCCGCCAGACCGGAGAATGTTTCGCCGAGGTCACATTCGAGACGCAGACGGGCAGCTTCCGTTGCCACTGGAGCCAGCACCGGGCCCGGAAGAAACCGGACGGCGAACTCCAGGCGCCGAAGCACGAGATTGCCAACGCGGATTCGGGCGAGATTTTCGAGACCAGGATCAGAGGGGTGGCCGGGCAGATCGAGACGGCCACCGGCATGGACTTCGACCGTTTTACCCGGTCCATGCTGCTGGCCCAGGGCGGCTTCGCCGCGTTTCTCCAGGCCGCGCCCGACGAGCGGGCTCCGATTCTGGAACAGATCACCGGCACGGAGATCTACAGCCGAATCTCCATCCGGGTCCACGAACGCCGCTCCGAAGAGCGAAAACGGCTGAATGTGCTGCAGGCCGAACTGGCCGGGATGCACCTTCTGACCCCTGAAGACGAGCAGCAACTCGTGGAGAACCTGGCGCAGAAGGTCCGTCAGGACGTCGAACTCACCCGACAGGTCGCCCGGAAGCAGGAGGCCGTTGCCTGGATCGAGGGTATCGCCCGGCTTGAAGCCGAGCTGAAGGAACTCGCCCGGGCAAAGAAGGAATTGCAGACAAGGCTGGAAGCCTTTGCCTCCGAGCAGGAGCGGCTCAGGCTCGCCAATCAGGCTCTCGAGCTTTCCGCGGACTACGCCGCCCTGACGTCCATCAGGAGGGAGCAGGACTCGGATCGCCGCTCATTGGTCCAGTGCCGGGAATCCCTTCCCGGCCGCGCCGGTGCGGCCAGGCAGGCGGAGGAAGCCATGAAGGCGGTTTTCGAGCGGTTGGAGAGCGCGAAGGCGGAGCAGAAAAAGACGCAGCCCCTCATTCGAAAAGTCCGCGAGCTGGACCTGAAGATCGCCGAAAAGGACGCTCTCGTCAAAACGGCGAAGGGTTCCGTCTCGGACCTCTCGACGTCTCTGGAAGCGCTGAAGACAAGTCAGAAGGTCGATTCCGAAGAGTTGGAAGGCAAACGCAGGGACTTGGAGGAATTGCAGGGGCTGCTCGCTGCATCCGAAGCGGACGGTGAGCTGGTCGAACACCTTGCCGGGCTGCGCGGCCGGTTCGATGCCCTGAAGGACCTGAACCGCCGGCTGGCGGGCAAGCTCGAGGAAATCAAACAGGCAGAAAATCAGCTCCGCGAGGCAACGGATGCCTGGCAGCAACAGGCGGCCGCCCTGGAAAACGAGAGACGCTCCCTGGACGAAATCCAGAAAACATCGGCCGATCGAGAGACCGGGCTCCTGAAAATCCTTTCGGGACGGGATATCGCAGAGTGGCGGGAAAGCCAATCGCTGCTGGCCGCGCAAAAAGACCTGACCGTCAAGGCGATAGAGGCTGTCAGGATCCTTTCGAAGTCGAAGCAGGCCGCCATCGAACTCGACACCCGACACGCCACTCAGAATCAGGAAGTGTCCACCCTGACGCGGGCGCTTGAGACCCAGGCCGAAAGGCAGGCGGTGCTCGAAAAGGAAATGGAGCTGCTGGAAACCCAACTGACCCTGCTCAAAAGGATCGAGGATCTCGAGGAGGTCCGCCTGGAGCTTCGGGACGGCGAACCCTGCCCGTTGTGCGGCGCACGGGAGCACCCCTTCGCGGAAGGCAATATCCCGATTCCGGATGAAACCCGGCAACGTCTCGCCGCGGTGAGAGCCGACCTCAAATCCGTCACCGGTGACATCTCCGAGCTCAAGGTCAAGATGGCCAAGGCGGGCAAGGATCTCGAGCAGATGGAGTCCGCCCGGAAGGAGCATGGCGAAAGAATGGCAGAGGCCGGTCGGGTCATTGGCGACATCTGTCCGCAACTGCCTTCGGCTGCCAAACTGGATGTCTCCGACCCGATACTCGAAAAGAGGCTCGCGTCGCTTCAGGAGGAAAACGCGCGCGCGCTCTCACACGCTATCGGCACCCTGGAGGCCGCCGAATGCGCCGAAAAGGCACTGGCCTCGCTTCGTGAATCCATCGGGAAGGCCAAGGATTCGATCGCGAAAACGGAGCGTGAAGCCCAGGCAGCCGCCCACCGGAAGGAAATGGCCGCAGAGCGGCTCGAGCGGCTGACAAGCGAAGCGGACGGATATCGCGATCAACAGGAGACATCGCTCCTTCAATTGCGGAAAGAGGTGAAGCCCTTCGGCGTTGAAGTGCTTGGCATCGACACACTGGACGCGACGCTCGAGCGCCTGACGGCCCGTCGAGGCCAATGGATGGCCCGGAACAAGGAAAAAGCCGGACTCGAACAGAAGATAGCCGCTCTTCAACTGCGGACGGATCACCAGGCTGAACAGGTTCGAAAACTGGAGCAGGAACTCCGGAAGCAGCAGGATGTGCTGGCGGAGCTTCTGCGCGAGCGGGCGGCCCTTGCGCACGAGCGCAAGGATGTGTTCGGAGAAAAGAGTACCGACGATGAGGAGGAGCGCCTGTCCGGGGCGATCGAATCCGCTGACGGGGAATTGGAAGCCGCCCGGCGGAGATTGTCGACGGCCAATCAGGAACTCGCTCAACTGAAAGCAAAAATCGACGAACTGGAGAAGACGATCGGCGCCCGGGGCCTTCGGTTGACATCGGCGGGCGATGCCTTCCGAAGCCGGCTCAACGCGTCGGGCTTTGCCGACGAGGAAAGATACCAAGCCGCCTGTCTCGCCGAAAGCGAGCGCAGGAGCCTGGCGCAGCAATCCCAGAAGCTTCTCAACGAACGAACGGAGATCGCCTCCAAAGAGGGTGAAAAGATCAATTTGCTGGAAACCGAGCGGCAGAAGAAAATCACCGAGGAGCCGCTGGACGATCTCAAAAAGGCGCTGGCGGTCCTGGTGGCCGGCCAGAGGGATCTCCAGCAGGAAATCGGCGGCATTCGGCAAAAGCTCAAGGACAACGAAGGCCTCAAGCAGCAGCAGCGGGAGCGGGTCCGGGCCATCGATGCCCAGCAGCGGGAATGCTCGCGGTGGGACCTGCTACACGAGTTGATCGGCTCGGCGGACGGGAAGAAATACCGCAATTTTGCCCAGGGGCTGACCTTCGAAATGATGATCGGCCATGCCAACCGGCAGTTGTATAAAATGACCGACCGCTATCTTCTGGTTCGCGACGATGCCCAGCCGTTGGAACTCAACGTGATCGACAACTACCAGGCGGGCGACGTCCGGTCCACGAAGAATCTGTCCGGAGGCGAGAGTTTCATCGTCAGCCTTTCGCTGGCCCTCGGGCTGTCCCAAATGGCCAGCAGAAACGTTCGGGTGGATTCCCTCTTTCTGGACGAAGGCTTCGGGACCCTGGACGAGGAATCCCTGGATACCGCTCTCAAGACCCTTTCCGGCCTTCAGCAGGACGGTAAACTGATCGGCGTAATTTCGCACGTGGCAGCGCTGCGGGATCGGATCGGCTCACAGATTCAGGTTACCCCTCGATCCGGCGGAAGGAGCCGGATCTTCGGGCCGGGTTGCCGGAGGATAGCCGCCACGTGAAGGGGCGAAGGGGCAAGGAGCCGAGGGGGCAAGAGGCTGAAGAGCCGAGGGGTCGAGGGGCTGGGGGGCCGAGGGGTCAAGATGTCAAGTCTCTGTTTTATTTAGACTTTAGAATCTTGAAGGGTGGTGTGCGCTTTTCTGAGTCTGCAATTCACTCGACCCTTCGCCCCCTCGACCCCTCGACCCCTTGACCCCTCGACCCCTTGACCCCTTGACACCTTGGCTCCTCGACCCCTCGACCCCTGAAAACCTCGAGCCTTTTGTTTCGATCCCGATGCCGGGTCTGCTACGACCCCGTCTTTCGCTTGAGCCAGAAATCGAAGGAGCGTCCCGGCACGAAGATATCGATGCCTACGGACACCTCCTCCAGGGGATTGCTCACGATGTGCGGTTCGTCTCCCGGAATGTAGACCGCGTCGTTTACGGAAAGGGTCTGCTCGTCCTCGTCGGTCGTGATCGTGAGCTTGCCTTTCAGGACGATGAGCACCTGGGCGTTCGGATGGGAGTGCCGGGGCGAGGCGTGCCCGGGCGGCTTGACGAAGTGTTCGATGGAGATGTCCTCCTGGCTGCACAGGCTGACGCGTTTCCAGTCCTTCTCGGGCTCATAGGTTTCTGCCGTGTCGAATCGGATCACCTTCATTGGCCATTGTCCTTTCCGCTTGTGGGTTGCCGGCCGAATCGAAATCAGCCCGGAGCAACATGCAGTTGTTTCGGGCGGTTTCAAGAAAGGTAGAAATCATTTCCGGACTCCGGGGTCAAGGGGTCGCCCGAACGGATGTCGACGATCGATGCGGGGAGAAAGCGGGAGGCTTCGACACCCTAAAGTGGTTTTTACGGAGCCAGTTTGACTTAGGCCGGAAGCAGATCAATCCTCCTGAACAAACCCGGGGCCGACCGATCCCGGCATTTTTGTACACCACCCTGAACCGGATCCGCCGCAGCGACCTTCAGAAGTTCGACTCCACCCGCCACCCGAGATTTCACTCGATCAACCTTCCATGGCACGAGGAGGGCGGCAATGGGCATCAATCTTTATTTTGCGTGGTGGAACCTGGAGAACCTGTTCGATATCGAAACCGCACCCACCCGGCCCGAGTGGCTGCAAAAGCAACTGGGAAGCGAGCTCAGAGGGTGGTCGGAGGCAGTGCTGGAAAACAAGCTGTCCCAGTTGGCCGGAATCATTCTGGCCATGAATGACGGCATGGGGCCGGATTTTCTGGGGGTATGCGAAGTTGAATCCATACAGGTCCTGGAGAAGCTTGCCGCAAAGCTTGTGCTTTCCGGCAGGGACTATGGGATCGTGCATGCGGATACCCAGGATCTGCGGGGGATCGACGTGGCGTTCTTCTTCGACCGGAGCCGCATGCGCCCGGACCCCGATGCGATCTTCAACCGGGTCATTCTGAAGCGAAACGCCACCCGGGATCTCGTGCAAGCCACATTCACCACAGTCGAGGGAAACAGCTTTATCGTCATCGGCAATCACTGGCCGTCCAGAAAGGGCGGGGAGGCATCGAGCGAACCGTACCGGATGATGGCGGGGGAAACCCTCTCCTATTGGCTCGAGCGCATTCACGCCAAGCTTGGCGAGATACCGGTGATCGTCATGGGAGATTTCAATGACGAACCCTACAATCGATCACTTTGCGAGTATGCGTTGAGCTGCCGCAGCATTGACAGGGTCAAGTCCCGGCGCGCCCGGAACCCTTACCTCTACAACCTGATGTGGCCGCTCATGGGCGGCGAGATCGCCACGCATTCCTTTGATAGCACGTGGGGTATGCTGGATCAGATCCTGGTCAACCGGGCGGGGCTGGCAAAGTCCGGGATTTGCTGTGAACAGAATAGCGTTTCCATCTTCACCGCTCCCGGGATGATCGCAAAAGGCGCGCCCGTGAGATTCGGGCGCCCTTCGGAATCCAAAGGGTACAACCCGCTGGGATTTTCAGATCATCTCCCGATTGTGATGATGGTGCTTCAAAACTGAAGGCGAAGGGGTCAAGAGTTTAACAGGCGAAGGTTTCCGGAGGTGAAGATCTCAAGAGGCCGAGGGCCATGGACTCGAGGATTCGAGTGTTTTGCAGAAGCACGACAGGGAAATGAGTCTATCGAAGCGCTGATATATTCCAATGAAAGCCGAGCCTTGAACCCTGGGATACTTGACCTCTCGATCCTCGTGTGGATCGAAGTCGATTCGACCCGGCATTCCCGATGACGACTCCCCAGGGAAAATCCTCTGCCGGAAACCTTGACCCCCAGCCCAACTCATTCTCAAGCGTTCTTGTCCAAACGGATTGGAGAAGAACTTGTTTTTTTGACCGGCCTTTCGGTCCTGCCCCGATCCATTCTCCCATCGGCTTCCGCGCGTCACGCTCGATCATCTACGCTATGTTTACCGTCTTCGATGACGCGAGCGCTTTGTTTTTTTTTTGCGGCCCGAATCGGCTGGATTGACCTTGATGTTGCGTCCGTCGATAAATTTACCATTCAGGTTCTTGATGGCCTGATCCGCCTCTGAATTGCTTGGCATGTCGACGAACCCGAATCCCTTGGACTGGCGGGTTCGTCCATCGGTAATGACTTTTGCCTCCTGGACTTCGCCAAACTCGGAGAACATGGATTTCAGATCATCGCCTGTTGTGGTAAGCGGGATATTCCCGACGTAGATATTCATGACAGAACCCCTCCTGTGAAGGCTGTTGGCGGGAGTTTGAAACAAACGAGGGTATTTCCTCTCCTCGTGGGAAGAAACACCCTCGTCATTTCCGAATCGGCCACGCGTGCGTCCGGGTGGTCAATCGTTGAAGGACACTAGACTACCGTGACGTTGGCCGCGGCAGGTCCTTTTTGTCCCTGAACGACATCGAATGTTACCCGATCGCCTTCTTTGAGGGATTTGAAACCGGTTGCGTTGATTGCCGAGTGGTGCACGAACACATCCGATCCATCTTCCTGTTCAATGAAGCCGAAGCCTTTTTGGTCGTTAAACCATTTGACAGTACCATTGGACATTTTGCCATCCTCCTTTCTTAAGGTATTCTCAATGTCTAAACTGGAGGAGGCAATGCGGAAGGCAGGCTGATCCTTCAGAGATAAACTTCCCGGCAAGATAGATGCGGGATTTTTTTGAGTGACCTTAAAATACCGCATCTATTGTACATTGGCAAGCTGAATTCTCATTTCGGGATCCTATGCGGTGGCGATGGCGTATTCGGGAAGGCGCCAAGGTGTCGAAAAGTCGAAGGTTCGAGTGAATACATCAACATCATTACCGGGTTTGCGATCGAGTCTCCCCGGCCGTCGATCCCGATAGCGCACCCGATCCCGGTAGCGATGCAGTGCCGGCATTGACAGACTTGCGCAGGTCGGAGTCAGCGGTCGTGGATTGTGAAATTTTCGCGGCAGGGGTATAAGGACTCGCTATCGACAACAGGACCGCGATCCAACGCCCCGGCAGTGAGGTTACCTTTGCATCCACTCATTCCATTCGGCACTATTGCGGCACCGATCCTGATCGCTGTCATCGCCGGAATATTTTTCCGATACCGGATTGGTCGCAATCGACTGCGCTCTCCGATTTCCCGGCAGATGGAAGGGATTTCCGGGCACGGATTGCTGGAGCGCCTGGAAGCGTTGAACGGAGAGATTACGATCTGGGCCGCAACGCTTTTGGCGCTTCCCATCGCTATCTATGCGGGCTACATTTCAAGCCTGTATTTCTGGAATCGTCCTTTCAACCGTGCCGAGGCGATTTTCGCCGCCGCCGCCGCCATCGTCTGTTTCGGGTATGCGCTGTTCAGGTTTCTCGGGTTATTGAAGAAGCGGCGCAAGACCCGGTCGCGGTACGAGGGCGAGGTGATGGTGGAGCAGGCACTGAGCCGGCTGTTGTTGGCGGGTTACCAAGTCTTTCATGGTTTCAAGGCCGATGGATTTGCCATCGACCACGTCGTGGTGGGCGAAAAGGGTGTTTTTGCCCTGGAAACCAGGACGCCTTCCGAGCGGCTGACCCGAAATCGCCACCAGGATGCCACGGTGGAATACGACGGGCGGGCCCTGCATTTTCCCAACGGGACCGACATCGATATGATCGAGCAGGCCAAACGACGGTCCATGTGGCTGTCGAGCTGGCTGAGCGAGGCCCTGGGCGAGGAGATCATGGTACGATCCGTGATTTCGCTGCCGGGCTGGGTCGTCAGGCGCACCGCCGCCGAGGGCATGCCCATCGTCAATCCCAAGCAGTTCGATTCGCTTTTCAAGCACATCCAGCCATGGCCCCTGACCGCCGATATGATGGGCCGGATCGCCCACCTGATGGACCAGAAATGCCGGGAACAGGATGAATTAGCATAGCGTGCATTCAAAATGGGTTGTCCGGGCCCCGGTCGACGTTCTCCGCGCGTTCGCAGCCACTGTACAGAGCCCAAAACCCTCATATCCAAATCCGTCACGCTTACCGAAAGAGAGGCCGCATGGACCTCGGACTTAAAGATCGCAACGTGCTGATCACCGGCGGGAGCAAAGGCATCGGCCTGGCTTGCGCGCGGGCGTTTGACGCGGAAGGCGCCCGGATCGCGCTGGTTTCCCGCTCCCGGACGAACCTCGAGGCCGCGAGAAAGTCGCTCGGCGAAGCGTTCACGGCGGCCGCGGATCTCACCGACGCGGCTGCGGCCGCAGCGATGGTCGAACTCGTGGAGGAGAAGTTCGGCCCTATCGACGTCCTCGTCAACAGCGCGGGCGCTGCCCGGCGCACCCAGGCCGAAGATCTCGATCCGGCGATCTGGCGCGCCGGAATGGAGGCAAAGTACTTCAGCTACATCAATGTCATCGATCCGGTGATAAAACTCATGGCGCGGCGCGGCCGCGGCGCCATCGTGAACATCATCGGCAATGGCGGCAAGTTTCCCTCCTCGGTTCACCTGCCGGGTGGGGCGGCGAACGCCGCCTTGATGCTCGTCACGGCGGGGCTTGCCAGCACATATGCGGCGCGGGGTGTGCGGGTGGTGGGGGTGAACCCTGGCCCTGTCAACACCGAGCGTGTTTCGGAGCGGCTGAAAGTCGAAGCGAGTCGGGCAGGAATCACCGAATCCGAGGCGCGAGAACGTGCCGTGAAATCCCTCCCGCAAGGACGGTTCGCCGAACCCGACGAAATCGCGGACATTGTTGTCTTCGCTGCATCGGAGCGCGGACGGTACCTGACGGGCGCCAACATCACTGTGAATGGCGCCGCCTCAACTTCCGTGGTCTAACAGGAGGCGGGTCCGGTTTTCATCCGCCTCCATTGGAGCGGTAATACATTTGCCGAAGACAGGCGAATCACATTGAAAATTTCACGATTGAAACTGATTCCAGAGGGTGACTACAGGCAATTGACAGACGGTGCCAAGACCGTCGAATCCGATGCGTTTGGCGTCAAAGTTCTACGCTTGCGGGACGGGACCTTTCTCAAGTTGTTCAGGCGGAAGCGCTGGTTGAGTTCAGCCGCCATCATCCCTTATTCAATTCGATTTGTTCGCAACGCGATGCGCTTGAAGCATCTTCGAATCGTCTGCCCGGAACCCATCCGCTGGTTCAAGGTCGGAAAGCCGGGCCTTTCCGCGGTTCATTATCATCCGGTCGCCGGTGAAACACTGCGCTCGGCTTTAAAAAAATCTGACGACGGCCAAAAAAGAAAGCTGCTGTGCCGTTTCGGGGGGTATATCGCGGAGCTTCACCAGAAAGGAATTTATTTCAGATCCTTACATTTGGGTAACGTCATTCTTCGTCCTGATGCCGGGTTGGGTCTGATCGATATTTCGGATCTCAAGATATTTCGCTCGCCTCTCGACCCCGCCAGGCGAAGGCGGAATTTCAGACACCTCAAAAGGATATCCTCCGACCGGGAGCTGTTGAGGATCGACGATGAGGACTTATGGCTCACTTCCTATTTGGCCAGCCGAACCGATGGATGACCGTTCACCGCAGCAAACCCTGACGCGCTGGGGCACCCAATCCCGCCCTGAAAGGTCGCATCCGCCTCATCCGTCTTCGGTTTTCTCGACATCCCCATCTCCACCCAGGATTGGCAGGAATTCCCGGAACACCTCCCCATAGATGTCCCATATCGTCACGAACAGGGCGGCGACGATTGGCCCGATGACAAAGCCGATCAATCCAAACAGGGCGATTCCCCCCAGCGTGCCGAGAAAAATCATCAGGTCGTGCATCTGGGTGTCTTTTCCAACCAGCCGCGGCCGCAGGACGTTGTCGAAACTGCCGACGACCAGTCCACAGAAGGCCGCAAGCCCGATTGCCTTCACATAGCTGCCGCTTGCGGCCAGGATGATGGCCGCAGGCACCCAGACCAGGGCCGAACCCAGAGCGGGAATGACGGACAGCGCGCTCATCACGGTCCCCCAAAAAACCGCGGCCTCGATACCCACGACGGCGAACCCGATCCCCGCCAGGCCGCCCTGCAGAACACCGATGAGGGCGGTTCCCTTGAGCGTTGCCCGCGTGACCGAGGTGAACCGGTCCAGGAGGCGTCTTTCGTTCCGGTTGTCGAGGGGCAGGTAGTAGAGAATGCGGTCGAGAAGGAGTTTGCCGTCCATCAGAAAAAAATAGCTGATGTAGAGAAACACAAAAAACATGAAGATGAAGTTGACCGTGCCGATGGCGCCGGCGGAGAGGCTGTTGACGAGGAAGACGCTGATCTTGCTTGCCAGCTCACCGGCCTTGCTGATGATCTGGCCGTGGTAGGGAAGTATCTCATCATAGAACGGAAGACGCTGCAGGTATTCCGAAAAGGCCGCCGGCTGGTCGATCTGCTGCTGCACCCAGGGTTTGATCGACTGCCCCACCTTGATGGCCTGGGCCGTTATGATGCTCACCAGCCCCGAGGCCGGCACCAGGATCACGGTGCAGAAGAGGAGCAGGGTCAAAACCGACGCCGATCGTTGGCGACCGCCGAGCAATCGGTTGATCCTGCGGTATGCCGGTTGTGCCAGGGCGGAAAAGATGCCGGCCAGAAACAGCGCCATGAGGAATTGGCGGATCATGGAAAGGAAAAGGGTTGAAATCAGAAGGATCAGCAACAGCAGGACGATATTGTTGATGGTGTGACGCTGCATCATTATCCCTTTCGGGCCGTGTTGGGTCGTGAAATCCGGCGGATCGCCGCCGAGACCGGATGCCTGGCAGTGACGGTTTGACGATCGTTGACGACCGTGCCGCATATAACCCTTCTCAAATCCAGGACTAGTATATTTGGATGGCCAAAATAGCAAGACAGGTCCCATCGATCCGAAGAAGGCCGCATCCGGAGACGTGACCCTGTGAACCTCATGTCCCCGGTCCTTCCGGTGGTCTTTGGCATCGTTTTCGATTCCGATCCCGATGGCGATCGGTGGGGGCAAAAATTACCGCCGTTGACGCACCGCGGTAAAGTTCTGCTTCAAATGGCCGATAGCGAATCAGGCCAAAACGATGTGCTGGCGTCCTCCGGGAACGGATGATGTCCTGTTACGCTGACTTACACAGGGGGCTCAGGTTGCGTCATGACCATTGAAAGCCGGGACCAGGCCGATTGGACGTATTCTGACAAGGTGCAGACGAGGTGGATGGCCGAGAATCTCGCGGATCAGCTTAAGGAGAGCGAAAATCGCTATCAGCTTCTCGCGGACAACACCCTCGACGTCATCTGGCAGATGGGCCTTGATTTTAGATTGCGTTACGTCAACCCTGCCATCTTCTCGGTGTTGGGATACACGCCCGAGGCTTTCGTCGGCACCCGGTTGCAGGACCACTGTTCGGCCGCGGAGTTGGATCGTCTCGCCGGAATCATCCGGCAGCAGCTTGACGAGCCGGACGCGGCCGGCGTGGTATTGGAGACGGTCTTGAAGCACCGGGACGGCCACAGTGTGCCCGTCGAGATTCACGGAAAAGTCCTTCGCGGCGACCACGCAAGACCCGTCGGCTTCCAGGGTACGGCAAGGGATATTACCCAGCAGCGAAAGACCTTGGATTCGCTTCGTGAAAACGAGGAAAAATTCCGCCGGTTGTTCAATCTCATCTCCGATGCGGTTTTTCTGATCGAGAATGACTCCGGCAGGATCGTCGAAGTCAACGAAGCGGCTTCCAGGCAATACGGCTTCACCCACGACGAATTGATCGGGCTGAAGCATACGGATCTTTTCGTCGAACCCTCCGCGAGCGTCCGCGCCGCCGTAAATCACCTGACGATCGAGCCGGTACGCCACCGGAAAAAGGATGGTACGGTCTTTCCCGTGGATATTGCCGCCACGCACTTCGAATGGAAGGGAAAAGCCGTCCATCTGGCGGCCATCCGGGATGTCAGTGCACGGCTTCGGGCCGAGCGGGAGAAAGCGGAGCTGGAGAACCAGCTCCGGCAGGCCCAGAAGCTGGAGGCCATCGGCAGGCTGGCCGGCGGCGTTGCCCACGATTTCAACAACCTGCTCTCCGCCATCATCGGGTTCACCGGTCTGATGCTGGGCGACATTGCCCCCGACCACCCCAACCATGATCTGTTGGAGGAAATTCACGCGGCCGGCCTCAGGGGCAGGGATCTGACGAAAAATCTTCTCGCCTTCGGGCGGAAGCAGGTCTTCGACGTCAAGGTTCTCGATCTCAACGAGGTGGTTTCAAGGTTCGAGCGGTTGATCCGCAGGGTCATCGGCGAGGACATCGAGCTCAGGCTGCGCCTGTCGCCGGATGCGGGTCGGGTGGTGGCCGACGTTTCCCAGCTCGAGCAGGTGCTCATGAACCTTGCCATCAACTCGAGAGATGCCATGCCCGGGGGAGGCATCCTCAGGATCGAAACCGACGCCGCTCGCGTTGACGGAGACGATGCGGCCGCAAGGTTCGGACTCAGCCCGGGATCTTACGCCCTCATCACCGTCAGCGACAACGGATCGGGCATCGAGCCTCGGATCCAGGACCAGATATTCGAGCCATTTTTCACCACCAAACGGCACGACCGGGGCACCGGGCTCGGCCTGGCCACCGTATACGGGATCGTCAAGCAGCATGGCGGAAATATCCAGGTTTGCAGCGAAACGGGGAAAGGCGCCACTTTCAGAATCTATCTTCCAGGGTCCACGGAGGCGACGATAGAAGCCCCGGAGCCATCGAAACCCCTGGGATGCCTGAAGGGAACCGAGACCATCCTGCTGGTCGAAGACGATCCGGCCATTCTGAGGCTGGTCAGGAGGATTCTCGAAGGCGAGGGGTATCGCGTCATCGCGCCGGAAAACCCGGGGGCAGCCGTCCAGGCGGCCGTCGAAGCCCGGGATCCGATCGACCTGCTCCTGACCGACGTGATCATGCCCGGGTTGAACGGAGCGGAAGTGCGCGAGCGGGTGACGGCCGCGCATCCGGGCATCAAAGTCCTGTTCATGTCCGGTTATACGCAAGGTTTTCTGGCGAGTCACGGCATCCGGATGGGAGCGAACCGGCTGGTACACAAGCCCTTCACAAAGGACGGGCTGCTTCAGAACGTCCGCAGCGCCCTGCACGGGTGCTGACTCCGGTGCCTTCCCAGATGGGCAGCACCTGGCTGTCCCGAAGCAGCAGCGGCAGACCCGTGTCCTCCACGTAGCCGGCGCCGCCATGGGCTTCCAGCACTTCACTCGCGACCGAGACCGCCTGCCGGCCGGTGGTCAGTTTCACCAATGAGGTGAGCAGTCGCAGCAGATGCGTTTCCGGCGCGTTGATTTCACCCGCCTCCTCCCTACCGATCAGCTCCACCAGAAAGAATCCGAGATGGAAGGCGGCTTCGGTTTCCGCCTGGATCATGGCCAGCGTGTCGACATGGAGCGGCTTCCGGGACAGTGGCGCGCCGAAGGCGGTCCGGATTCTGGAATAGCTGCGTGCGAGAGCCAGCCCACGCCGCATGGAGGCTGCCGCGCAGATGCTGTTCCACGTGCGGGTCAGCCGGAGCATGGGTACGATGTGGCGGATGCCGTCGTCAAGCCCTCGCACGGGTACGGCCCTCGCGCCGGTCAGCATCAATTCCGTTGTCGGCACCTTTCGGGTGCCCAGCTTGTCCTCCCCAGGCATCCCACTGGGTCAGGACCGGTTCGTTGAGGCGATCCGCAAGCTGCAGCCGGGTGTCCCAGCGGTCAAGGTTATTGGAAAACGGCCGATATTCGTCACAGTTGTCCCCGATTTCCGATCGAACGCTGGAGGGCGGACATGTCGTGGTATTTCATGGATGAAGGTCAGGCGCGCGGGCCGGTCACCGCAGCCGAACTGAAACGTTTGTACGGGACCGGAAAAATCAACGCAAGGACGCCGGTCCGGCATGGGAGCCAAGGGGAATGGCGGCCGCTGGCCGAGTGGGTCCGAAAGCAACCTCCGCCGCGGCCGGAGACGTCGTCCGGCCACCGCGCCGCAGGCGGGAAAGCCGTCTCCTCCTCCGGCAACAACAGACCGCCGGCCAGCCCGCCGCCGCCCGAATTACCGCCGCCGGGGCGCGAATCCGCCGCCACTTCCGCCCCGGTCGAAAAACAGCCCTTCCAGTTCACCGGAAAAGGTGGCGAATACTTGCATTCGCGCTTCCGGCCGGCACCATCATCTTCACGGATGAAATGGTCCGGATCGCTGAAAACGATGACGAACTGCTGTCGGTCTTCGCCCATGAGATCGGGCATGTGGCCCACCGACACGCCATGCGGCGCGTGGTTCAGGACGCGCTGCTCTCCTTTGCCGTCCTGTCCGTTACGGGGGATGCGTCGGGCGTCTCCGAACTGTTTCTCGGTCTGCCCGTACTGCTGACGGAATATGCCTACTCCCGGGGATTCGAGCGCGAGGCCGACCGGTTTGCCTTGGGATATCTGGTGGAGAATCAAATTCCTCCCGTTCATTTCGCGGACATCCTGGTGCGCATCGAACGGACGGATGCCTCCCGTCCGGCGGCATCCGGACATGAAAAATGGTCGAACTACATCTCGACGCATCCGCCGACCGAAGCGCGGATAAAGGCTTTCAAGGCGGCCAGCCCATAGAGAGGTCAATGTATGAAATGGATATTGACGGCAGTGGCGCTCCTTCTGGCGGCATCCACTGCCCAGGCCCAGGACGGGGTTCAGGAGATCGTTTACGAGGCCCTGATCGATCAGACGGGAGAATACCTGCTCATGGACGGATCCCTGAAGATCTCCGTCTTCGAGGCGGATGGCATGATCCAGTTCCAGGTCAAGGGATTCGGACCCGAACAATCCGCGGCCGCCGGGAAGTCATTCGGCCCCAGCCAGGCCGTCATCGAGATGGCGTCCAACTGGTTTATCTTCCCCATCAGCGACACCGACATATGGGTGTACCTCGGCGACGGGTCCGTGCTGCATTACCGGTGGTTTTCCGAAGAGAACAAAACCGCAGAACGAATAGAGGATCCCGAGCGGATCGAGGCCGAGGCGCCGGTGTTTGTCCATGAACGGATTCTGATGGTGGATGCCGAGAATCTGCGGAAGTAGACGGCCGCCACCGCCTTGACAAGGCAGGGGGCCGGCGTCAGTTTAATCTGCGGTATCGTCGGAAGGTTTCCGAGGGGAAACACCCCCGTGGAGCCTGCCTTTCACCGGTGACCGAGCCTGTCCGCGGCGATGGCCCGGGTCACCCGGAAAGGAAAGTCCCCATGGATCCTTCGAGTGGAGGTGCACATGGCCAAAGGCATCAGCGTTGAAGCGCTCCAGTTCGAAAAGCCGGGGCCGTCCAATACCGATGACTGCCTGCGGGCGGCGGTCCGGAGGGCTTCCGCACTGAAACTGCGGGCGATCGTGGTGGCCAGCGACAGCGGCAAAACCGCCCTGAAGGCCCTGGATCACGCCGTACCGCTCGATCTTCAGGTCATCGTCGTCAGCGCCAGCTGGGGGTACCAAGCGCCCAACGAGCATCCAATGGAGACGGCCGCGCGCGTCGAACTGGAAAATCGGGGAGCCTCCGTCGTGACTGCCGCCCATGCGTTCGGCGGGGTGGGGCGGGCGGTTCGCCACAAGCTCGAGACCTACCAGGTGGACGAGATCATGGCCTACACGCTGCGAATGCTGGGGCAGGGGGTCAAGGTTGGCGTCGAGATTGCGCTGATGGCAGCTGACGCCGGTCTGGTCCGAACCGACGAGGACATCGTATGCGTTGCCGGAACCGGACGCGGCGCCGACACGGCCATGGTGGTTCAGCCGGCCAATTCCCACAACGCCTTCGATCTCAAGGTGCGCGAAATCATCGCAAAGCCACGGCATTTTTGACCCGTATCCGGTCTTGTTGACATCCCGTTCGACACCCCTATCAATGGAAAAGGGGCGGCGCATGACGATTTCATCATTTCTTCTTCCTGCCTATTTCCGTTTCGAGCTCTGTCCGCCGCAGCCTTCCTGAATCGACAACCGGCGATATGGAGGCGCTTTCATGAAATCCTTGACCAGATCTATCGTTCTTTTTTTCGCTGTTTTCCTTCTCAACCCGGCCGGGTCCCATGGCGCGCCCCAGACGGACGCCGTCGTGCGGGTGCACGCAACCATCCCGGAACACGCCCGGACAGCCGGAAGCCTTGGAACCACCCGCGAAGGAAACGGCATCGTCATCGACCGCAATGGGCATGTGCTCACCATCGGCTACCTGATCCTCGAAGCCGCCACTCTCCAGGTCACGACCCCGGACGGCAGGGAAATGCCGGCACGATTCGTCGGCTACGATCACGACACGGGGTTCGGCATCCTTCAGACCGTGCCGCCTCTGGCTGCAACGCCTCTGGAGATGGGGGACTCCTCGTCGATTGCCGTCGGTGATACCCTGCAGATCGTCTCGGCGGGCGACCGCAAGTCCATGCCGACCCGGGTGCTGTCCAAGGAAGCCTTCGTGGGATACTGGGAGTATCTTCTGGAAAATTCCATCTACGTATCCCCGCCGCACCCGGATTACGGAGGAGCCGCCCTTCTGTCCGAAGACGGCAGGTTGATCGGGGTCGGTTCGATTCTGACCCGGATCGAGTTCGAATCCATGGGATGGGTGCCTTGCAACATGTTCGTGCCGATCGACTTGCTCAAACCGATCCTGGACGATCTGATCACCAGGGGGGAAGTCCAGAAGCCCGCGCGTCCCTGGATCGGGATTTACACCGGAGAAGTGCAGGGCCGCGTGGTGGTGGTGCAGGTCTCCGAGCAGGGGCCCTCCGCCGAGGCCGGAATCCGGCCCGGTGACATCATACTCTCCATCGACGGAAAGCCCGTCGAAGGAATCGCGGATCTCTACCGGAAGATCTGGGGCGTCGGCAGCGCCGGTGTCAAAGTGCCGGTGCAGGTCTTGAAAGGGTCACAGGTCGAGGAGGTCGTGGTTCAATCCATCGATCGGCGCCAGTACCTGATCCCGGCGTCGAAAGGGATCGGGGAATCGATCTGACGGGGACTTGCGGCCCCACCGGTCACAGCGGCCGGTCGAGCCCCAGGCCGTAGCAGGCCGCACCGAAGACGGCCGTTTCGGGTTTGAGTATCAGGTATACGGGAATCTGCTCCAGGAGACCGGACATGCGGCCCTTGGACGAAAATGCCTTCATGAAGAGACCGTTTTGGAAGGCTGCGGGAATCCTGGGAGGGATGCCGCCGCCGATATACACACCGCCGGTTGCCGAAACCTTCAGCGCCAGGTTGCCTGCGGCGGCCCCCAGGATGGAGATGAAGGTGTTCAGTACCTCCACGCAGAGAGAACAGGCGGGTTGTGTTGACGTCGCCGCTTCGATGATGTGGGGGGTCGAGTCGTCGGCATCCACGAGCTGATCCGAAAGCCACGGAGGCTCCCCCAATCCGCGGGCATCCTTGAAGAAGTTGTAGAGATTCGGGATGCCGAGCCCTGAACAGACCCGTTCGTAGCTGACATGGTCCATCCGGTCGAGGAGGTAGCGCAGCAGGTCGATCTGAAGCGTGTCCGTGGGTGCGAAATCCACGTGGCCTCCTTCAGAGGGATGGGCCTTGAATCCGGAGGCATCCCGGGTCAGGAAAGCTTCCCCGAGGCCCGTTCCGGGTGCAATCACCGCCAGCGTCCCATCGGGACGGGCCTGCGCAGGATTCAAGAGGATCCGCTCCGACGGGTCGAGAAACGGCAGGGCGTATGCGGTCGCCTCTAGGTCGTTGAGCAGCTGCACCGATGGAACCCCCAACTGTCGTCGCAGCGACGCCTCTTCGATCACCCAGGGCAGGTTGGTAACAGTGGCCGTGCCGGAGAGCACGGGGCCGGCAACGCCGAAGACCGCCTTGGTCGGCGGATTCTCCAGACCGGGGAGGAAATCGGACAGAATGCTTCCGAGCGAATCATGGTTTTCGCTTCGGAAAATCCTTGAGAAGACAGGCCTCCTCGGGCCGCCCTCCGTGGAAAACACAAACAGCCGGGTCTTGGTGCCGCCGACATCCCCCACGAGTATCATGGCGTTTACCTGTTTTTTCATTAGAGAGCTGCAATGAGCTGATGGAGCCGGAGTTGCGTCAACTCATGGCACTGATCGAAAGGAAGCTGAATACCTCCAGGAACGCAGAACCCGATGGTGGACCCGAGCCGACTGCTTGAGATGAAAGCCGGCAGCGGGTCCCGGTCAGCGGGAGTGCGCCGGCTTTTGTGGTCGAGCCTGCGGTTCTTATGAAGGTTCATCCTCCCCAGGCTCCGTGAAGTCGATGAACGGCTCGATCTCGAATTCCTCTTCCACGTCCTCTTCCTCCCCTTCGCCGTCCCCCTCATCCCAGCCGAAGAGTTCCAGGTTGGGGTCATCGGAGTATAGGGAGCCCGATATGTGGCCGTCGCCCTTGTCGTCGAAGTAGTCGATCCGCGTCAGGACGGCCTGTTCGGGCATTTTCATGATCTGGACGATGTCTTCGAGGAAAACCATCTCCGTTTCATCGAACACGTCCGTTTCGGCCTTCAAGCGAAGGATTTCCTCCCTGAACTTGTAAGCCGCCCCATCCGTCGAGTCGGCGCTCACGACCATGGTGAAGTTGCCGAAGCCGCCATCCTCTTCGGTCTCGCTTTTTTGAATGATCTGAAAATGGCCAATGAAGTCCATGGATGCGCCTCCTTATATCGGCAATTGGTGGGGTGGATCGCGCCGGTGGCCGTCACACGTCCCGGGGGCGGCTTGCATCGACGCGGAATCAACGGGTATTCACCGCTTTCAGAAGACCACGGCTGGCAATATGGTTATGAAAATGTGCTTCTGCCACCGGCGGCCCGGACAATTTGCAGGATTCCTGCCGACGACGGTGCGGCGGCGTCTCGACAGACGCCGGGCCCTCTTTTCGAGCCGTTCGGCTGCGGATGCTTCCCGGCTCGCTGATACCACACGCCGGGGGTACTGCCAAGCGGGATCGTTACTCCCGCCCCGACAAGACCACGCACCGGAATGAGGCGGTACCGCGGGAGCTTCCAGGAAGGGATTGACAATCGGTTCGCATTCTGATGTTCGGTTGAATGCCGCTTTGATTTATTATCCCCGCTCAGGAGGTGAATCGTGCCCCGGAAAAAAGCCGCCAAAGGGAAAAGAAGTTCGGGTGCCGAAGCCACTTCCCACCCGACCCCCCAAATCGACGGCTATCAGCTGACGGCCAGGCCCGACCTGATCGATTTTCGCGACCGGATGTACGAGCCGACGCTGGTGGAAGTTCCATCCCATCGGCCGCTGAAAGCCTACCAGGAGCACGGCAATCCGGTTCTCGATCAGAGAAAGGAGGGCGCGTGCACCGGCTTCGGCCTTGCCGCCGTTGCCAACTATCTCCTCCGCACCCGCCGGGTCGTCCCGGACGACATACGGGTCAGCCCCCGGATGCTCTATGAAATGGCGAAGCGCTACGACGAGTGGGAGGGGGAGGATTACGCCGGTTCAAGTGCCCGTGGTGCAATGAAAGGCTGGCACAAGCACGGTGTCTGCTCCGAAGACAAATGGCCGTACCGGTCGGGCAAGGCGGATCGCCGCTTCACCCGGGAACGGATCGACGACGCACGCTATCGGCCGCTCGGCGCCTATTTCCGGGTGAATCACAAGGATATCGTCTCCCTGCACAGCGCTTTGTCCGAAGTCGGCATCCTTTATGCCACGGCCTATGTCCATCATGGCTGGAGCGGGATCACATCCAGCGGCATCATCGAGCCCAGCGAGCGGATCATCGGCTGTCATGCCTTTGCCATCGTCGGATATGACGAAAAGGGATTCTGGATTCAGAATTCATGGGGGGAAGGGTGGGGGAAAAGCGGGTTCGGCCGTTTGGGCTACGACGACTGGCTCAAGAACGGCACCGATGTCTGGGTGGGCCGCCTGGGCGTTCCGGTAATCATCGACAGCGCGGTGGCCGTCGCGTCCGACCATTTTGCCGCCTCCCAAACGAGCCAGTCGGCGAGTTTCTCCGACCTGAGGTCTCACATCGTCAGCCTTGGCAGGGACGGGATGCCGGACGAGATGGGCGGCTTCGGAAACACGCCCGGAGAGATCCGGCAGATCATCCGAAAGGATCTGCCGCGGCTGACGGAAAAGTGGAGAAAAAAGCGACTGTTGCTTTACGCCAACGGCGGCCTTGTCGGGGAAAAGCCGGCCATACAGCGCGTTGCCGAATACCGCCAGGTGATGTTGGAGGCGGAGGTCTATCCGATCTCCTTTGCCTGGCACGGCGACTTCTGGTCCACGCTGCGATTCATACTCCGGGAGGCATTGGAACAGCGCAAGTCCCAGGGCCCTGTGGATGACAGCAAGGATTTCATGCTCGATCGCCTCGACCACACCCTGGAGCCTCTTGCCCGTTTCATCAGCGGCAAGGGGCACTGGGACGCCATGAAGGAAAAAGCCCTGAAAGCGACCGCCAACCGACGAGGCGGCGCCCGCCTGGTGGCGGCCGAACTCAAGAAACTGCTGACGGAGCACGAGATCGAAATTCACGTGGCCGGGCACAGTGCGGGGGCGATCTTCATGGCGCCCCTGGTCGGGGCGATCGCCAGGTTTGCACCGATAAAGACCTGCACGCTCTGGGCGCCGGCGTGCACGATGGTGCTTTTTAGAAAGCACTACCTACCGCTTCTCAAAGGGAGCGACCGCAGGATCCGAAAGTTCGCACTTTACACTCTGACCGATCAGGCGGAGCAGGACGATCACTGCGCGAACATCTACAACAAGTCGCTGCTCTACCTCGTTTCCCAGGCGTTCGAAGACGAATTCAACGCCCTGGATCCCGGATGGCCCGGCGTGCCCCTGCTGGGAATGGAAAAATTCGTTAAAAATGATGCCGATCTGAAGCGGCTCTTCGAAACCGACGCGGCGGACTGGGTGATCTCCCCGAACACATCGGAGGATCCCTGCAAGTCGGCGGGTTCGGCCACCCATGGCGGATTCGAAGACGATCCCGCCATCGTGAGAGGCACACTCTCCCGGATTCTGGGAGACAGGGCCGCGGTAGAGCCGGATTTCGCCTTCGCCCGGTCCGCGTCCTCGCTCCAGGACCGCCGGCGGACCCTCAACCGGATTACGGATTAGCTACCCCTTGATCACCGCCAGGGGAACGAGCCTGGCGACCTTTCTCGCGATTCCGGCGCCGTGAACCACCTCGATCACCCGGTCGACGTCCTTGTAGGCGATCGGCGCTTCTTCGGCCAGCCCTCCCATACTGCCGGCCCGGATGACAATGCCGTGCTCTTCCAGTTCCCGCTTCAGGGCCGCGCCCTTGACGCGCCGCTTCGCCATGTTTCGGCTGAGCTGCCTGCCGGCGCCGTGACAGGTGGAGCCGAAGGTGAGATCCATGGCCGTCGACGTTCCCACGAGCACCCAGCTTGCCGTTCCCATGGAGCCCGGGACCAGGACCGGCTGCCCGATGTCCCGGTAGGCTTCCGGCAGCTCCCGTGATCCGGGACCGAACGCCCTCGTCGCCCCTTTTCGGTGGACGCATAGGGGGAGACGATTCCCGTCGATTTCATGGGTTTCGATCTTCGCCATATTGTGGGCGATATCATAGATCTGATAAATGCCCGTGTTTCCCACGCGGCCGGTCAGCACCTCTTCGAAAGCCGTCCGGATGTGGTGCGCGAGCACTTGGCGATTGGCGAAAGCGTAATTGGCGGCGGCGTTCATGGCCGCCAGGTAGTCGGCCCCTTCGGGGCTGTTGATCGGCGCGCAAACCAGTTCACGATCCGGCAGCCGGTAGCCGTGGACCGCGATGCTCTTCTGGAAGCGTTTGACGTAGTCGGTGCAGACCTGGTGGCCCAACCCCCTGGAGCCGCAATGGATCTGAACCGTGACGCGGCCGGGAGACAGCCCCATGCGGTCGGCGGCCGTCGCATCGAACACTTCGTCCACCATATCCACTTCGATGAAGTGGTTTCCCGCGCCAAGCGTGCCGACCTGGTCCCTGCCCCTTTCCATGGCCCGCTGGCTGACCTTCGCCGGATCCGCTCCTGACAGGCAGCCGCCTTCCTCCGTCCGCTCCAGGTCGGCAGGGGTGGCGAGGCCGCGTTTGAGCGCCCACCGGGAGCCCGTCTCGAGAATCTGTTCGAGCTCACCGGGCTTGAGGCGGACATGGCCGCCCTTCCCGACGCCGCTGGGGCAGTGGGTATTGAGGGCGGATGCCAGCTCCTCCATCAGCGGGGCGATTTCCTCCCGGTCGAGGTGGGTCCCCAACAAGCGAACGCCGCAGTTGATGTCGTAGCCCACGCCTCCAGGCGATATGATTCCGTCCGGATAGCGGGTGGCCACCACGCCGCCGATGGGAAAGCCGTACCCCTGATGCATGTCGGGCATGGCCAGGGCGTGTTTGACGGTACCAGGCAATGTCGCGGTGTTGATGAGCTGTTCGATGCTGCGGTCTTCTCCGAGGCTCTCCAGAAGGGTGTCGTCGGAGAAGAAGCAAGCGGGGACGCGCATGTCCGGGCGGAAGGACATCGGGATCTCGTACCGGTAGCGATCGATACGGGTCCAAGGATGTGTCATGTCGGCCTCCTTCGGTGCGCTTTCGTGCGCCGGGCGGGGTCCGGGCTTGGATTTCAGACGTCGAACACCACGGTCGCCTCAAGGCCGGTATCGGTTTCCCGCACTTCGAGATTGTGGTAAGTCACTGCCTTGATGTGTTTTCGGATACTGTCCACGGTTCGGCCGTAGAGGGTGGCCTTGAGCCGGCGCTCCGATATTTCCTCGAACTCGAAGCGGTGGAAAAGCATCGATCTGGATTCGGCCAGGTAGGCCAACTCCCCGAGCCAATCCACGAGCAGCCCTTCCACATCCATGCCTTCCAGTTTGATCGGAACGGCGACCTCCATCCCGCCATGGACGGGGTGCGGCGCTATCAGACTGTTCATGCCGAGGGCGGCGCTCCGAAAAAGCTCCGCCAGGTCTTCTCCTTCGGCACGGATGGCGTAATCGGCGGTGTGTTCGATTTCCTCGTAGGGCATCTGCGTTCCCCGGACCGCGATTCGGGTTCATTTTCGATCATCGGAAACAACATAAGACCCTCGGGACCTTTTCCAAGGACGGCGGGAGACTGGAGGGCCGGCTGGTGTACAGCCGGAAGGAGGAGGGTGAAACGGGTCCACCTTCCTGTGGGGGCGGTCAGTGAATCGTGTGGCCCGCGGTTTCCCGCCGGCATTCCAGAAACGCGATGAAGAGGTCCAGGATTTTCTCGGCGCTGTCGAAATGACTCAGGAGCTCTTCCGCAGTATAGCGAATGGCATTGGTTTCCATGAAATCGTCGATGGAGGAAAGCATATCCTCTTCCTCGTCGTCCTCCAGGTCCTGACAGAGGATATACGTCAACGTCGTTCTGAGGTCGTCCAGCAATACGGATTTGGTCAACATGCGTTGTCGAACCTGGTTCGAATCCGGCGAAGAAGGGTCTGATAAGAAGGGAGAGGCCGGCTGCCGATGGTCTGGGCTCGCCCTGATCCGGATACCTACCACCGGGTCCGGCGCTTTTCAAGCCTGAACCGCACGGCGGCTGCAGGCCATTGCGCCGGGGAAGCGGGATCAGTCCTGAGCCGGTGGGCGGCCGGGTTCGAGGACCACGATAACGGCTCCCCATCCGCCGGCGTCGGGCGGCGCCGGATGAAACGAGCGGACGCGCGGGTCCCGTTCGAGAAGCCGGTAAAGGCGGTCCCTCAGGATGCCTTTACCCTTTCCATGGACGATGCGGACGCTGGCGAAACCCTGGTCGAGGCAGGCCTCCAGGTAATCCTCGATCAGCATCGGCAACTCCGAGGGCCGAAAGGTGTGCAGGTCCAGAACGTCGGTGATCGGTAGATGAAAGGGTTCCATAAGAGTTGATGAAAACGGTCGGGCATCGGTATTGACGCGGTCAGCATAGCAGGCGCGGGGCCCGGGCGCAACCGGACGCGAGGAGGAGGCTGGATCTTGGCGATTGACGGTTGGGGTTTTCGGGTGCTGCTGCCGGTGGTGGCCTACCTGGCCGGCTCGGTGCCCTTCGGCGTTTTGTTCGCGCGATGGATGACGGGGGTGGATGTCCGGATCAAGGGCAGCCGTAACATCGGTGCGACCAATGTCCGCCGGGTGGCCGGCATCGGCCCCGCTTTGCTGACGCTTGCCGCCGACACGGCCAAGGGTGCGGTCCCGGTCTGGGTATCGCGCGCCATGCTGCCCGAGGTGCCGGTATTCTGGGTGCTGGTTGCGCTGGCGGCCTTTACGGGCCACCTCTTTCCCTTCGTATGGGGCTTCAAGGGCGGCGGAAAAGGAGTGGCCACCGCAGGCGGCGGCCTGCTGGCCATCACGCCGCCGGGGCTCCTCGCCGCGCTGCTGGTGTTCGTGGCGGTCGCCTGGTGGAGCAACCGGGCCTCCGTTGCCTCCCTCGCGGCGGCCTCGATTCTGCCGGTGATCATCTGGGGAGCGACTCGAACCCCGTCTTGCCTGTTGCTTGCGCTGGTCATGACGTCGCTCATCTGGTGGCGCCATCGGCCCAACATTCGACGTCTTCTGGCCGGAACCGAGCCCGGCATCCGGTCAGCCAAAAAACGAGGCTGAGGGGTGTGGGGCGTCCATCGGGCCGCATTCGACGGTCCTGGTCGCGAGGGTTAGGCCCGAACCGGAGGGAGGAATCCCGGAATCCGTCCTTGGGAGGCGGGTGCCGCGAGAAATCTGACTACTGAAGCATCGCCCAGGCAAACGCCAGAAGACCCGACAGCACGAAGGTCGATTCCACGGCGAACTCCAGATGGGTGCCGGCCATGATGCTGCCTTTTGCCCGGGCCGTCATCAGGCCTGCCATCATGACCGGACAGATCAGGAGCATTCCCCCCAGCCAGGGCGCAAGTCCTACGAAGCCGGACACTATCAGCAACAGGCCGCAAACGGCCAGGGATGCTTTCAGGAGATGCTGCACCACGCGCTCCCCCAGCACGACCGGGAGGGTTTCCTTGCCGACGACGCGGTCGCCGTGAATGTCGAGCAGGTCGAAGAAGGCGGTCCTGGAGAACACCATCAGGGTGGCCCAGGCGAATACCAGTATGGTCTGGACCGTGAACCCCCGGCCGGCATAGAGGGCGGGCAGCAGCGCCGTGACCAGCCCCCATGCGACGGCGATCAGAATGGTTTTGGACCCGGGCAAGTCCTTCAGACGTGACCATCGGCCCGTCCCAAGCCCCCCGGGAATAATCGGGAGGTGATAGGAGAGGCCGAGAAGGCTCATGGCCAGCAGCACGAGAAACGGCACCGGTCCCATGGTCAGCGCGATGAGCAGCCCGGAGGCTCCCGACGTGATCGCAATGGTGAGCAGTACCGGCAAGTGGTTCTGATAGAAATCCGCTCGCTCCGGGTCGTTGTAGAGGTCGGCTTTCCGGCCGGTCAGGTTGTTGAAAATGTGCATGGAGAGCACATACAGAACCGCCATCGCGGCGATGCGCATCGATCCCCTGAGCATCTGGAGCTTGGCGGCGGCATAAGCGAGGCACCCGGCGCCAAGGGCGACATAGAGATTCGTCAGCAGCAGGGTCCGTTGGAGGCGGTAGGCCATCCCGCCCCAGCTTAGGCCGTATTGCTGGTAGGGGATGGCTTCGATGGCCCGGCATATTTTCTTGATCATCCAGTTGGGGGTCGATGCCCCCGCCGTGACGCCTACGTATCCGACCCTTGAAAGAGCCTGAAAATCGAGATCGGCTTCGGTTTCCACATGAAAGGCGGGTTTGCCGGTCGCCTTGGCCACCTCGAAAAGCCGCTGGGTGTTGCCGCTGGTCTTCCCGCCGACCACCACCACGGCGTCCACGAGTTCGGCCAGGCACCGGACCTCGGCCTGCCTTTTTTCCGTGGAGTCGCAGATCGTGTCGAACACCTTCCAGCGGGGCCTGTGGGAGGCTATCCACTTCTTGATCGTATCGTAGGTCTCGAGATTCTGGGTGGTCTGCGCCACGACGATGGCTTTTTCGACGTCGTTCAGACGTTTGAGCTCCTCCAGGTCCGCCGCCACATGCCCCTTGCCGGCGGCATGGCCGAGCAGACCCGTGACCTCGGGGTGATCCCGATCGCCGATGATGATGACGTCGTATCCCTTCCGGGCGTGCTTGCGGATGATCACCTGTACCCGGATGACCCGCGGGCAGGTGGCGTCGACCACCTTGAACCCGGCTTCGGCCAGGGCCGACTTGGCCTCCGGAGGGACTCCGTGGGCGCGGATCAGAACGGTGCCGCTGCCCTTGGACGGTATGTCGTCGAGGATGGTGATGCCCTTGTCTTTGAGGACATCCAGCACCTGGGGATTGTGGATGAGGGGACCGAAGGTGCAGATCGGAGGTTCATGCTCGGCGGGGGCGTCCATGGCCAGTTCCACGGCCCGGCGGACCCCCATGCAGAACCCGGCGGTTTTGGCGATTTCAATTTTCACGGGGATTCGACTCGGTCAGGACTCCGGCTTCAGCAGGCCGATGAGGCGGTTGAGGTCATCGCTGCTGTAAAATTCAATCTGAAGCTTTCCCTTCCGGCCCTGTCCGTCCCGCTGGATCGATACCTTCGTCCCGAAATGGCGGGAGAGATCGTCCGCCACGGCGGACAGGTGGCGGTCCAGCGTGGAGGGTTCGGGCTTTGGTTTGGCCTTGGGCTGCTGCTTCAGGCGTCGGATGAGCTGTTCGGTTTCCCTCACCGAAAGCCCCTTGGACAGGACGGTTCTCCAGGCATGGGTCCTCTGGATCGGGTCTTCGACCCCCAGAAGCGCCCTGGCGTGACCCATGGACAGCTGGCCTTCGATGATCGTTTCCTTGATCGGATCGGACAGCTGGCGGAGGCGCAGGAAGTTCGTGACGGCCGAGCGGCTTTTGCCGACGCGGACCGCCGCCTCATCCTGCGTCAGGCCGAACTCCGTGATCAGGCGGTGATAGGCGTCCGCCTCCTCGATCGGGTTGAAGTCCTCCCGCTGAATGTTCTCGACGATCGACATTTCGAGCATCTCGGCGTCATCGACGTCCTTGAGAACGACCGGGACCTGGGTCAGCCCCGCCCGTCTGGCGGCGCGCAGGCGCCGCTCTCCGGCCACGAGCTCATAGCCGTTCTCCTGCTTGCGGACCAGAAGCGGCTGGATGATCCCCTGGACGCGGATCGAATCGCTCAGCTCATCGAGATCGGCTTCGGCAAAACGGCGGCGCGGCTGGTAACGGTTGGGGTGGATGACGTCTATGTCGCAGAGAAAATAGTCCCTGGCAGCACCCGCGGCGTTTTCCGGCGTGCTGGGAATCAGCGCATCCAGACCCTTGCCGAGGGCCATTTTTTTTCGCTTTCGGGGGGTTGCCCGATTGTCCGGCATTGCCTTGCTCATGGCGGGTTCCGTTTTGGTGGGTCCTGTCAAGCGGCGGCCCGGGGCCACTGGGTCATGAGCTCCCTGGCCAGGTCGAAATAGCTTCGTGCGCCGACGGAATTGGCGTCGTAAAGCAGAATGGGCTGCCCGAAGCTTGGGGCTTCACCCAGCCGGATGTTGCGCGGAATCAGCGTCTTGAACACCAGATTCTTGAAAAATCTTTCGGCATCCTCGGCGACCTGGAAGGATAGGTTGGTTCGACGGTCGAACATTGTCAGGAGGATGCCGCCGATGACGAGCCCCGGGTTGACGCTGCCGCGGATGCGTTCGATGGTCCGGATGAGCTGGCTCAGACCTTCCAGCGCGTAAAACTCGCATTGAAGCGGTATGAGCATGCAGTCGGCGGCCGTCATGGCGTTGACGGTCAGCAGGCTCAAGGAGGGGGGGCAGTCGAGAAGGATAAAGTCGTAGGAATCCCTGATCTGGGAAAGAAAACGCCGAAGCACCTTTTCCCGGCCATCCCGATGCATCATCTCTACCTCGAAACCGATGAGCTCGACGTCGGAGGGAATCACATCCAGGTGGGGAATCACGCTCTTCGTCGCCAGCTCAGCCGCCTCCGCCTCTCCCATCAGACCGTCGTATAGGGTGGCTTCCAGCTCGGTCTTGTCGATGCCGACGCCGGTGGTGGCGTTCGCCTGGGGATCGCAGTCCACCAGCAGGGTCCGCTTCTCCGATACCGCCAGCGAGGCGGCCAGGTTGACGGCCGTCGTCGTCTTTCCGACACCGCCCTTCTGGTTGGCTATGCAGATGATCTGGGACATGGTCGAATTTCCTTAGCACATCTCTTGAGGTTTGAAAAGACGGGAGAATCCTTACCACCTGGCCGCAGCGGCGGCCATCGGGTTTTTCGGAAAGGTTGAAGGTTGAACGCCTCTGACGTATAATATCACTCGATGTCGAGGCCGGAAGCCAAGGGTTCTGCCGGGTTTGCGCGGCCGGTCGCGAAAGGGGGAAGGAAGCTTCTCATGGGAATTCCTGGAAAGACAATGGCGTGGCTAACAGTGGCCTGCGTGGTGCTGTCGATGCTGTCGATTCCGGCCGCCGCCATCACGATCAAGCAGGAAGAGGAACTCGCCGACGAGTTTCTCCAGGTCCTGAAGCGCCATTTCAAGCTCGTCGAAGATCCGGTGGTGGTGGACTACGTGGAGGGCGTCGGCAAGCGCATCCTGGAGCACATGCCGCCCCAGCCTTTCACCTACCATTTTTACGTGGTCGAACAGGACGTGTTCAACGCCTTCGCCACGCCGGCGGGACACATCTTCGTTTTTACGGGACTCATAGAGTCCATGGAGCGGGAAGAGGAGCTCGCTGGCATCCTGGCCCATGAAATCGCTCATGTCCAGTGCCGCCACATCTCCGAGAAGATCGAACGCTCCAAGAAGGTCAACATGCTCTCCATAGCCGGGACCATTGCCGGCATCCTCCTCGGTGTGGGGGGGATGGGCGAGGTGGGCCAGGCCGTGGCGGTGGGCAGCGCCGCCGCCTCCCAGTCGACCATGCTGGCTTACAGCCGGCAGGATGAAACC
Organism: Desulfobacterales bacterium; assembly: GCA_049366795.1. GTDB lineage: Bacteria > Desulfobacterota > Desulfobacteria > Desulfobacterales > UBA5852 > CALNZV01. The sequence continues at coordinate 32,931 of JBMNCP010000110.1, forward strand.
CAGGCAGATCAGATCGGCATCGACAACCTGATCAAGGCCGGCTACAACGGTGACGGCCTGGTGAACGCCCTCGAGACGATCCGCTCCAAACAGTGGTTCGGCTCCAACGAAATCCCGACCTACCTCATGACCCACCCGGCCGTCGAGGATCGCATCGTCGGCATCCGTAACCAGGTGGACACCTATCACCAGTCCCATGGACGGCCGGGCGATGTGGATGTCACGGCTTTCGTGCGGGCCAAATCCCGGCTGGCAGCCGACCCAGCGGTGGCGGCCAATCATCTGCGGGCTTCGGCGGCGGATTTGAAAAGCCGACCCCAGGATCCCATGGCCCACTACCGCCACGGACTACTTCTGGACAAGGCGGGACGACGGCCGGAGGCCCTCAGCCACCTCAAATCGGCGCTGTCCAGACGGGCTTTCGATCCGGTAATCCTCAGCGATGTCGGGAGGATATATTTTCTGGAAGGGAAATACGACGATGCCGTCTCCACCCTCGGGAGTGCGGTGGAAATGGCGCCAGGCGAAGCGGAAGGCCGTTACTATCTGGGTCGCGCCCTCCTGGAAAAAGGGGACTTCAGCGGTGCCGCCGGCCATCTGGAGCGGGTGGTCCGGGATCACGCGGGATACAGCGAAGCCCTTTTTTACCTGGGGAAATCCTACGATCGCATGGGCAGGCAGGCGGACGCCCTTTACTGCCTGGGGAAGTTCTACCATCGGAATGGCGAGGACCGCAAGGCGGTCTTCCAACTGGAAAAAGCGCTCGATGCCGGTCCTGGCGACGATCGAAAGGATGCGATTCAGGCATTGCTCGAGGAGATTCGCGAAGCGGATAAACGGCGTGCCAGGGAGTCTGAGGACCAGCAGGAGGACACCCGCCACCGCCCGGGTCTCCGGCCGTTCGCTGGATGACAGAACTCCTTGCCGCGGTTCGCCCTACACCCGATCGAAGTGGGAAAACCGCATCGAGAACGTCCCTCTCCCCTGGGTCGCCGAGCGGAGGGATGTCGAATAGCCGAACATCCTGGCCAGGGGGACGGTGCCGGTCACGACCTGGGTGCCGGAACGGTGTTCGACGGCTTCGATCTTGCCGTTGCGCGCGTTTAAATCACCGATTACCTCTCCCATGAAGGCTTCCGGCACGTAGACTTCCACCCGCATGAACGGATCCAGCAGGTACGGCCTTCCCTTGATGAGCGCCTCCTTGCAGGCCATCGATGCGCTGACCTTGAAGGCCAACTCCGTTCCCAGCCCTTCCTTGTAGGTAGCTCCCGTCAACACCGCCTCCACGTCCACGACCGGGTAGCCCATCAGCGTCCCGCTTTCCAAGCTTTCCAGGACCCCTTTTTCGATGACCGGATTACAGAATTCGGGCAGGGTGCCCTCGGCAAGAGTTGAACGGAAGCGGACACCCTCGCCCCGGGAAATGGGAACGAGCCTCAAGGCGACCTCTCCAAAGTGGCGCTGCCCGGCAACCTCCTTGTCGAAGACGGCCTTGGCCTCGGCGGCCTCCTCGATGCTTTCCCGATATACGACCTGGGGTTTGCCGACGTTCACCCGCGTGTTGTATTCGCGGATCATCCGGCTGACGATGACTTCGAGGTGGAGTTCCCCCATTCCCGAGAGAATCGTCTGGCCGGTGTCCGAATCGGTCTGGACCTTCAATGTCGGGTCTTCAGCCATGAACTTCTGGATGACCTGCTCGAATTTTTCCTGGTCGGCGTGGGTCTTGGGCTCCACCGCCACGGAGATGACGGGCTGGTAGAATTCGATATTCTCCAGCAGCACCGGATGATCGACGGTGCAAAGGGTCTCCCCGGTGGAGGACTCCTTCAGGCCGACGACGCCAACGATCGTGCCGGCCCCCACCTCCTCGACCCGCTCCCGCTTGTTGGCATGCATCATGAGCAGACGCGAAATCTTTTCCTTTTTTCCCCGGACCGGATTGTAGACCTCGGCCCCGGCCTTGAGCCGGCCGGCGTAGACGCGGGCATAGGACAACTTGCGGCCTTCGAGCATCGACACCTTGAAAATCAGTGCGGCCAGGGGGGCGGAATCCCGGGGCGGGCAGCTGACGTTCTCCCCGGTTTCGGGGTGGATGCCCTTGATGGGCGGCACGTCCACCGGGCTCGGCAAATAGTCGGCAACGGCGTCGAGAAGGGGCTGGACGCCCTTGTTCTTCAAGGCGCTGCCGCACAGCACCGGTACGCCCTTGAGTGCGATGGTCGCCCTGCGGATTCCCGCCTTGAGCCGCTCGGTGTCGATCGGTTCTTCGGCGAGGTAGGCTTCCATGATGTCATCGTCGATTTCCGCCACCGCCTCGATGAGCTTTTCCCTGTGCGGCTTCGCATCCTCGAGCATCTCCGGCGGCAGGTCGTCGACGCTGTAGCTCGCCCCCAGCGTGTCGTCATCCCACTCGATCCGTTTGAGCGCCAGCAGGTCGACGACGCCGGACAATGCCTCCTCCGCGCCGATCGGAATCTGAAGCACCAGGGGATTGGCCCGCAGCTTCTTGCGCATGTCCTCGATGACGCCGAAGTAATCCGCGCCGATGCGGTCCAGCTTGTTGACGAAGGCGATCTTGGGGACGTGGTACTTGTCCGCCTGCCGCCAGACGGTTTCCGACTGCGATTCGACGCCGCCGACGCCGCAGAAGACACCGACCGCGCCGTCGAGCACCCTGAGCGAGCGCTCCACCTCGATGGTGAAATCCACATGGCCGGGTGTGTCGATCAGGTGAATCTCCACGTCCTTCCACCGGCAGGTCGTCACGGCCGAGGTGATCGTGATGCCGCGCTCCTGTTCGTCGGGCATCCAGTCCATCACCGCTTCACCGTCATGGACTTCGCCGATCTTGTGGGATTTTCCCGTGTAGTAGAGAATCCGCTCGGTAACGGTGGTCTTGCCCGCGTCGATGTGTGCGATGATGCCGATGTTCCGGATCTGGTTGATTTTCGCTTTCTGATTCATGGGTGGCTCGTATCGCTTTCTAAGGAACCGGCTGACGTCGCGGTTTGTCTTTGCCCCGACCGCGGGACCGGATGCTTCGGGCCGCATCGATCCGGCCTTTTGGGCTCTCCCGCCCGCGGCGGTTGATAGGTAAGTCAAACCCGGATGCATGTCAACCCAGGCGGGACGGCGCATTCGGGCCTGCCGGCGCCGGGGCGTTTTCTGGAAACAACTGCCGGATTTCGGTCTCCGAGGCGCCGCAGACGCCCCGTTCGGTGATGAAGCCCGTCACCAGCCGTGCCGGAGTGATGTCGAAGGCGAAGTTCCCAGCCGGGCTGTCCGAGGGCGGCACCAGGACGCTCCGGAGCCCATCCGCGGCGAGCCCTTGGATGAAGCGGACTTCGTCGGGATCGCGCTCCTCGATCGGGATGTCCCGAACCCCGTCGGCGATGGTCCAGTCGAAGGTGCTGGACGGAAGGGCGACGTAGAAGGGAATGCCGTTGTCCCGGGCTGCCAGCGCCTTGAGATAGGTGCCGATCTTGTTGGCCACGTCCCCGGTGTAGGTCGTGCGGTCTGTGCCCACGATCACCATGTCCACGAGGCCCTGCTGCATGAGATAGCCGCCGGCGTTGTCCGTGACGACGGTATGCGGGACGCCGTGTTTCGAGAGTTCCCAGGCCGTCAGGCGGGCCCCCTGGTTCAAGGGACGCGTTTCGTCCACCCAGACATGGACCTTGATGCCCTGGTCGTGGGCCGCATAGATCGGCGCCGTCGCCGTGCCGTGCTCGATGCAGGCGAGCCAGCCGGCGTTGCAGTGGGTGAGGATCTGCACCGGTCTTCCCCGCTTGCCCGTGGCGGCCGCTTCGATCAGCGGAAGGCCGTTTTCCCCGATCCTCCGGCAGCATTCGGCCTCGGCCTCGGCCAGGGCCGATGCCGCATGACGGGCCGCCTCCTTCCAGCGTTCGGGATCCGGCACGGCCGAGACTTCCCGATAAAGGCGCTCCACGGCCCAGGCCAGGTTCACCGCCGTGGGCCGCGCCGTTTGGATTCGATCGCATTCCGTCCGCAGGTACGCCTTCGCATTCTCAGGGTCCGCCGGCCGGTTGAGCGCGGCAAGATAGACCCCCCATGCCCCCGTGATGCCGATCAGCGGCGCGCCGCGGACCACCATTTCCTGGATGGCAAAGATCACATGGTCCACCGTCGTCAGCGGCATGACGACCTGTTCGTGGGGGAGGCTGCGCTGATCGATGACATGAACGGCACCGGAGGCTTCATCGAGCCAGATGGGCCGCGTGGGTTTTCCGTCGACTATCATAGGGGTTCTTCCTTATCTTCAAGGGACAAAAAGGTCCACGATTTCAAACCGGTTGACATCGACTAGTCCCTTGTCGGTCAACTTGAGATCGGGGATGACCGGCAAGGCCAGAAAGCTGAGCGTGATGAACGGATCCGAAAGACGCGACCCCAGGGCGCCCGCCGCCCGGATCAGGTTGTCCAGGTCGCCCCGGACGCTCTGGACGGATCGGTCGGACATCAAGCCGGCCACCGGCAGCGGGAGGGTGGCCATGACCCGGCCCTCCGCGACTGCGGCGAGCCCGCCGCCCATTTCAGCCACGACCCGGGCGGCGGTTGCCATGTCCGCGTCGTTCACGCCGGCCACGATGAGGTTGTGGGAATCATGGGCCACGCTCGAGGCGATGGCCCCGGCGGTCAACCCGAGTCCGGAGACGAACCCGGCGGCATGTCCGGAATCGCCCGTGTGGCGCTCGATGACCATCAGTTTGACGATGTCCCTGCCGGTGTCGGCCACGGCACGGCCGTTATCGACCCGCACCGGCAGGATCAGCCCGCGCGTGACGATCTGGTCCGGGACGATCCCGATCACGCGCGCCCTGCTGCCGGCGGCGGGAATGGACCACTCCACGTGCCGGGGATCCACGTTCATAGAAGAACGGCAGGGCGGGGGCGGCGGGAAGGCGATCGAATCCTCCAATCGCCCGCTGCGGGCCACCGGACGTCCGGCGGACAGCACCATTTCGACTTCGATGCTGGCGAGATCGGAGAAGACGACCAGGTCGGCGCGTCTGCCGGGTGCGATGGCTCCCGCATCGCGGATGCCGTAGGCCTCGGCCGGGTTCAAGGTGGCCATTCGGATCGCGAGCAGTGGGTCCAGGCCCTTCCGGACGGCCTTCCGTACGACCCCGTCCATGTGGCCTTCGGCCATCAGGTCGTGGGGATGGCGGTCGTCGGTGCACCACATCACCCGGTGCGCGGTTTTTTCGGTCACCGCCTGGAGCAGGGCCTCCAGGTTTCGGGCCCCGCTGCCTTCACGGATCAGGATGCGCATGCCGGCTTCGAGTTTTTCCATGGCTTCGTCAACGCCGGTGCACTCGTGATCAGTGCCGATTCCCGCACAAAGATAGGCATGGAGGGCCTGCCCTGAAAGTCCCGGGGCATGGCCGTCCACGGGCTTCCCCGCCGAGTGGGCCATGCGGATTTTTCCCAGAACGTCGGGATCGCCGGCCACCACACCCGGAAAGTTCATCATTTCGGCCAGTCCCACCACGGCGGGGTGCTCCATGTAGGGTTTGAGGTCGCCGGCCGCCAGGATCGCGCCCGAGGTTTCCATGGGACTCGCCGGCACGCAGGAGGGCAGGGTGAAAAAAAACCGCAGGGGCAGCCCCGCGCTCGCGGCGAGCATGTAGTCGATGCCGTCGGTCCCCAGGACATTCGCGATTTCATGGGGATCCGCCACCACGGCCGTGGTGCCCCTCGGCAGGACGGCCCTGGCGAACTCCGCGGGGCCCACCATGGCGCTTTCGATGTGAAGATGCGCATCGATGAACCCCGGGCAGAGGTATCGGCCGCCGAGATCCATGATCTCGCGCGCCTGTCTCGGGCCGAAGCCGACAACCCTGCCTTCCGCCACGGCAACATCGGTATCGACCACCCGCCCGGAAAAGACATTGACGACGCGCCCGTTCGTCAACAGCAGGTCGCAGGGGTGTTCGCCCGCGGCGGCCCGGATTCGGTTCCTGAGGGTCATCCCATCCTCCTGCGGGTCAGCCGGCCGCCGGTCCGCCGATTTCCCGTGCGGCAGAGCGGACCTCCTCCATGATCCGGTCCATGTCGCCCCCGGTCAGGCGCCGGTTGCGGACCCGAAACCGCCCGCCCACCATGACGTCCCTGACGGTGCCGCCGCCGGCGGCATAGACGGCCAGCGATTCCGGGTGGTAGTCCGGCATCAGGGCCGGATGGCCCGGATCGAGGAAGACCAGGTCGGCGGCCTTGCCGGGTTCGATGCTTCCCGCGATTTCGCCCAGGCCGATGGCCGCCGCCGCGTTCGATGTCGCCATCCGGAGAACGGTGCGGGCGTCCATGGCCGTCGGATCGCCCGTTGCCATCTTGTGGAGTTTGGCCGCCGCATCCATTTCTCTGAACAGATCGAGGTCGTTGTTGCTGGCCGCGCCGTCCGTGCCCAGTCCCACCGTCGCCCCGGCCGCCAGAAGCCGGGGAACGGGAGCCACCCCGGAGGCGAGCTTCATGTTGCTTTCCGGGCAGTGGACCACCGGAGAGCCTCTCTCGGCAAGGATTTCAATGTCATCATCAGCCAGCCAGACGCAGTGGACCAGCAGGGTGCGCTCGTCCAGGACCCCCATGCGGTCGAGGCGCCGAACCGGCGTGAGGCCGTGTTCGGCCAGGCTTCTCTCGACCTCCTGGCGGGTTTCGGCCACGTGGATCTGGAGAATCACGCCCAGATCGTCGGCCGCCGCCTTCGCGCGTTTCAGGGTGGCCTCGCCGCAGGTATAGGGGGAGTGGCAGAAGATGGACGGGGTGACGAGCGTGTCTCTCGTCGTCCATTTTTCCACGAAGTCCCGCGCAACCTCGATGTTCGAGGCGGGATCCGGTACACCGGGCGCCGGGAAATCGATTACCCCCTGTGCCGCCACCGCCCGCATCCCCATTTCGCTCAGGCATTCGGCGACCGTGTCCTCGTGAAAATAGGCATCGCAACAGGTCGTGGTCCCGGAGAGCAACAGTTCGGCGCAGGCCAGGCGGGTTGCGGCGCCCACGGCGGCGGGCCGGATGTGGCGGGCTTCCGCCGGGAAGATGTGCAGGTTCAACCAGTCGTCGAGGGGAAGATCATCCGCCAGTCCGCGGAAGAGCACCATGGGCAGGTGGGTGTGGGCGTTGACCAGGCCGGGCATGAGAATCCCGCCCCCGGCGTCGACGGTCGACCGCGCCCGAGGTCTCCGGGCCTCCGGAGATTCCGGGTGGACGGTTTCGATGATTCCGTTCCGGATGCCGACCATACCCGGCCTCAGGATGTCGAAGGCCGGGTTGACCGTGAGGACGGCGGCGTTGTGAATCAGGATGTCGAGCATGTCGCTTTCGCTCTAGAGTCGTCGTGGCTGCAATCCGGACGGATCAGGCCAGACGCCGGATTCCGTCGGCCCAGCGGCGGACATTGGCGGACACCCGCTCCAGGTCGATCGTGAGGAGGCGGCGCCGCGTCATCACCACCCTTCCGTTGATGATGGTGGTGTCCACGTCGCTGCCCCGGACCGCGTAGACCAGGTGGGAGGCCGGGTGATAAAGCGGCGTGAGGTGCGGCTGATCCATGTCGATGACGATCAGGTCCGCCTGTTTGCCGACCTCCAGGGAGCCGATCCGCTCTTCCAGCCCCAGCGCCCTTGCCCCGTCGATGGTCGCCATCCGGAGCACCGTCTCCGCCGGCATCACGGTGGGATCCAGGGTGGCCACCTTGTGGAGCTTGGCCACGGTGTCCATTTCGCTGAACAGGTCCAGGTTGTTGTTGGAGGCGCAGCCGTCGGTGCCGATGCCGACGCAGATGCCCCGTTTTATCAGTTCCGGAACCGGCGCCACCCCGGAGGCGAGCTTCATGTTGCTTTCCGCGTTGTGGGCGATTTTGACGCCGCGCCTGGCGAGCAGGTCCATGTCCTCATCGGTCAGCGCCACGCAATGGCAGGCGAGCAGGTTGGGAGCGAGAATGCCGAGCTGTTCCAGATGCTCTACCGGCGTGCATCCGAACTGACCCCGGGTGCGTTCGACCTCGCCCTGCGTCTCGGACACGTGGATCACCAGGGGAATCGCATTGTCCCGGGCCAGTCCCGCCGCCTGTCTGAGCAGGTCCGGCGCGCAGAGATAGGGGGAATGGGGCTCTACGGCGATGGTGATGAGCGGATGGCCTCGCCACTTGTCGATCAGCTTTTCGGTGTAGGCGAAACCGTTTTCGATCGCGCCGTAGTTGGGCGACGGGAAGTCGTAGAGCACCTCGCCCACGACCGCCCGGATGCCCGCATCGGCCGAGGCTTCGGCCACGGCGTCCTCGAAGAGGTACATGTCGCAGAAGCAGGTGGTCCCGGAAAGGATCATCTCGGCGCAGGCCAGCAGCGTGCCGGCCCTCACCTTTCCGGCGTCGAGGCCGGCTTCGGCCGGAAAGATGTGCTCCTCGAGCCAGGTCATCAGCGGCATGTCGTCCGCCAGGCCGCGGAACCCGGTCATCGCCGCATGCGTGTGGGTGTTGACCAGGCCCGGCATGACGATGCCGCCTCGTGCGTCGATGGTTTCGGCGGCGGTCCAGGCGGCCAGGGTTTCATGGGATTCGACGGCGGTGATTCTGCCGCCGCTGACGGCTACGAATCCGTTTTCGATGATTCGGCGGTCCGGTTCCATGGTCAGGATCCGTCCGTTCCGGACCAGCAGATCAACGGTTGTCATCGGTATCGATCGCCTCGACGAGGCCGGCCACCAGGGTCTGAAGACCGGGGGCCGCGCGGTTTGCCACCTCGATGATCTCCTCGACCGTCGATGGCGAGGGCGTGTCGGGGCGGTGTACGTTGGTGATGATGGAAAAAGCCGCCACGCGCATCCCGGCGTGAACCGCCGCGATCACCTCCTGCACCGTTGAAAAGCCCACGGCATCGGCGCCGATGGCGGTCAGAAACCGCACCTCCGCGGGCGTTTCCAGGGAGGGGCCCTTGAGGCCGGCATAGACCCCGGTCCGGTACGGCAGGCCCTCCTTCCGCGCGATGCCGGCCGCGATTCTCGCGAGACCGGGGTCGTAGCCGCGGCTCATGTCCGGAAACCTGAGGCCCCATTCGTCGACGTTGGGGCCGACCAGCGGGTTCTCACCCGTCAGATTGACGTGGTCCAGGATTCCCATGATGTCGCCGGGGCCAAAGCGGGGATTCAGGCCTCCGGCGGCATTGGTGGCAATCAACGTTCTGGCGCCCAGAGCCCGCATCAGCCGGACGGGAAACGCGACCTGCATCGGGCCGTATCCCTCGTAGAGATGGATCCGTCCCTGTAGGGCGGCGACCGGTCGCCCTCTCATCAGGCCGATCAGCAGCCTTCCCCGGTGACTCTGGACGGTGGACACGGGAAAATGGGGAATCCGTCCGTAGTCGACGGCAAACCGGACATCCATGCCCTCGGCCGCGTCGCCCAGGCCGGTTCCGGTCATGACGGCGGCCTCCGGCCGGACATCGCACCGTTCCGCAACGAAACCGGCGGCTTCCTCGACCATCGCCAATTGTTCCTCGGGGGAATGGGGCACCGCGCCTCCTTTCACGGATACGGCAGGGGGTTCGGGGTCACGGCCTTATAGTCCAGGCGTCAGCGGGGCGTCAAGCCGAACCGGCCCCGGAGGGGCCGCCGGGGCGGCTCCCCGAGCCTGCCGATCCTCCCGGAACCACGGATAATTCCTTGCCGATGAAGATCATTTATGATAACCTGCCGCCTTTGTAGACGGGTATCAAAACCGAAGCGAACGGAGAAGGCGCATGCTCAAACTTCAAAAACCCGACCACCCGGACATCACGGAAGACATGTGGGAGCAGATCGACGGTATCATCGAGGAGAGCCGCAGCAAGCCGGGCGCGGTGATATCCGTTCTCCGGCGCTGTCAGAATGCCGTCGGCTATCTGCCCGTCGAACTGATGGAATACATCGCTGAAGGCCTCAATCTTTCCAGGAGCGATGTCTTCGGCGTTGCGACTTTCTACGCTCTTTTCTCCCTCGAACCCAAGGGGCGCCATACGATCAAGGTGTGCACCGGAACCGCCTGCTACGTGAAGGGGATCAAAGAGGTGATCTCGCGGATTTGCAATCAATACGGCCTCGAAGAGGGCGAAACCACGGAGGACAGGCGCTTCTCCCTCGAACCGGTGCGGTGCCTGGGGGCCTGCGGGCTGGCCCCCGTCATGGTCGTGGGCTCCGATACCCACGGCGACGTCAGCTCCGACAAGGTCATCAACATACTCGAAAGATACGCGTAAGCGCATACAGGTGCCCAATGAAGCTGTCTGAGATCAGAGACATACTGAAGGCTGACATCCTGACCGGCGAGGATCAGCTCAACAAAACCATCGTTGCCGGGGGCGGGGCGGACATCATGGACGCCTTTTTGTCGGCCGTGGCCAGGGATGCGGTGGTGCTCACCGGCGTGACGACGGAGCAGGTCGTGCAGACCGCGAAGATCGCCGAAGTCGGTGCCGTGGTGTTCGTCCGCGGCCAGAAACCCAAGGCTTCGGTGATTCAACAGGCGAAGACGTTCGGGCTTCCGCTTCTGGTAACGGAGTTTTCCATGTTCGTCTCCATCGGCAAGCTGTACATGAACGGGCTCCGAGGGTTGGACGGCTCCTGGTGAGGATGGAAAGGATGTGGGGGTATGGCCAAGTTAACCGTTGAGGACCTGAAACAGCTTCGTGATGAAAACGCGCGGGCACTGGTCGCCGAAGGCATCACCCGTCTCATGGTGTGCGGCGGAACCGGATGCCACGCCACCGGCAGCATCCCCGTCATCGAGGCACTTCGCAACGTCATTGCGGAAAAAGGGATGACCGACCGGGTGGAGGTCGTCGAAACCGGGTGCAACGGGTTCTGCGCCATGGGTCCGATCATGGTGGTTCATCCCGGCGACGTCTTCTATCAGAAAATTTCCGTGGACGACATCCCGGAAATCCTGGAGCAGCACATCCTCAACGGCAATCCCGTGGAGCGGCTTCTCTACAAGGAGCCCGGCACCAAGAAAAAGATTCCCGTACAGAACGACATCCCGTTTTTCGCGCTACAGATGCCCCGGGCGCTTCGCAACAAGGGGATGATCAATCCGGAATCCATCGGCGACTATATCGGACGGGACGGCTACCTTGCCGCCGCCAAGGCCCTTCATGAAATGACGCCCGACGACATCGTCAACGAGATGAAGATTTCGGGACTCCGCGGGCGCGGAGGGGCGGGTTTTCCCGCCGGCATCAAGTGGGCATTCGCCAAGGGCAGTCCGGGCGACGTCAAATACGTCCTGTGCAACGCCGACGAAGGCGATCCCGGCGCCTTCATGGACCGCAGCATCCTGGAGGCGGATCCCCACGCGGTCCTGGAAGGGATGGTCATCGCCGCCCGGGCGATCAACGCCCATCATGGCTACATCTATGCCAGAACCGAATATCCCCTGGCCATCAGCCGGCTGGAGATCGCCATCGAACAGGCCAGGGAGCGAGGGCTGATCGGAAAGGACATCCTGGGGTCCGGGTTCGATTTCGACGTGGAGATCTACCAGGGGGCCGGCGCCTTTGTCTGCGGGGAGGAGACGGCGCTCATGCGCTCCATCGAGGGCAAGCGCGGCATGCCCCGCCCGAGACCGCCGTTTCCCGCCCACAAGGGCCTCTGGGAAAAGCCCACCATTCTGAACAACGTGGAAACCCTGGCCAACGTCCCCCAGATCATCCTCAACGGAGGGGCGTGGTATGCCAGCGTGGGGACCGAAACCAGCAAGGGAACCAAGGTTTTCGCCCTTTCCGGCGATGTGAACAACATCGGACTGGTCGAGGTGCCGATGGGGACGCCCCTGCGCAAGATGATTTTCGAAATCGGCGGCGGAATCCCCAAGAAGCGCAAGTTCAAGGCGGTTCAGCTGGGCGGCCCTTCCGGCGGCTGCGTGCCGGAACAGCACCTCGACACGCCCGTGGACTACGAGGAGATCGCAAAGGTGGGCGCGATCATGGGTTCCGGCGGCGCCATCGTCATGGACGACAACACCTGCATGGTGGACATGGCGCGCTTCTTCATGGATTTCATCCAGGACGAATCCTGCGGGAAATGCACGCCCTGCCGGGAGGGCACCCGGCGGCAGCTCGAACTCCTGGAGAAAATCTGCGGAGGGAAGGGGGAGCCCGAGGATCTGGATGAGCTCGAAAGGCTCTCCTATGTCATCAAGGATACGGCGCTTTGCGGACTCGGGCAGACCGGCCCCAACCCGGTGCTCTCCACCCTCCGGTATTTCCGACACGAATACGAAGCCCACATCTTCGACCGGGTTTGTCCCGCCAAGCGTTGCGTGGCGCTGCTCAAGTTCGAAGTCGATCCCGACCTCTGCACCAAATGCGGCCTCTGCTACAAAGGCTGCCCGGTGGATGCCATTGTCTGGGAAAAGAAGCAGGTCGCCCGGATCGACAAGGAAAAGTGCATCCAGTGCCTGACCTGCTACGACCGGTGCAAGTTCGGCGCTATCCAGTGAGGACCTGGTAACCGTATCATTTCAGGGGACGCATCATGACCGAAGCCATAATTATGCTGGGTGGGATCGGGATCGTCGTCGGCATCGTGCTGGCGGCCGCCTCCAAGATTTTCTACGTATACGTCGATCCCAAAATCCTCGCTGTTGAAGATGCACTTCCAGGGGCCAACTGCGGCGGCTGCGGACTGCCGGGCTGCAGCGCCAACGCCGAGGCGATCGTTACCGGCCGCGCCGCCCCCAATTCCTGCGTAGCCGCCGGTCCCGAAGTGGCCGTGGCCATTGCGGGAATCCTTGGCGTCGCAGTGGAGGCCAAGGAGCCGGACATTGCCCGCCCAGGCTGCTACTTCGGGCCGGACAAGGCGGATCTCAAGTATCGCTACGACGGCGTCCGGGATTGCCGCGCGATGGCGCTGCTCGGCGGCGGAATGAAAGTCTGCACCATCGGATGCCTTGGCTTGGGCAGCTGCGAACGGGCCTGCCCCTTCGATGCCATTGCCATGGGGAAGGACGGACTGCCGATCGTCGACGAAATCAAATGCACCGGATGCGGCACCTGCGAGCGCGTCTGCCCCAAGCATATCATCACCCTGTCGTCGGTCACGCGGCGCATCCTCCGGGAATACACCACCGATGAGTGCACCACGCCCTGTCAGCGGGCCTGCCCGGCGGGCATCAACATCCGGAAGTACATCCGGCAGATCAGCTTGGGGGACTACATTCAATCGGTCCTGGTCATCAAGGAGCGGAATCCCTTCCCGACGGTCATCGGACGGATTTGCCCGAGGCCCTGCGAACTCGACTGCCGCCGGAATATGGTCGACGAACCGGTGGCCATCAATTTCCTCAAACGCTATGCGGCGGACTACGAGTGGTCGACAAAACAGCACGTCCAGCCCTTCAAGGCCCCGGAAACCGGCCGGAAGATCGCCGTCGTGGGCGGGGGCGTCCAAGGGCTGTCCACGGCGTTCTTTGCCGCCCGGCTCGGGCACGGTGCGATCGTCTACGAAGGAATGGACCAGCTGGGCGGCCTGCTCAGAAGCGCGATTTCCCGATACCGGCTGAGCCATGACGTTCTCGACTGGGATGTGGACGGCATCCTCGAGATGGGAGTGGAGGCCCGGACGGGCCAGGTGATCGGAAGGGATTTTTCGCTGCCCGGACTTCTCGGGGAAGGCAACGATGCCGTCTTTCTCGCCACCGGCGGCTGGGACAGCCGGCTGGCCCGGGGGGAATCGAAGCCCATCGATCCGGTCGTTCCCGGCACCCACCTGTTGATCGATTTCATCCGGTCGGGCCGCTTCGGCGGGAACGGTCTCACCGTGGGACCCAATGTCGTCATCGCGGGCGGCGGAAATCTTGCCGCGGAGGCGGCGTCGATCGCCCAGCGGCTGGGCGCCTCCTCTGTGACCGTATTGTTCAGGGAGTCGCCCGACACCGCGCCGCTCAATTCAGAAGCCGTGGAATCCCTTGGAGGAGAAGGCATCCGGGTGATCTTCAACGCGGGTCTGACAGGGCTTTCGGGCGAAGACGACCGGCTGGTGGAGATCGAATACGCCGATCTCGACCATCTCGGCAAAACCGTGATTCCTGCGGACTGCCTGGTGCTCGCGGCGGGGCGTTATCCCGAGCTCATCTTTGTCCGGAAACGCCCGGAGGGCGATGTCTCCGAGACGAAGGCCGCCGACGCGGCGGCGAACGGATCGCTTCGCTGGGCGGCGGTTCAGCCATACAAACAGCCCAACTTCGCCAGCGAAGTCGGCATTTTCTCAAACGGCGACGTCCAGACCGACTTCAGCGGTGCCATCAAGGCCATCGGTGCCGGGCGTAGGGCGGCCGCCTCCATTCATCAGCTCATGTACGACATCGCCCCCGGTGCACCCGAAGACGTGATTACCACCACCAGCGTGATCCAGAATGTGGCTGCCGTGGAGCGGGTGGCGGTCGAACCGAGGGAAATCATGCCCATGGCCGATCCAGGGGATCTCCCGAAAAAGGGCGAGCTGGAGCTTGGCTTCTCCGAGGCCGCCGCGCGGCGGGAAGCCGGACGATGTCTGCAATGCGGCCTGATCTGCTACGAGCGGACCGTTCGGATCCAGGAAAGCCCGGCAGAGATTGCAGAGACGGCATAGTCTGCTTTTGCCGGAGTGACCGTCTTGACAAGCCAGACGTGGTGATTGACCATCCTGTCACGGTGGAATCGACGATCGGCGGCGGCAGAGACAGGAATGGCTCTGCAATGCGGAACCCTTGAAGTAAACCCAATCCAGGCCGACCGGCACGGCCGGCCGTCGACAGGAGCCCTGACGGACATGCCGACCGAACGCGGGATTGTCATCAAGAGCGGGGGAGAAACCGCCTGGGTCAAGGTCCTTCCCTCGGAAGCCTGCGAGCAGTGCTCGGCGCATGGATCCTGCGCGGGACAACGCGGTGAAATGGAGGTGGAAGTCCTCAACCCCATGGGAGCCCAGGTTGGCGACCGGATCGTCGTCGACATGGAAACGGCATCCCTGCTCAAGGCGAGCTTTCTCCTCTATGTCTTTCCCATCATCTGCATGATCGCCGGGGCGACGATCGGTGTCGGAATGGCCGGGCGTCTGGGACTCGACGATTCGGCCATGTCCGCAACCTTGGGTCTCGGGGCCTTCGCGGTCTCCGTCCTGTTCATCAAGTACAAGGGAAACCGGATGGCCCGTCATCAGGCTTATCGCCCGAGGATCACGAAGATCCTGAGGTAGGCGGAACGCCCATGAATGGAGTGACCGACACCGCTGCTGGATGAATCCGGCGGCGGTTTGCTTTTCATCGGAATCGGATGGTCACAGCGGCGCCCGGGTCAAGGAACCGAAAGGTTCCCGCTCAAATTCAATTGTTGAGGAGGGGGAAATGCCCGAAAACCATGCCAAAAGTGCGTTCATACTGGGGCTGTTCATTTTCCTCGGATTATCCGTGCTGGGATGGTTTTTGGGGTCGCAGCTCATCGAGTTCAAGAAACTCGAGCGTTCGGTGACGGTGAAGGGCCTCTCCGAGAGGGAATATCCCGCCGACATCGCCTTGTGGCCCATTCAGTTCGTTGCCGCTACCAATAACCTGACCGAACTCTATTCGACGCTGGAATCGAATACGGTCGAAATCGTGGGCTTCCTGGAGCGGAACGGCATCCATTCCGATGAGATCACGGTGGCCTCGCCGGTGGTGACGGACAAGCTGGCCCAGTCCTATGGCGACAATTCGCGCATCGAATTCAGGTATTCCGCGACGCAGACCGTGACCGTATATTCGCCAAAGGTCGACACGGTTCGGGCGGTCATTCGAAGACTGGTTGAACTGGGGAAGAAGGGAATCGCCTTTTCGGGCGGGGATTACCACAGCACCACCGAATACATCTTCACGCGGTTGAACGACGTCAAGCCGGAGATGATCGAAGAGGCGACCACCAAGGCGAGGGAGGTGGCGCAGAAGTTCGCCCAGGATTCGAGCAGCCGCCTGGGAAAGATCCGGCGGGCCTCCCAGGGCCAGTTCACCATCGAGGATCGGGACCGGAACACGCCTTACGTCAAGAAGGTGCGGGTCGTGTCAACCGTCGAATACTACCTGTCGGATTAACCGCCTGACGACTCCCGGGAGGCATCGATGGCATTCATCGACATTCCGACCGAGCAGACCACGGCGGCCACGGATGCGGTTCTGGCCCTGGTGGCCGTCGCGTGCATGATCGCCCTTCGCCGCCACCGCTCGAGCGATCCGTTCAAGGTGAAGCTCTGGAGCTGGACGTTCGGCCTGCTTGCCCTGGCGGCCGTTCTCGGAGCGATCGCCCACGGGTTTCAGACGTCCGCCGCCCTCCGGGATCTTTTGTGGCAGCCGCTCAACCTATCCCTCGGGTTGGCCGTGGCCCTCTTCTGTCTCGGCGCTTTCAGGGATATGTGGGGCAGGCGTTTCGCGAAGCGGGCCCTCCCTGTCATGATCGGGCTGGGAGTGGTCTTCTATGCGGTGACCCGAATGGCAGGCGGTGCGTTCTTCGTTTTCATCATCTACGAGGCGGCCGCGATGCTCACCGCGCTGGCCGTGTACACCCGGCTGGCCGCGGCCCGCCTCCTTGCCGGCGCCTGGCTGATGGCCGGGGGGGTGCTGGTCTCGATCGTGGCGGCGGCCTTGCAGGCCGGCGGCTCCGTTCGGGTGACGCTGATCTGGCCGTTCGACCACAACGGCGTTTTCCACCTGGTGCAGATCGTCGGCATTCTGATCCTGACCGCGGGGCTGAAGACGGCCCTTGCCGGATCAGGACGTCAACACATAGAAGAGTCCGAAGAGCGTTGACCCTGCCAGCAGGACGATGGTTACGGCCGCTGCAAGACCTGCCAGCCTCTTCTGAAGCGGCGTTGTCCTTTTCCTATCGCTGTAGCCCATGAGAAATCCGATCAATGCGCCGGCCGCCATCCCGCCGCCGTGGGCCCAGTTGTTGATCCCCGGCAGAAGCCCGAACAGAAACAGCCCGATCGCCCAGCCGCCGATCTGCCGGAATATGGCGTTGCCGTAATCGCCGCCGCGGCTCTTTCCATAGTAGATCATCGCCCCGATGAGCGCGCAGATCGCCCCCGAGGCGCCGATGGTCGACCAGATCCCCGCGACATAGGAAATGTAGAACCCCAGGATCCCCCCAATCGTGTAAATCAGGAACATGCGGTGGGTGCCGTATTCCCGAATCGCCAGGGGGCCGATCTGGAGCAGGGCGATCATGTTGAAGACGATATGGAGCAGCCCGCCGTGGAGGTAGTTGGCGGTGAGCAGCGTCGTCCATCGGAGACCGCGGTCCAGGGCGTCGATGCCGGTAATGCCGATCAGGATCTGGTCGATGGCGTATCGGCCCGTGGCGCCCAGCAGCAGGAGACTGTTCTGGGCTGGGGCAAGGAAGCCGAACGGGCTCAGTGACAGGTGGAACTCCCGCACGTTGAGCACGAGGGAGACCACGAACATCGCCACGTTCAGGGCGATCAGGGAGCGTATCAACTGAGTGGGATCCCGGAAAGGCTTCGTCCAGAGGGCGTGCCGGAGGTGGTGTCCGGGCCGTTCCAGCCCGCAGTGAGGGCAGCGGGGCTCATCCGAGCTGATCAGTTTGCGGCAGCCCGGGCACAGCAGTGAATTTCGCCGGCCTGGTGTCATTGCGTTACCTGAAGTATCCGTGCCGCTTCGGAAAGCGGCGGTTGAAATGGGATAATATCCTTTGGAGTGATTCAGCCTCCCACGATAATGCCGGGAGACCTCCAGGGCAATGTCAGTGCGCTTCCGCCCAATTGCAGCCGCTGGAGACGTTCACCTTGAGGGGCACGTGAAGCTGCCAGACGGACTCCATGATGCTGCGAAGCAGCCGGTCGACCGCTTCCAGCTCCTCCGGCGGGGCCTCCAGTACGATCTCATCGTGGACGGACAACAGCATGGCGGTGGAAAAACCTTTCTCCGCCAGCCGCCGGTCCACCCGGATCATCGCCAGCTTGATCAGGTCGGCCGCGGAGCCCTGGATCGGCGTGTTCACGGCCGTCCTTTCGGCGAAACGCCGCAGATTGGGGTTCCCGCTGTTGATGTCCGGCAGCAGCCTGATCCGTCCGAGCAGGGTGCTGATGCGCTGCGTGCTTCGGGCGGTCTCGATGGTCTCGTCGATGAAACGCTTCACGCCCTGGTACCGATCGAAATAACTGTCGATATAAGTTTTGGCCATCTTCTGGGAGATTCCCAGGTCCTGCGAGAGACTGTACGGGCCCATGCCGTAGATGATGCCGAAGTTGATGACCTTGGCGTGCCGCCGCAGTTCCGGCGTGACCTCCTCCGGCGCAACGTGGAACACCTCGCACGCGGTTCGGGTGTGGATGTCCTCGTCCGCGCGGAAGGCACGGATCAGAATTTCGTCTTCCGAGCAATGCGCGAGGATCCTGAGCTCCACCTGGGAATAGTCCGCGGATATCAACCGCCATCCCTCCCGGGGTACGAATGCTCTGCGGATCTCCAACCCTTCCTGGGTTCGAATGGGAATGTTCTGAAGATTGGGGTCCGAGCTGCTGAGCCGGCCGGTGGCCGTGACGGTCTGGTTGAAGGAGGTGTGAACTCTCCGGGTTTGCGGATCCGCCATCTCCAGGAGCGCATCGGCATAGGTGCTCTTGAGCTTGGCGAGCGTTCGGTGCCGCAGAATCATGGCGGGCAGTTCATGATGCGCGGCCAAAGCGGTCAGCACTTCCACGTCCGTGGAGTAGCCGGTTCTTTTCTTGGTTTTTTTCTGCACGGGCAGCTGAAGCTTCTCGAAAAGAATCTGACCCAGCTGCTGGGAGGACTTGATGTTGAAAGCTTCGCCCGCCATGGCATGGATGGCGGTTTCCAGGTCTTCCAACTGGTGTTCGAAGGACCGGGACAGCGCCTTCAGCCTGTCGACGTCCACGCAGATGCCTCTTTGCTCCATTCTCAGCAGGACCGGCACCAGGGGCATTTCCACGGAATCGAACAGCGGGGTCAGTCCGATTTCCGACATTCGCCGGGCCAGAACCTCGCTGGCCATCAGGGTGATATCCGCGTCTTCGCAGGCATAGGGCACGGCATCTTCGATGGCAACCGTATCAAAAGTGTTCTTTCCGGCGACATCGGCGTAGGAAATGGTCTTGTGGTTCAGGAAATCCAGGGCGATCTGATCCAGGCCGTGGGACCGCTTGGACGGGTTGAGCAGATAGGAGGCCACCATGGTGTCGAAGACCACTCCGGCAAGGTCGACGCCGTGCCGGCGAAGCACCAGCCAGTCGTACTTGATATTCTGGCCGATCTTGGCCGGCTTCGGAGATTCGAGAACCGGCCGGAGCCGGTCGAGCACCTGGTCCCGATTCAGCTGCCGCGGAGCGCCCAGGTAGCGGTGGCGAAGCGGGATATACCACGCCTGGTGCGGCCTCACCGCAAATGACAAACCGACCAGGTCGGCCTTGAGCGGGTCCTGGGACGTGGTTTCGGTGTCCACGGCGATCCGCTCGGCCGATTCCAGCGATTTGATCAGCTCCTCCAGCCCGGCGGCGTCCAGTATGGCCCGGTAATCCTTGTTGGGCGCCTCCTTGCCGTCGGCATACTCATGCTGAAGCTGACGAAATTCCATTTCACCGAACAGCAAGGAAAGCGATTCCCGGTCCGGAGGCCTTCTGCGGAATGTCTCGCCGTCGAAGTCAATGGGGGCGTCGGTCCGGATCCGGGCCAAATCGCGGCTTAGGAAGGCCTGGTCCTTGTAGGTGACGAGGTTTTCGAACAGCTTTTTCCTGGACCTGAGGGTGTCCACCTGCTCGTAGAGCCCTTCGAGACTCCCGAAATCCCGAATCAGGGCGAGGGCGATCTTGGGGCCGATACCGGGCACGCCCGGGATATTGTCCGATGTGTCGCCCGACAGCCCCATGACGTCCACCACCTGTCGGGGCTCGATCCCCTTGGAATCCCGGAATCCCTCGTGGTCGATGGTCAGGTCCTTCATGGGATCCCAGATGGTGACCCGCGGCTCCAGGAGTTGGACGAAGTCCTTGTCGCCGGTGACCATGATCACCTCGAAGCCTTGCCGGACGGAAACCCGGGCGATGGTGCCGATCAGGTCGTCCGCCTCGAAGCCTTCCAGTTCGATCGTCGGAAACCGGAAACCCTCGATCACCTTCTTGATGTAGGGCAGCTGGAGGACCATGTCGTCGGGCATGGGCGGGCGGTTGGCCTTGTAGTCGGAGAAGCGCTCGTGCCGGAAGGTCGGCCCCTTGGCGTCGAAGAAAATCCCGACATGGCTGGGAGATCGATCCTCGACAAGCTTGAGGAGCATCCGTGAAAAGCCGAAGGTCGCGTTGGTCGGCAGCCCCCTGGAATTGGAAAGGCTTCGGATGGCGTGATAGGCCCGGTAGACATAGGCGCTGCCGTCCACGAGATAGAGGATCTTCGACTCGGACATGGGCGATTTTCTTCCTGGGTTTCGACCGGATTGACTTCTCCCGGTGCATGGGGTAGGTTTGCCGGCCCTGGGGCGCGAGACCGGGCCAGCCCTCTTCGCAGGGGGCCGGGCGAACGGGTCGCGGGCAAACCTGAAGGAAACGGCCGTTTTACTTTCAGCGAAGTGCCCCGCAGCATTCCGCGGGAAGCATTCAAAGCAGCGGCCAAAGCCATATCATCTATCGTTTCAAACAACAAGCATACGGAGGCGCCGGTGGCAAGGGGACGGATTCTGACCGATGAAGGTCCGATCCGGGACCATCTCCTGGCGGCGAAGACCATCGCCGTGGCGTGGGTCAGCCCGAAACCGGACCGCGATTCCCACAAGGTGGCCATCTACCTGTCGGACAACGGTTATCGGGTGCTGCCGGTTCGTCCGGGCCAGAAACGCCTTTTGGGCCTCCCGGTCTTCCGGAGCCTTGCCGACATCACCGAACCTGTGGACATCGTCGACGTCTTCCGAAACGCCGCCCACGTCATGGAGATGGCGAAGGCGGCGCTGCTCCTCGAACCCAGGCTGGTCTGGATGCAGGAGGGAATCGAGCATTTCGGAGCCGCCCTCATGCTCAATGCCGCCGGCATCGACGTGGTGATGAACCGGTGCATCAAGGTGGATCATGAACAACTCTGCCGCGGACCGATCCGGGCGTAGGCACGGAAGAAGATGGGCAAGGGAAAAGATTTGCCACTGCTGCGGGGCCCATGTGCCGTTCAACTGGCAATGCCGCCGTTGCGGTTTCGCCATCTGCCAGAATTGCATGGAAGAGAACTTCTGGGGGATGAGCTGCAACGGGATTACTTGGCAGTGTCCGGACTGTGGGGAGCAAAACGGTTTCGGCAACCAATGATGGGCGGCGCCAGGCGGGCAAT